>NZ_LT629766.1:2011491-2681988 GCF_900105315.1 Brevibacterium siliguriense | reverse complement strand
GACCGGATCAGGGACGGCGGCTGGCGGTGCTACAGCACTGTAGGCATGCCGAAGTGATCTGGACACGAGCCGGGCGTGAAGAATGCCGGAAATCAGGCAACCGGTGACTCAGAGAACAGCGGTGGCCGGAAGCCAGCCGGTGGAAAAGACGTGAAAGACGGCTGTATCAGCCGACGAGTCCTTGTCCGCCAATCGGGCAGGCAGCATAATCATGCCAAGGCGTTCGAAGGTCAGGGCCTGCAAGAAAATTCATCATCGTCACTGCTCTCCTTTCATGGTCGTGGATCTCGTGGGGACGGCGTCAACGTCCGCAATTGTCAAAGTGCAATCAGGGTGATGTCTGCGAATCCGTAATTGCACTGTCGAATTTAGCACAGCTTTCACGGCAGGTGGGAGTTTTGTTCATTATTTTCTCAAATACTTTCACTTCGGCTGTCCGAAGGTGAAAGACGGCTCTCGAAATCGGCAGGTCGAAGCGCCGCTGGCGCCGACGTAGAATCAGGGGAGACGAGCAATAATCGGACGCGCAGCTTCAGGAGTTGAGAATGTCAGAGACCGCTACCACCAGGCGCCTGGTCGTCGGATACATTGCCACCGATCGCGGCCGGGATGCGATCTCATTGGCTATTTCGATCGCGCGGTCCATCGAGATCGAACTCGTGGTCACCATCGTCCGCCCCGAATCCTCGACGATCCTCGCGGGCAGCGCCGTGCCAAAGGACGGGGCAGGGATCGTCGCCCAACAGATCGACGACTGGCTCGACGAGGCACTGGCCCTCATCCCCGACGATGTCCGCGCCAGAGGCAGCATCCACATCGCCGCGAACGAATCCAAGGGCCTGATGGAGGTCGCCGAGAAAGAAGGCGCGCTGGGCATCGTCATCGGTGCGCGGGCGACCACGCTGATGCGCCAGCTGCGTATCGGCACGGTCGCGTCATCGCTGCTGCACTCCTCGACGGTGCCCGTCGTGCTCGCCCCGTCAGGCAGGTCGGATATCGGACCGATCACGCGCGTGACCGCGCTCTACGGTGCGCGACCCGGAGCTTCGTCACTCATCGGAGCGGCCATCGAATCGGCTGTCGGCCTCGATGTCGATCTCAGACTGCTGTCTCTGATCGAGAACGACGGACTCTTCGACGACGAGGTCGCCGAGATCACAGAATTCGCCGAGCAGTACGGGGGAGCGGTTCTCGCCGACGACGCTTCGGAGATGCTCGCCTCGGGCCGTGCGAAGGTGAGAACCAAGGCCGGAGCCGATATCGAAGAGGCCGCCGAGTCCATCGACTGGCAAGCCGGTGACCTCGCTTTCATCGGTTCGAGCCGCCTGGGCCGTGGAGGCAAGGTCGCGATCGGTGCGCGAGCCCGTCGTCTCCTGCGTGTTCTGCCCGTTCCAGTCGTGGTCGTGCCCCGTCGTGCCGTCAGTCGACTGCACAGCAGCGACGTCGACTGAGGTGCGAACACGGGAATCGCAGCGGATCGACCTTCGCCTGGAATCACATCGCACGGCCGCGTGGCTCTACCCGGGTGACCGGAGTCAGCGTCCGCTGCTGATGGTGCATGGATTCCGTGGAGATCACCATGGCATGGACCTCATCGCCGGCAGCATCACCGACCGCGAGGTGGTCGTGCCCGACCTACCCGGGTTCGGGCTCACGGCTCCGCTGGAATCGGGTTCGTCTCTCCCCGCCTTCGTCGACTATCTCCTAGCCCTGCGCGCCGAGGTGGGCAGGCAGCGGGGCGCGACACCGATCCTTGTGGGCCACTCGTTCGGGTCGATCCTGGTCAGCCATCTCGTAGCAACTCACAGGGACCTCGTCGACGAGCTCGTGCTCATCAATCCGATCACCAGCCCCGCTCTGGAAGGTCCCGCACGGTTCCTCACCGCGGTCACCCGTGCCTACTACGCCCTGGGAGCGCGACTTCCCGAACGAGCCGGCCGCGCGTTGCTGAGCAACCTGCTCATCGTACGGGCCATGAGCGTGGCTATGGCCACCACCCGCGACCCCGGCCTGCGTCGGTACATCCATGATCAGCACGGGCGACACTTCTCGTCTTTTGCCGACCGGCAGTCCCTGTCGGAGGCCTTCGCCACGTCCGTGGCGCACACCGTCACCGAGGTGGCCGACCACCTGACGATGCCCACGCTCGTCATCGCCGGCGACAAGGATGCGATCGCCCCGATCGGTCCTACCCGCGCATTCGTCGCCGAACTCTCCGACGCCGAGTTCGTGGAACTGGGCGGGGTGGGTCACCTTGTGCACTATGAGCGGTCTGTCGAAGCCGCCTCGGCGATCATGGAATTCTGTCACCAGCGGATCGACGAGAGGTAGACCGAGAAGAAGGCCGCTGAATCGACGAAGGGCCGCTGCGCTTCAGCGCAACGGCCCTTCGTCGTCAAGCGGCCTGGAGATCAGCGGCGGGAGTCGCGAGCCCAGCGGTAGACGATCGGCACGAGGAACGCGAAGCTCGACGCGAGCAGTCCGCCCCAGAACACCCAGAACTCGGTTCCCTCAGGTGCAGCGAACGCGGCTCCGAAGAGGTAGAGCCCGAACAGGAAGAGCGCGAATGCGAAGATGAAGACGATGACATCGGCAAACGATGCGGAATTGCGGGTTCTCTTCGGTGCTGCGATATCGGACATAGTCTCCTCCGGCGATGTTTCTGGTGGTCAGCTGACTCTCAGCAACAGTCTACATCGCGTAGAGGAATTTGCTCATCTTCGGTCGCGTTCGGCACTTCGCTCCGGGACCAGCCATCCGAGCAGGGCCGAGACGATCGAGACGATGATCGCGGCGAGGATGGCGGAGAAGAAGAACGAATCGATGGTGAACTCGAACGGCGTGAACCCACTGAGCCAACTCGTCAGCGCCAACATGATCGCGTTGATGACGATGGAGAACAGTCCCAGGGTCAGACACGTGATGGGGGCCGAGACGAAGCTGAGGATCGGTTTGATGAAGGCATTCGCCAGACCGAAGATGAGGCCGATGACGAGGTAGGAGATGATCATCGCCGGAATTGCGCCAGCCTGTTCCTCGACGACCCGATTCCCTGTGATCGTCACACCCGGCAGAATCCAGGCCGCCACCCAGATCGCACATGCGTTGACGATGACGCGAGACAAGAAGTTCATAGGCGTCATCCTTGCAGACCGATCTGCGTTCTTACTGAGTCGGGGATGGGAATGAGGTCCGTGCCATGGTGATGAAACTCAACGTCGCCTGACGTGATCCCACTCGAAACGGGCGGCCAAAGGCAGTAGCCTGAAGGTGAGCCTTTCGGTTCGACTTTCTCAAGAACAACTGCGTGCACCTACCGAGTGATTTGATCCAGGTCGCCACGGCGGCACGACCTCCCGGATAAGCGGGAGCAGAAACTGGATTGATATGACAGACAGCGATATACCCGCATCGGTTCGGCCCACCGCCGCACAGCAGTCCTCACCGACACTGTTCTCGGCCGTCGGACGCACCTACTTTCCGATTGCATTCGTCGCCCGCATGCCGTTCGCCATGATCGTCGTCGGAGTCCTCACTCTCGTTGTGGCCGGCCGCGGATCGCTGAGCTTGGGCGGAATCAACTCCGCCATGGTCGGACTGGGAACGGCCCTGTTCGGGTCCTTCATCGGAGCGGCCGCCGATCGGTGGGGGCAGCGCTACGTGCTGCTGATCGTCGGGTTCCTCAACTGTGCGGCGCTGACCTTCATGGCGTGGGTCGTGTTCAGTCCGCTGCCCGATTCAGTCGTCTTCATCGCCGCCTTCGCGATCGGTGCCACCTCGCCTCAGGTCGCACCTATGTCGCGTTCACGCATCGTCGACATCGTCATGACGGTGCTGCCGTCGCCGAGGCGGCCGAAGGTGCTCAACGCCACGATGGCCTACGAATCCGCCGCCGATGAGGTCATCTTCGTCTTCGGGCCGTTCCTCGTCGGTCTGCTGGCGACCTTCTTCACCCCGGTGGCCCCCATCATCGGGGCGATCGTGATGACCCTGGTCTTCGTGTCCGCCTTCGCACTGCACCCGACGGGGCGGGCACGGCGGACCGGGACGTCGCACAGTCTCGGCGAGCGTGCACCGGCGAAGGACATCTTCACGGCCGGAGTCTTCGTCATCATCCTCGGCGTCTTCGGCGTCGGTATGGTGTTCGGCTCGACGCTCACTGCTCTGACCGCCCTGACCAACGACATCGGACGGCCCGAGGAGGCCGGTCTCATCTACGGGGTCATGGGCATCGGCTCTGCCGTGCTCGCGATCTCGGTGGCGCTCTTCCCCGCAGCGTTCGCGCTGTGGGCACGGCTGCTGTGCTTCGCGCCCGTTCTTGTCACGGGATCGGTCATCCTCGCGTCGACGGAATCGATGCCGGTCATCGTCATGGCGCTGCTGCTCATGGGCACGGGAATCGGGCCGAGTCTCGTCACCCTCTTCAGCCTCGCTGCCGAACGGGCACCGCTCGGACGGTCGGCGACGGTGATGTCGATGGCGGGATCGGCGATCATCGTCGGTCAGTCGGTATCCTCGGCGATCAACGGCATCCTCGCCGAGGATCGGGGAACGGCTGTGGCGATGGCTGTTCCGGTGGCCGCCTCGGTGATCGTCCTGTGCGCCGGTCTGCTCAATCTGTTCGTCGGAAGACGCGACGATCGGAGGGCTGCCAAGCCGTCACGGCAGCGTGTGACAGAGGCTGAAGACGAGACCTGAATCACTTCTACATTCCGCTTTTTGGGACGGCGTGTCCCAGCCCTTGCCAGGTGTGACCACGGCATGACCGAGGAGTAGGATGTCCGCTGGTCCATCGTGAACTGCGCCACCGATCGTGGCCTTTCACACCACTACGGAAAGCACACAATGTCTTCAAGCACCTCGACGGTCGAGGCCATCCGCAGCGACACTCGCTTCTTCGGACACCCTCTGCCGCTCATGCAGCTCTTCAGCCTGGAACTGTGGGAGCGCTTCTCCTACTACGGGATGAACGGCATTCTTGCCCTCTACCTCTACTTCAGCGTCACCGACGGTGGTATGGGGATGGAGCAGGGCACAGCCGTGGGAATCGTCGGTGCATACGGCGGTGCCGTCTTCCTCGCCACCATCCTCGGCGCCTGGATCGCCGATCGCCTCGCGGGAGCGGAGAAGGTCCTCTTCTACTCTGCGATCATCATCATGATCGGCCACATCTGCCTGGCACTCATCCCCGGTTTCGGGGAGTGGCTGCCGGCCTCATCCTCGTCGCACTCGGCTCAGGCGGTCTCAAGGCGAACGCCTCGGCGCTCGTCGGCGAACTCTACGATGAGAAGGACCCGCGCCGTGACGCCGGCTTCACCATCTTCTACATGGGCGTGAACATCGGCGCACTCCTCGGCCCGCTGCTCACCGGCCTCCTCCAGAAGAACATCGGATTCCACTACGGATTCGGGGCCGCCGCGGTCGGAATGGCCCTCGGTCTCATCATCTACTTCACCGGTCGCAAGAGCCTGCCGCCGGAGGCTCATGTTGCCGTCAATCCGCTGCCGAAGAAGAAGCTCTACCTCTTCATCGTGGCCATCGTCGTCGTCGTTCTCCTCGCAGTGATCCTGTGGATGACGAAGATCGTCACCCCTGAGAACCTCGATTGGTGGATCGCCGGAATCTCTGCCGGTGCGGCCGCCTGCTACTTCATCGTCATGCACAATTCGCCGCAGACGAATTCCGACGAGCGCTCACGCGTCCTCGCTTACATCCCGTTCTTCATCACGGTCGTGGTGTTCTGGTCGATGTACCAGCAGATCTTCGGTGTTCTGACCGTGTACTCGGACACGCAGCTCAACCGTTCGATCTTCGGTTGGGAGATGCCGATCAACTGGATCCAGCTGATCCCTGCGTTCTTCGTCATCGTCTTCGCGCCGCTGTTCGCGACGATGTGGATGAAGCTCGGTCCCAAGCAGATCTCGACGCCGGTGAAGGCCGGACTGTCCCTCGTGCTCATCGGCATCGGCTTCCTCATGTTCCTGCCCTTCGCTGAGGCCGGCCCCAATGAGACCCCGCTGTTGTGGGTATGTCTGACCCTCGCCGTATTCGTCTTCGGCGAGCTGCTCATCTCGCCGGTCGGACTCTCGTTCTCCACGAAGGTCGCACCTAAGGTCTTCCAGTCGCAGATGATCGCCGTATTCTTCCTCGCCTCGGGCGTCGGCACGGCAATGTCCGGTGTGCTTGGCGGATATTTCGACACCGCCAATCAGGCACCGTACTGGCTGTCGGTCGGTGGAACGACGGTCGTACTCGGTCTGCTGGCGCTGACGCTCACGAAGCCGATGCTCAAACTGTTGCGCGGAATCCGCTGATGGAGCTCCTGCGCGACTGACCGACGCAGTTCGAGGGCCCCTTCGAGCCACTGGCTCTGAGGGGCCTTCGTCGTTTCCGGCGGCCATCCCTCACCGTTGGTGTTGTTTCAGCGCGTTGCGCCGCGAGTGTGTGGTGGGACGGATGACTGACGTCGATGAATCAGTCAGACTCCGATGAAGATGGGCAGCGCGTCAGGGTGGTGGGCGTGGACGATCGTGAGGAACACGAGCGCGTCGAAGAGCAGATGCACCGTGACCGTATAGGGCAGTGACTTCGTGCGGGTGAAGATGAAGGCCTGTACGAGCGCGAACGGAATCGTCAGCAGCGGTCCGATCGATCGGTAGCCGAGTTCCCAGAGGAACGAGACGAAGATGATCGTGGTGAAAACGTTCGCGATCCAGAACGAGAAGTGCTTGCGCAGCAAGGCGAAGACCGTGCAGATGAAGAACAGCTCATCCCAGATGCCCACGGCGTTCACCCCGAAGAACAGACGGATGATCTCCGACCAGTTCGTCAGCGGCGGCCAGTTGAGATAGACCCCGGTGCGCATGAAGTACTGCGGCAGCACCGCCCAAGCGACCACGACGACGAAGACCAGCCACGCCCACTCGAGTCTTGACCACGGTTGACCGAGTCGCAGAGGAAACTGGATCGTTTGGTCGTCGAAACCGTACCGGGTCACCAGCCACGGGCCGATGACGACGGCAGACAGCACCACGCCCATGCGGGCGATATTCGTCCAGGAGATATCGGCTTCGACCGAGATCGCCGAGATGAGCGCGAGACACCCGGCGATGATGCTGAGATCCCGAGCGAAGCTCCGGTTGACACTCCACCCGATCGCCAGTGCCGCGAGCATCGGAGCATATCCGAAGGCGCGGACCTGCGGAAACGTGGTTCCCAGACCGAAGAGCAGGACCGCCGAGATGGCCAAGAGGGCAGTCGCTGCGGCCTCCCAGCTGAGCGGTTTCAGCTGTGAGGGTGCGATGGTTACTGCCCGGTCAGTGTCCACGCTCCACACTGTAGACGAACCCAGTGCGAACTGCACCGAACGATCGGCGCCTGGCCTGCATCGATTCACCAGTAGGATCGACTCGAGGGAAGGACATCATTGGACCCAGAGGACTACTCCGAGCTCATCGCCGATCTCGCACCGGATCTGCGCCCTGAGACGACTCCGGTGCGCAACGCCGCCGGCCGCACCACGGCGTCGGTCGTCACGGCTCCACGAGCGGTACCTGACTTCGCCGCCTCGGCGATGGATGGGTTCGCCCTCGACGAGGCGGCGCTGGCCTCCGCCCGAAACGGCGAGACCATCCGAGTCGTCGGGGATACCCCCGCCGGTCACGGCGTCAACGTTCTGCAGCCGGGGTGTGCGGTGCGGGTGATGACCGGAGCTCCGGTCCCCACCGACTCCGAGGCGGTGGTCCCCGTCGAGTTGACCGACGCCCGACAGACCGGGCCGGCCCCCTACGCCATCAAGATCGATTCCCTTCCCAGTCCTGTGCCTCCGGGGTGGAACATCCGCCCTATCGGTGAGGACATGAACCGCGGTGACATCGTCCTGCCCGCAGGGGAGCGGATCACTGCCGCCGGGGTCGGTGCTCTCGCCATGCTCGGCATCGGCGAGGTCGAAACGCTCCGCACTCCCCGCATCGGCCTGATCGTCACGGGAGACGAAATCCATGGCGCGAATCAGACGGGGGAGACGGGCACCGAGGCGACCACCGCCTCGATCTTCAACTCGAACCTGCCGATGCTCGCCGCGGCCGCTCGCGGGCTCGGCGCCGAACCCATCGAAGCCACGAGCAGCGACGATGCCGACGAGCTGCTGAGCGTACTCACGAGAATGCAGGCCGAGGCCGACCTCGTCGTGACGACCGGCGGAATCAGCGCCGGCGCCTTCGAAGTCGTCCGCCAGGCCCTGGAACCCGACCACTCGACTTTCCGCCGACTCGAGATGCGACCCGGGTCCCCTCAGGGATACGGACGCTTCGGCGCGCTGCCGATGATCCATCTGCCCGGCACTCCACAGGGAGCCTTTGTCGCCTTCCACCTCTTCGTCGGCTCACTGATGACGGGTCAGAATCTGCGGCAGAGATGGCGGAAGGGCATTCTTACGGGTTCAGGTCTTCGGCGACACGGCAATGCCGTCACCTTCCGACCCGGCACGTTCACAGAGTCGGGGGAGATCCTCGCCGCGGACCGGGCCAGACTGCCTGACTTCGCCACCGCCGATGTGATCATCAGAATCCCGCGCGCCACAGATTCCCCGCAAGGCGACGAAAGTCTGAACGCGGGCACGGTCATCGACTACCTCGAGTGCTGACGACTGGACAGCTCAGCCACAACAAGAGCGGCCGCATTAGGATAGAAGTATGTCCACATCGCGCCTCGACCCTGCCGACCGGGCCCGATATGCCCGGCAGATCCGACTGTCCGGATTCGGCGAAAGCGCGCAGGCGGCACTGCTTGACTCACATGTCCTCGTCATCGGAGCGGGTGGCCTCGGTGCCCCGATACTCAGCTACCTTGCGGCAGTCGGCATCGGCACGATCACAGTGGTCGATCCCGACATCGTCGAGCTGAGCAATCTGCATCGACAGGTCATCCACTCCGAGGCGGCCATCGGCACCCGCAAAATCGATTCCGCCCAGGAACGGATGAACGGAATCAACTCGTCGGTCCAAATCCGCACGATTCCCCAGCTGCTCACCCCGGACAACGCTCTCGGCCTCTTCGACGGCGTCGACATCGTCATCGACGGCAGCGACAACTTCGCTACCCGCTACCTTGCCAACGACGCCTGTGAGATTCTCGGGCTCCCACTCGTCTGGGGGACCATCCTCGGTTTCGACGGGCAGGTCGCCGTCTTCGACGCCAAGCACGGTGCCACTCTGCGAGACCTCTACCCCGAAGTCCCCGCCCCTGGCAGCGTTCCCGACTGCTCGGTCGCCGGAGTCCTCGGACCCCTGTGCGGAAGCATCGGTTCGGCCATGGCGATGGAGGCCATCAAGGTGCTCACCGGAATCGGCACGCCGCTGTATAACAGCGTGGCCATCCACAGCAGCCTCGACGCCGGATGGGAGACCGTCCCCGTCCAGCCGATCCCCGGCAGACCTTCGGTGACCGACCTCGAACAGCATTTCGCCGACTACACCCAGCACGCGTTCGATTCCGACGTGGCAGACGGCGATTCTGCAGAGCGCGCCGGCGATGCGAATGCAGGCGAGAACGCCCTGGGTCCGGCTACCCTCACCTGGGCGGACATCGAAAGCAACAGCGTCCTCGTCGACATTCGCGATGACGACGAAGTCGCCGCGGGAATGGTCCCCGGCGCGATCCACATTCCGATGGATGAGCTGCTGGCCGACCCCGGAAGACTGCCGCTGACCACCACGACTGACACGACTGATCAGATCGACTCGCCGATTCGGCCGGATGCGTCACGGTCACCGGGGATTGCGCTCTACTGTCGGTCGGGAGTGCGCTCAGCGAGGGCGGCAGCACAGTTACGCTCACACGACATCGCAGTGTCATCGGTCAACGGCGGCTACCTCGCGTTTCTGTCCCAACCGGCACCGCAACGGAGCTGACGAAACTTCAGCTCACCGGTCGGAGCAGAGTCTCACCCGCCGGCGAACGGCGGAAGGACATCGACGGTGTCGCCATCGGACAGGACCACGGACCGGTCGGTCGTGGCCACGGAGTTGACCAGGAAGCTCGAGCGCGACAGCACGGTCGCGGCTCGGGGGTCGGCTGCCTCGGCGAGGGTGTCCACGAGCTCATCGACGGATCCGGCACGGATCTGTGTTTCGCGGGCGCCGAAGGCCTCCCGGGCTGCGGCGAAGAACCGAACGGTGATGGTGGGCACTTATCCTCCGATGGCGCTCATGGGACGCTGCGGCTGCTCGAACGAATCCGTGTCCATCCCATGACCGGCGAGCTTCTTCCAATGCGCGCCCTTCCACAGGTTCGCAATCGATTCGTCCGAGGCCCCATCGCGCATCGCAGTGAGCAGATCGACCTCGGTTCGGGAGAACAGACAGGTGCGCACCCGTCCCTCCGCCGTCAGCCGTGTGCGGGTGCAGTCAGCACAGAACGGACGCGTGACCGAAGCGATGATGCCGACGGTACCGAGGATCGTGTCGGGTCGCCGTCGATCGGCGATGAGGAACTTCTCGGCAGGGGCGCCGTTTCGCGGCGCCGAATCCGGAGTGAGGACGAACCGGGGTTCGAGGAGGGCGAAGATATCGGCGGCGGTGATCATCGACGTCCGGTCCCAGGAATGGCCGGCGTCCAAGGGCATCTGCTCGATGAACCGCAGGCTCAGGTCCTGCTCGAGGCACCACTGCAGCAGGTCAGGCGCCTGTGCATCGTTGACCCCCGGCAGCAGCACGGCATTGATCTTCACGGGGTCGAGTCCGGCGGCCTTCGCGCCGTCGATGCCCTCGAGCACCCGTTTGAGGAACGGGCGCCGGGTCATTGTCTGAAAAGTCTCCGGATCGATCGTGTCTAGCGAGACGTTGATGCGATCGAGTCCCGCCTCTTTCAGCCCTGCGGCACGTTTGTCCAGGCCGATCGCGTTCGTCGTCAGTGCGATGTTCGGCCGCGGCTCCAATGCCGCGACACCGGCGATGATGTCGTTGATGTCCTTGCGGGTGAGGGGTTCGCCGCCGGTGAACCGCACCTGGTCGACTCCGAACTTCTCCACCGCGATGCGCACGAACCGGACGATCTCGTCACCGGACATGGCCGAATCGCGAGACATGAACTCGACGCCTTCTTCCGGCATGCAGTAGGTGCAGCGCAGGTTGCAGAAGTCCGTGAGTGAGATGCGGAGGTCGCGGGCGCGCCGATCGAAAGTGTCGAGCAGAGCATCCTCGCTGTGGGCGGTGAACTCCTCGCCCGGGTCGACCGTCGGAGTTCTCAGCACCGGCATGGGCAGGCCGATCTTCTCCATTGCGTCATCCTCCTTGAAAAGCGTGTCGATATCATCGTCCCATGACTACAGCGAAGATGCATCGTGAGCGGGTATTCGAGACGATCGCGCCACTGACCGAAACGGCGAACCTGCCGCTGGGTTCCCTGCTGGAGGCGCCGAGGCGGCTGACCGCCGATGTGGAATCGCCGATCGACGTGCCCGGTTTCGACAACTCGAGCATGGACGGCTATGCCCTAGCCGCCACCACCGTGGAGGAGATGCGCGGACACCCCATCCCCGTGCGCGGCCGCGTCGCCGCGGGAGCACGCGGAGAGGCCGTGCAACCGGGCACTGCAGTGGAGATCATGACCGGGGCACCGCTGCCGGCGGGCGCCGATTTGGTCGTCAAGATCGAGGACACCTCACCGGGGTGCTTCGGTGCCGAGACGGTGACCATCGATCCGGAGGTCGAACCAGCGCCGGGAACATTCGTCCGTCGCCGCGGCTCCGATGTCCGCAACGGTCAGACCGTACTGAGCGAAGGCACCGTGCTGACGCCGGCCCACCTCGGCGTGGCCGCCGCATGCGGGGTGAATGAACTGCCCGTGCTCGGCCTGCCGCGCGTCCTCGTCGTGAGCACCGGAGACGAGATCGCGGCCGAGGCGGCTGCAGGGATCAACGACGCGAATTCCGTGACGCTCACGGCTGGGCTGCGTCGCCTCGGTGTCGACACCGACGTTGCGTTCGTCCCCGACGACCCGCAGCAGCTGCTCGACCGAGTGCGCAGCAGCGACGCGGGACTCGTCATCTCCACGGGCGGAATCTCGAAGGGGGCACACGAAGTCGTCAAACTCGCTGCCGAACTCGACGCAGACTCCTCGATGACGTTCGAACCCATCGCCATGCAGCCCGGGAGACCGCAGGGCTGCGGACGGCTGGCCGACCACGCGTGGGTGGCCCTGCCCGGCAACCCGGTGAGCGCACTCATCAGCTTCGAGCTCTTCATCCGTCCCGCGCTGCTCGGTCTGGCCGGTCACGAGGCTCCTCGGGAGGTCGGCTACCACCGTCTGGCTCACGGATTCGACGAAGCCCCTCCGGCAGGAAAGCTCCAGGTGCGCCGCGCCAGACTCACTGAGGCGGGCCTCGAGTTCGTCGGCGACTCCCGTTCCCACCTACTCCACAGCTATGCCGAAGCCACCCACCTCGTCTTCGTCCCTCCCGAGGACGAGAGCGCAGACGATCCGTACTCAGCTGCGGGAGATAGGCTGATGACGTGGAAGATCGCATGAAACTCAGCCACGTCGACGTATCCGGAACCGCTCAGATGGTCGACGTCGGCGACAAGGACGTCACGAAGCGCCGAGCCGTCGCCGCCGGCCTCATCACCACCCGCCCCGAGGTCATCGACCTCATCGCCGAGGCGGGACTGCCCAAAGGCGATGCCCTGCCCGTGGCTCGGATCGCCGCGGTGATGGGTGCCAAGCGCACCTCCGACCTCATCCCTCTGTGCCATCCGCTGCCACTCACGGGAATCGATGTGGAGTTCGAACTCCGCGATGACGCGGTGGCCATCACTGCTGCGGTGAAGACCGTGTCGAAGACCGGCGTCGAAATGGAAGCCCTGACGGCCGTGACAACTGCCGCGCTGACGATCTTCGACATGATCAAAGCCGTCGACAACCAAGCCGTCATCGGTGACATCAAGGTCGTCGAGAAGACCGGTGGGAAGAGCGGAGATTGGACACGGGAATCATGAGCACCGGGACAGTCGTGACCACGGGAGTCGTTGAATCCCCGATCTCCACCGCAGAGCTCGAACCCGAGGTCCTCACCGACACCTGCGGTGCCGTCGTCAGCTTCTCCGGAGTCATCCGCGACCACGACGAGGGCCGGGGAGTGGCTCGTCTGCACTATGAGGCCCATCCGCTCGCGGGCAATCAGATCGCCGAGGTGGCTGCGGACATCGCGGCCCGCCACCCCGCGGTCAGGCTCTCCGTCGTCCACCGCGTCGGAGACCTGTCGATCGCAGACGTGGCCCTGGTCGCAGTCGTGGCCTCCGCCCACCGGCAGGATTCATTCCTCGCCTGCTCCGAACTCATCGACGAAGTCAAGGCTCGGGTGGCGATCTGGAAGCACCAGCACTTCAGCGACGGCACCGACGAATGGGTAGGTGCTCTCGAGTGACTCGCCTGCGCATCAGCGATGCGGCACGATTCCTCGGCGTCAGCGATGACACGGTGCGCCGGTGGATCGCCGACGGTCGCCTGTCCCAGCACAAGGATGCCTCTAACCGGGCGGTCGTCGAAGGCAGCGAACTCGCCGCACTCGCCCAATCGTCGACGGGCGGACTGCCCGATCCCAGCGGAGTAGTGAGTTCCTCACGCAATCGATTCGCCGGTCTCGTCACGGACGTCAGCATCGACGGAGTGATGGCGCAGGTGAGCATGCAGTGCGGCCCTTTCCGTGTGGTGTCGCTGATGTCGGCCGAAGCGTGCCTGGAACTTGACCTCGAACCGGGAAGCCTCGCGATAGCTTCGGTGAAAGCGACGATGGTCTCGATCGACACAGTCCCGGGCGCCTGAGGACCAGTCAGCATTTCCGCGCAGGACGGCGCCTCTGTGTCTCATAAACGGAACTGAAGTCGACACAGAGCCGCATCTGCGGGTTCAATGGGTGCATGAAGAAAACCCTCCTGGGGCTCTGCACCGTCGCAGCCTTGACCCTGACCGCCTGCACCTCTGGACCGGACGCTGAGGCCGAATCTGACCAGCCGGCTGAGGTCACAGTCTTCGCCGCGGCCTCGCTCACCGAGGTCTTCGAGGACATCGCCGACGAGTTCACAGCAGCCGATGCGAACGCTCCCGAGGTGAAGTTCTCCTTCGCCGGTTCCTCCGACCTCGTCTCCCAGATCTCCGAAGGCGCCCCTGCCGACGTCATCGCCACCGCCGATGAGAAGACCATGGACACTCTGGCATCCGACGACCTGCTCGCCGGCACCCCCGAGATGTTCGCCTCGAACACGCTCACCCTGGCCGTGGCCGACGGCAATCCGAAGGCGATCGCGAGCTCGGAGGACTTCACGGGGAATGACCTCGTCGTCTGCGCACCCCAAGTGCCCTGTGGGGCCGCAACGGGGAAATGGGCCGGGCTCAATGATGTCACTCTCGACCCGGTCAGCGAGGAGAACTCCGTGACCGATGTCCTCGGCAAGGTCAGCGCCGGACAGGCTGATGCCGGAATCGTCTACGTCACCGATATCGCGCGCGCCGACGGCGATGTCGAACAGGTCGAACTCGACGGCGCCGACAAGGTCATCAACAACTACCCCGCTGCCACCGTCAAGGCCAGCGAGAACCAGGCCGAAGCCGACGCCTTTGTGAAGTTCCTCGGCTCCGACACGGCCCAGAAGCTGCTGCGCGACGCCGGATTCGCCGCAGGCTGACCATGCCCGCACCGTCCCCAACTCGCCCTGAGGCGACCCCGACCCGGCAGGCGACCTCTCCGCACCGGCCGCCGAGGCGACGCCGAACGGATTCCCTGATTCCCGGCTGGCTGTGGCTGCCCGCCTTCATCGGGATTGTGTTCCTGCTCCTGCCGATCATCGGCATGCTCACCCGAGTCGACCCGCAGAGCCTGCTCACTGTGATCACCGCCGAGGAATCCCGTTTGGCGATGCAGTTGTCCCTGCTGACCTCGGTTACATCGGCGCTCATCAGCGTCCTCATCGGCTTTCCCCTCGGGCACCTGCTCGCCACCCGGGCGTTCCCCGGTCAGCGCATCGTGCGCACCCTCATCCTGCTTCCCCTCGTACTTCCGCCGGTGGTCAGCGGCCTCGCCCTGCTCTACACCTGGGGTCGGTCGGCGATCCTCGGCGGGGGACTCGAATCGGCGGGCCTCAGCCTTGCCTACACCACCTCGGCGGTGATCATGGCACAGGTCTTCGTATCCCTGCCGTTCATGGTCATGTCCGTCGAGACCGCGACCGCGGGGCTCGGCCGTCGCTATGAGCTCACCGCCGCCGAGCTCGGTGCGAAACCCAACCGCGTGTTCTTCACGGTCACCCTGCCGCTGCTCAGGCACGGAATCATCACAGGAGCCGTCCTGTGCTTCGCACGCTCACTCGGTGAGTTCGGGGCGACGCTGACCTTCGCCGGATCGCTGTCCGGTGTCACCCGGACGATGCCTCTGCAGATCTACCTTGTGCGCGAATCCGACCCGCAGGCTGCCATCGGTCTCTCGCTCCTGCTCATCATCATCGCCGTCCTCATCATCATCCTGGCCTACCGGTCCCCGCACGCTCCTGAGCTGAAATCCTCACACACCACCTCGACACCCACCCCCACCGAGGCGGCTCTGCACTCCGCCGACACCGCGCGAAGCCGTGGGGGAGAGTCGAACCCCGAGCCACGGTCCCAGGACCACATGAAGTCGACGGCGGAAATCAGCGCCGAAGTCCGGCTGAAAGCCCGCGGAATCGAGCTGGATCTCACGTCCGGCCTGCCCGGGACCACAGCGATCATCGGCCGCAACGGGGCCGGAAAGTCCACTCTGTTCCACGTGCTCACCGGCGCTCTCACACCCGATTCGGGACGACTGCGAATCGGGCAGGACACGGTGTTCGACATCGCGGCCGGCCTGTGGCCGCCCATCCACGACCGCGGAATCGTCCACCTCGCGCAGAATCCCCTCCTGTTTCCGCATCTCAACGTCATCGACAATGTCAGCTTCGGTCTGCGAGCCCACGGTTCCACTCGCCGCTGCGCACATGAACAGGCACAGGCGATGCTCGACCGCCTTGGCGTGGGACAGTGCGCGAACCGCAGGCCCGACGCCGTCTCCGGCGGCCAGGCGGCTCGCATCGCTTTGGCTCGTGCACTCGTCGTCGAACCGAAGCTGCTGCTGCTCGACGAGCCGCTGGCCGCACTCGATGTGGACGTGGCGGTCAAGACCAGGCAGGTGCTGGCCCAGTTGCTCCAAGGGCGCAGCGCGCTGCTGATCACCCATGACGTCGATGACGTCACGGCCCTGGCCGATTCCCTTGTCCTGGTGGAGAACGGGGCAGTTGCCTACTCCGCTCCTATTGGTCAGGTCGACCCCGAAGCCACAGGTGAGGGCGCCGAATTCCTCACCAGCTTTTGCATGCGGGACCGGGACGGAATAATGTGCAATCAGTCACAATGAAGATCGACTTGCAAGGGAGCACACCGCAGTGTCCGAATTGTCCTACTCGTCGGGAACATCGACAGAACCGCTGCTCGGGATCACCATCGCCGAGCACATCAAACGCACAGCAGCGAAGAATCCCGAAGCGCTGGCATTGGTCGACCGGCATTCGAACCGGCGGTGGACCTACTCCGACTTCGATCGTGATACCGACGCGCTGGCCATCGGTCTCCTCGAACGGGGGGTGAAGAAGGGCGACCGGGTCGGAATCTGGGCGCAGAACGTCGGGGAATGGGCGCTCGTCCAGTACGCCACGGCGAAGATCGGGGCGATCCTCGTCAACGTCAATCCCGCCTACCGCAGCCACGAACTCGAGTTCGTCGTCGAACAGTCCGGAATGAGCCTGCTGATCTCGCAGATCGTCGCTCCTCCGCACTCGGACTTCCACGCCATCGCCACGGAGGTGGCCGCCAAGGTCCCGGCCCTCGACCTCGTCTTCCTCGACACCGTCTCCGACGATCTCATCGGCGGCGTCACAGTGGGCGAGCGCGAGTCCTTCGCCCACCTCATCGGGCAGGGGCGTGAGATGCTCGAAGACACTGCAGCGAAGTACGCGGTGCGGCTGCAGCAGGTCATCGACGATCTCTCTGCCGACGATCCGATCAACATCCAGTACACCTCAGGCACAACCGGATTCCCCAAGGGGGTGACGCTCAGCCACCACAACATCCTCAACAACGGCTTCTTCATCGGCGAGATGCTCTCCTACGCACCCGCCGACATCGTGGTCGTTCCCGTGCCGTACTACCACTGCTTCGGAATGGTCATCGGCAACCTCGCCGCGCTCAGCCACGGCGCCGCGGTCGTGCTGCCGGCACCGGCCTTCGACCCGGTGGCGACGATGGCGGCAGTGGCTGAGGAGAAGGCCACCTCCCTTTACGGAGTGCCGACGATGTTCATCGCCGAACTCGAGCATCCCCGATTCTCCGAGTTCGATTTCTCCACTCTGCGCACCGGTGTCATGGCGGGATCACCCTGCCCGGTCAACACGATGCGCCGAGTCATCGACGATATGAACATGTCCGAGGTCGCCATCTGCTACGGAATGACGGAGACCGCACCCGTGTCGATGATGACCCGTGTGGATGACTCACTGCAGAAACGCACCGAGACCGTGGGGCGAGTCATGCCCCATCTGGAGATCAAGATCGCCGACCCCGTCACGGGCCAAGCTGTGCCGCGCGGTCAGAAGGGCGAATTCTGCACTCGCGGATACGCCGTCATGCTCGGTTACTGGAATCAGCCTGACAAGACTGCGGAGACCATCGACTCGGCCCGGTGGATCCACACCGGCGACCTGGCGATCATGGATGATGACGGATACGTCGACATCTCCGGACGGATCAAAGACATGGTCATCCGAGGCGGAGAGAACGTCTACCCGCGAGAGGTCGAGGAGTTCCTCTATCACCATCCCGCGATCCGCGACGTCCAGGTAGTCGGCGTCTCCGACGAGAAGTACGGCGAAGAGCTCATGGCCTGGGTGATCCTCAAGGACGGATTCGACTCACTCTCCGCCGAGGAGGTGCGTGAGTTCTGCTCCGGCAAGCTCGCTCACTTCAAGATCCCCCGCTATGTCGAAGTCCGTGAGTCGTTCCCGATGACCGTGTCGGGCAAGATCCGCAAAGTCGAGTTGCGCGAAGAAGGCGAGAAGCTGGCTCACTCGGCCGGCGCCTGAGCGCGAAGGGCGCGCCCCGGCAGGAACTGCAGTCGGGTCGTGTCCGAGGTCACAAGTCGGTTGCAGTTCTGTCTGCCCCGGGTGAGCCGTTCTTCTGCCTGCCCATATTCACTAGGATTTCAACATATGAGAGCTGAATCACCACCACTGGTGTCCTTGAGCAGCGTCGAGAAGCACTACGGTGACTTCCACGCGCTGAAGAACGTCAATCTCGATATCGCCGAACGCGAGGTCGTCGTCGTCATCGGCCCGTCTGGTTCGGGCAAGTCGACCCTGTGCCGGACGATCAACCGGCTGGAGACCATCACCTCCGGCACCATCACCATCGACGGCAAGGAGCTGCCCGCCGAGGGTGCTGCTCTGGCGCAGCTGCGCTCCGACGTCGGCATGGTGTTTCAGTCCTTCAACCTCTTCGCCCACAAGACGATCCTCGAGAACGTCACGCTGGGACCGATCAAGGTCCGCAAAACGCCGAAGGCCGAAGCGGACAAGCAGGCGATGGCCCTGCTCGAACGCGTCGGCGTCGCCCACCAGGCCGACAAGTACCCGGCGCAGCTCTCCGGCGGTCAGCAACAGCGTGTTGCGATCGCCCGGTCTCTGGCGATGAAGCCGAAGGTGATGCTCTTCGACGAGCCCACCTCGGCATTGGATCCGGAGATGATCAACGAAGTCCTCGATGTCATGGTCGGACTCGCCGAAGAGGGCATGACAATGGTCGTGGTCACACATGAGATGGGCTTCGCTCGCAAGGCCGCCCACCGTGTGGTGTTCATGGCCGACGGGGAGATCGTCGAAGTCGCCGGCCCTGAGGAGTTCTTCACGAATCCCCAGAGCAGCCGAGCCAAGGACTTCCTCTCGAAGATCCTGACCAACTGAAACCACCGCTTTCACACAGCACCAACTCACTCACAAGGAGAGACCATGAAGAAGCTCAGACTGGCGGTCGCCTCGGTGGCCATCGGGATGCTGGCACTCAGCGGCTGCGGCCAGGGCGGAACCCCGGACGCACCTGCCGACGGCGACGGAGCCAAGGCGGAAGCCCCCGAATACAAGGTCAACGAAAGCGCGGACATCGCCGATTCGAAGACCTGGAAGGCCGCTAAAGACGCCGGTGAGATCACGATCGGCGTGAAGAAGGACCAGCCGGGACTCGGAAACGTCTCTGCCGGGTCGAAGGAGCCCGAGGGCTTCGATATCGAGATCGCGAAGATGGTCGCCGCGCAGCTCGGCTTCAAGCCCGACCAGATCAAGTACACGGAGACCGTCTCGGCCAACCGTGAGCCCTTCCTGCAGCAGGGCAACGTCGACATGATCGTGGCCACCTACACGATCAACGATGAGCGCAAGAAAGTCGTCGATTTCGCCGGTCCCTACTACGTGGCAGGTCAGGACCTCCTCGTGGCGGCCGATTCGGACATCGCCGGTCCCGAGGACCTCGATGGCAAGAAGGTCTGCTCCGTCGACGGTTCGACTCCTGCGCAGAACATCAAGGACAAGTACAAGAAGGCCGAACTCGTCACGTATGACGCATATTCGAAGTGCGTCACCGACCTGCAGTCGGGCTCCGTCGATGCGGTGACCACCGACGACGCGATTCTGCGCGGCTACGCCAAGCAGTACGAAGGCGAATTCAAGGTCGTCGGCAAGCCATTCACCGAAGAGCCATACGGCGTCGGTCTGCCCAAGGACGACAAGGCTCTGCGGGACGCAGTCAACGATGCTCTGGAAAAGGGCATGGACAACGGCGATTGGAAGAAGGCATTCGAATACACACTCGGATCCACCGATGGTGTCGACATGCCCAAGGTCGACCGCTACTGACCCAGTCCACAGATTGACATGATGCGAGGGCACCGGCTGCGGTGCCCTCGCATCGATTAAGGAATCTGCCATGGATTTCCTGGAGCTTCTCCAGATGTTCCTCTCCGGCGCGTGGGGAACGATCAGACTCTTCACCGTCGCCCTGATCGGATCGATGATCCTCGGTACGGTACTCGCCGCCATGCGGGTCTCACCGACCCCGGTGCTGCGCATCGCCGCGTCGACGTACATCAACGTCGTCCGGAACACTCCGCTGACGCTCGTGATGTTCTTCTGTGCATTCGGACTGCCGTTCCTCGACATCCGATTCGGGTCGACGAGTTCGTTCAACTCCTTCGTCTACGCCACGATCGCTCTTATCGCCTACACCGCGTGCTTCGTTGCGGAGACGCTGAAGTCGGGGATCTCGACGATTCCCGTCGGACAGGCCGAAGCCGCGCGCGCAGTGGGCCTGAGCTTCGGACAGACCTTGAGCGAAGTGGTTCTGCCGCAGGCCTTCCGAACGGTCATCCCGCCCCTGGGCAGTGTGATCATCGCTATGCTCAAGAACACCTCGATCGCTTCGGCGTTCAACAACCGAGAGCTGATCTCCGCGATGCGCAATGCCATCGAAATCCGCGGTGACCTCGTCATCCCGATTCTGTTCGGCACCGCATTGGCCTATCTGATCCTGGCTCTGCTGCTCGGCCGTGTCTTCGACTACCTGGAGAAGAAGCTGGTGATTCTGCGATGAGCGCACCGACGCAAGTGCTGTTCGACGAACCGGGCCCTAAATCGCGCCGGAACAACATCATCCTCTCGATCGCCTCCCTGATCGTGCTGTTGGCGCTGGTCGCCTTCGTGATCTGGAAGTTCGCCGACGCCGGTCAGCTCGAACCCGATAAGTGGTATCCGTTCACCTTCGCGCAGATCCAGATGGTGCTGCTCCAAGGCATGTTGGCCACCCTGAAGGTCGCAGTCGTGGCATCGGTCCTCGCGATGGTGGTGGGCGTGGTCTTCGCCCTCCTGCGGCTCTCGAGCAAGAGAGTCGTCTCCGTGCCCGGAACAATCATCCTCGAATTCTTCCGCGGTGTGCCCGTGCTGCTGCTCATCTTCGCAATGTTCCTCCTCTTCGGCAATGAGATCGGCCCCTTCTGGTCGGTCGTCTTCGGCCTGACCCTCTACAACGGCATGGTGCTGGCCGAGATCATCCGCGCCGGCATCCTCGCAGTCCCCACCGGACAGCGTGAAGCAGCCATGGCGATCGGGCTGCGACCGGGGCAGGTGATGAGTCTGGTGCTCATGCCGCAAGCGCTGCGAGCGATGATGCCGACGATCATCGCCCAGATCGTCGTGCTGCTGAAGGACTCGGCTCTGGGATTCATCGTCACGTATCAGGATCTGCTGTACCAGGTGAATCTCATCGGCCGGGAGTACAACAACCTGCTGCCGACGTTCATCGTCGGTGCCGCCCTGTTCATCATCATCAATATGATCGTCGCCGGGTTCGCTCGCTGGCTCGAGTCCCGACTCCAGCGCAAGACGACCGCCGACACCGAGACGGAAGGCCTGACGACGGCCATCGTCGACTGAATCCCGCGGTACGTGGCAGGTCCCGGTCGATGCCGACCGGGACCTGCTCGACCAGGTATCGTTCACATAGGAGTCGGCAATGAAGGAGTGCATCAATGCCACAGCCTCAACTCAGCCCCACACCGGTCCGAGTGGTGAAGAACACCGACCGCGAGCGGTACGAACTGTTCACCGATGAGACCCCGGGGGAGTTCATCGGGTTCCTCGCCTACCAGGTCATCGATGGCCGCACCTTGGAACTGCAGCACACGATCATCTCCGAAGGCTTCTCCCGACGAGGCTTCGCCCGCACACTCGTCACTCAAGTGCTCGACCTCATCCGAGCAGACGGAGCGTCCATCGTGCCGACCTGTACCTACGTGCAGGACTACCTAGAGCGGTTCCCGCAGTACGGCGATCTCGTGGCCCATCAGTGACCGATTCCCACCCAGACGCGGGAGCCGGCCGTTTCGCTCCGAGCCCGAGTGGGGACCTCCATATCGGCAATATCCGTTCCGGACTGCTCAGCTATGTGCGTGCCCGACAGACGGGCCGACGGTTCCTGTGGCGGATCGAGGACCTCGACCGGGTGAAGGCCGGCTCGGCCGAATCACAGCTATCGGTCTTCGCTGAACTCGGCGTCACGCCCGACGAACCGCCTCTGGTCCAATCCGAACGCACCGGCGAGTATTCGGCTGCGATTGCGAAGCTGGCGGCGGACGGTCTCGTCTACGAGTGCTACTGCTCACGCAAGGACATCGCCCAGGCCCCGAGTGCACCCCACGCACCACCCGGGGCGTACCCTGGGACCTGCCGCAACCTCGGCGAGGATGAGCGAGAATCGGCACGGCGGAGACTCGAGGCGAACAACCGTCAGCCGGCTCTGCGCCTGCACGCGGACAACCGAGAGCACCACATCGACGACGTGGTGCTCGGTCAGGTCGACGCCCTCGTCGACGACCTCGTGCTGCGAAGAGGTGACGGCATCTTCGCCTACAATCTCACCGTCGTCGTCGACGACGCAGCGAGCGGAATCGACGAGATCCTGCGTGGGGACGACCTCGCCTCCTCGGCGCCTCGGCAGGCGTATCTGTCACGGCTGTTGGGCGTGCCCGAACCCGGCTGGGTGCACGTTCCCCTGGTCCTCAACGAAGACGGTCAGCGGTTGGCCAAACGCGACGGAGCGGTGACCTATCAGCAGGTACGCAGCCTCGGGTGGTCGGTCGAGGACGTCTTCGCCTGGATGCAGCAGTCGCTGGGATTCGACGGAGACGGTCGACGGTGGAGATCCATCGACGACATGGTCAGCGGCGTGGATTTCGCTCGGATGCCGTCAGCACCGTCGGTTTTCGTTCCGCCCGCGGACCCCTGAGACCGCCTCGCTGGCTGAAACCGTCCCGATTCCTGAAGGTGATCGGCGCTCAGGCCGCAGACGAGTCGGTGGCGTCTCGGATGACTCCGTCGTAGATCGCTTCGAAGGTGTCGAGGGTGTATTCGATATCGTGTTTGGCCACGACATCGAGTGACGCCTTCGACATCTCATCGAGTTCTGCATCGGGCATCCGGCAGATGCGAGTGAAGCGATCGGCAAGCGCATCGGTGTCGCGCGGCGGGAACAGGTACCCGTTCACACCGTCGCGGACGAGGTGCGGCAGGGCCACCGCATCAGCAAGGACCACGGGTTTGCGCGAAGCCAGCGCCTCCAACGTGGCGATGGACTGCAGTTCCGCGGTCGAGGGCATGCAGAAGAAAGTGCAGCGCTGGTAAGCCTCAATGAGTTCCTTGTCGCTGATCTTCCCGAGCACGTGGACACGATCGGCGATGCCGAGTTCGCTCGCCAGCTGCTTCAGCGGTTCCTCCTGATCACCGCCGCCGACGATATCGGCTTCGAGTCCCAGTTCGGGATCGGTCGTCGCGACGGCCTCGACGATGTCTGCGGCATGCTTCTCCGAGGAGAGGCGGCCGACGAAGAGGACACGCGGAGGAATGGCGCGCGACGCAGCTGAGTCAAGTTCACGCAGATGAGCGAAACGCTGCAGGTCGATTCCGCAGGACACCGCCCGGATGGGAGAGGAGAAACCGTTTTCGGTGAGCAGATCGGCGGCTAACTGTGTGGGTACCGTGATGAAATCGGCGGACTGGAACTTCCGGCGCAGGTCCCACCAGGCGATGGCGGTTCCTCCGTCGAGAACGGCCTTCGGGGCCTTGAGATAGGGGCGGACATTGTCGGGCATGAAGTGGTTGGTGGCCACGACGGGGATTCCGCGTCTGATCGATTCGGAGAACGCATAGCGGCCGATGACGAAATGAGCCTGAGTATGCACGACATCGGGGCGGACGCTGTCGAGGAGTCGTGAGAGCTCGGGCTTCGTCTCCCACGGCATGCAGATCATCCACGTCGGGTGCAGCGGCCACCTGTGAGCGGTGAGACGGTGAACGGTCACCCCGTTCTCGACGCTGACGGAGGGTTTGCCGGTCGCCGAGGGGCACGCAACGTGGACGTCATTGCCGCGGGCGGCGAGGCCCTCAGCCAGCCGCTCGGCGAACTTCGCGGCACCGTTGACTTCGGGGGCGTACGTCTCAGCCGGAATGAGGATTCGGCGTGTCGGAGTGGGACGGTGCGCAGACAGGATTCAGCTCTCCTCGGTGTCGGTCATGGTGTCGGAACGGCGGGCGTTCCTGCGCTGAGCTTCTCGATCTCTGACATCGGGATGATACCGCGACAATACAACGACGGCCGCGCAGGCGACCAATCCGGTGAGCGAGATGAGGATGACGAGCCAGACGGGGGATTGGGCCGCCTCGCCGAGGACGATGGTGCCCAGGATGACGGCACCGATCGGGTCGATGACCGTCAGCCCTGCGATGACCATCTCCGGAGGTCCAGCAGCGTAGGCGTTCTGGACGAACCAGGACCCCAGGGCCACGGCCGCCAGCAGTGCGGCGACGTTGATCCAGGTGACCTGATCGAGTCCTGCTCGGAGGAACTGGACGCTGACCAGGTGGGCGTTCGTTGCCACGCAGGCGAAGAGCAGTCCCGCTGCGATGATGAGGACGAGCTGTGGGGCGTGACGGAAGGCCAGCATGATCACCAAGCCGACGACGACGGCGACGGCGGTGATCCAGAACAGCGGCATGGCGTCTGATCCGAGATGGACCTCCGACTGTGCTGTCGTGGCCGAGAGTCCGACGAAGAGCGAGACCCCGGCGGTGCACCAGACGACGGATTGGACGAGTCGTCTGTTGACCTTGAGCCCGCGATGACGGATGCCGAGCAGCACGGAGACGATGAGTGAGAACGCTCCGATCGGCTGCACCACCATCACCGGTGCCAGAGCCAGGGCCACGAAGTTGCCGGCTGTACCCACGCCGAGGATGCTCAGCCCGAGCAGCCACCGGCGATTGCGCAGCAGCTCTGTGAAATGCGCCCAGCTGAGTCCGTTGTGGGAGTCATCCTGCCCGGAAACCGCTTCATGCTGATACAGGGCACCATAGGCCAGTGCCACAGCCGATACGACGGCGAGGGCGATTGCCACTATGGTCACGGTGAGTCTTCCGGTTTCTGAGGTGCGGACGAGGGGAGCGGATCGCTTCGAGTCTATCGCGCGGGGAGGCTGCGAAGATGGCCGTGGACTGTGTTTGTGCTGACTGTAGGGCAACCCTGCGGCGACGGGTGGGGAAACCCTCATTATTGTGAGCTAAAGCACTGTGCGTGGTTTTGTTCGCCGGCCCGGGGGTTTGCTAAGCTGGAACACACGTCCGCAGGAAACTGCGGCATTCCTCCGTAGCTCAGTTGGCAGAGCATTCGACTGTTAATCGAAGGGTCGCTGGTTCGAGCCCAGCCGGGGGAGCAGCAAAGGCCCCGTCCGATCGGACGGGGCCTTAGTCGTGTCAGGACACCGGCTGCCACTGCTCCTTGGAAGTGGGGAATAGGTGACTCGCGCAGGGGGTTCATCCAGCATGAAGTCTTTCGGATTCCTCAGTTTCGGTCACTACGACAACGGCAGCGACCTCGACGCCGGACAGATGCTGCGGGATGCGGTGGAGATCTCCGTCGGTGCCGATGAGCTCGGAGTCAACGGCGCGTACTTCCGCGTCCACCATTTCGCGACTCAGGCGGCCTCGCCGATTCCGCTGCTGTCGACTATCGCCGCGAAGACCCGCGCGATCGAAGTCGGCACTGGGGTCATCGACATGCGATATGAGAATCCGCTCTATCTCGCCGAGGAGGCCGCCGCCCTCGATCTGCTCGCTGACCAGCGGTTGGCACTCGGCATCAGCCGCGGCTCTCCTGAGCCAGCGCTGCGCGGTTGGGAAACCTTCGGGTACGAAGATCCCACAGAGCTGAAAGCCGCGAACATGGCCCGAGAGAAGTTCGATCGATTCCTCCGTGCCGTTCGAGGCGAGGAGCTCGCACCTGCCGACCCACAGCAGTTCGGTCCCGGCAGGCGACTGCGCGTCGAACCGAATTCGCCCGGACTGGACCGACGCATCTGGTGGGGCGCCGGGTCGGCAGCCACCGCCGAAAGTGCGGCTCGGACGGGAGTGAACCTGATGAGTTCGACTCTGCTCACCGAGGCGACCGGCGCCGCGTTCGGGGACCTGCAGGCCGAACAGATCGCGAGATACCGGCAGGCCTGGAACGAAGCGGGACATGAGTGGATGCCGCGTGTCTCCGTCAGCCGCAGCATCTTCCCGATCACCACGGACCTCGATGACCTCTACTTCGGCAGGCGCGGGTCCGCGCAGGGCGACCAGATCGGCATCATCGACGACACACGTTCGACGTTCGGCCGTACCTACGCCGGTGAACCGGACAGGCTGATCGAGGAGCTCCAAGCCGATGCGGCCATCCAAGCCGCCGACACACTCATGCTCACGATCCCCAGCCAACTCGGCGTCGACTTCAACCTGCACATCCTCGAGTCCTTCGCCGAGCATGTCGCACCGGCTCTCGGATGGGTGCCTGCCGGTGCGCACTGATGGGTACCGTCGCAGGACCATCTGCGAACGTATGATGAGACCAATCGGAGACGAATCACCATAAGGGACATTTCACCATCAGGGGAGACTGAGTGAGCGAGAGCACGAAGATGACGCAGACGCAGAAGCGCATCCTCATCATCGGCCTCGTCCCCCTCTTCATGTCCTTGCTGTCGGTCTCGAGCATCAACGTTGTCCTGCCCTCAATTGCCTCCGATATCCACGCCTCCACCTCGGCTCTGCAGTGGGTGCTCACCGGTTATGCGCTGTCCTTCGGCGTCGTCCTCGTCGCCGCCGGACGTGCCGGCGACGTCTTCGGGCGCGGCCAGCTGTTCGTCATCGGCGTGGGTCTCTTCGGGCTCTCCTCATTGGTGGCAGGAATCGCCCCGGATCCGCTGACGCTCAATATCTCCCGAGTGACCATGGGGCTGGGCTCGGGGTTCCTCAACCCTCAGGTCGTGGGCTTGCTGCAGCAGTATTTCCAAGGCCCGCCGCGTGGTCGGGCGTTCGGTCTGATGGGCACCACTGTCGGTCTCTCGGTGGCCATCGGCCCAGTGCTCGGCGGTGCACTCATCGCCCTGTTCGGCAGCGACCTCGGCTGGAGGGCGACCTTCCTGGTCAACGTGCCCTTCGCGATCGCTTCTCTCATCCTCGCCCGGGTCTGGCTGCCGAGCGGCGCATGGCGACCTGCCGTCGATCAGGACGCGAAGAGCACCGACGGCGGTAAGGATCTCGATCCCGTTGGAGTCATCCTCCTCGGCGTCGGCGTCCTCCTCATCCTCCTGCCCTTCGTCGAATCTTCGCTGGGTTGGTTCATCTGGCTGTCACTGCCGCTCGGTTGCGGAGCGATCTGGCTGTGGGCGTGGTGGGAACGTCGGTATGCGCGCCTGGGACGCCCTCCCATGGTCGACCTCGATCTCTTCCGGATCCGCAGCTTCAGCAACGGTTCCATCATCATCGCCCTCTACTTCCTCGGCGTCACCAGCGTCTGGGTCCTCGTCGCTATGTACATGCAGCAGGGCTTGGGACATACGGCTCTGGCCGCGGGAATGATCGGTCTTCCTGCCGCGCTGTGCTCGGCAGTCTCCGCCGATGTGTCCGGACGGTTCGTCTTCCAGATCGGGCGCCGTCTCGTCGTCTGGGGAATCGCACTGTGTCTCATGGGTCTGCTGGCCACGATCGGCGTCGTCGCGCTGCTGTCCCAGGGGATCGGAAGCGAGTGGTGGATGCTGCTCACCCTGGCGTTCATCGGCACCGCTCAGGGCATGGTCATCAGCCCCAATCAAACCCTGACCCTGCAGGAGGTCCCCCTGCGATACGCCGGCTCCTCCGGCGGAGTGCTGCAGACCGGGCAGCGCATCGGCACTTCGATGGGGCTTGCGATCATGACTGCTCTGGCCTTCTCGATCACTGCGGTGAGCAACTGGCACTGGGGGATGATCGGGGCGTTCGTCGCGATCGCCGTCGTTGTCATCCTCGCCGGAATCGTCGGCATCGTCGAAGTCCGCCGAGGCGGTCCCCGCCGCCCCTGAGGGCACGCTCGCGGCGCGCCCGGCGTCGGAATATCATCGTCAGCTGTCAGCGCAATAATGTTACGGATTTTAGACAATCCGCTCTGTCCGAATATGGAAGACTGTTTACGCACATCAGCCCATGGAAGGAATCACAGTGGTCGAGGCGGTACCCGATGACGAGCTCGGGCTCGAGGAACTCGTGCGTTCGGGCGGGATCGAAACCTATTTCGCCCCCGTCGTCGACGCATTGACCTTCCAGCGGGTCGGCCATCAGATTCTGCAGGCTCCCACGGGGGCCCCGGAGCTGGGCCGTGCCGAGTCGGAGAACCTCCGCCACGCCATGCGCGTCGCCACCATCACCGGTGATATCGACGCCTCTCTGCGGGACTCGGCGCTGCGTACTGCAGAGGGCGCAGGGCTGCCGAAGTCCAACCGCCTGTTCCTCCACGCCGAAGCCGAATCCTTTGCAACCCTCGAGGACCGCACTGGGGAACCCGACCGCTCGGTCATCCTGCAGCTCGACGCCAACCGCGTCGCCTCGGCTCCGGCCTCGGTGCTGCGTTCCGTCCGCTCAGCACGTGCCATGGGTTGGGGAGTGGGCATGTCATCGGTCGGTCCCGACTTGCGCAGCACCTCCTTCGTTCCGCTGGTCAATCCTTCAGTGGTCGGACTCCATCCGGACGTTCTGCGGATTGACTGCGACTCTCATCTGGCCGAACTCAACCGGCTTCTCCACGCTCATCTCGAACGCACGGGAGCGGTCATCCTCGCCGACGGTGTCGAAACCGAAGACGATCTGGACCGGGTGCGTGCGCTGGGAGCACGGTTCATGTCCGGGCCCTACTTCGGTGAGGCCACGAAGCAGCCGGAGTCATTCTCCGAACCGAGCGAGGACGCTCTCGTCTCCCACTACTCTCGCAATCTGCCGGCGCTGGGAACTCCGTACTCGATTTCGCAGGGGCTCCGGCGTGAGCCGTTGGTGATGAACCGCGAACTCCTCGTCGCCCAGATCGCGGCGCTGGAGGAACGCGCTCTGGCGTCGGGAACCGCGACCATCACCCTCGGTGTGTTCGGCGAAGACGACGGATTCTCCGAGGAGACACGACTGCGGTACGAGAAGATCCGCGACACGGTAGGGCTGACGGCGATGTTCTCCGGTGGGTTCGACGGACCGCCGATTCCCGGTGTGCGCACCGGACTCGTTGATGCCTCGGATCCCATGCGCAACGAGCACGGCGTCGTCGTGGTCGGACCGGATTGGTCGGGCATGGTCGCGGCGTCGAAGCGCAACGATCCGGGCAGCGACGGGCAGACGGTCTTCGACGTATACATCACCACCGACCGCTACACATGTGTCGACGCCGCACGCAGTGTTCTCACCCGCGTCGCCCCTCTCAACGCAATGGCGCAGCAGCGGGCCTGAGGCCCCAGGCTCAGCGCGCCTCGACTCCTACGTAAGCGTGCGTGGACGCATGTGTGAACGCGCGCGTGAACCGAATGGGGCGGTGGACTCCGATGGTGCTAATGTTGTCTCGGCTGGCCCCCGTAGCTCAGCTGGTTAGAGCAGGGAACTCATAATTCCTTGGCCGTCGGTTCAAGTCCGACCGGGGCACCACAAAGCGCTGGATGCGCGCACCAGCTGTCGTCCAGTCGTCAGTGTTCACCTTGTCGCCCAATTGTGGACAGTCATTATCGACACCCGATGCCACCAGCGTCTTTAGTGCTTGGCTGCGCGTCGATCTTCGACTATCATGTGGTCAGCACCTCCTTTCGGATCGTAGGGGAAGACGTATCCGAAGTAGGAGGCAGAAATGGATATGACACAGGGCGTACTCTTCGTCCACTCAGCACCTCGTGCGCTGTGCCCTCACATCGAGTGGGCAGCGGGCGGGGCCATCGGCGCACAGGCACGCTTCGACTGGACACCCCAGCCGGCAGCACCAGGTCTCGTGCGCGCAGAAGTCTGCTGGCGCGCGCCTGCAGGCTCCGGTGCTCGCATCGCATCCGCATTGCGCGGATGGGACTCACTTCGCTACGAAGTCACCGAGGAGCCCTCGGCCGGAGTCGACGGCGGACGTTGGAGCCACACACCCGATCTGGGTATCTACCACGCGATAACCGACACCGCCGGAAACATCCTCGTCCCCGAAGACCGCATCCGCTCCGTCATGGAACGAGCAGCAGGCGATCCCGCGAAGTTCTCCTCCGAGATGGCGATTGCCCTCGGCGAAGCCTGGGATGAAGAACTCGACGCATTTCGCCACGCAGGCGAAGGCGCACCGGTGCGCTGGCTGACCAAGGTCGGCTGAGCCGTTCTCTGCCGCGTCCCAGCCGTACAGACTCGTCACGGTTCGGATCGCTTCGTTCTGCTCAATGGGCACACCTTCCTGCCTCGGGTGTGCCCATTTTGCGTGCCTGAACACCGAACGCCTCTCAGATGTTCGACATATGCAAACGGCCCACTCTGAGTTGGATTGCACAGGTTCAAAACCGTGCTTCCTGACTCACAGTGGGCCGTTAGAGCTGTCTGGGGTCGAACAGGGCCTCAGACCGAGCGGAACGCGACGACGGCGTTGTGACCCCGAAGCCGAACGAGTTCGTGATCGCTGCGATATCGCCCGCAGGCAGCTCCTGCGGAGTGTTGCGGACGATGTTGATTCCCTTGACCTTCGGGTCGATCTCGTCGACGTTGATGGTCGGGGGAGCGGTGCGTGTCTGCAGCGCCTTGACGGTGAGGATCGCTTCGACGGCGCCGGTGCCACCGAGGAGGTGGCCGGTCATCGATTTCGTGGCCGAAACCAGTGCATCGGAGACCTTGTCGCCGAGGAGTTCGCTGATTGCCAGCGATTCGGGGATGTCTCCGACCGGAGTCGATGTGGCGTGCGCGTTGACGTGCTTGATGTCAGCAGCGGTGAGGCCACCTGCGTCGAGTGCCTGCTGCATGGCTGCCAACGCATGCTTGCCCTCGGGCTCTCCGCCGGTGATGTGATAGGCGTCGTTCGAGATGCCCCAGCTGGCCACCTCGGCGTAGATCTTCGCACCACGAGCCTTTGCATGCTCCTCGGTCTCGAGGATCAGCGTTCCCGCACCTTCGCCCATAACGAATCCGTCACGGTCGATGTCATAGGGACGCGAGGCGGTCTCGGGCGAATCGGTGCGACGCGACAGCGCCTGCATCGAATTGAACGAAGCGAGGGTGATCGGGTGGATCGCGGCTTCGGAACCGCCGGCGATGATGATATCGGCCTTGCCCGAAGAGAGAACGTCATAGGCGTGACCAAGGCTCTCGGTCGATGAAGCACAGGCGGAGACCAGGGTCTGCACGCCGGCGCGGGCCTTGAACTCCATTCCGATGGCAGCCGCAGGTCCGTTCGGCATGAGCATGGGAACGGTCAGGGGCATGACTCGGCGCGGGCCTTCCTCCTGGAGGGTGTCCCAGGCGTCGAGCAGAGTCCAGACTCCGCCGATTCCGGTGGCCCAGGAGACCGCGGTACGCTCCGGGTCGGTCTCCTCGAGACCGGCGTTGGCCATGGCTTCACGAGCGGAGATGAGAGCGAATTGGCTCGAGGGGTCAAGGCGCTTGGCCTGGACCCTCTTGAGGTTGTCGGGCACGACCTGTGGGTCGACCTGCGCTGCGAAGTCCACGGCGAGGCCGTATTTCTCCGACCAGTCGTTGTCCATTGTGTGGACGCCGGACTGACCAGCCAGAATGGCTTCCCAAGTGGCATCGACAGTCGCGCCCAAGGGGGTTACCGCACCGATTCCGGTGACGACAACTTTAGATGTCATGGTACAAACCTCGTCGATAGTGTGGACACGGCCCGTCTGTGGACGGGCCGTGTTCGGCTGCTGTGGCTCAGGCTTCCTGAGCCTTGTTGATGTAGTCGACAGCGTCCTGAACGGTGACGAGGTCCTTGACGTCGTCATCGGGGATCTTCACGCCGAACTTCTTCTCAGCATTGACGACGATGGTCATCATCGAGATGGAGTCGATGTCGAGGTCATCGGTGAACGACTTGTCGGCTTCGACTGCTTCGACAGCCAGGCCGGTCTCTTCATTGACGATCTCTGCCAGCCCTGCGAGGACTTCAGCTTCGGTGAATGCCATTTCTTTCCTACTTTCTGATTTCGGTCGAGGGTTTTTCGACCGTTTGAGGAACTTTTCGACGAGTGTCCCGCCGAATATCTTAGGACATTCACGGAGAGTTTTCCGTGAATGGGTGTGTCTCAGGGCAGGCGCACGACCTGCGCGCCGTAGACGAGGCCCGCACCGAAGCCCATCTGCAGGGCGAGACCGCCGCTGAGCTCGGGCTGTTCGCGCAGGAGCCGTTCGGTAGCCAGCGGGATCGACGCCGCCGAGGTGTTCCCGTTGTCGGCGATGTCACGGGCGATGACGACGGACTCGGGAAGCTTCAGCTGCTTCGCGAGCTCATCGATGATGCGCATGTTCGCCTGGTGCGGAATGAAGGCTGCGAGATCCTCGGCTTCGATTCCGGAGGCTGCGAGGGCTTCCTTGGCCACCTCGGCGCCGTCCCACACAGCCCAGCGGAAGACGGTCGGCCCGTCCTGACGCAGGGTTGGGAAGGGCAGTTCGCGATCGTCGCGGATGTCATAGAGCGAATCGGTCATCCGGATCGTCGACCAGTTCTCTCCCTTCGACCCCCACACCGTCTTCGAGATGCCGGGTTCGTCGGCGGAACTGACGACGACTGCACCGGCACCGTCACCGAGGATGAACGAGATCGAACGGTCTTCGGGGTCGATGACCTCGGAGAGCTTCTCCGCACCGATGACGAGGACGTTGTCCATGGTTCCGGCGCGGACCAGTGCATCAGCCTGGGAGATGCCGTAGCAATAGCCGGCACACGCGGCGCTGATGTCCCACGCAGGGATCGGACCTGTGCCCAGCCGCGCGGTCAGCGCCGCCGCCGCTGAAGGCGTGAAGTATTCGAAGGTGACTGTCGAGATGATGATCGCACCGATGTCCTCGGGCTTGAGTCCCGCGGAGGCGATTGCTTCGAGCGCGGCTTCCTCGGACATATCGAGGACGCCGACATCCTTGCTGGCACGACGGCGGGTGATGATGCCTGTGCGCTGACGGATCCATTCGTCTGAGGAGTTGATCGGTCCGGCGATGTCGTCATTGGTGACGAGATTCTCTGCACGGTAGGCACCGATTCCGGCAATGCGGGAGAAAGTGCCGGGCTCAGCAGTCTTGAGTGTAGGCATGACGTCTTCTTTCGATTCTCAGGCGTGGGCTGCCGCGAACTCACGCGCGCCGTCGAGGTCGGCGGCCGATTTGATGGCGAATGTCTCGACGCGCTTCATGGCACGTCGAGCGATTCCGGTGAGAGTTCCACCGGGGACGAGCTCGATCATTCCGGTGACCCCGTCGCTCAGCAGGCTGTCCTGGCACAGGTCCCAGCGCACCGGGTTCGTGACCTGCTTGACCAGACGGTCGACGTATTCGCGACCGGTCTCGACCGCGGTCCCGTCGGAGTTGCTGAGGATCGAGACGCTGGGGTCGGAGACCTCCATCGCCGAAGCGGCGGCAGCCAGATCATCGGTGGCCGCGGCCATGAACTCGGTGTGGAAGGCACCAGCCACGGGCAGCGAAATGACCCGGGCACGCTCCGGCGGGTTCTCAGCCAGTGCTTCGAGTGCCTCGAGGGATCCGGCGGCCACGGTCTGACCCCCGCCGTTGACATTGGCGGGGCTGGCTCCGGCAGCCTCGATGGCGGCGAGAACATCTTCGGGCTGGCCGCCGACGACGGCGGACATCCCGGTCGGAGTGGAGGCGGCAGCGGCAGCCATCCCATCCGCGCGGACCTTGACGAATGCCATGGCATCGGCCGGGGTGAAGATTCCCGCGATCTGTGCGGCGGCGATCTCTCCCACGGAGTGGCCGGCGACGACTGCCGGGGTGACTCCGAGTTCGGCGGCGCAGGCGATGGCGGAGGCGACGAGCAGAGGCTGTGCCACCGCGGTGTCCTTGATCGTCTCGTCATCGGATTCGGTACCGTGCTGACGCAGATCGATCCCCGAGGCGGTCGAGAGTTCGTCGATCTGTGCCGAGAATGTGTCGAGTTCGAGGAACGAACTCAGGAAACCGGTCTTCTGGGCTCCTTGGCCCGGACAGGTGATTGCAAGCACTCAGTTCTCTTTTCGTTGGGTTCCGTTGATCAATCTAATGGACTCTGGGCCGGTCTCAGTGAGATTTGTCGCTGTTCGACAATACGCCGTCCTCGGACAGTCGCCCATACACCAAGGCGATGTGGATGACGAAGGCATCGCGCGAGGTCGTCGGGTCGAGCCCGATGGCGTCGGTGATCTTCCGCAATCGGTATCGCACAGTGTTGGGGTGCACGGACAGCGCCTTGGCCGTGGCTTCGAGCGAAGATCCGAATTCGACGTAGGCGCTCACGGTCTTCAGCAGCTGGCCCGTTCCCGAGGTCAGCGGTTCGTAATAGCGTTCGATGAGTTCGGACAAGGCGATCTGGTCCCCGGACAGGGCACGTTCGGGCAGCAGGTCATCGGCCTTGACCGGGCGAGGGGAGTCCGGACGCGCGGTCGCCGCCTTGAGTGCCCGGATCGCCGCCTTCGCCGAGGTGGCCGCCTCGGCGAGACCTGGGACCGCGGGCCCGACGATGACTTCGGAGGGTCCGAAGCAGTCCGAGAGGTCCTCGACGGCGTCATCGAGCTCCGTGACTCCTCCCAGAACGATGAGCAGACGGTTGTCGTGGATGCCGACGAGCGCATCATCGGCCCAGCGACTCGCCTTGCGGCGGATGCCGTCCAATCCCTTCTTCGCCGCACGCTGCGGGGCGCGGCCGACGATGACGCACACCGGGCCCTCGGACTGCCAGCCGAAGGCAGCCGTGCGGCTGGCGAGTTCGTCCACGGAGTCTCCGCGCACGAGGGCATCGACAACCATCGCCTCGAGGCGGGCGTCCCAGCTGCCGCGGGCCTCGGCGGCGCGGGCGTAGACATCGGCTGCGGCGAACGCGATCTCACGTGAGTAGACGAGCACGGCCTCGCGCAGGGCCGGCTGCTCGACGGGGCGAGCGATGTCCGGGACGCGCTCTTCGACGACTTCGACGACGATCTTGAGCAGCTGCAGCGTCTGCTGCAGGCTGATGGCGCGGATGAGGTCGCGTGGTGCGGTTTTGAAGATGTCGGAGACGACGCGCAGATTCTTATCGGGTTTGCGATACCAATCGACGAACGAGGAGATGCCCGATTGGGCGAGCAATCCCACCCAGGAGCGGTCAGACGACGACATCGAGCGGTACCAGGGCAGCTGCGCCTCCAGCCGCTGCAGAGTCACCGAGGACAGGACACCGACTCCCGCACGCAGTCTGCGGGCGGTTTCGGCGCGACGGCGCAGGGTCTCGGCATCAGACATCATGAGCACGAGTTTAGACGAATCAGAACAACCCAGTTGTCAGCGACATACAAAGACTCAGAAAAGGCGACAAATATGGCCGGAGTCTTGGAGACTCCGGCCATATCAGCTCTCAGCGTTCGAATGAGATCAGGCGCCTGCCCCCTCGGTCGAACCCGAGCTGCCGGCACGGACATCGTCGAGCTGGTACTTCTCAGCCGCCTCGGCGGCCTTGTCGATCGAGATCTTTCCGGTGTCAGCCAGCGAGATGAGTGCCTGCGTGACCACGGACGGACCGTCGACGAGGTAGTAACGACGTGCCGCCGGCCGGGTGTCGGAGATTCCGTATCCGTCGGTTCCCAGCGAGGTGAAGTGGCTGGGCACGTACTGGCGGATCTGGTCGGGAACAGCGCGCATGTAGTCCGAGGTCGCGATGACCGGGCCTTCGGTCTCGGCCATCTTCTCGGTCACATACGGGGTGCGCGGTTCGGAGTCGGGGTTCTTCAGACGCTCGTTCTCGGCGTCGAGTCCGTCGCGGCGCAGCTCCGTCCACGAGGTCACCGACCATACATCGGCCGAGACGCCCCAGTCCTGGTCGAGCAGCTCCTGGGCTTCGAGCACCCACGGCACACCGACGCCGGAGGCCATGAGCTGAACCTTCGGGCCGCCGTTGTCGGGGCCCTTCTTCAGCAGGTAGAGGCCCTTGAGCACGCCTTCGACGTCGAGATCCTCCGGTTCGGCCGGCTGGACCATCGGCTCGTTGTACATCGTGATGTAGTAGAGCACGTCGGGATCCCGCTCATCGGCCGGATCGTACATCCGGTGGATGCCGTCCTTGACGATATGGGCGATCTCGTAGCTGTAGGCCGGGTCGTAGGAGACCACCGACGGATAGGTCGAGGCCAGCAGGTGCGAATGTCCGTCGCCGTGCTGGAGGCCTTCGGCCACGAGGGTGGTGCGTCCCGCGGTGGCTCCGAGGACGAATCCGCGAGCCATCTGATCTCCGGCAGCCCAGAAGAAGTCACCGGAGCGCTGGAAGCCGAACATCGAGTAGAAGATGTAGAACGGGATCATCGGCTCGCCGTGCGTGGCGTAGGAGGTGCCGACTGCGGTCAGAGCTGCGGTCGCTCCGGCCTCGTTGATCCCGACGTGGAGCAGCTGACCGTCCGTGGCCTCCTTGTAGGCGAGGAACAGGTCGCGGTCGACGGAGATGTAGTTCTGCCCGTGCGGATTGTAGATCTTCGCCGTCGGGAAGAACGAGTCCATACCGAAGGTGCGGGCCTCATCGGGGATGATCGGCACGATCCGGTGACCGAACTCTTTCTCCCTCATGAGGTCCTTGAGCACACGCACGAAGCCCATCGTGGTGGCGATCTCCTGCTTGCCGGATCCGCGGCGCCCGGCCTGGTAGGCCTTGTCGGAGGGCAGCTTGAGATCGACATGGGTGGTTCGCCGCTCGGGGGAGTAGCCGCCGAGCTCCGCGCGACGCTCCTGCATGTACTTGATCTCGGGAGCGTCGACTCCCGGATGGTAGTACGGGGGCAGCTTCGGGTTGTCCTCGAGCTCCTTGTCCGAGATCGGGATCTGGAAGTGGTCACGGGCGAGCTTGAGGTCGTCAACCGTGAGCTTCTTCATCTGGTGAGTGGCGTTGCGGGCCTCGAAGTGAGGTCCAAGCGAGTAGCCCTTGACCGTCTTGACGAGGATGACGGTCGGCTGACCGGTATGGGCCATCGCGGCCTTGTACGCAGCGAAGACCTTGCGGTAGTCGTGACCGCCGCGCTTGAGGTTCCAGATCTGCTCGTCGCTGTAGTCCTCGACCATCGCCTTCGTCCGCGGATCGCGGCCGAAGAAGTTGTCGCGCACGAACCCGCCGGACTCGCCCTTATAAGTCTGGTAGTCGCCGTCGGGGGTGGCGTTCATCAGGTTGACGAGTGCACCGTCGCGGTCCTTGGCCAGCAGCGCGTCCCATTCGCGGCCCCAGACAACCTTGATGACGTTCCAGCCGGCACCGCGGAAGTACGACTCGAGTTCCTGCATGATCTTGCCGTTGCCGCGGACGGGTCCGTCGAGACGCTGCAGGTTGCAGTTGATGACGAAGTTGAGGTTGTCGAGCTCCTCGAAAGCGGCGACGTGGAGCATGCCGCGGCTCTCGGGCTCGTCGAGCTCGCCGTCGCCGAGGAAGGCCCAGGTCTGCTGCTGTGAGGTGTCCTTGATCCCGCGGTTGTGCAGGTACTTGTCGAACTGTGCCTGCGCGATCGCGTTCATCGGGCCGAGCCCCATCGACACCGTCGGGTGCTCCCAGAAGTCGGGCAGCTGGTGAGGGTGGGGGTAGGACGGCAGTCCTTGCGGCTTGCCGTCGATGAAGTGCGACTGCTGCTGGCGGAAGCCGTCGAGCTGATCGGCGCTCATCCGGCCTTCGAGGAAGGCCCGGGCGTACATGCCGGGGGAGGCGTGCCCCTGGTAGAAGATGTGGTCGCCGCCGCCGGGATGGTCCTTGCCCCGGAAGAAGTGGTTGAGGCCCACCTCGTAGAGAGTCGCTGAGGAGGCGTAGGTGGAGATGTGTCCACCGACCTCGACTCCGGGGCGCTGGGCCCGGTGGACGAGCATGGCCGCATTCCAGCGATTCCAGCGACGGTAGCGGCGTTCGACCTCTTCGTCACCGGGGAACCAGGGTTCGTTCTCCGGGCCGATGGTGTTGACGTAGTCGGTAGCGGTGAGGCTGGGCACGCCGATCTGCTTCTGGCGTGAGCGCTCGAGCATGCGCAGCATGACATAGCGTGCTCGAGAACGACCGCCCTCATCGATGAGGCCATCGAGGGAGGCCAGCCATTCAGCGGTCTCCTCCGGGTCGATGTCGGGCACCTGGCTGGGCAGCCCGTTGAGGATGGGCCCGCCCTGATTCCGATTGTCCACGATGTGGTCCTCTCTTCAGCTCCACGATCTTCTTTGGTGTAGAGATCATGTCCATCGGGTGGTGTGTGCTCCGCAGATTGACTGAGCACAGGGGCCATCCGATACACCAGCCAGCCTAGTACTCCCAGCCGAACTTCGCGCTCCCGCGAAGTTGTGATCTGCCTGACGCATCCTGCCTCCCAGCGGACGGGGTTTTGCACGGTGCGCTGGTTGGATGTTGTTTGTGTGCTCTTGCCGCGCGCGGACGCGCCGATCATTTGCACCTTGACCACTGTTGGCGGAAGAATACAGGCATGAGCAACTCCGCTTCTGAAAGGACATCCTCCACTTCGACCCTCGCAAACGAGCTGGGATACAACCTCGGCTTGAAAAAGGGCGATTATGTGCAAGAGGTCGGCTATGACGACGACGTCGATCAGGCACTCTGCGAGGCGATCGAGAACATCATCGGAGACAAGATCGCCGACGGAGAAGAGGATGATGTCTACGACGTGATCCTCATGTGGTGGCGGTCGGACGACGATGACCTCATCGATGGCCTCGTCGACGCCCAGACCACTTTGAAGGAGGGCGGAGTCGTGTGGCTGCTCAGCCCGAAGGCGAACCGCCCGGGACACATCAGCCCCGCTGACATCTCCGAAGCGGCGCCCACCGCCGGAATGCACGTGACCTCCACGGTCAGTGCCGCCGATGACTGGGCCGGATTCCGGCTCGTGGGCAAGAAGAACTATTCATGATCCTGCGGCCCGGTGACCGGGCCCCGGACTTCACCCTTCCCGACCATCTCGGATCGGTCATCACCCTCACCGAGGCGGCCCCGCGTGGCGCCCGTGTGCTCGCATTCGTTCCGTTCGCCTTCTCTCCGATCTGCGGAGACGAACTCGCCGCCCTCGACGGGTGGCAGGAGCGGATGCGGCAGGGTTCCCACGCCGTCGAGGTCGTCGTCGTGTCCACTGACTCCAAATACACTCTGGCGGCGTGGGCACGGAATGCCGGCACCGCCGTCACTCTGGCCTCGGATTTCTGGCCCCACGGTGGGGCGGCCCGCGCGTTCGGCGTCTTCGATGAGATCCACGGGGTTGCCGAACGAGGAGTCTTCGTCATCTCACCTGCGGGTACGATCGTGAGTGGCAGGCAGGTCGCGCGCTCCGAGACTCGGGATTTCTCCGAGGATTTCGATGCAGCGCTTTCCAGCCTCTGAGAATCGACCCACCACCGAAGTGCCGATCGACGGCAGCTTCGGAGACTGTTGAGGAGGACACACTATGGCCACGCTGTTCACAAAGATCATCAACGGAGAGATCCCCGGCACCTTCGTCCATCAGGATGACAAGTGCGTCGCATTCCTCGATGTCGCACCGATGACGGAAGGCCACGTCATGGTCGTCCCGCGCGAGGAGATCTCGCACTGGATCGACGCCGATGCAGACCTTCTCGCTCACCTCACTGCGGTGGCGAAATCGATCGGCGAAGCCCAGAAGAGCGCGTTCGACTGCGAGCGCATCGGCCTCCTCATCGTCGGCTACGAAGTGCCCCACCTGCATATCCACGTCCTGCCGACGAACTCAATGGATGACTTCGACATCTCCGACCGCGCTCCGATGCAGACCCCGGAACAGCTGGAGGCGCCTGCTAAGAAGATCCGGCTGGCGCTCTCCGAACTGTCCTGAGTACTCCCGTTCCGGCTTCGGCCGGATCAGAGCCCGCGGGATGCAAGCCAGCGGTCGAGAGAATCCCTGACGAGCGCAGCGCCGGCTGCTCCGCCGTAGTTCGCGCCGAATCGGGGATCGTCGACGTACATCTGGCCAAGACCGCGCACATAGCCGGCGAGGTCCCCCTCCGGGTCATTCGCCGGGGTCCCCGGAACCGCTCGCAGCCAATCGATATGGCGTTCGGCGAGTTCCTGGCAGCGGTCCGATTCGGGGTGTGCTCCCGCCTCGGCGGCGGCGACCCAGTGCTCTGAGAGAGCGGAGACGCGGGCCTTCCATTCCCTCTTCTCCTCGAGGGGCTGTCGGGACCACCACTCGTCTCCCCGTCGATAGGCGTCGGCACCCCAACGCCTGGTCACTTCCTCCTCGTGTTCGCGATGGTCGAAACCATCGAACATCTCTTCAGCCATGAGCGGCTCACCTGCTTTCAGACGTGTGATGGTGGCGGTGACGGCGGCGAGCTGTCTGTCGAGCCGGTCTCTCTCGCGTCCGAGTGAGACCAGATGCTGTGACAGCGTCTCGATCGGATCGTCTCTCGAATCGAGGACCTCGGCGATCGTCGTCAACGGCATTCCCAGTTCCTTGAGCAGCAGGATGCGCTGGAGTCGCACCAGTGCTGTTTCGTCGTAGCAGCGAAAGCCGTTGGCGGCGATGGAGGTCGGCGGCAGCAGACCGATAGCGTCGTAGTGACGCAGGGTTCGGCTCGTCGTGCCCGTCAGCCGCGCGATTTCCTGTATGGACCAGTCCATGTCTGACAGCTTAGAAGTTGACGTTGCGTCAAGGTCAACAGGTGAACGATTGAGATCACGCCGCGTCGCGGATGGCGTCGAGGGCAGTGAACAGGTCTCGTGCAAGGTCGTCGACATGTTCGAGGCCGACCGACAGCCGGACGAGGCCGTCACCGGGCTTCGCGGTAGCCGCTACGGGCCGGTGGGTGAGCGAGGCCGGGTGCTGGATGAGCGTATCGGCACCGCCTAGGGAGACTGCATGGACGATGAGGTCGCAGTGTTCGACGAAGGTCCGGGCCGCTTCGAATCCTTCGGCGAGTTCGATGGCAATCATCGCCCCGCCGCCGTGCATCTGCGACCCCACCAGACCGCGCGGATCGGAATCGGCGAGGCCGGGGTAATGGACTCGCGCGAGCTCGGGACGAGTCTGCAGACGACGAGCGAGTTCACCTGCGGTGTCCTGGGCTGCGCGCATCCGCACGGCCAGGGTCCGCAGCCCGCGGTGGAGGAGGTAGGCACCCATCGGGTGCAGCAGAGCTCCGGTGATGGCGCGGACTCGGCGCAGGCGCATGGTCCATTCGCTGTTCGTCGCGATGATCCCGCCCATTGCATCACCGTGACCGCCAAGGTACTTCGTGGCACTGTGCAGGACGAGAGCGGCTCCGTGGTCGAGCGGGCGCTGGAGCACGGGGGTGCAGAAGGTGTTGTCGACGAGGACCGGTACGTCTCCTGCCGCCTTGACGATGGACTCGATGTCGACGAGGTCGAGGCTGGGGTTAGCCGGGGTCTCGATGATGACGAGACCGGTGTCCCGGCGGATCGCCGAGGCGATCTCTTCCTCTTTCGCCCAGGTCACCGAGGTGCCGAGCAGACCGGACTCGAGCAGATGGTCGCTGCCACCGTAGAGGGGACGGACGGCGACGATATGGGGAGTGCCGGCTTCGACGGCGGCAAGGAGAGCGGCGGTCATGGCGGCCATTCCAGTGGCGAAGGCAACGGCGGATTCGGCGTTCTCCAATTCGGCGAGTGCGGACTCGAATCGTGCCACACCGGGTTGCCACAGCCGTTGGTAGACAGGGGAGTCACCATCTTTCAGGGGATGCCCGCCGGCGAGGCTCTCATAGGAATCCCCTCCCGTGCGGACGTCGTTGACCGGGTTGGTGGTGGAGAGGTCGATGGCGGGAACGTGGACGCCTGCGTCTGCCAGACCGTCCATCCCGCCGTGGACCATTCGGGTCTCAGGGTGCATAGAAGTCATAAGCGTATTCAATACATTTCTCCCGATCTCTGCAATGAATCTGCAATAGCCTTCGAGTATTGGAAGTTCTTCGGGAGAGTCTGCGATGAGATATGGGAGACTGTGACTCATGTCGCAGAACGTCTCACTCGATGGCACCGATCTTCGCCTTCTTCAGGAACTCAACGCCGATGCACGTGCCTCGGGTGCGGTTCTGGCCGCGGCTGTCGGGATCTCGGAATCGACGGTCTCCCTGCGTCTGAAACGATTGAGGTCACTCGGTGTCATCCGCGGCTTCCATCTCGATGTCGATCCGACTGCGCTGGGAGTCGGCCTGCAGGCGCTCATATCGATTCGGCTGGCCAAACATGATCGGACCGAGATCGACGCGTTCACGGCGGCTGCGCCGAAGTTCCCCGGTGTTGTGCGGATGTATCACATGGCTGGAGCCGACGACTACCTGCTGCATATCGTCGCCACCGATACCGCGGCCGTTCAGTCCTTCGTCCTTGAGTATCTCACTCGTTATCCTGCCGTGGCGCATACGCGCACGAACCTCATCTATCGGGTCGAGGACGGTTCCGCCTGGATCCCAGACCAGCTCTGAACTGCCATACTGGCCCAATAGCAGGGAACAAAACCCAGCCGACGGATGCCGATGTCGATGCATACCGCGATTCGGTGACTCCCGAGAAGCGACGCGAGGACGGACTCGCCCTCGATAAGATCTTGCGGGAGGCTACCGGCGAAGAACCCGTGATGAGGGGACCCTGGAACGTCGGCTACGGCCGTTGTCACAATCGCTCGCCGGTGAATCCGCGCAATCACGGTGAGTGGCCGGCGACGGGATTCTCCCCGCGCAAGCGCCAACTCTCCCTGTACTGGCTCAAAGACCTGCCCGAGGGAGCGAAGATGCTCTCACAGCTCGGTAAGTACACCGAGGGCGCCGGCTGCGTCCTTAGTGCGTCGATCGGAGAACATCGACGAGGCGGTGCTGCGGCGACTGATCGCGATCACCGCTGCCCGTCCCGACGCCCCCGAAGCAGGGAGCTGATCACAGGTCCGTGATCAGCGGCGGGCCGTGATGCTCAGCCCCTGTTTGCGCTGGTGGACCGAGAAGTACTGCAGTTCCGCCTCGGCGTCGGCGAGGAAACGACGGCGGGACCGACGGGGCAGCCACACGATCTGACCGGGGGACAGGTCGATTGTGCCCGTTTCGGTCTCCAGGGTGCCCGCACCGGCGAGGACGTGGATGAGGACGTCGAGCGATGGTCCCGTGTGTTCGCAGATCTCCCCGCCGGGGACCAGCGCGATGACGTTTGCGTCGAGGTCACGATGCTGCGTCGGCAGCTGCCAGACAGACCCGGAATCCTCGACGGCTTCGCTGAGTTCGGCGACATCGAAGACGACACGAGGCGCAGGCGTGGCGGCACGGCGGATGATGCGGACTCGGGCCACATCCTCCGCGCTCTCCAGGGGCTCCCATCCGACCGCATCGGCGAACTCGCGGACCATCTCCACGCGCAGGCCCTCGGGCACGTGATCGTTGATGAGGATGAAGCCGGTGCCGACCTCGAGTTCCTCATACGCCTTGATGATGAGCGGATGCCGCTCCGGCTTCGGTATGCTCCGGACGTCGATGACGGATTCTTCTGCCACAGCGTTACCTCTCACTCGTTTCTCTGACTCCTCTTTGAAGCTATCACCACGGATGTGAAAACGAGCCTACGCTGAGGAGGTATGCCAGCCTCGGGGCTGCAGTCGACTCAGCAAGGAGGCCAAGATGACCGATCAGATGTCCGCACAGAATCTTGAGAACCTCAGTGAAGAGCTGTTGGAGAAGGCGCGAGGTGCACACAGCGGTCGGGCCGCCAAGGGCGTCTTCGCTGGAACCTACCTCCGGCAGGCACTGCTCACTCTGCGAGCAGGCGCAGAGCTCGCGGAGCATGATTCTCCCCCGGAGGCGACGTTGCACGTCATCAGAGGCCAGGTGCGTATGGTGACTGCCGACGAGGCGTGTGAACTGGGTGCCGGAGAGCTCGTCGGCATTCCGCCGCAGAAGCACTCGGTGGAAGCGCAGACCGATGCGGCATTCCTGCTCACGATCCGCACGGAGATCAACGAGGGTTGATCGACTCCGGGCCCGCCTCGGCGAGGATCCGATCGGAGCGGTTCCGGCCTGCAGACTACGGATCTACGGAATTCGCGGCTGTGCGCCGGCAGGGAGAATCGGGCCGAAATATGGAAGAGGCACCCCGTCGCCACGGGATGCCTTGATGGTGGGCCCAGAGGGACTCGAACCCCCGACCCTCTCGGTGTAAACGAGATGCTCTAGCCAACTGAGCTATAGGCCCCACCTGCGTCGTCAACGACTGTGACAGCGCTTGTCCAGTATGCCACATCCGAGGGTGAGCGGCGAAACGGGATGACCGGCGATCACAGTACCGTTCAGAGCTGTGACCGGGAGGCTTGAAGCAGTAGTGCGGCGTTGGCTGCGAAATTCTCGGCCGCATCTGCGGGGTCGATGTCGAAAAGTCTGCGGTTCTGTTCGACGGCCACAGCCCCGAGCGTAAGCGTGAGGACTCCGTGGGAGAGTTCAGCACCCAGGCGATCGGCCGACAGGGCCTGAGGGGTGACATCCGCCGGAGCGATCGAATAGCCGAGCAGTACGATCTCGGCGCCGTCTCGGTATTTCAGCAGCACTTCGCGCAGTGACATGACTGCGGCGAGGGGATCTGCGGTGGCGGGGCAGAGAGCATCGACTTCGGCCTTGAGGCTGCGCGAGATGAGAATGAGAAGGGACTGCTTGTCCTTGACGTGCCAGTAGAGTGCGGAGGGCTGAACGTCGAGTTCACGGGCGAGTCGGCGCATGGACAGATCGCCGAGACCGTAGCGCGAAAGGATGGTCAGAGCAGTAGTGGTGATGCTTTCGGCTGTCAGTGCCAATGAGACATACCTTTCATTCTTCGTCCGGGGCCCGTCTCGATTTTTCAGAACGCGTTCCCATCGCTATAGTAGTTCCTGGTCACGGGATATAGCGCAGCTTGGTAGCGCGCCTCGTTCGGGACGAGGAGGTCGTGGGTTCGAATCCCGCTATCCCGACCAAGGGAAAGTGCCGCAGCAACGCTCAGGCGAGGTTGCGGCACTTCTGCATTCACGCATGTAATCGTCATGCCGGAGCGCCTGTGCGCGCATCGCGGTCAGGAAGGTGAGCCAAGCCCCCGGGGTGTTCCATCGGGGCCGGCATCTGGGCGGCCGGCCGACTCAACGCCGGCGGATCCATCGGAACGGTGGACCGCCTCGGCGAAGTTCTCCGCGACGAGGTCCGGGTCCGTGCCCCGCCAGCGGGCGATCGCCTTCATCACCTGGTAGATGATGATCGCCGAGGCGGTGCCCAGGGCGATGCCTTCGAACTGCAGTCCGCCCGGGGTCCAGGTGAAGTTCGCGATGGCGACGATGAGCGAGACCGCAACGGTGTTGAGGTTGATCGGATTGGAGAAGTCCACCTTGTTCTCCACCCAGATGCGCACACCGAGCATGCCGATCATTCCGTAGAGCACGGTCGCCGCTCCGCCGAGGACTCCGGGAGGGATCGTGGCGATGATCTCGCCGAACTTCGGCAGCATGCTGAGGATGAGAGCGATGATCGCCGCACAGAGGTAGGCGGCGGTGGAGAATATGCGCGTGGCAGCCATGACACCGATGTTCTCGGCATACGTCGTTGTTCCGGAGCCGCCACCGGACCCGGCGAGGATGGTGGAGAAACCGTCGGCGAAGAGCGTTCGCCCTGTGAGGCGATCGAGGTCGCGGCCGGTCATCGCGGCGACCGATTTCACATGGCCGATGTTCTCGGCGATGAGGACGAGGACGACCGGCAGGAAGAGGCCGAGGTAGCCGAGTTCGAAAGCCGGGGCATGGAATGCGGGCAGCCCCACCCAGTCGGCTTCGGTGACGGTGGAGAAGTCGAGCTCACCTTGCAGCCAGGCCGCCCCATAGCCGAAGAGAACGCCGATGAGGATCGAGAGCCGACCGAGCATGCCTCTGAAGAGGACCGTGGTCAGCAGAATCGCGACGATTGTGATCACGGCAGTCAGTGGAGCGGCCTTGACCCAATCCCAGGCGGCCGGGGCAAGGTTGAGGCCGATGAGCGCGACGATGGCACCGGTGACCACTGGCGGCATGGTCACCTCGATCCAGCGGACCCCGACGAAGTGGACGACGAGTCCGACCAGGGCCAGGGTGACTCCCACTGAGATGATTCCGCCTTGGGCCAAGGCCATGGCATGCGATTCGAGGTCTTCTCCGGCCGTCGCGGAGAATCCGGTGACGGCTCCGATCGGGGCGAGCAGTCCGAACGACGAACCGAGGTACGAGGGCATCATCCCCTTCGTGATGAGCAGGAAGAACAGCGTGCCGATGGCGGTGAAGAACAGCGTCGTCGACGGCGGGAATCCGGTGAGCAGAGGGACGAGGAACGTCGCGCCGAACATCGCCACGACGTGCTGAGCGCCGATGCTGAAGGTCCGGGGCCAGCTCAGACGCTCCTCGGGCAGAACCATCTCACCGGGAGCGATGGTTCGACCGTCCCCGTGCAGACGCCAGCCGCGGCGACTGTGCGATCCTTCGTGAGTGTCCCTCTGTGCCGAATCCGTCATCGTGTACCTCGTTCCGTTCTTCCCAGCTGCGGGCCGTTGACCGGCCGTCGGACAGCGGTCCGACCCGGCGAGAGAAGTCTATGCGCCTGCTGGCCGTCTCGCCGAGTCGACAGACGACGAACGCGGGAGGTCAGTGCATACTACGCCCCACGAAGCGGAGAGCCGGATCACAGTTCTGATAGTATATTTAACAGTGTTCAGGAGAACTGACCTGGACTGATTCAGCACCACTTCAATCGCACGGCGACAAAGGACCGATCGATGACGACTGTGAACCCTGACCAACTTGCCGAATCGATTCTCAATGGGGGAGAGATCACTGAGGCCGCGGCACTCGCACTTCTCTCCACCCCAGACGAGGGCCTCTTCGACCTGGTCCACGCAGGATCGCGACTGCGCCGACGGCATTTCGGCATGACGATCAAGTTGAACTACCTCGTCAATCTCAAATCGGGAATGTGCCCGGAGAGCTGCACTTACTGCTCTCAGTCGCTGGGCTCGAAGGCCGAGATCCTCAAGTACTCGTGGTTGAGCACCGAGGAGGCCATGGATCAGGCGACTATGGGCATCGGCGGTGGAGCCTCCCGAGTCTGCCTCGTCGCCAGCGGTCGTGGCCCCAGCCGCCGCGACGTCAACCGCGTCGGTGAGATCGTCGAACGCCTCAAGGACGAGAACCCGGAGGTCGAAGTCTGCGCCTGCTTGGGCATCCTCAAGGAGGGGCAAGCCGAATCGCTCAAGGAAGCCGGAGCCGACGCCTACAACCACAACATCAACACGGCTGAGTCCTTCCATGACAACATCGTCAAGACCCACACCTACGAGGACCGGACGAGCACCGTCGAACTCGCCAAGACCGCCGGACTCTCACCCTGCAGCGGACTCATCGTCGGACTCGGTGAGAGTGATGAACAGATCATCGAAGCACTCTTCGCCCTCAAAGCCCTCGACTCCGACTCGATACCGATCAACTTCCTCGTGCCTTTCGACGGCACCCCGCTCGAGGGACAGTGGAACCTCACACCCACTCAGTGCATGAAGATCGTCGCGACAGCGCGATTCGTCTGCCCCGATCGTGAGATCCGCCTGGCCGGCGGGCGCGAGATCCACCTCAGATCACTGCAGCCGATGGCCCTGCATCTGGCGAATTCGATCTTCCTCGGCGACTACCTCACGGCCGAGGGCCAAGCCGCCGCCGATGATCTCGCGACGATCCGCGACAACGGATTCACGATCCTCGGCCAGGACGGAGAGAGCGCCGGAGGCTGCTGTTCGGACGCTCAGACCACCCCCGAGGCGGCCGATCACACCGAACCCGTCATCCGCAGGCGTGGCGCAGGCACCGCTGCGACCGCCAACGCTTGAGAGCCAGTCCGCTCAGACCTCGCGCAGGCTGCGCTTGAGGATCTTCCCGGCCGAGTTCTTCGGCAGTTCGGCCACGAACTCCACTCGCTTGGGCACCTTGAAACCGGCCAGACGAGACTTGACGTGGGCGGTGACGTCCTCGGCTGTCAGCGACGGCTGGCCGTCTTTGATGACGACGAAGGCGGAGACAGCCTCGATCCACTTCTCGTCGGCAATGCCGACCACGGCCACCTCGGCGACTTGGGGGAGTTCGAAGATCGCATCTTCGACCTGGCGGCTGGCGACCAGCACTCCGCCGGTGTTGATCACGTCCTTGACTCGGTCGACGACTTCGATGAATCCGTTCTCGTCGACCTTGACGAGGTCGCCGGAATGGAACCAGTTGTCATCGAAGGCTTCAGCAGTGGCGTCTGGACGATTCCAATAGCCTTCACATAGCTGCGGCGACCGGTAGAGGATCTCGCCTTCCTCGCCGGGGCCGACATCTGCTCCGCTGGAGTCGACGACTCGAGTCTCGACGAACATGACCGGGCGCCCGGCCGAACCGGTGTGCTCATCGTGCTCCTCAGGACGCAGCACTGAACACAGGGGGCCCAGCTCCGACTGGCCGAAGCAGTTGAAGAAGCCGAGCTTCGGGAGCCGCTGGCGCAGGCGTTCGAGAATCGGCCCGGGCATGATGGAGGCCCCGTAGTACGCCTTGCGAAGGCTGTCGAGGTTGCGGGTCTCGAGTTCGGGGCTGTTTGCCAGCGCCACCCAGACTGTCGGGGCAGCGAAGAACGAGTTGATCTCTCTCGCTTCGAAAAGAGCAAGCAGCTCGTCCGGTACGGGGGCGGGGACGATGATGTTGTGGGCACCGATCGACAGGAGAGGCAGCAGGAAGACGTGCATCTGCGCCGAGTGGTAGAGCGGCAGGGCATGGACGGCACGATCCGTCTCCGCGAAGTCGAGGGACATGAGGGCAGACAGGTACTCGTGGACCAGGGCGCGATGAGTCATCACCGCTCCCTTCGGCGCCGAGGTGGTACCTGATGTATAGAGAAGCTGTGCCACGTCGGTGTCGTCGACGGAGAACTCTGTGTTGCCTGCAGCGGCGATCGAATCCGAGGTGGCGACCGGAACGAGTGCTGCGAAATCGATCACCCGCGCCGCGTCGCCGGTGGGAGTCGAGGTCACTGCCGACATGAGATCGGCGTCGGCGAAGACGATTTCAGCGCCCGAGTTGCTGAGGATGTAGTCGAGCTCGTCGCCCTTCAACTGATAATTGACCGGCACATGGATGAACCCGGCACGGGCGCAGCCGAGGTAGAGGAGGACGAAGAGGTCGGAGTTCTTCCCATATGCGGCGACCCGGTCGCCCTTCGCCACGCCGAGGCGGGCGAGTTCGCGGGCAACCGCAGTCACGGCAGCGTCGAGGTCTGCATAGGTCCAAGTCCGATCGCCGAACTCGATGGCCGTGCTGGTGGGGAAGCGACCGGCGCTGCGACGGATGAGGTCAGAGACCGTGGACGAATTTCCGGTCACGGGAGATTCGGAGAAGCTGGGTGTGATTGTCATGGTCCAAATATATGAGCCACATCACTTTCTCGGAAAATCGACTACTGTTCTCTGCTTCGTCTTATGTGTGTTCCCAGTTGCCGCAATACCGGCCGTGATCTCCCTTTCCGATGTAATAGTGTGGGGGCATGAGACATCCGAAGGTGAGTGACTGCGTTGAGGTCTTCGACTCGTTGTGGCCACCGGCTCTGGCCGAGTCCTGGGACTCTGTGGGATTGGCCGTGGGCGACCCCGACGCCGAGGTCCGATCGATCCTCTTGGGTCTCGACCCGATGGACGCGGTGATCGCCGAGGCTGTTGTCCTCGGCGCGGATCTGGTGTTCAATCATCATCCGCTCATGCTCAAGCCGGTGCAGTCGGTGAACGCCGCAACGCTGAAGGGCGGAGCCGTGCACACCCTCATCAGTAACGACATTGCGCTGTTCAATGCGCACACGAATGCCGATTCGGCCCGCGGCGGAGTCTCAGACGTGCTTATCTCGCTGATGGGCATCAAGGATGCGCAGCCCCTGTCGGTGCACGCCAACCCTTCTGAGCCGGGAACCGAATCGCTGCCGACGGGTATCGGTCGTGTCGGCGACCTCGACGAGCCCACTCCGGTCCGTGATGTTGCCAGGCGACTGGCGTCTCAGCTGCCTCGCACCACGACCGGTGTGCGTATCGCCGGTGACCCGGCTGCGACGGTGACTCGTGTGGCGGTCTGCGGCGGCGCCGGTGACTCGCTGTTCGACGAGGTTCGGGCCAGCGGAGCCGACGTCTATGTGACTGCCGACCTTCGCCATCACCCGGCCACCGAGGCACTCGACACGGCGAACCGCCGGGAAAGAGGACTCTCGCTCATCGACGTCTCCCACTGGGCTTCGGAGACGGTCTGGCTGAACGCGGCGGCCGAAGCTCTTGAGACCGAGTTCACCCGGCGCGGATTCGCAGTTTCGCTGCAGCATTCTGCGGTCAACACCGACCCCTGGGTCGAACGGTACTGACGAGGAGACAGAGGATGCTCATCACTGACAGCCAGAGAACAGCTCTGCAGACTCTCATCGAGCTCACCGCCAACGGGCGCGCTCTGCAGTTCGAACATGACAACCCGAAGCGGGCAGAGGAACTGCAGGAGCTCATCGCCCGCCACAAGGAACTCGGACAGAAGCGGACCGAGGCCGCCGCGGTAGTTGATGGCCACCAGCAGGCCATCACCGAGGGCACCCGTCTGATCGAGGCACAGCGATCGAAGATCGAGAAGAAGACCGCCGAACTCAACGACGGAACCGGTCTGACCAGCAGAGACATGGTGAATCTGCAAGAGGAGATCGCCGGTCATGAGGCTCGGGTCTCCGAACTCGAAGAATCGCAGCTCGAAGAGATGGAGAAGCTCGAAGCCGCCGAGGGCGAACTCGCGGCAGTCGATGACCGAATCGGCGAAGTCACGGCCTCCGGCAAAGAGGCGCAGACCGCCGTGAAGGACCGGAAGGCCGAACTGCGTGATCTCATCGCCGAGAACCAATCCGCGGCTTCGGGCCCGAGAAGCGAAATGCCGCAGCAGCTGCTGGCGGCATTCGACGCCAATGTTCGACAAGGTGGTCCCGGAGCCGCCCTGCTCAATGGACCGAACTGTCAAGCCTGCGGTCAGGAGATCGGCGGAGCAGCCTGGCACGGTATGCTCGGGGCCGACGCCAACGAAACCTATGAGTGCGAGGAGTGCGAAGCGGTGCTGCTGCGTCGCAGCTGATACCGGCTGTGTCGACTCGTCGGCCCTGCCGCTTGGATCAGTCCCGGAGGACAGGTCAGTCCCGAAGGACGATCATGAGGTTCGCCGGCTTCGACTTCGTCGGTGAGTCGAACTCGACCTCGTAGAACTCTTCGGCCCGAGCGACGAGCTCCTCCGCTGTCTCCGGCAGTGCACGATCATCGGAGAGGAGCCGGCCGGCGAACTCACCTCGGTAGAACTTCGCCCAATGGGACACGACACGACGCTTGCCGCCGCTGACGGACACGGCGCCCATGGTGACGACCTGATCGGTGGGACCCGGCCACACGGATCGGTAATCGCTCGAGCGGCAGTCGAGGGCCACCTCGGCGAGGTCAAGCGAACAGGACTTCGCCAGGATCGGCTTCCAATAGGACGTGAGCTTTCCCAGGGCCCCCAGGTCGGTCTTCATCGCCAAACGATAAGCGGGGATGGGGTCGAGCCCATGCACACGGCCGAACAGGGCGGAGAAGACGTGGACGTCCTGGAGGCGTTCGCGCAGCTTCTCGTCATTCTCCGACTGTGCCACTAATTCGCTCGCGCCCATCGCCTCGTAGAGGACGCCGGAATAGGTCAGCAAGGCGGGAGCAGAGGGGATCTCATCGAGGACCGTGTTGCGCTCGACGTCTTCGGCAAGTGACGCCCCGACGCCGAGCTTCGCGAGCGCGTCCCGACGTTTGGAGGTTTTCTTCAGCGCGGACAGGACACGTCTGCGCTTCGCGGTGAGCTCCGGAGCCGAGAGACTGTCGAGGTCGAGGGAGGGACCGGTTGACGACGGAGTCTTGCCCTCTGAGGGCGGCAGCAGGATCTTCACCACACCATCGTATGATTCCGTTGGTTCAGGTCTGGCGCCGGGTGGAGATGAGGTTGATCACGTGCACTGCCTGGCATCTGCCGCCCTTGGGTGCTGCGTGCATCTTGTCGCTGCCGAGCGACTATACTGGGATGCTTGAGGACAGGTCACCAGACGGTCGCGGCCCTCATGGGCTGAGGAACGTCCGGGCTCCACAGAGCGGGGATGGTGGGTAACACCCACCCGGGGCGACCCGCGGGCCAGTGCAACAGAAAGCAGACCGCCCAGTTCCGACTGGGTAAGGGTGAAACGGTGGTGTAAGAGACCACCAGGGCGGCGGGTGACCGTCGCTGCTGGGTAAACCCCATCCGGAGCAAGATCAGACAGACGACGTTCGAGGCTGCTCGCCGAGTCGTCGGGTGGATTGCTTGAGGCCGGTGGCAACATCGGTCCCAGATAGATGACCGTCAGGCGAGAAGGGCGACCGAATCGTCGACAGAACCCGGCTTATCGGTGGCCTGTCCTCATTCTCCGCATCGTCTGCAGGACCTTTAGCGATTCCTGATGCGGCGCTTCGTCCCTTCAGGACTGACTGCGACGGACCTTCGCCTTGCCTCCGTTGACCGCGATCATCGCAGCACCGACGATTCCGGCGTTGTTGTACAGCTTCGCCGGTTTGAGTTTCGCCCGTGTCCTGATCAGCGGCAGGAACTCGTCGTGGGACTTCGAGACTCCGCCGCCGACGATGATGATATCCGGGGCGACGAACAGCTCGATCTGCGAATAGTACTGCTGCAGCCGAGCCGCCCATTCCGGATAGGTCAGTCCCAGCCGGGTCCTGACCGATTCGGCAGCCTGCGTCTCGGCATCGGCGCCGTTCATTTCGATATGGCCGAGCTCGGTGTAGGGAACCAGTCGACCCTGCGTGAACAAGGCGGTTCCGATTCCTGTGCCCAGCGTCGTCAGAAGCACTGTCTTCTTGCGGTGCTTGCGACCGGCGCCGAAGGTCATTTCCGCCAGTCCAGCAGCATCCGCATCGTTGAGGAAGTATACGGTGCGGCCCGTGCTCTCCCCGATGATCTCGGCGATGGGCGAACCGATCCAACTCTGATCGAGATTCGCCGTGTATTCGACGAGCCCTTCGCGGATGACACCGGGGAAACCGCAGCCGACCGGCAGAGAGTCGAGCGTGGCGCGATCGGTGACGAGTTCGAGTGAGACGGCACGTTCACTCAGCGCGTCCAGCAGTGTGGCGATCGTCGCAGCCACGGCATCCGGAGTGCTCGGCTGCGGGGTGAGTTCGCGCAGTCGCTTGAACGGCAGTTTGCCCGTCACCGTGTCCACGAGTGCGGCCTTGATCCCGGTGCCGCCGATGTCGATTCCGATCGCAAAGCGTGGGGAGGTCTCCGCGCTCATCTCATCTCTCCTCGTGTGCAGGTCCTGCGGCGATCGCGGTGTCGGCATCGGGCAGGGTCAGAATATCGGCACCGGACTCGGTCACCACCATTGTGTGCTCGAACTGAGCGGAGCGTTTCCGATCCTTCGTCACCACGGTCCAGGAATCGTCCCAGACGTCCCAGTCGATGGTGCCGAGGTTGAGCATCGGCTCGATCGTGAAGATCATTCCCGGCTCCATCGTCTCGGCGTGGGCGGGGGCGGCGTCGTAATGCGGGATGATGAGGCCCGAATGGAATTCGCGGCCGACCCCGTGGCCGCTGTAGTCGCGCACGACCCCGTAGTCGAAGCGCTTCGCGTACTTCTCGATCACTCGTCCGATGACGTTGATCTGGCGGCCCGGTTTGACCGCCTTGATGCCGCGCATCATCGACTCATAGGTGCGTTCGATGAGCAGGCGGGACTCCTCGTCGACGTCACCGACGGTGAACGTATAGTTCGTGTCGCCGTGCATGCCCTGGTAGTAGGCGGTGATATCGACGTTGACGATGTCGCCGTCCTCGATGACGGTCGAGTCGGGGATGCCGTGGCAGATCACCTCGTTGACAGAGGTGCACACGGATTTCGGGAAGCCGCGATAGCCCAGCGTCGACGGGTACGCCCCGTGATCGCACATAAATTCATGCGCCACCTTGTCGATGTCATCGGTGGTGATGCCGGGAACGATCATCTCACCCACGGCAGCCAGGGCGTTGGCCGCGATCCGACCGGCCGCGCGGACCGTCTCGACCTCCTCGGCGCTGTAGAAATTGTTTCCCCGGCCCTCATCGGCGTCGGCACGGCCAACGTATTCCGGGCGGGTGATGTCCTTCGGCACACCGCGTTCGGGCGAAATGGTGCCGGGCGTGAGCAGTCGAGTATGAACAGTCATGATGGTGTCGATCCTATGCTGGAAATGCGGCTTTGTCCCGCCGTCCGCGCGCCTGTCGATTCCGCGGCGATGCCCCGGTGGAGTCTAGAATCGGAAGCAGCCGTGCCAAGGAAGCGGGAGGCAGATTGAGCGAGGACACGACATCGGCGGGCCACGAGTTCGCCGGCCTGGGCGAAGTGGTGAGCCTGACGAGCGCACCGCAGCAGATCGCTGACCACATCCTGTCCGGTATCGCCGTCGGGGCGCTGCCGGAAGGCACCCTGCTGCCGGGCGAACGCACTTTGGCCGCGGACCTGCAGGTGTCCCGCTCGAGTGTGCGAGCGGCGCTGCTGCGGCTCGAACGTCTCGGAGTCGTCGAACGCCGCCGCGGCCGCGGGGGAGGGACGTTCGTCAAATCCGCTCGCCCGGAGGCGCTGGCCCCCATGGCCGGCCGGATTGACGAGTTCCATGCCGAACGACGCAACCTCCTCGACGCCCGTGCCGTCTTCCAGAATTCTCTGGCCGCGACGGCAGCGCGCAGACGCACCGAGGATGAGCTGAGCGAGCTCCGGGAGTTGGCCGAGGTCTATTCCCAACGCGCCGAGGCTGCCGCCGCCCGCACCGCGGACGCGCAGTTCCATTTCGCCATCGCCCGGGCAGGACACAATCCGGAACTCGTGCGCATGGCCATCGACCTCGACACGAAGATCAATGCCGGCTTCCGTCACGACCCGTTCTCCGCCGAGCTCTTCGACCATGCCGTGGACGACCACGCCGCGATCGTCGAGGCGATCGCCGCCGGCGACGCTGCAGAGGCGGGCCGACTGTGCGAGGAGCACTTCCGGTACACGACCATCGTCACCCGCCACTGACCCCACTTACTACCTGACGGCGGCCCAGCAACCTCGCGCGAGGTATCTGGGCCGCCGTCAGGTAGCAATTAGTGGGGGAGGGTCTCAGTTGGCTAGAGCGTGGGCCACGGACACGGCCTCGAAGCCGAAGGCCTCGGCGACGTTGTCGTTCGTGACATGACCATTGTGGATATTGAGCCCGCGGGCCAGTGCCGAATCGTTCGACAGCGCCTTGTGCCATCCCTGATCGGCGATCTTCACGGCAAAGGGCAGAGTCGCATTCGTCAGAGCCGCCGTCGCCGTGTTCGGCACCGCACCCGGCATATTCGCCACGCAGTAGTACACCGAGTTGTGCACGGTGAACGTCGGATCGTCGTGAGTGGTCGGTCGGGAGTTCTCGAAGCAGCCGCCCTGGTCGATGGCGATATCGACGAGCACCGAACCCGGCTTCATTCCGGCGACCATCTCGTCGGTGACGAGCTTCGGTGCCTTCTTGCCTGGGATGAGCACTGAGCCGATGACGAGGTCGGCCGTGGACAGAGCCTTCGTGATCTCGTACTTGTTCGACACCTTCGTGCCGATGGCACCGGCGAAGGTCTCATCGATCTGACGCAGGCGCGGAATGTTGATGTCGATGACCTCGACGGTCGCGCCGAGGCCGAGAGCCATCCGGGCGGCGTTCGTTCCGGCCACACCGGCGCCGATGACGACGACATTCGCGCGCTCGACGCCGGGGACTCCGGAGAGCAGGATTCCGCGGCCGCCGTTGGCTTTGAGCAGGCTGTGGGCACCGACCTGAGTCGACAGGCGTCCGGCGATCTCGCTCATCGGAGCCAGCAGAGGGAGACCGCCGCCGTCGGGCTGGACGGTCTCATAGGCGATGGCGGTGGTGCCGGCTTCCATCAGGGCATTGGTGAGTGCCTCGTCGGCGGCGAGGTGGAGATAGGTGAACAGGACGAGGTCCTTGCGCAGGAACCCGTACTCCTGGGCGATCGGTTCCTTGACCTTGAGCACGAGGTCGCCGGCGGCCCAAGTTGAAGCTGCGTCGAGGGCGATCTTCGCTCCGGCCTCCTCGTATTCGGCGTCGGTGATGAAGGAGCCCTCGCCGGCTCCCGCCTGCACGGTGACCTCGTGACCGTGGGCGACGAGTTCGTGCACGCCGGCAGCGGTGATGGCGACTCGGAACTCGTTGTTCTTGACCTCGGTGGGCACTGAAATGCGCATTGTGTGTCCTTCTCTCCTGATGATGTGCCGCAGGGGCGGAAGCGACCGACTTCTCCGTCGACCGTCGATGGTGTCAACTCTATTCCTTTGAAGGTTTGGGGAGCAAACCTTTAAACCTGTTTTCGTCATAAGAAATGCGGAATCAGTGTGTCTGAGTACCAGATATCGCGGAAAACATGATTCCAGTCGGGGTCAGATTGCGCCAAAGGCGCAGATGGGACCGCTTAGGATGCTTGAGCGGCAGGTGCCGTCAGTTCGGCGCCTGAAACGGTAAGCTGAAAGTGTCAATGCAGAACCCCGCTGAGGAGAGAAGGCTCGCCATGGGACTCTACGAAGATATCGACGACCCGGACTCGAAGTATTACTTCAATCTCGAGACGAACACGGTCGAAAAGGGTCTGGTCAGCGATTGGACCCACCGCATGGGTCCATACGAGACCGAGGAAGTCGCCCGTGCAGCCCTGGAAAAGGCACGTGAGCGCAATCAGAAGTGGGACGAAGACGACGAGAAGTGGAACGGCTGAATAGATGTCGCGTCAGGAGGAATTCGTTCTCAGGACCGTCGAGGATCGTGAAGTGCGGTTCATCCGACTCTGGTTCACCGATGTCCTCGGACAGCTGAAGTCCGTGGCCATCGTCCCCGCCGAACTCGAAGGTGCCTTTTCCGAAGGCATCGGGTTCGACGGTTCGGCAGTCGAGGGACTGTCTCGCGTCTTCGAGGCCGATATGGTCCTCAAGCCCGACCCTTCTACGTTCTCTCTGCTGCCATGGCGCGGGGAGACGGAACCCACCGGGAGGATGTTCTGCGACATCCACGTCCCCGGGGGAGAGCAGGCGCCGGCTGATCCGCGCAACGTCCTCAAACGCACTCTGGCCAAAGCCGCCGAACGCGGCTTCACCTTCTACGTGCATCCTGAGATCGAGTTCTACCTGTTCAAAACCGACAACCTCGATCCCGTCTCCGGGATCAGCGACGGCACAGCGCCGATGCCTGTCGACACAGCCGGTTACTTCGACCATGTCAACGGCGGAACGGCCAACGACTTCCGCCGCGAAGCAGTCACCATGCTCGAAGCCATGGGACTGTCGGTGGAGTTCTCCCACCATGAGGCCGGACCCGGCCAGAACGAGATCGATCTGCGCTATGCTGACGCGCTGACCATGGCCGACAATGTTATGACGTTCCGGTCGGTGATCAAAGAGGTCGCGATCTCTCAGGGCGTCTACGCCTCATTCATGCCCAAGCCGATGGCCGAGCATCCGGGCAACGGGATGCACACGCATGTCTCCCTGTTCGAAGGCGAGAACAATGCCTTCTTCGAGCCGGGCGCCGAATATCAGTTGTCGAAGACCGGTCGTCAGTTCATCGCCGGACTGCTCACCCACGCCGCCGAGATCTCTGCGGTGACCAACCAGCACGTGAACTCCTATAAGCGACTGTGGACGGGCCATGAGGCTCCGTCCTACATCTCCTGGGGCCATCGCAACCGGTCTGCTCTCGTGCGGGTCCCGCAGTACAACTCCGGGAAGTCCTCCTCCGCTCGTGTCGAATATCGTGCATTGGACTCCGCTGCGAACCCGTATCTGTCCTATGCACTCATGCTCGCGGCGGGACTCAAGGGCATCGAGGAGGGCTACGAACTGCCCGAAGAGGCCGAGGACAACGTCTGGCTCCTCTCGTCGACGGAACGCCGGGCGATGGGCATCGAAGCACTGCCGAGCAGCCTGTCCCATGCTCTGGAACTCATGGAAGGCTCGGACTTCGTCGCCGAGACCCTGGGCGAGGAGGTGTTCGACTTCTTCCTGCGCAACAAACGTCAGGAATGGACCGATTACCGTGCGCAGGTGACTCCGTACGAACTCGCCAAGCACTTCACCTCCATGTGATGGCCGCAATCACCTCACGCACCACCAGCATTCCGGATGCGACCGCCCGCTTCCTCCATGAGCTCGACGAGCTCCTCGGGGAGCCTCTGGCCACCGACTCGCGGTTCGTCGACCTGCTCATGGCCGTGCCCGACCCGCACGGGGCGGCGCTGGGCCTGCTGCGTGTGGTCGAGGCCGCAGGAGAAGGCTCCGCTGCGCTGTTGGACTCGGTGAGGTCGGGTAATAAGACCGACCTCGCCGAGGATGAACTCAACCGTCCGCTCCTAGCCCGACTGCTCGCGGTCGTCGGCACATCCGAGGCGATGGTCGACCACCTGGTCCGACATCCCGACTCCCTGCCGCTGCTGCTCGCTCCGGATCCGTTCCTGTTGATCTCCACACCTGCCGCCTCGGCGGTGTCCCTGCGTGCGGAGATGCTCACGGTCCTCGGCGCGGACCCCGACGATCCGGCTCCGCGCGCCACCGTGACCGGAGACGAAGGCATCAAGGCGCTGCGACGAAACTACCGAGATGCTGTGCTGCGTCTCGTCGCCGACGATCTGTCCGCGGAGTCCCCGGACGAGATCGTCGACCATGTCATGGCCGTCCTGTCCGACCTGGCCGCGGCCGCGCTTGATGCGGCCCTGGCCATCGCTCGAGCCGAGAGCGACGAAGCGGCCGACGTTCGTCTGGCGGTCATCGCTCTGGGCAAGACCGGAGCACGAGAACTCAACTACGTCTCCGATGTCGACGTCGTCTTCGTCCTCGACTCCGCCGAGGCGGAAGGAGCCAGGAACCTGGCCACCGACCTCGCCCAACGTATGCGCAGCATCCTCTCCGATGCCGGAGGCGAACCCGCACTGTGGGAAGTCGACACGGCACTGCGTCCCGAGGGCAAAGCCGGAGCGCTCGTGCGCACACTGTCGGAATTCGAGCACTATTACGACGACATCGCCGAGAACTGGGAATTCCAGGCTCTCCTCAAGGCCCGCCCCGTCGCCGGTGATGTCGAAGTGGGGGAGGCGTTCTCCGAATCCCTTCTGCCCTTGGTCTGGAAGGCGGCCAGCCGCCCTGGCTTCATCGACGGGATCCGAGCGATGCGTCGACGCGTCGTCGACCTCATCCCGGCCACGGAGGCCCCCCGCCAGATCAAGCTGGGTCGCGGCGGACTGCGGGACGTGGAATTCTCCGCGCAGATGCTCCAGCTTGTCCACGGCAGCAATGATGAGGACATCCGCACCCCGAACACCCTCGTCGCGCTCGGTGAGCTCGGGGAACACGGCTATATCGGCCAGCAGGACGCCTCCGTCTTCTCCGCCGCGTATAGGTTCATGCGCGTGGTCGAACACCGAGTCCAGATCCCGAGGATGATGCGCAACGCACTCATCCCCGACGATGAGGCCAAGCTGCGGATGTTGGCCCGGTCCGTCTTCCGTTCCGGCTCCCGGACCGGTGACCGCCTCGAAGAAGCCCGCCGTGACTATGCGAAACAGGTCACCCGCCTTCACGAACAGATCTTCTATCGCCCCATCCTCGAGGCGGCCGTCGGCATCCACGGCGCTGTCGTGGATGCGCAGAAGAGGGGAACGAGTCTGCAGGCTGCCGCCGACCGTCTCCAGGCATTCGGATACGTGGACCCGCAAGGTGCATTGAGTCATATCAAGGCACTGACCACCGGAATGTCGCGCACTGCGATGGTCATCAAGCAGGTGCTTCCGGCCCTGCTCGATTGGTTCTCCGATGGAGTCGAGCCCGACCGAGCGCTGCTGGCTTTCCGCCGGCTGAGCGAATCGCTGTCCTCGTCGGGGTGGTTCCTCAAGATGCTCCGCGACTCCGGTCTGGCCGCCAAATCGGTGGCCGAAGTGCTCTCCCTGTCCGGGTATGCAACGGAGCTTCTGCTGCGTCAGCCCGCTGCCGTCGCCTGGCTGGATCGCTATGAGAACCTCGAGGCCCGCGACCTGGAGATCCTCAACGCGGAGGTCAATGGACTGCTCAAACGCCATGGCGCCGAGGCGGTGACTCCAATCCGTGAGACCTACAGCCGAGAGCTGCTGCGCATCGCTCTGCGCGATGTCCTCGACGTCGGCGACCGAGCTGAGATACCCGGTGATCTCTCCGACCTCATGGACCTGGCGGTGCGCGGTGCGCTGCAGGCGGTCCGCACTGACCTGGACGGCCCCGAGGTCCCGGACTACGAATTCGGGATCATCGCCATGGGCCGCTGGGGCGGACGGGAGATCGGCTACTTCTCCGATGCGGATGCGATGTTCGTCTATCGTCCCTTGGCCGAAGATCTCGACGCCGAGGCTCGTGCGAACCTGAGCAAGCATGTGACGAAGGTGGCCCTCCAGTTGTCTACACGGCTCAAGGCCAGCGAAGGCGCTCAGGGTGTCGACCTCGACGCAGATCTGCGTCCGGAGGGCAAGAACGGGCCGTTGGTTCGCACTTTCTGGTCCTACCAGGCCTATTACGCGAAGTGGTCCCAGCCGTGGGAGGCTCAGGCGCTCCTGCGAGCACGTCCGGTAGCCGGCGACGACGAACTCATTGCCGACTACCTGGCACTCATCGATCCGCTTCGCTATCCGACGGAGATGCCGCAGAAGGCGCTGACGCAGGTGCGCACTCTCAAGGCCCGGATGGAAGACGAACGCCTGCCGCGCAATGCCGATAAGCGGCGGCATCTCAAGCTCGGTCGAGGCAGCCTCTCCGATGTCGAATGGACCGTCCAGCTGCTCCAGCTCCAGCATGGGCATCGAATCGAAGGTCTGCGCACGACCTCGACTCTGACAGCTCTCGACGTGGCCGCCGACGAAGATCTGCTGCCCGACGAGGATGCCGAACAGCTGGCGGCGGCATGGCAGCTGGCTACCGATGTGCGTTCGGCCGTGATGCTCTTCCGCGGTCGCACCGCTGAGTCGCTGCCTGCCGAGCACACCGAGCTAGAGGCTACGGCCCGTCTGCTCGGCTATCCGGCAGGGGCGGGGCATGACCTCGAAGACGATTACCTTCGCACCACGAGGCACGCACGTTCCGTGATGGAGCACCGCTTCTACGACTTCTGACTCGTAGGCGGCGGAAATCCGCCTTTGTGGGTACCTCACGGGTGTCCCGCGAGTCAGAGATCGGACGACCGATCAGTCGTCGAACTCAAGCCCGAGCAGGGCATTCTCGATCACCTCGGGCAGGGCTGGGTGGATCCAGTACTGCCCGGTGGCCACCTCGTCGGCTTTCTGACCGAAGGCCATGGCCTGGATGAGGGGTTGGATGAGCATCGAGGCTTCGTGTCCGACGATATGCGCGCCGAGGATGTGCCGAGTGCGGCGATCGGCGATGATCTTCACTATTCCCGGATCATCGGCCATCGCCCAGCCGTAGGCGACATCGGAGAACTTCTGCACCTTGATCGTCACATCGTGTCCGGCCTCCGCAGCCTGTGCCTCGGTCATGCCGACATAGGCGACCTGAGGTGAGGAGAACACGGCGCCGGGAACGGCATCATGGTTGACCGCAGCGAGGTCCTCGGTCGGAGCACTGCCCGGGTCTCCTGCCGCGACGTCGGCGGCCAGGTTGCGACCGACGATCTTCGCTTCGTGGTTGGCGACGTGTTTGAGCTGGTGGGGTGAGGAGATGTCTCCGAGTGCGAACACACCTGGCACCGGCTGACCGGAGGAGAGCACGCGTTGGTACTCGTCGACGGACAGGCGCTTTCCGTCGGTGATGTCTAAACCGGCGGCCTCGACGTCGAGCTCGGCGGTGTTGGGGATTCTTCCCGTGGCCACGAGCACACCGTCTGCGGTGACCGCGACTGGCAGGTCCGCCTCGGCGAGGCGTCCGCTGGATTCGAGGGTCAGCGTGACCTCGCCGTCGTCGATGTCGATCTGCTTGGCCTGGGCTCCGTGGAGGACTGTGTGGGCGGAGTCGAAGATCCGCGTGAACGCGTCGGCGACCTCCTCGTCGATATCGCCCAGGAGGCGGGGACCGCGGGCCAGGACGGTCACCTCGGTGCCGAGGGCCGCGAAGACATGGGCGAATTCCATGGCGACGATCCCGGAGCCGATGATGACCAGGCGTCGGGGCTGATCGGCACGCCGCATCACAGTGTTCGAGGTGAACACGGGGTAGTCGTCGGTGTCGATACGGGCGGTGTCGAGCCCTGCGATATTGGGGATGAACGGGTGGGCGCCGGCAGCGATGACGACGCGATCGGCGGTGATCTCCTCACCGGAGGCGGTGCGCACTGTCTTCTCTCCGGTGAAATGAACATGTTCGGGGACGACGGTGATATTCGGCTGGCGACCGCTGCTGCGGTACTCGCGGCCTCCGGACTCGATTGCGTCGACGCGGGAGAAGATGCGTTCCTGGAGTCCGGCCCAATCAACCTCGGGGCGCGTCGGGGTCAGGTTGTACCGGTCGGCCTGCATGGCCTGTTCGGCAAGGGTGGCGGGGTAGACGAACATCTTCGTCGGGATGCACCCGACGTTGAGGCAGGTGCCGCCGAAATGCCATTCCTCGGCGATGGCGGTCTTCAGGCCGGCGAACCGCTTGTCGAGGAACATGTTTCCCGAACCGGTGCCGATGAGCAGCAGGTCATAGTGCGTCAAAGTCCATCCCTCCGATGGTGCGTGATCCGACCGGCCGTGTCTGCGGCCGCAGAGCCGAAAGGGCGCCACGGGGATAACCCGTGACGCCCTCACTCTATTCCACTCGGCTGCGGGATCTCAGTTCGCCTGGGATCGGCCGCCAGCCGAGATCAGAGTGCGTAGTAGAGCTCGAACTCCGTCGGTGTCGGACGCAGTCGAGCGACATCGATTTCATTCTCGCGCTTGATGCGGATCCACGTCTCGATGAGGTCGGAAGTGAACACATCACCGGCGGTGAGGAAGTCGTGGTCCTTCTCGAGCTCGTTGAGCGCCTCGTCGAGGGTGCCGGGGACGAGCTTGATGTCCTTGGCCTCCTCGGGCGGGAGCTCGTAGAGGTCCTTGTCGATGGGCTCCGGAGGCTCGATGCGGTTGCGGATGCCATCGAGTCCGGCCATGAGCTGGGCCGAGAATGCGAGGTAGGGGTTCGACGAGGGGTCCGGCACACGGAACTCCAGGCGCTTGGCCTTCGGCGACGCACCGGTCACAGGAATGCGGATCGCGGCCGAACGGTTGCGGGCGGAGTATACGAGGTTGACCGGGGCCTCGTATCCGGGCACGAGCCGGCGGTAGGAGTTGATCGTCGGGTTCGTGAACGCGAGCACCGCACCGGCGTGTTCGATGAGGCCGCCGATGTACCAGCGGGCTAGGTCGGAGAGTCCGCCGTAGCCGTTCTCGTCGTAGAACAGGGGTTCGCCGTTCTTCCACAGCGACTGGTGGCAGTGCATGCCCGAGCCGTTGTCGTCGAAGAGCGGTTTGGGCATGAAAGTCGCGGACTTGCCGAGCTCGAACGCGGTGTTCTTGATCACGTACTTGAAGTCGAGGAGCTGATCACCGGCGTGCTGGAGAGTCTTGAACTTGTAGTTGATCTCCTGCTGACCGGCGGTGCCGACCTCATGGTGCGCCCGCTCCATCTCGAAGCCGATCTGCTCGAGTGTCAGAGACATCTGGTCGCGGATGTCGGCGTACTGATCCTGAGGTGAGACCGGGAAGTAGCCGCCCTTGAAGGGGGTCTTGTAGCCCTGGTTTCCGCCGGGCTCATCCGTGCCCGTGTCCCAAGCGGCTTCCTGCGAACCGATCTTGTAGAAGCTGCTGCCGGGGGTGTTCTCGTAGCGGATGGAGTCGAAGAGGTAGAACTCAGCCTCGGCGCCGAAGAAGACGGTGTCGGCGATGCCGGTGGATTCGAGGTAGGCCTCGGCCTTGGCTGCGACCTGGCGGGGATCGCGCGAGTAGGGTTCGTCGGTGAACGGGTCGACGATCGAATGGGTGATGACCAGTGTCTTCGCTTCACGGTACGGGTCAATGTATGCGGAGGTGACGTCGGCCAGCAGCTTCATATCGGATTCGTGGATGCCCTGGAAGCCCGTGATGGAGGACCCGTCGAATAGCAGACCTTCGGTGATCTCCTCGGTGCCGTATGAGGCGGCGGGGAGGTTGAAGTGCTGGACCACACCGGGCAGGTCGCAGAACCGGACATCGACGAATTTGACGTCGTTGTCCGAGATGAAGTTGACGAGTTCTTCAGCAGACGAGAACACTTAGGTCTCCTAGTTCGAGTACGGTGGCCGTTTGTCCTGACCACGGTCAATCTTAGTCGCCGAAGAATGAAGTAGTGATGTCGCCCATGTTTCGGGCATGTTTCCTGAGGATCCACTCAGCCCTGATTCCGTAGGCTGGGGGAGTGATCAATCGTGACGACCTTGGTTCCTGGCTCGAAGGACCCCGGTTCGACAGGGAAGACGACGACTGGCCCGGAAAGCGGCTGGGTCTGCCTGTCAACGGCTCGCATTCTCTGGCCCCGGCGTGGAAGCGCATCCTCGCTCTGCTCATCGACTGGCTGATGTGTCTGGCGATCGCCAATCTCATTGATCCGGCGAATCCGATCCTCGCTCCTGCCATCTTCGCTCTCGAGAATTTCGTGCTCGTGGGCACCCTCGGCTACTCGGTGGGACATCGCATATTCGGCATCGAGGTCCGCCGTCTCGACGGGCACGTGCCGGGACTGCTGAAGTCGCTCATCCGCGCAGTCCTCGTCGTGCTCGTCATTCCCGCACTCATTTTCAACCGCGACAACCGCGGCGTCCACGACCTCGCGGCCGGTACAGTCATCCTCCGCCGCTGACCCTCCCTTACTACCTGAGGGCGGCCCAGCAACCTCGCGCGAGGTTGCTGGGCCGCCCTCAGGTAGCAATTGGGGTGGGGGAGAAGTGGAAACGGCGCCGACTCGGAGTGAGTCGGCGCCGTTTCCACGTTCGCTGGGAATCTGCGGATCAGCGTCCGCGCATGGCCTTGTGGTTGGGGCGAGCCTTGTTCGGGTCGATTCCCTTCGGAATCGGCGGGCGCGAACCCTGAGTGCCCAGAGCAGCAAGACGATTGCGCACGGCCAGGACCTCGGCGCGGTTGAGTTTACGCGGCAGCTTCTGCACGGCCGGAACGACCTGCTTCATCGTCAGCTGGCCCTCTTCCTTGCCACCCTGGAAGGTGTGGATCGGAACGTTGGGGAGGATGCGCTCGTGACGCTTCTTCTCCTTGGCCAACAACTTCGCACTGCGGCCCTTCGGTCCTTCGCTCAGCAGGACGACACCGGCGCGACCGGTCGAGCGGAACACGAGGTCGCGGCTCTTCGGGTCGACGGCGATGGGCTTCTCGTCCATGAGGTATCCGCGCCGGGCGGTGTTGAGGACGGCGCCGAAAGCTCCGGGCTGTCCGTCCATCTGAGCGAAGGCGGCGGTCTCGGCGAAGCGCCCGAGCATGAACATGCCCAGCAGCAGACCGACCATGAAGCCGAGGATGGTCGTGAAGATGATCCCACCGAACACAAAGCCGGCACCGAGGCCGATGATCGTGCAACCCAGCACCGCTGCGGCCAGCAGCCACGGGGTCGCCTTATTGTGTTTGGCCGACAGCTCATAGACCTGACGCATCTGCGCCAGACGGCCGGGCTTCTTGTTCGGATCTTTGGGCTTGCGCCGGAAGAGTCCCTTACGCGGTTCTTCGCTCATTCTCTCACTTGCTCTTGAGGGGCGTTGCGGCGTCGCATCCCGAAATCAGGGGGAGACCGACGCTCATTGCTCAGCAGTCAAGTCTACCTCTTCGCCGGGGCCGAAGGTATCCACAACGGCCTGCGCCTCCTGTTTGGCCGGCGTGTGCTTGTCCAGGTGCGCCAGATGCGAAGGAATCTCCTCGCCGCGGCGGCGCATGGCGGTGGCCCACAGGCGTCCGGCTCGGTATGACGAGCGCACGAGCGGGCCCGACATGACACCGAGGAAGCCGATCTCCTCAGCCGCATCGCGCAGCATCACGAAGTCTGCTGGCTTCACCCACCGGGTGACGGGGTGGTGGCGGGGCGAGGGGCGCAGGTACTGCGTGATCGTGATGAGATCGCAGCCGGCATCGTGCAGGTCCTGCAGAGCGGAGATGATCTCGTCGTTCGTCTCGCCCATTCCGAGGATGAGGTTCGACTTCGTCACCAGACCGGCTTCGCGGGCCTGGGTGATCACCGACAGCGACCGTTCGTAGCGGAACGCGGGACGGATCCGCTTGAAGATGCGCGGAACCGTCTCGACATTGTGCGCGAGCACTTCGGGGCGGGAGGAGAACACCTCGGCGAGCTGATCCGGCTTGGCATTGAAATCGGGGATGAGCAGCTCGACGCCGGTGCCGCGTCCGTCGACATAGGAGAGGTCGTGGATCTGGCGCACGGTCTCGGCATAGAGCCACGCGCCACCGTCCTCGAGGTCATCACGGGCCACACCCGTGATCGTCGAGTAGCGCAGGCCCATCTCCGCCACCGAGGCGGCCACACGGCGCGGCTCGTCGGCATCGAATTCGGCCGGTCGGCCGGTGTCGATCTGGCAGAAGTCGCAGCGCCGGGTGCACTGTTCGCCGCCGATGAGGAAAGTCGCTTCGCGATCCTCCCAGCATTCGAAGATGTTAGGGCAGCCGGCCTCTTCGCACACCGTGTGCAGCTCCTGCTTGCGCACGAGTGACTTCAGCGCGGTGTACTCGGGACCGATATGGGCTTTTGCCTTGATCCAGGCCGGCTTGTCTTCGATGGGAGTCTCGGAGTTGCGGGCCTCGACGCGGAGCATGCGGCGGCCCTCTGGGGCGATCGTCATCTGAGTTCTCCTATGCGGTGATGGTCTCGTGCAGGATTTCGTCGAGTCGTTCGGCCACATCCTCAGGAGTGACGGTGCGACCGAGTTCGGCACTGATGGTCGTGGTGTCGGCGTCGGTGATCCCACACGGGATGATGGACTCATAGGCACCGAGGTCGTTGCTGCAGTTCAGCGCCAGTCCGTGCATCGTCACGCCTTCGTGGATGCGGATGCCGATGGCGCCGATCTTGCGGTCGCGACGGAGACCATCGTCTCGCAGCCAGACGCCGGCACGGCCCTCGATAGTGGTCGCTTGGATATCTAGTTCGGAAAGCAGCTTGATCATCGCGTCCTCGAGCTGGGACACGAAGAGCCGGACCTCTTTGGGGTCATTGAGCTTGTAGATGCAGTACGCGACCAATTGTCCTGGACCGTGCCAGGTGATTTTTCCGCCGCGGTCGACGTCGATGACATCGGTGCCGTCAGTCGGCCGCTCAAAGTCCTCGGTGCGCTTCCCGGCCGTATAGACCGGTGAATGCTCGAGGAGCAGGATCGTCGATCGACGATGACCTGCGAGCACTTCTTCGTGGTATCTCTTCTGCATTTCCCAAGTCTGCCGATAGTCCGAGAGGACCGGGGCGAACCCGAGGGTTTCTGTGGCCAGGGGCATGGCTCCACACTATGACTCTTGCCCCCAGTGTTCAATTTGTTTCCAATCACATCTGTCGTCCGCCACCGAGGCTGTGGCCCTTGACACACAACCACGTCAGCGAAGATCATTGAACCACATCAAACATTATCAAATCGCATCAGTGGAGATGACGAACGATGACATGGGAGTTTCAGACAACGATCGCCGACGATATCCACCGCATCGTCGATACCGACGGGCGCGGTGCGTGGGGCGTCGTCCATAACGATTTCGACGTCGATGATCCCCGCGTGCTCGCTCTCGCCGAGGTGGCCCTTCCCAACGGTGTGCGTTCCCTGCTCGTGGTCCCAGCCTCGCCCGGAGGGCTCGTCCTCGACGTCGTCCGCGCCTATCAGGGGCTGACCGAGGCCGAGCTGTGCACCCTGTTCCTCGGCATCATCGAAGCGCTGCAGACGTGCACGCGACCGGAGGATCGGCTCACTCTGTCCGCGTTCGCCCTCGACGCTGACGGGCGCCCGGTCACCATACCCGGCGTATCGGCGTCCATGGCGACGACGCCGCGCCGGGCAGTGGGGGAGATGATCTATCACGCCGTATACGGGCGGCCGTGGGCCGAGGTGCTGCTTCCCGTCGATCTCGCACTGACGGAATCATCAGCGGCGCTGCGATCACTCGTCAACGACCTCCTCGATGACACAGCTTCCGATATCGGGTTGAACAGCGTCCTCGCCGAGGCGGCCGATTCCCTGCGTACCCTCGATCGTCCCGCTGCGCTGCCGCTTGTGCCGGCAGAGAGCGCAACCGCGCCGGAGGCGGCCCTCACCGCACGCCTGCGCGTGGCATCCGGGCTCAGACCGAGCCGGGAAACGACGGAGGCCGTCGGTTCGACGCCCGGTTCGCCGGCCCCGTCTCTGCACAGCGGAGGGGTGTCTCCGCTGCGTGCCGGGGCAAGGAACTCCAGACGCTACAGACGGGGACGGAGGCAGCCGGATGGACGAAGACGCCTGCTGAACACCGGAAATTCTCTGTGGACGCGGCTCAGGGGTAGCGAGCTGCGGCGAATGTTCGGGCGCAGCACGTTGCTGATCGGCGTCGCAGTGAGTCTGACCCTGCTCGGCGGAATCATCGTCTGGGCTTCGTTGTCGAATTATGCAGGCGTGAGGGGCGAGGGAGCTTCCGCCGCCCAGGACGCGGACTCGTCGCCGGAACCGACGCAGGATCTGAGTGTGGAGGAAGTCACCGGAATCCTCGAGGAACTGTGCCGATCTCGGGCGAAGGCACTCGGCGACGGTGATGCGGCGGCTCTGCAGGCGCTCACAGTACCCGAGTCGGCTGCCGCTGCAGCGGATGAGCTCACCGATCCTGCAGCCTTTGCAGACTCCGACTATTCGATCGGTGTCGAGGACGTGGAGATCGTCGCGATCGACGATGACGGGGTGGTCGCCTCGGCGCTCATGCATTCGAGTGCGGGCAGCGGTGGTGCTCTGCAGGAGTTCGCCGCACACACGGTCGAGTTCGAACTGCAGAGGGTCGAAGGACGATGGCTAGTGGCGGAGGTCCGCGAGGTCGCATCGCCGTGAATGAGCAGTGCCGTGAATGACCCGAGGGGCCGACCAGGATCGGTCGGCCCCTCGAAAGGTGTGCGGAAGAGTCCGGCTCAGAGGTCGAGATCGGCCTCGAAGTTGCCTTCTTCCAGACGTGCCTTGATAGTCTGCAGGAAGCGTCCTGCATCCGCACCGTCGACCAGTTGGTGGTTGTAGGTCAACGGCAGGTACACCATGTCGCGGATGGCGATTGCTTCGTCTCCATCGGCCGTCTTCACGGCGACGGGGCGACGCACGATCGCACCCGTGCCGATGATGCCCATCTGCGGCTGGTTGATGATCGGCGTGTCGAAGAGTGCCCCGACGGAACCGATGTTGGTCACCGTGAAGGTTCCGCCTGAGAGCTCGTCCGGCATGATCTTATTGTTGCGGGTCCGGTCAGCGACATCGTCGATGGCCTTTGACAGACCTGCGACGCTCAGATCACCAGCATCCTTGATCACGGGCACCAGCAGTCCGCGCGGAGTGTCGACCGCGACGGCCAGGTGCTCGTGATCGAAGTAGGTGATCTGCTGCGACTCGAGATCGTACTGGGCGTTGACCTTCGGGTGCACCTGAAGCGCTTCGACGATTGCCTTCGCGAAGAACGGCAGGTAGGTCAGCTTCGAACCGTGCTTGGCCTGGAACGCTTCCTTGTTGGCCTTGCGCAGCTTCACGACGCGAGACATATCCACTTCGACGACCTGCGTGAGCTGAGCGGAGACGTCGAGGGACTCGCTCATGCGCTTGGCGATGGTCTGGCGGATACGCGAAGCCTTCTCCGTGGTGCCGCGCAGCTTCGCGACCTCCTCGGGGATCTCGACCTTGAACGGAGCCTTGGGAGCTCCGGCCGGAGCTCCGGCCGGAGCTGCGGACTGTGCGGCAGACGCGGCGGCAGTGCCGTTCTTCGCCGCGGTCTCGACATCCTGCTTGCGGATGCGACCGCCCACTCCGGTGCCGGTGACCTGCGAGAGGTCGACACCCTTCTCGCGAGCCAGACGGCGCACAAGGGGAGTGACGTAGGCAGCGTTCTCGCCCACGGTGTCGGCGGCGGCAGGGGCCTGTGCAGCAGCTTCCACCGGCTCCTCGGCCTGAGCGGCCGAAGCGGACTGTGCCGACGCGGCAGCAGCGGGCTTGGGAGCCGATTCCTGCTTCGGTGCCTCCTGCTTGGGAGCTTCCTTTGCAGGATCCTCTTCGGCCGGAGCTTCCTGTGCGGGAGCCTCGTCCTTCGGTGTTTCCTCCGCCGGTGCGGATTCAGCCGGGGCTCCGGAGCCGATGCGTGCCAGCGGCGCGCCGACCTCGACGGTGTCGTCCTCTTCCGCCAGGTGAGCCTGAACGACTCCGGCGACGGGGGAGGGGACCTCTGTGTCGACCTTGTCGGTCGAGACCTCGAGGAGCGGTTCGTCGACCTCGACCTCTTCGCCGACTTCCTTGAGCCAACGGGTCACAGTGCCTTCGGTGACGGACTCGCCGAGCGCGGGCATCGTGATCTCGGTGCCTTCGGAGGAACCGGAGTCCGAAGCGGAGGTGGCGGCAGGCGCGGATTCCACCGCGGGTGCCTCTTCCGCTGCCGGTGCCTCTTCGGCAGAAGCTTCTTCGGCCGGGGCCTCGGCAGGCTCCTCGGCGGATTCCTCGGACGGTGCCTCGTCTGCAGAGGAGGCACCGCTGCCGTCGCCGATGTAGGCGAGGTCACCGCCGACCTCGACCACGTCGTCCTCTTCGGCCAGGATCTTCTCGAGGGTGCCCGCGTACGGGCTGGGGATCTCAGTGTCGACCTTGTCGGTCGACACCTCGAGCAACGGCTCGTCTACCTCGACTTCTTCGCCCACTTCCTTGAGCCAGCGAGTGACAGTGCCCTCGGTGACCGACTCTCCGAGAGCCGGCATCTGAACGGAATTCGACATGAGTTTTCGTCTCCTCGGATCTTATGAGTGGAAGTGCAGGGGTTTTCCGGCCAGGGCCAGGTGGGCCTCGCCGAGCGCTTCGTTCTGCGTCGGGTGCGCATGGATGAGCTGTGCGACTTCCTCGGGGAATGCTTCCCAATTGACGATGAGCTGAGCTTCACCGGCCTGTTCGGACAGTCGTGCACCGATTCCGTGCACACCCACGACCGGGCCGTCCTTCTCGCGGATGACCTTGATCAGACCCGTGGTGCCCAGGATCACGGATTTGCCGTTGCCGCCGAGGTTGTATTCGATCGCTTCGACCTGATCCTTGCCGTACTTCTCTTCGGCCTGAGCCGAGGAGAGTCCGACGGAGAAGATCTCCGGCTCGCAGTACGTCACGCGCGGGATGCCCGATTCGACGACCGGGGCAGGTGAGAGCCCGGCGATCTCCTCGGCGATGAAGATGCCCTGTCCGAATGCTCGGTGGGCCAGTTGAAGTCCGGGGACGATATCGCCGCAGGCGTAGATGTTTCCGACACCGGTGTGAAGGCGCTCGTTGGCCAGGACGAATCCGCGATCCATCGGGATGCCCTGCTCTTCGAAGCCGAACCCCTCGGTGACCGGGCCGCGTCCGACGGCCACGAGGAGGTACTCCGCTTCGAGCGTTGATCCGTCTTCGAGGGTGACCTTGACGCCGTCGGCGGTCTCTTCGACGCCCTTGAACATCACACCGAGCTTGAACTTGATCTTGCGCTTCTTGAAGGCGCGCTCGAGGTTCTTCGAGATGGTCTCGTCCTCGTTGGCCACGAGGTGCTTGAGGCCCTCGACGATTGTGACGTCGGCTCCGAAGGAGTTCCAGACGCTGGCGAACTCGACGCCGATGACGCCGCCGCCGAGCACGATGGCCGATTTCGGAACCTTGTCGAGCTGCAGAGCCTCGGTGCTCGTGATCACGCGGTCGGTGATCTCAAGTCCGATGGTCTTCGACGTCGAACCGGTCGAGAGCAGCACGTTTGTGCCCTTGACGGTGTGGCTTCCGTCTTCTCCGGTGACCTCGACGCTGTCCTTGCCGACGAGCTTTCCGGTTCCGAAGTAGGTGTCGATTCCGCGAGCCTTGACCAGTCCCTGCAGACCCTTGTAGTTGCGGGTGATGACCCCGTCCTTGTACTCGAGCACCTTGTTGATGTCGATCCCCTTGAACTCGGCTTCGATGCCGAAAGTCTCGGAGTTCTTGGCGGATTCGGCGACTTCTGCGGCATGCAGAAGAGCCTTCGTCGGCACGCAGCCACGGTGCAGGCACGTGCCTCCCACCTTGTCGCGTTCGATCAAAGCGACCTTCATGTCGAGCTCTGCGGCGCGCAGAGCAGCGGCATAGCCACCGGTTCCGCCACCCAGAACGACAAGGTCGTAGGTCAATTCGTCACTCACGGATTTCTCCTCGTAGCTGTGAATAAGCCTGCAGTACGCAGCTTTCAGTCTTATCTTTCCACTTTTCTTGCGCGCGGCGAAGAAAAACGCTGTCTGATTGGACACAGGTGGGCATCATCACGTTCACCTCGACAGCGTGTAGAACCACTGTGCTCAGGCTTTCGCCTTAGCAATTTCGATGAGGGTGCGCACCGCCGCTCCGGTTGCGGCCTTCGGGGTGTAGCCGAAGGGTGCAGACCCGTTGAAGCTCGGTCCGGCGATATCGATATGAGCCCAGTTCGCATCCTCGCCGACGAATTCCCGCAGGAACGCGGCCGCTGCGAGCATTCCGCCGGGGCGCGGTCCCGAGTTCGTGAGATCGGCGGCGGTGGAGTCGAACCCGGAGAGCATCTCCTCGGGGATCGGCATCGCCCACATCTCCTCACCTGCCACGGACGCCGAGGCGATGACCTCCGCCCGTGCAGCTTCGGAGCCCATGACGCCGGAGGTGCGTTCGCCGAGCGCGACGATCTGAGCACCGGTGAGAGTGGCCACATCGATGAGCAGGTCCGGGTTCTCCGCCCCGGCGTCGGTGAGGGCATCGGCGAGGACGAGACGGCCCTCGGCATCGGTGTTCGTGACCTCGACGGTCTTGCCGTTGCGCATCTTCAGCACATCGCTGGGACGTTGCGCCGAGGACCCCGGCATGTTCTCGGCCATCGGCAGCCACGCGGTGACACGGACCGGCAGCTTGAGGTCGGCGATGCCGAACAGCGCCTGCACTACGGCTGCGGATCCGGCCATATCGGACTTCATGTCCTCCATGCTCTTTGCCGGCTTGAGGGAGATTCCGCCCGAGTCGAAGGTGATTCCCTTGCCGACGAAGCTGAGGTGTCGCTGGGCGCCGCGCGGTGCGTATTCGACCTTGACGAAGCGGGGGCCACGGGTCGAACCCTGACCGACGCCGATGATTCCGCCGTAGCCTCCGGCCTTGAGTTCCTTCTCACCGAGGACGGTGACCTTGAGCTTACGGTCCTTGGCCTGGTCACTCACGATCGCGGCATAGGACTCGGGGTAGAGATCCAGCGGGGGAGTGTTGACGAGGTCGCGAGCTCGGTTCGTCGCGGCCGCGATGACCTCACCGGCGTCATGAGCCGCCGCGAAGGTCTTGCCCTTGGGGCCGATGACGGTGATCTCTCCCGGGGTCCTGCTTTCGCTGCGGTACTCGAGGAACCGGTAGGCTCCGAGTCCGGCACCCACAGTCACCGCTTCGACCTCGGCTGCACTGGCGGCGGGGAGGGCAAGTGCGATGGACTCGACTCCGTCCAGGGCGCGCAGTGCCGCGCCTGCGCCACGACGCAGCGATTCGGCCTTTGCCGCGATATCGGAATCGTCGGCATCGAAATCGCCGAGACCGACCAGCAGGACGGAGTCCGCGGCAACACCCTTCGGAGCTGGAACACGAGCGGTGGATCCGGCCTTACCGCTGAACCCGATGGCTCGGGCAGCATCGTCCAGGGCGGTCTTCGTCGCCTTGGCGCCTTCGAGTCCGAGGACCTTCGAGTCCGCTGCCGCCAGCACCAGTACCGAGGCGGTAGCCTTCACCGGTGAGGTCGTGGAGTAGCTGCTGAGGGTGGATGCACCAGCCATGAGTTCCCTTTCAGTCGTCTTTGAACGTTGACTCGATCCTAATGCCTTATCAGTCCGCTTGCTGAAGCAGCGAGATCAGTGCCTGCTGAAGCGAAACGGATCTCTGACATATTCTTGGGTGCGTGTACTCATTGATCTTCAGACTCCTCTTCGTTCCGATGGATGCCGAACGAGCCCATCACCTCTCGTTCTCCGCCCTGCGCCTCCTTGATTCCATTCCCCTGCTCGGACGGCTGCTCCGCTTCGTCTGTGCTCGCGGCACCGTCCGGCCCGTCGAGGTGATGGGGCTGCCCTTCGCCAACCGCGTCGGACTGGCTGCGGGTTTCGATAAGAACGGGGTGGGAGTCCGCGCACTGTCCTCGTTGGGCTTCGGCCATATCGAGGTCGGAACGATCACCGCCCATGCTCAGCCTGGCAATGATCGGCCGCGTCTGTTCCGCCTGCGGAAGAATCTCGCCCTGCTCAATCGGATGGGGTTCAACAACGAGGGTGCCCGGCAGGCCTCGTTCAACATCGCCGCCGAGCGGGAGAAGATCGACGCCCTCCCGCAGCGTCTGCGTCCGATCGTGGGCATCAACATCGGCAAGACGAAGGTCGTCGAGGCGGCCGACGCGGAGGCCGACTACGCCGCTTCGACCCGTGCGCTGGCTCCTTTGGCCGACTACCTCGTGATCAATGTCAGCTCACCGAACACCCCCGGTCTCCGGGATCTGCAGTCCGCGAGCAGCCTGGAGCCGATCATCACGGCGGTCCGCGATACCGCCGCCGAGGTGGTGGACAGCCCGCGATCGACGCTGGGACATGTGCCCCTGCTCGTCAAGATCGCCCCGGACCTCGCCGACGAGGATGTGGTCGAGGTCTGCGATCTCGCTCTGCGCACCGGCGTCGACGGACTCATCACGACGAACACGACGATCGACCGGTCCGTGCTGACCGGCGCCGAGGCGGAATTCGCCGCAGGTCAGGCCGGGGGCATCTCCGGACGTCCCCTCGCCGAGCGCTCACTCGAGGTGCTGCGCTTGGTGAAGAAGAATGTGGGCGACGAGCTCACAGTCATCTCCGTCGGGGGAGTCGCGGATGCGAAAGACGCCCGTGCACGAGTGGCCGCGGGCGCCGATCTGGTTCAGGTCTATTCGGAGATGATCTACTCCGGTCCGCTCTTCCCCGGCCGCATCGTTCGCGGCCTCGAGTCGAGCCGTTTGCTCACTCGGGGTACTGGCGGCGCTTGACCTGAGGCTTGGGCATGCGCAGCGGACGGAGCTGGATGCTGCGCATGACCGCATAGAAGGTGATTCCCCGTTCGACTTCGCCGAACTTGTTGCGCAGCCGGTTCTTCAGGATGTAGTTGAGCACGAACCCGTCGAGGACGATCAGCGCGATGAGACCCCAGACGGCATAGGTGAAGTACTGCTGGATCTGCACCGGCTGGGTGAACGCGATGACGAGGATGAGGATCGCGGCGGGGATGAAGATCTCCCCGATCGAGAAGCGCGCATCGATGTAATCGCGGATGTACCGGCGCTGCGGTCCCTTGTCGCGGCGAGTCAGGTACTTCTCCTCACCGTTCATCATTCCGATGCGCGCTCGATCGCGCTCTTGCCTCTGCTGTTCCTTGGCTTGTCTGTTCGCAACCTTGCGATCCTTGTTCACCAGGGGCTGACGGCGCGCAGACTCCTGGTGGCTGCGCTTGGGCGTGGGCCGTCCCTTCTTCGCCTCCGCATCGCGACGGGCGTCGGCTTCTTCGGAGAGGTCGTCATGGACTGGCTGAGAGGCGGAGGTTTCGTCTTCCGCGCGAGATTTTTTGCTTCCGAACACGAGATGAATACTACCTTTGGAGAATGAGCGAATCGACTTCAGCACTTGACAGTGCACAATTGCATGCCGAACTGGACACCATCTTCGACGAGGTCCTCGGCAATCTCACGGATCTCGTGGCCATCCCCTCCGTCGCCTGGCCGAGTTTCGACTCGGCGAACGTCACGGCCAGCGCCGAGGCGGTCGCCGGCTTGGCACGCAACCTCGGCCTCGACGTCGACATCCTCAGCGCGGACCAGCCCGACGGAACCCCGGGCTACCCCGCCGTCGTCGCCTCCGTGCCGGCGCCCGCAGGCGCGCCGACCGTTCTCCTCTACGCCCACCACGACGTCCAGCCGCCCGGACGTGACGCGGATTGGGACACCGAACCGTTCGTCGCCACCCGCAGGGGCGATCGGCTCTTCGGCCGAGGAGCAGCCGATGACAAGGCCGGAATCATGGTTCATCTCACGGCTCTGCGGCTGCTGGCCGACCGCCTCGGCGTCGGCGTGACTCTCTTCTTCGAAGGCGAGGAAGAGGCCGGCAGCCCGAGCTTCCGCAATTTCCTCGAAACCTACCGCGATCGTCTGCGCGCCGATGTCATCGTCGTCGCCGACTCGGGCAATTGGGCGGCGGGAACCCCGGCCCTGACGACGAGCCTGCGCGGAATGTGTGCCGTCGAATTCGAGGTCTCCACCCTCGACCATGCCGTGCATTCTGGAATGTACGGCGGAGTGGCACCGGATGCGATGCTCGCGATGACGAAGCTGCTGGCCACTCTCCACGATGACGACGGCTCGGTCGCGGTCGCCGGGCTGCACTCGAGCACGGGAACGTCCATCGACTTCGACGAGGCGATTCTGCGCACCGACTCCGGTGTGCTCCCGGACACCGCACTCATCGGCACAGGCACCCTGGCCTCCCGCCTGTGGACCCAGCCGTCGATCACGGTCATCGGCCTCGACATCCCCGATGTGGCGGTCTCGTCGAACACCCTGCAGTCCTCGCTCAAGGCCAAACTCTCGATCCGACTCGCGCCGGGGGACACTCCAGCCTCGGCGGTCAGTGCCGTTGAAGAACATCTGCGGGCCAATCTGCCCTTCGGTGCACAGCTGAGCATCGGTGAGACAGAGGGCGGCAGCCCCTGGCAGGCCGACGAGGGCGATCCCGTGGTCCGGACGGCCCGACAGGCACTGACCGATGCCTGGGGCACTGAGTCGGTGACGATGGGCATCGGCGGATCCATCCCCTTCATCGCCGATCTGCTCGACGTGTTCCCCGGCGCGTCGATCCTGGTCACGGGCGTCGAGGACCCGGACGCCAGGGCTCACAGCGCCAACGAATCGCTCTACCTGCCCGATTTCAAGGCCGCGATCGTCGCCGAAGCCCTGCTGCTGCAGCGCCTCGGCGACAAGGGATGACACGAATGGGGAATAGCTTGCCGGGCACTGATGTTGTGACCGGTGTAGCCTGGGGGCAGGAACGCGAAAAGGAGTAACCATGACTGTGACCGAAAAAGCCGAAGCCACCCACGAGGTGGAGCTGTCGTCGACCGCTGCCGACAAGGTCCGCAGCCTGCTGGAGCAGGAAGGCCGTGACGACCTGCGCCTGCGCGTGGCCGTCCAGCCCGGCGGATGCTCCGGACTGATCTATCAGCTCTACTTCGATGAGCGCTTCCTCGACGGAGACGCAGTCCGCGACTTCGACGGCGTCGAGGTCATCGTCGACCGGATGAGCGTTCCCTACCTCAGCGGTTCGACCATCGATTTCTCCGACACCATCGAGAAGCAGGGTTTCACCATCGACAATCCCAACGCGGGCGGATCCTGCGCCTGCGGAGACTCGTTCCACTGATCAGCCTCGGCTGAGGAGGAACGCTTCTCATGGACCTGGAAGACCTGCGTGCCGTGTCGTACACGGCCACGCAGTCCCAGGTCCTTTTGTCGTATCGGGCCGGGCTCTTCCCGATGGGAGTCGGGCACGGCGGCACCGGTCGGATGGGATGGTGGGCTCCGCGCCGACGCGGTGTCCTCTTCCCCGGTGACCTGCGTGTGACGAAGAGTCTGCGCAAGTCGATGAAGCACTTCACGTTCACCACCGATCGCGCTTTCATGCACGTCATACGCTCGTGCGCCGACCCGCGGCGGACAGGCAGCTGGATCACCGAGGAGATGATCGAGCTGTATCAGGGCCTCCACGACGATGGGTGGGCCCATTCGGTGGAAGTCTGGAACGAGGATGAGCTGGTGGGCGGGCTCTACGGAGTCGCCATCGGCTCGTTCTTCGCCGGCGAATCGATGTTTCATACTCAGCGGGACGCCTCTAAGGCGGCGCTGGCCCACCTGGTGGGGCTCTTCGACGGCACCAACGTCGTCAGAGGAATTGGTCCGGCCGCCTCGGCGGATCATGACTCAGTGTCGAGGGGCTGGCTCATCGACACTCAGTGGCAGACATCACATCTGTCCACCCTCGGCGTGTCGGAGATCAACGGCCTCGAGTACTCCGCGCACCTAGAATCCGCGCTCAGGGGCAGCATCTGTCAGGATATTCTCAACAAATGAACACCTGCGGGTGAATTTCTACCGCTTGTAGCGGTAGTCTTATGGGTGACAGAGTAAGTACACGTCTCTCGGCCTGACCTGGAGACGCAGAACGTTGTGAAAGGCTGCACGTGGATTCTCCGAATCAGTCAGGACCGCAGCGGTCCTGGGCGAAGCGGCTCGGCATTCTGAGCGCCGTGTTGATACCGGCGTTGCTATCGGGTTGCACCAAAGAGCAGATCGCCACAGGATTTTTTCCCGTCGAGTCGCAAGGCGCGACGAACCACACGGAATCCTATACAGCGCTGTGGAACGGCGCCTGGATCGCCCTTCTCATCGTGGGCCTCATCGTGTGGGCACTCATCCTCTGGGCCATGGTCGCCTACCGCCGCCGCAAGAACGATCGCGGACTGCCGGTGCAGATGCGCTACAGCATGCCGATCGAGATCCTCTTCACCGTGACTCCGGTCGTCCTCGTCCTCGGGTTCTTCTTCCAGAGCGTCCAGGTCATGGAGAAGACGACGGATGACACGACCCCCGGTGAGCAGGTCATCGAGGTCGCTGCCAAGCAGTGGGCCTGGGACTTCAACTACGAGACCGAAAACGTCTACTACGCCGGTACTCAGGTTGCGCTCGACGGCACCGAAGCGCCGGAGAAGACTGCTCCCGTGCTCTACCTCCCGGTCGACACCGACCTCGAGATCCGTCTGCACTCTCGTGACGTCCTCCACTCCTTCTGGGTCCCCGCTTTCCTCGAGAAGCGCGACATGATCCCCGGTCACGATCAGAGCCTGCATCTGCGTGCCGAGAAGGAAGGCGAATACGTCGGCAAGTGCGCCGAGCTGTGCGGCGAATACCACTCCGAGATGCTTTTCAACGTCAAGGTCGTGTCCAAGGAAGAATTCCAGGAGTACACGCAGTCGCTTGCCGATCAGGGCAACACAGGCCAGCTGGGACCGGAGTACGATCGCAACTGGTACCCGAAAGAAGGTGCTGAGAAATGACCGCCACGATGGATCAGGCGGCTCTTGACGCTCCGGTAGTTCCACGGAGCAAGGGCAAGATCATCGTCGACTGGATCACGTCGACGGATCATAAGACGATCGGGTACATGTACCTCATCGGTTCGTTCTTCTTCTTCTGCGTCGGCGGCGTGATGGCGCTCATCATCCGCCTCGAGCTCTTCGAGCCCGGGATGCAGATCGTCGAAACGAAGGAACAGTACAACCAGCTGTTCACCATGCACGGCACATTGATGCTGCTCATGTTCGCCACCCCGCTCTTCGCCGGCTTCGCCAACGTCATCATGCCGTTGCAGATCGGCGCTCCGGATGTGGCTTTCCCGCGACTGAATGCCTTCGCGTTCTGGATGTACCTCTTCGGCAGCCTTGTGGCCATCTCCGGATTCCTCACCCCACAGGGTGCGGCTTCGTTCGGCTGGACCGCCTATGCGCCATTGAGCAATACGACATTCACGCCGGGCGCAGGCGGCAATTTGTGGGTGCTCGGACTCGCGCTGCAGGGCTTCGGAACTATCCTCGGCTCCGTCAACTTCATCACCACCGTCATCACCATGCGTGCACCGGGCATGACCATGTTCCGGATGCCGATCTTCACCTGGAACGTGCTCATCACGGGCATCCTCGTCCTCATGGCCTTCCAGCCCCTGGCCGCCGCACTGCTGGTCCTCGGTTCCGACCGAGTCCTCGGCTCTCATGTGTTCAGTCCGGGCAACGGCGGACCCATTCTCTGGCAACATCTGTTCTGGTTCTTCGGCCACCCGGAGGTCTACGTCATCGCGCTGCCGTTCTTCGGCATCGTCACGGAGATCTTCCCGGTGTTCAGCCGCAAGCCGGTCTTCGGCTACAAGGAGCTCGTCTTCGCGACGGTCGCCATCGCTGCTCTTTCGGTGACCGTGTGGGCTCACCATATGTACGTCACGGGCGTGGTCGCACTGCCGTTCTTCGCCTTCATGACGATGCTCATCGCGATTCCGACGGGTGTGAAGTTCTTCAACTGGATCGGCACGATGTGGAAGGGCTCGATCACGTTCGAGACGCCCATCGTGTGGTCGATCGGCTTCCTTGCCACGTTCCTCTTCGGCGGACTCACCGGAGTCATCTTGGCCAGCCCCGCACTCGACCAGCAGGTGTCCGACACCTACTTCGTCGTGGCGCACTTCCACTATGTCGTCTTCGGCACCGTCGTCTTTGCGATGTTCGCCGGATTCTACTTCTGGTGGCCGAAGTGGACGGGCAAGATGCTCAACGAGAAGCTCGGGCACATCCACTTCTGGATGCTCTTCATCGGCTTCCACGGAACCTTCCTCGTCCAGCACTGGCTGGGTGTCGACGGAATGCCCCGTCGTTACGCTGACTACCTGCCGCAGGACGGCTTCACCTGGATGAACCAGGTGTCGACGGTCGGTTCGCTGCTGCTGGGGCTGTCCATGGTTCCGTTCTTCTGGAACGTCTGGATCACCCACCGCAATGCGCCCAAGGTGACGGTCGACGACCCGTGGGGCTACGGAGGATCACTCGAATGGGCAACCTCCTGCCCGCCCCCTCGTCACAACTTCACCTCGCTGCCGCGCATCCGCTCCGAACGTCCTGCGTTCGATCTCAACCACCCTGAACTGCTTGAGTACAGCGGACACGGTCAGGCAGAACCTCAGCTGACAGGAGACAACGCCAAATGAAGTCATCGATCTACGTCTTCAACCTCTGCGGCCTGTTCTTCATCGTTGTTGCCATCGTCTACGGGTTCTACACCGACTTCACAGAGCTCGTCGGATTCCCGGCGCTGCTCCTGGTCGGTCTGATGGCCATGATGATCGGTGTCTACCTCTGGCTCACCGACCGCCGCGTTGGGCGTCAGCCCCAGGACAACGAGGATGCTGAGATCTCCGACGCTGATGCCGATTACGGAATGTTCAGTCCGTGGAGCTGGTGGCCGATCGCGTCGGCCGCTGCCGCAGCTGTCGCTTTCTACGGAATTGCGATGGGCTGGTGGATCTTCCCGTTCGGTGTCGTGCTCGGCATCATCGCGCTCGTCGGTCTCACCTATGAACACGATCGTGGAGACTTCGCCCACTGATTCGGTGAACTGATCGCCAGCCACTGTGGCCCGGACTCAAGAAGAGTCCGGGCCACAGTGCTATTCACAATCTTCGCTGTTCACACTGACGGACAGTCTCTCCGTCCGCGGCGTTTCGAGCACGTATACGTCTTTTCGTCGCTCCGCGAATGCCCACACAGAGTTGTGAGGGCCCTTGAATCCGTCCCCTAAGAGCGGTCCGCCTCGGCCTTGACGGCGCTTCGGAAATCGACGTTTCTGCCTTTCAGGGCAGCGATGGAGGGCGCGCTATACGGGATCATGTGTATGGGCACGGTCGCACACAGACATAACGGCTTCTGGGCAGGTCCAATGCGGCTCTCGTCATTGTCCGGCCGTGCTCCCGTATTGCGCGCCGTCATGTGAGATCTCGGGTCGCTGTGGGAGGGAGGGTGAAGTCAACCCTTGCTCAGAAGCTTCGTGAGAGGCCTTCAGCGGCTTGGGATACTCCAGGCTTCTCTGGGGGGTCGTCCGGAAGCATTCGAGGCGCAGAGCGCGGTTTTCAGAACACTACACCAGCGGGATTGTGCGCTGCGCATTCATGCTGCGGCGGGGATCGGTGCTGTTCCATCCTGAATAGAAGAGACCGAGAAGAGCGGGTGAGTCGCGCACCTTATTGCCTGGTCCGGGAGACCAGTCGCGCTGGCTGCACCTCATAGTGCCTTTGCGCACCCGATCCGCCCTACCGCCCGGATCGATACAGGGATGTGGCGTCCGCAGCCTGATTCTGGGAACGAGCGTCGAACCCTGCCAGGCGGGTGGTCGTAGCAGGGGAGCGAAGCGCAGCTGTGCCCGTCCGACGTCTGTGCTGTGAACACATTGTGATCATGCGCCCAGCGCTGCATATCCTCTGGTGAATAGACCGAGGGGCTCAGCAGTTGAACTGCTGAGCCCCTCGAATTTGTCTGAGCTGACGGATCAGTGTCCGAGCTGGTTGTTGTTCGAACCCTCGACCGCATCGTGATCGTGGTGTGAAGCTTCGAGCTCCTGCTTCGTCACCGGCGCCACACGATCTTCGAAGAAGAAGCGAGACAGACGCGCACGCAGCTTCTCCATGCCCGTGATCTTGCCATCGGCATTCGGCTCAGCCGGAACGTAAGCCGGCGACTCGAACGAGGTGAGCTTCCACAGCTTGTGCGGGGGAAGTGCCTCGTGGCGTTCGAGGAACTCACCATGCGGCAGACGGATGATGTGGGCAGTCTCCCGTCCGTGCAGAGCGATCTCCCGGTCCTTGCGCTGGAGTGCGAGGCACATGCGCTTGGTGATGACGTAGCCGATGATCGGTCCGAAGAAGAACAGGAACCGGAAGATGTAGATCATGTCGTTGAGCGACATCTGGAAGAACACCGCGATGATATCGCCCGACGCGGCCGCCCACATGTTGCAGTAGAAGATGATCCCAGCAACGCCGATCGCAGTACGAGTCGGGTTGTTGCGCGGACGATCGAGGATGTGGTGCTCCCGATGGTCCTTCTGCAGCCAGGCCTCGAAGAACGGGTAGATGAACATGACTGCGAACACGCCGCCCATGACGATCACGGCACTGTTGATGTTGAACGAGATCGGCCATCCGAAGATGTAGAACTCGAACCAGCCGGGAACAATGCGGAGGAATCCGTCGGCCCAGCCGATGTACCAGTCGGGCTGCGTACCGGCCGAAACCGGTGACGGATCGTAAGGACCGTAGTTCCAGATCGGATTGATCGTGAACAGAGCGGAGATGAGCGAGAGCAGACCGAAGATGAGGAAGAAGAATCCTCCGCCCTTGGCCGCGAACGTCGGCAGGACGGGTTCTCCTACGACGTTCTTCTCGGTGTTGCCGGCACCCGGGTACTGAGTGTGCTTGTGCACGACGACGAACATCAGGTGGATGCCGATGAGTGCGATGAGCAGAGCCGGCACGATCATGATGTGCAGAGTGTACAGACGCGCCACGATGTCGATGCCCGGGAACTCGCCGCCGAAGAGGAAGAACGAGATGTAGGTTCCGACGAGTGGCAGCGACTTCAGGATTCCGTCGATGATCCGCAGGCCGTTGCCCGACAGCAGGTCATCGGGCAGCGAGTAGCCGGTGAAGCCGGCGGCCATGCCCATGATGACGAGCAGAACGCCGACGACCCAGTTGAGCTCACGTGGACGGCGGAATGCGCCGGTGAAGAACACGCGCAGCATGTGCACGCTCAGTGCGGCGACGAAGAGCAGAGCGCCCCAGTGGTGCATCTGTCGGATGAACAGACCGCCGCGGATCTCCAACGAGATCGCCAGTGTCGAGTCATAGGCTTCGGAGATCTCGACGCCGCGCAGCGGCAGCCAGGGTCCGTCGTAGTGCAGCTCGCCCATGGCGGGCTGGAAGAAGAACGTGAGGAACGTTCCGGACAGGACGACGATGATGAAGCTGTAGAGAGCAACCTCGCCGAGCATGAACGACCAATGTGAAGGGAAGATCTTGCGACCGAACTCGCGTACGAGGACGGAGGCCCCGACGCGGGTTTCGGCGAAGTTCGCCGCCTTCCCGATGGTGGTGGTTGGCTGTGTAGTACTCATGGGTGGTTGATCTCCCAGAACGTAGGTCCGACAGGCTCAGGGAAGTCCGACTGGGCAACCAGGTAGCCTTCGCTGTCCACGGTGATGGGCAGCTGAGGAAGCGGTCGTTTGGCCGGGCCGAAGATGACCTTGCAGTGTTCCGTCACGTCGAAGGTCGACTGGTGGCAGGGGCACAGCAGGTGGTGCGTCTGATGCTCGTACAGCGCTACGGGGCAGCCGACGTGCGTGCAGATCTTCGAGTAGGCGACGATGCCGTCGTGCGACCAGTCCTTGCGGTCCGGATCCTCTTTGAGTTCCTTGGGATCGATGCGCATGAGGAGCACGGCTGCCTTGGCCTTCTCGTTGAGCGGATGTTCGCTGGCCTCTTCGTCGCCGATGCCCGAAGGTAGGACGTGGTACGCAGAACCGATGGTGACCTCTTCGGCCTTGATCGGACGCTCGGAATCCACCGACGGGATTCCGCCTACATCGCGGATGAGGCGGGTGCCCTTCTGCCACAGCGTGTTGAACATCTTGTCGCCTGGCAGCGGACCGAGGTCGCGGAAGACGAGAACCGCAGGAAGCGGTGCGATCGCCAGAGCGGCGATGAGCGTGTTGCGCAGCAGGGGGCGACGGGCGATGCCCGATTCCTCTTTGGCCTGGTGGAGGATCTCGAGCGCAATCGCCTGATCCTCTTCGCTGCCTCCGATGTCATGACGTTCGTCGATGCCCTCGTGATCGCTCATGAGGTTTTTGGCCCAGAGCACAGCGCCGAAGCCGATGGAGAACATCGCGACAGCGGCACCGAGGCCGACGAACATGTTGTGAACGCGGATGCTCTGCATCGATTCGCCCGGAGTGAACAGGAAGTAGGCCACGATGAACCAGATGGTTCCGATCATCGAGAGGATGAACCAAGCGGCTACCTGTCGTTCGGCAACCTTCTCGGCGCGTGGGTCCGAGTCGGACAGGCGCGGTTTGTGCTCGGGCAGACCTGGGTTCGTGAACCCGTTCAACTCCTCGAGCTGGCTGGCGCCCCCGGAGTGCTCTTTCGAGGTCATTGAATTCCCCGTCTATTCTCGTAATTGATGGTGAACGACACGGTCGGACTCACTTGGCCCTGGATGACAGCCACACTGTCAGACCGATGACTGCAGCAAGTCCGAAGAACCAGATGAACAGGCCCTCTGCCACTGGTCCCAGCGATCCGAGCTTGAAGCCGCCGGGGGAGGGGTTGTCCGAGACTTCCTTGACGTAGGCAATGACATCGCGCTTGTCGTCGGGAGTCAGGTTCGCGTCGTTGAAGATCGGCATGTTCTGCGGGCCGGTCTGCATCGCTTCGTAGAGGTGCTTCTCGGAGACCTCGGAGAGGTTCGGTGCGTACTTACCGCGGGTCAGCGCACCGCCGGAGCCGACCACGTTGTGGCACATGGCGCAGTTGGTGCGGAACAGACCGCCGCCGACAGCCGGGTCGCCCTTCGATGCATCAAGGTACTCGTCTTCGGGAACTGCCGGTCCGGGGCCGAGCGAAGCAACGTAGGCAGCGAGTTGAGCAGTCTGCTCTTCATCGAACTGCGGTTCCTTGACGCGTGCCTGCGGACCGTTGGCCTGCAGCGGCATGCGTCCGGTGCCGACCTGGAAGTCCACAGCAGCGGCGCCGACGCCGATGAGACCGGGTCCGGCCTTCGTGCCTTCGGCGTTCATGCCGTGACAGGTGGCGCAGTTGGCGGCGAAGAGTTTCTTGCCTTCTTCGATGTCAGAGGCGCTGGCTGTGTCGGCCTTGGCGCTCGAAGTCTGCGTGAAGAGTGCATAGGCTCCGCCGGTCAGCAGCAGTCCCACGAGGAGCAGCGCAACCAGCGCCATGGGATGTCTGCGGCGATCTGCTAGAAGCTTCACTTGATCGTCCTTTGCTTGAAGTGTTGTGAGTCCTGGGGGCCGAGCATCTCAGGCCGGCTACTGGAGCAGGTAGATGACGCCGAACAGACCGATCCAGACGACATCGACGAAGTGCCAGTAGTAGGACACGCAGATTGCGAATGTGGCTTCGTGATGACCGAACTTCTTCGCTCCGTAGGCGCGTCCGATGACGAGCAGGAAGCAGATGAGTCCGATGGTCACGTGGATGCCGTGGAAGCCCGTGGTCAGGTAGAAGACGGAGCCGTAGCCGTCGGTGCTGATGGAGATGCCCTCGCTGACGAGAGTCGCATACTCCATGACCTGACCGGAGACGAAGATCGCGCCCAGGGCGAAGGTGAGGTAGAACCACTCGACCATTCCCCATTTGGCGATGTTGAACAGCGAGCCGGTCCGCCGGGGGCGGAACCTCTCGGCTGCGAACACACCGATCTGGCATGTGAACGAAGACGACACCAGGATCAACGTGTTGCCGAGAGCATAGGGGATGTCGAGGATCTGAGTCCTCGCCTCCCACAGCTCCGGAACGACGGACCGGACGGTGAAGTACATGGCGAAGAGCGCGGCAAAGAACATCAGGTCGCTCGCGAGGAACACGATGAAGCCCACCGTGGTCACATTCGGACGGTTGACAACCGGATGTGCTGGCGCTGTTTGAGATGCAGTGGCAGTTGACACAACCCCATTATTACTCGTCTCGGGGTGAGTTTTCATCTTTTACCCAGGTTTCGAGAAAGAAATTTCTACACGACGTAGCAAAAACCGCGATCTGGTGCCGAAATCTCGTTTCGGAACCGGCTTCCGCCCGCGTGTCGAAGTCGCGATAGTATGCCGCAGGTAAGGTCCGCCCCATGTGTCGGGGCGGCGGCAGCGCCTAGTGAGAGTTCAAACGGATGACCGATTCCACGCCCATGACCACCTCGGCCGCCCAGGCGTCCGAGGCCCGCACCACGGTTCCGGCTGCCGATGTGAACTGGCCCGACCTGCTCATGGCTCTCATGCATCAGCAGGACCTCGACGGCGTTCAGGCGGCTTGGGCGATGGACCAGATCATGTCGGGCAAGACCGCCGATGTGACAATGGCCGCATTTCTCTCCGCGCACCACACGAAGGGAGAGACGGTCGAGGAGATCGCCGGCCTGGTTGCGGCGATGATGGACCACGCCGTTCCCCTGCCCGGCCTCGAAGACTCCGTCGACATCGTCGGCACGGGAGGTGACCGCGCAAAAACGGCGAACATCTCGTCGACTGCCGCCATGATCATCTCCGCGGCCGGCCAGCGGGTCGTCAAACACGGAAACCGCGCGACATCCTCGGCGTCGGGTTCGGCCGATGTGCTCGAAGCACTCGGCGTACGTTTCGACATCACCCCCGAACAGACCGGTCAGATCGCCAAAGAGGTCGGACTGGCCTTCTGCTTCGCCAACGTCTTCCACCCGTCGATGCAGTTCGTCGCAGCGGTGCGGCGCCAGATCAGCGTCCCCACCGCCTTCAACATCCTCGGCCCCCTGACTAATCCGGCTCGGGCCCGCCATACGGCCATCGGCGTCGCCGACGCTCAGATGGCGCCTCTTGTCGTCGGCACCCTGGCCAAGCGCGGGCACCAGGCCGTGGTGTTCCGGTCACGTGATGGCCTCGACGAGCTGAGCAACACCGCAGTCAACGATGTGTGGGAAGTCCGTCACGGCGAGATCGAACACACGACCTTCGACGCACTCGACCTCGGGATCGAACGCGCGACGAAGGACGATCTGCGCGGCGGCGGTCCGGATGAGAACGCCGCCATCACCCGAGCGGTGCTGGGCGGTGAGAGATCCGCCGTGCGCGACATCGTGGCGGTCAACGCCGCAGCGGCTCTCGTGGCCGCCGACGAATCGGCTGTGGGCACCTTCACCGAACGCTTGGCTCTCAAACTTGAGACCGCGGTGGAGACGATCGACAACGGCGGCGGAGCGAACAAGCTCCAGCAGCTCATCGACGTCTCACACCGGGTTGCTGAGACGAACCGCTCCTGAGCTGTGGGCGTGGCTGGTCGCTCCCTTTCGTGGCAGCGACCAGCCACGATCGTCTGCGGGGAGCACGGAGATGAGTTCGGCGGTCTCCAACCAGCCGGCCAGCAGCCGCGTCTCCTCCGGAAGTGAATCCGTCTCCTGCGGCAGCGCCCCGGGGGCAGGGACCCATTCGGCCGTCGACCTCAGCGCCGTCAGGGAGTCGTCCAGGGCGGACCGGGCCGACACATGGGCGGCACCGGCGAGCTTCCCGTAGCGGATGATCGCCAGGTCCCAGCCGGAGTCGAAACCGGGTGCCGCCGCAGTTATTTCGGGAACCCTCCGCAGCGCAGTCACCTGTTCGGCCCGGGCCGCGGTCGATACCGCCGACCGCATCGAGTCTCTGACCTCGGCGGCGGTTTCGAATCTGGCCTCACCGGACAGCCGCTGCATCCGCTCTGCGGCCGATCGCTGCAGCGACGACAGATCACCGGCGAGCAGATCGAAGACCTCACCGATGGAACTCCGGTAGTCTTCTGGATCCGTGATCCCTGTGCACGGACCGCCGCATTGACCGACCTGGGCACTCACACAGGGACGGTGGTCGCCGAGGCTGCGCTTCGTGATCGTCGCCGTGCACCTCTTGACTGGGTAGAGGGTGTCGAGGAGCTCTTTGACCGCCTGTGCGGACTTCCGCGATCGGAACGGTCCCAACGGCGGAGCAGGGGAGCGTTCGAGAGCCGAGTTCGCTCGGACCACCGACAGTCGCGGAAAGAGCTCATCGCTGAGCACGATCCACGAATTGCGCTCCGGGTTCTTCGACCGCCTGTTGTATGGCGGCGCCAGTTCGCCTATGAGGCGGATCTCACGGACTTCGGCTTCGAGCGCGTGGGCGCAGGGGAGGCAGCTGATCTCTTGTGCCGCGGTGATCATCTCGGCCATGCGGCCTCGGTTCTCCGAAGCGTTGAAGTACCCGCGCACTCGCCTGGCCATATCTCCGGACTTGCCGATGTAGAGGACACGGCGCGTGCCGTCGAGGAACATGTACACGCCGGGTTCGGAGGGAACGCCCTTGGCCAGATGGGATTTCGCCTGTCGCTTCGCCCATCCGGACTGCCGGACGGTGGACAGCTCCTCCAGAGTCGTCACACCGTAGCCGCCGAAGCGTTCGAAGAGGTGGTGGAGGAGCTCTCCCGTCGCACGAGCGTCGGAGAGCGCACGGTGATCGGGTTCGACCTGGGTGCCGAAATGAGCGGCGAGGGTCGAGAGCTTGTGGTTGCGCACCTCATCGCGGCCGATGACGCGGCGGGCCAGTGTTACGGTGTCGAGGACTGTGGGTGCCGGCCAGTGGTAGTCGAGGCGTTCGCAGGCCGAGCGGAGGAATCCGATGTCGAAGGGCGCGTTGTGGGCCACCAGCACCGCGCCGATGGAGAATTCGAGGAAGCTTGGCAGAACCGAGCTGATCGACGGCGCGTCATCGACCATCGCATGAGTGATGCCGGTGAGTCGGGCGACGAATGGGCTGATCACCGAGTGTTCGGGTTTGACCAGGGTCTGGAATTCGCCGATGACTGCGCCGCCGCGTGTCTTGACCGCACCGATCTCGGTGATCTCCGACTGCCCGGCTCGGGTGCCCGTAGTCTCGAGGTCGACGATGACGAAGGTGACGTCTGACAGGGGAGTGCCGAGACTGTCGAATGACAGCTGAGTGTTGTGCAGTGCGCTGGGAGCGCGGTCGAACGGGACGGTCATGATGTTCAGTCTCTCAGGTGACGCTGACACGAGCAGACAGCGTCGTTCGCACCGAAGGTCCGGTCGTTCACACCGAGGATCCGTCGCCGTCGTCGGGTGAACGATGGTTCGGCAGGTGGAAGAACAAGCCGATCGCGCCGCCGATGCCGACGGCCAGGCCGATGAGCAGGTACCAGCCCGGCAAGGGGCGGAAGAAGATGACGCCGATGAGCAGGAGCACGACGGCGCCGAGAGCTGCCGCCCAGGACAGCACCAGGGTGGGCGAAGCGGTGCGCCATCCGATCGGTTCGGCCGGTCCGGGCTCCCAATGCTCGGCGTCCTCGAGGGCGTCGCGAACATCCTCGGCGGGGATGTCACCCATCGTCGCCGAGGGCTCGGCGATCTGCCGGACGAGGTCGTCCCACTCCTCGTCGCTGATGCGTGATCGGTCGTGTCCGATCCTCTCGGGATCGGGAACGTCTCGTCGCCAATCCTCCCGGCCCTCGTCGTCGGGAGTCGAAGCGCTGCCGTCGTCGTTCATATCTGTTCCAGCAATTCCTCCGACCGAGCTATTCCCCGGTCTCCGACGGGAAAGGGACAGTCGCCTCGGTGCGGACTGCCTGGAGGACCGCCTCGGCGATGGTGTTCGCATCGAAATCAAGCGTCGCCACATGTCGGGATCGGCGCAGAGCGACGGTGCGCGGCGGGTGCTGAAGGTCCGAGCGCAGCGCACGCAGCGTTCGCGGGCCCACAACATTGTCCTCTCCGGAGATCATGGCGGTGACGGGGCAGTCGATCTTCCACAGATCTTCGCGCACGATGCTCAGCGCGCGATGGAACGTGGCCATGGGAGCCAACGGTGTCCGGTCGTAGGCGTACTCGTCGCGGTCCGGGTGGGCGATGTCTCCGCCGATGGACGGAATCGTGCGGACGAAATGCTTGAGCACCGGCAGCAGGGGAGCGAAGGGGGAGTCGACGTAAAGAGCGGGGTTGACGACGATGACCTCGTCGGGCGCGCCCTCGGCCGAGGCCAGAGCCAGAGCCAGGGCCCCGCCCATCGACAGACCGGCGACGACGACCCGGTCATGGTCGGCCTGCAGTCGGCCCAACTCCGTGCGCGCCTCGCCGAGCCAATCGGCCCAGCCCGTGGCGATCATGTCCTGCCACGTGGTCCCGTGACCGGGCAGCAGCGGAACGCTGACGTCGATGCCCTCATCCGCGATCGCTCGTGCGATCGGCACCCAGGAGACGGGAGAACCGGTGATCCCGTGCAGGAACAGGACCGCGGCAGATGAGCCGCCACCGAGGCTGCGGTAGGCGGCCGTCGGATCCTGCCTGAGTGTGAAATCGATCTCCATGGTTCCAGCATGGCACGATTGTGACGTCGGTGGACTTCGCTGTTCACGGTTCTTCTCGATATATGATTGCCGAGGACGACAAAGAGTCGTAGTCGGAAGGGTGCGCGTGTTCTACTGGTTTCTCAAGCGAGTCCTTGCCGGACCCATCCTGCGCATCCTCTTCCGTCCGTGGGTGCGCGGCGTGGACAATCTGCCGGCCGAGGGTCCAGCGATCATCGCGGGAAACCACAACCACTTCATGGACTCGATCTTCGTCCCGCTGCTCGCGCCGCGCCCAGTCGTGTACCTGGCGAAGAAGGACTACTTCACGGGTCGCGGAATCAAAGGCGCGGTGACCCGCTGGTTCTTCAAGCTCAACAATCAGCTGCCCATGGACCGCGGCGGCGGTTCGGGATCTCAGGCTTCGCTCGAATCGGGCCTGAAGGTCCTCCGGGAGGGTAATTCGCTGGGCATCTATCCCGAAGGCACGCGGTCGCCCGACGGGAAGCTCTATCGGGGACGCACCGGCATCGCTCGTCTCGTCCTCGAGTCCGGTGCCCCGGTGGTTCCCGTGGCGATCATCGGCACGGACAAGCTGCAGCCTGCCGGCCGCCTCGTCCCCAAACTCCGGCGTGTCGGGGTCGTCTTCGGAACGCCCATGGACTTCTCGAAGTACTCAGGTCTTCCGGTCGACCGTTTCATGCTGCGGTCGGTCACCGACGAGATCATGTACGAGATCATGCGCCTGTCCGGTCAGGAATACGTAGACACCTATGCGTCGACGGTCAAGACGAAGCTGCTGACGAGCGCGAAGCCGAAGAAAGCGGACCCCGAGAAGGACGCGGCGAAGGGTCGCGATGCCGCGAAGGACAAGGGCAAGGATGCCGCGAGGTCGCAGAATTGCGCAGACGGGAACGAACCGGAATCGGGCAGCGAGAGCCAGTCGACTTCGGCCTGATCGGCCCGCCACATTCTGCGGCCGGCCGCCTGAATGACATCCATGTGACATGTTCGAATACTGCGGTAACGGCGACACGCGGAAATTGTTACATCGAGGTGTTTGTCCTGGCCGGGGCGGCAGAATAACTTGGAGTTGTTGAATCCCACTGTAGGTTCGCTGGGAAGAGGGCTAGAATGGCTATGTTCTCGGTCCTTCCAAGCGACCTTCGCTTCCCCCAGGGACTTTAAGGAGGAGTCGGTGTGAACCGCTCAAGTCATGAAAGCGTCGACATGACGCCGATGCCGTCAGCGGCCCAAGGGCTGCTGTTCGATGATGATCTGCCCGTACTCGATGAAGAGGCCGGCTACCGCGGTCCCACCGTCTGCAAGGTCGTCGGCATCAGCTACCGTCGCCTCGACTACTGGGCGCGCACCGATCTGGTGACCCCGTCGATCCGCAATGCGACCGGATCCGGCAGCCAGCGTCTCTACAGCTTCCGTGACATCCTCGTCCTCAAGATCGTCAAGCGGCTCCTCGACACCGGCGTCGGACTGCAGTCGATCCGTACAGCGGTCGAACACCTGCGTTCCCGCGGCGTCGAGGATCTCTCTCAGATCACGCTCATGTCCGATGGCGCCAGCGTCTTCGAGTGCACGTCACCCGATGAGGTCGTCGACCTCCTCCAGGGCGGGCAGGGCGTATTCGGCATCGCCGTCGGTCGAGTCTGGAACGAAGTCGAAGGCACGCTCTCCGAGTTCCCGAGCGAACGCATCCCCGAAGACGACGCGGCGCTCGAGGCCATGGACGAACTCGCCGCCCGTCGCGCACGTAAGTCCGGCTGATACCCGGCAGAGAACTCACACCACCACCGAGGCGGTCCGCTCAGTTCGAGCGGACCGCCTCGGTTTTCGTCCCCGCTGTGCTGATCGCGAGGACGTGACGTTCTCGGATGGCTGCGAAAACAGATCTGCCGTCGCGAACCTGAGTTCGCGACGGCAGTCGAATCGATGCTGGGGAGGCGGCGGCTAGAGAGTCATTTCTTCTCGGACTGCTGAGCACCGTTCTTCGCCGGGGCGACACCACGCCGACCGCGGATGTTCTCCGACCGCAGCGCACGTTCGAGCAGAGCGTCGAAGGACCCGGAGACTTCCTCGGCGGGCTTGCCGGGCCAGGAGTGGATCGGACGCGCCGACCCCTGAGCCTGCTGCAGGACAGCGCGTTCGGCCAGAGGCGGATTGAGCACGAGCGGACCGAACATCTCACGCATCTCCTGGATGCGATAGTCATGCTCCGTCGAACCGGCACGCACTCGGTTGACGACCAGGCCGAGAGGCTGCAGGTCGGAGGCGCCACGCTGCCTCAGCTCATCCGTCGCACGCAGGGCACGGTCGGCAGCGGCGACGGAGAACAGGCTGGGCTCGGTCACGACCGCGACCCGATTGCTCGCCGACCACGCAGTACGGGTGAGACCGTTGAGGCTGGGCGGACAGTCGATGAGGACGAGTCGGTAGCCTTTGGCGATCCGAGTCAGGGCATCTTGGAGCCGACGCAGATAGCGCTCGGACAGCGAAGGCCGATCGAATTCTGCGGCTCGCGGAGAACCGGAGATCACATCGAGGTGGCCGAGCCTGTCGCCGACCCACCCGGAGGGGATGATCGCCTCGGACAGGATCTTCTGGGACTTCGGAGCAGCGAGCACATCGGCGATGTCGACACGCGTCGAGGTCGGCACATCGAGGCCGGTCGACGAGTCCGCCTGCGGGTCCATGTCGACGACCAGGGTGGGAATTCCCCTGTTGTAGGCCGCCGATGCCAGACCGAGCGTCACGGATGTCTTACCGACTCCGCCTTTGAGGCTGCTGATACTTAGGACAAGCACCCTCCTACGTTAACGTATCGGCGGCTGCCGAGCCGTGCCGACCACGCCGAGACTCACGTCTCAGTCCAAAGTGCACCCCCCGGTCGCAGAGGTGTTCCAGGTCACTTAGTAGAGTATGTTCCCGACAGCTTGTCGAACAGTCGCCCAGTGCGGCCGATACAGAAGTGAGAGACACCTATGTTCTCTAAAGTTCTTGTGGCCAACCGCGGAGAGATCGCCGTCCGCGCGTTCCGTGCCGCCTATGAGCTCGGAGCCTCCACAGTCGCAGTCTTCCCCTACGAGGACCGCAATTCCGAACACCGCATGAAGGCCGACGAAGCCTACATGATCGGCGAGGAGGGTCACCCTGTCCGCGCATACCTCAGCGTCGAAGAGATGCTGCGGGTGGCGAAGGAAGCCGGCGCCGATGCCATCTACCCCGGCTACGGTTTCCTCTCCGAGAACCCCGATCTGGCACGCGCCTGTGCCGACGCGGGCATCACCTTCATCGGGCCCAAGGCCGATGTGCTCGAACTCGCCGGAAACAAAGTCCAGGCGCTGGCAGCCGCACGCAGCGCCGGCATCCCGGTGCTCGACTCCACCCGCCCCTCGGCCGATATCGCGCAGCTGCTCGCCGATGCCGAGTCGATGGAATACCCCCTCTTCGTCAAGGCCGTCGCCGGCGGCGGCGGACGCGGAATGCGCCGCGTGGCACAGGCCTCGGATCTCGAGGACGCTCTCAAGGCCGCTATGCGTGAAGCCGAAGGTGCTTTCGGCGATCCCACGGTCTTCATCGAACAGGCCGTACAGCGCCCCCGTCACATCGAGGTCCAGGTTCTGGCCGACAACGACTCGAACGCCATCCACCTGTTCGAACGCGACTGCTCGGTTCAGCGCCGTCACCAGAAGGTCGTCGAGATCGCTCCGGCTCCGAACCTTGATCCCGAGATCTCTGCCGCACTGCACGCAGACGCCCTGAAATTCGCGAAGGCTCTGGGCTATCAGAACGCCGGCACCGTGGAGTTCCTCCTCGAAACGGACGGCCCGCGCGCCGGAAAGCACGTGTTCATCGAGATGAACCCGCGCGTCCAGGTAGAGCACACTGTGACCGAGGAGATCACCGATGTCGACATCGTGGCATCGCAGATGCGCATCGCCGCCGGTGCCAGCCTCGAGGAGATCGGCCTGCGCCAAGACGAGATGCGCATCAAGGGTGCCGCCCTGCAGTGCCGCATCACCACCGAGGATCCCGCGAACTCGTTCCGTCCCGACACGGGAACCATCACCGCCTACCGCTCTGCCGGAGGTGCCGGCGTGCGCCTCGACGGTGGAACCGTGCACGCCGGCGCCGCCGTCAGCCCCCACTTCGACTCGATGCTCGTGAAGCTGTCGTGCCGCGGCCGCGACTTCGCTCAGGCCGTCGGCCGTGCCAAGCGCGCCCTGGCCGAGTTCCGCATCCGCGGCGTGTCCTCGAACATCGGATTCCTGCAGGCCGTCCTCGACGATCCCGCATTCGTCGCCGGCGACCTGTCCACCTCCTTCATCGAAGAGCGCCCGCAGCTCTTCGACGCCCGAGTGAGCGCCGACCGCGGCTCGAAGCTGCTCGACTACCTCGCCGATGTCACGGTCAACCGGCCCCACGGCGAACCGGGTCTGCGCATCCGCCCCGGCGACAAGCTGCCGAGCATCGACCTCTCCGCGGCCCCCGCTGCGGGCAGCCGCGACCGCCTCGCCGAGCTCGGGCCCGAGGGCTTCGCCCGCGCACTGCGCGAACAGACCGCTCTGGCCGTCACCGATACGACGTTCCGCGACGCCCACCAATCTCTTCTCGCCACCCGCGTGCGCACCCGTGACCTGCTGGCAGTGGCCGGTCATGTGTCCCGGATGACGCCGGAGCTGCTGAGCATCGAGGCCTGGGGCGGTGCCACCTATGATGTGGCGCTGCGTTTCCTCGGGGAGGATCCCTGGGAGCGTCTCGAGGCACTGCGCGAAGCCGTGCCCAACATCAACCTGCAGATGCTCCTGCGCGGACGCAACACCGTCGGCTACACCCCGTACCCGACAGAGGTCACCGACGCCTTCGTCGATGAGGCTGCTCGCACAGGCATCGACATCTTCCGCATCTTCGATGCCCTCAACGACGTCGAGCAGATGCGCCCGGCGATCGAGGCCGTGCGCGGAACGAACACGTCGCTGGCCGAGGTGGCCCTGTGCTACACCTCCGACATCCTCGACCCGAGGGAAGAGCTCTACACCCTCGACTACTACCTGCGCCTGGCCGAGCAGATCGTCGACGCAGGGGCTCATGTGCTCGCCATCAAGGACATGGCCGGACTGCTGCGTCCCGCCGCCACGGCCAAGCTCGTGACGGCTCTGCGGGCGAACTTCGACCTGCCCGTCCACGTCCACACGCATGACACCGCGGGCGGACAGCTGGCCACCCTCTATGCTGCGGCTTCTGCCGGTGCCGATGCCGTCGATGCCGCCTCGGCGGCCATGGCCGGAACAACGAGCCAGCCGAGCCTCTCCGCCCTCGTCGCCGCCTTCGAGAACACCGACCGCGACACGGGCATCAGCCTCGACGCCGTCAGCGACCTCGAGCCCTACTGGGAATCGGTGCGCAAACTCTACGCGCCCTTCGAGTCCGGACTGGCCGGACCGACCGGTCGCGTCTACCGGCATGAGATCCCTGGTGGCCAGCTGTCGAACCTGCGTCAGCAGGCCGTGGCACTGGGACTGGGGGAGCGGTTCGAAGACATCGAGCACATGTACGCGGCCGCCGATTCGATCCTCGGCCACCTCGTCAAGGTCACCCCGTCCTCGAAGGTCGTCGGCGACCTGGCTCTCCACCTCGTCGGCGCCGGAGTCGCACCGGAGGAGTTCGCGGAGAACCCGGACAAGTTCGACATCCCGGACTCGGTCATCGGATTCCTCAACGGCGACCTCGGAGACCCTCCGGGCGGATGGCCGGAGCCGTTCCGCACGAAGGCCCTGGCCGGTCGCTCCGCCAAGCCGCTCGTCGAGCACCTCGAACCCGCGGATGCACAAGCGCTGGAGACCCCGGGCCGGGACCGGAAGGACAAGCTCAACGAGCTGCTGTTCCCCGGGCCCACGAAGGAGTTCCAGACGATGCGCTCGAACTACGGCGACCTCTCCGTCGTCGAGACCTCCGAGTACCTTTACGGACTCGCCGGCGGCGAAGAGCACGCCGTGGAGCTGGCGAAGGGCAAGAACCTGCTCATCGGCGTCCAGGCCATCGGCGGAACAGACGAGCGCGGAATGCGGTCGGTCATGTTCACCCTCAACGGACAGCTGCGTCCTCTGCAGGTCCGCGACCGGTCTGTCGAAAGCGAAGTCAAGACCGCGGAGAAGGCCGATCCGAACAACAGCGGCCATGTCGGCAGCCCGTTCGCCGGTGTCGTGACCATGCAGGTCCATGAGGGCGACAAGGTCGCCGTCGGCGACACCGTTGCCACGATCGAAGCCATGAAGATGGAAGCGACGATCACCACGCAGACGGCGGGAACCGTCTCCCGTGTGGCCATCGCCGACGTCCAGCAGCTCGAAGGCGGAGACCTCGTCGTGGTGATCGATGCCTGAACGCGAGATCCGGCTGTGGGGCGACCCCGTGCTGCGCAGCAAGTGTGAGCCGGTGACGGTCTTCGACGAACACGTCGAAGCACTGGCCGCCGACCTCGTCGACACCGCACGGCCCGAGGGCCGCGCGGCCGTCGCCGCCCCGCAGATCGGCGTCGGTCTGCGGGCTTTCGGATACGACCTCGACGGCCGCACCGGCTATGTCATCAACCCGGAGATCGTCGAACTCGGAGGACAGCAGCGAGATATCGAAGAAGGCTGCCTCTCCGTCCCCGGACTGTTCTTCCCCACCCCGCGCTTCGAGTTCGCTCGGGTGCGCGGGGTGGATGCGAAGAATCAGCCCATCGAAATCGAAGGTTCGGAAGTCTTCGCCCAGATGCTCCAGCACGAAGTGGGCCACCTCGACGGGCAGGTCTACATCCAGGCCCTGCCCTCCGAGCGCCGGAGAGAAGCCATGAAGGCGATCCGCTCGGCTGACTGGTTCCTCGCACGGATGACCTGAGCGGATCGATTCGCCTACCATCAACTCGCACACCGTCGACCAGATCGAGCAAGAAAGAGAAGTTTATGAGCATTCAGCGCACAGCCGTCATCGGCAGCGGACTCATGGGAGCCGGAATCGCCGAGGTGCTGGCGAAGTCCGGTCTCGACGTCATCGTCCGTGAGATCAACGACGAGGCATCGGCTGCCGGTCGCGCCCGGATCGAGAAGTCCCTGGCTCGCGCTGTGGACAAGGGCAAGCTCGATGCCGCTGCCCGCGACGAGGCGTTGGGCCGGCTGCGGTTCACCACCGATATCAACGATCTCGCCGACCGTCAGCTCGTCATCGAAGCTGCGAGCGAGAACGAAGACATCAAGAAGTCGATCTTCGCCGAACTCGACAAGGTCGTCACCGCCCCGGAGGCGATCCTCGCGTCGAACACTTCGTCGATGCCGATCATCCGCTTCGCCCAGTCGACCTCACGTCCCGAACGCGTGCTCGGCGTCCATTTCTTCAACCCGGCACCCGTACAGCCGCTGGTGGAGATCGTCTCCTCGGTTCTCACCGCAGAGGATGTCCGCGACACCGTGACCACGTTCGTCGCCGATGTGCTCGGCAAGAACCCCATCCAGGCCGATGACCGGCCCGGATTCATCGTCAACGCACTGCTCATCCCGTACCTGCTCAGCGCGGTCAGGATGCTCGAATCCGGGTTCGCGACGAAGGAGGACATCGACGCGGGAATGGTCGGCGGCTGCGCCCACCCCATGGGTCCGATCAAACTCGCCGATCTAGTTGGTCTCGATACCTGCCTCTATGCTGCGGAGAGCATGTATGAGGAGACCGGTGACCCGGCCGCGAAGCCTCCGGTCCTTCTCTCCCGCATGGTAGATGCCGGGCTGCTCGGCGTGAAGTCCGGGCGCGGGTTCTACGAATACTGAGAACCGCATCGGCACTGAAACCGGCCTAGCCGGGATCAGTCCCGAAGCCTCCGAATAAGACAGGTCCGCCCCGAACCGAAATGTTCGGGGCGGACCTGTCTCAGCCTGCAGGATCTGTTGGAGGTCAGCCTGCCAGCAGCTTCTCATAACTGGCCAGTCGCACACATGCGACTAGCCCCTGCGCTGCGAGTTCGACCTCGTCGAGGGTCGGCATCGTCGGGGCGATGCGGATGATGTTGTTGTGCGGGTCGAGGCCGTACGGGTGGGTTGCTCCCGCAGGTGTGAGTTTCACACCGGCCTCGCCGGCGAGCTTGACGACCCGATCGGCGATGCCCTCCATCGTCGTCAGAGTGATGAAGTAGCCGCCGTCCGGTGAGGTCCACTGCGCGAGTTCGTCCGCTCCGAGTCCGTCCTCCAGCGCTTTGAGCACGGCATCGAATTTCGGGGCGATGATCTCGGCGTGCTTGCGCATATGAGCTTCGACCCCGGCTGTGTCGGAGAAGAACCGGACATGGCGCAGCTGGTTGATCTTATCGGGACCGATCGAGACTTTCCCGAGGTTCGCGCGCATCCAGTCGACCGTGGCTGGGCCGCCGGCGAAGAACGAGACTCCGGCTCCGGCATGAGTGATCTTCGATGTCGAGGCGAAGATCCATGCTCGTTCGGGATCACCCGCCTCGGCGCACAGGCTGAGGATGTCGAGATTGTCGGGATGGTTCTCTCGCAGGTGGTGGACCCCGTAGGCGTTGTCCCACAGCAGAGCGAAATCCGGCGCAGCCGTCGGCATGGCCGCGAGTTCCCGCGCCCGCTCCTCGGTGATAGTGATCCCGGTCGGATTGGAATACATCGGGACCAGCCACATTCCCTTGACTGCCGGATCTTCGGCCAGGCGCTGCGCCTCGGAGACGATCGGACCGTCTTCGTCCATCGGGATGGTCAGCAGCTCGAAGCCGAGGGATTCGGCCAGGGTGAAGTGGCGATCATAGCCGGGCACAGGACACAGCAGCTTGTGCGGGCCCTGCCCCACGGACGGTCATCGACGGCTGTTCCGTGCATGAGCGCGAAGGTCAGCGCCTGGGTCATGAATGTCAGTGAGGCGTTGCCTCCGGCCAGCAGCTGTTCGGCCGGCACCTTGAGCAGCGGGGCGAAGATCTCCCGCAGTTCGATGAGTCCGTCGAGACCGCCGTAGTTGCGGGTGTCGACACCGCCGGGGCTGAGGTAATCGTCGCTGCTGACCGCGGTGAGCAGATCGGCAGCAAGGTCGAGCTGCTCGGGGCGGGCTTGCCTCTTGTGATGTCGAGGGCGAGGCCGCGCGAGGCGAATTCCTCGTAGGCGGCGGAGGCCTCATCCAGTTTGGACTGGAGATCGGACGGTGCGGACATGCTGACTCCTCGGGGCTGGGAACTGGCCGTTGACTCCATCCTATCGACTCGTCGAATGCCGACGACGCTAGAGTGGTCTGCAGCGGTCGCGGCGACGACCGGTGCAGACTCGGTGAAAGGCAGGCTCCAGATGGTGCGACCACGTGCGCAGGCCGCTCACGGCCGCGGTTTCGGCACCCAGGCTGGCGTCTACGACGAGGTGCGTCCCGGTTATCCCGAAGCGGCGCTCGATCTGGCACAGACCGGCTGGGACCGACAATGGTCCGATCTGCGAGTGTGCGATCTCGGCGCGGGCACCGGGATCCTCAGTCGTCGGCTGCGCGCGCTCGGCACCGATCTCATCGCCGTCGATCCCGACACCGTTGCGCTCGAACGCAATCCGGCTCCCACCGTGGTCGGCACTGCTGAGGACACCGGCCTCGAGGCGGAGAGCTTCGACCTCGTCACCGTCGCACAGGCCTGGCATTGGTTCGACGAAGCGAAAGCCGCCGCCGAGGTGGCCCGCATCCTCAAGTCGGGCGGCCGGCTCCTCATCCTCATCAACCAACTCGATGTCCGCATCGACTGGGTGCTGCGTCTGAGCCGGATCATGCATGCCGGAGATGTGTACCGTCCGCAGTACCGGCCTCAGCCGGGAGCCGGACTGACTCTCATCGACCACACGCTCGTCGAATTCACCACTGAGCTGTCCGTCGACGGCATCGTCGACCTAGCTCGGACACGATCCTATTGGCTGCGCTCGAACGAGAAGACGCGGGCTCGAGTCGAATCGAATCTGCGCGAATATCTGCGAGACGAACATCCGATTCCCGACACGGTCCATCTGCCGTATATGTGCTTGGCCTACCTTCTCGAACGGCGCTGAACGAACGAAGCGGGCCGCACCCGTATCAGGTGCGGCCCGCTGTCAGCGCCGGTTTCAGCTCTCGACGCCGGGGGAGCGGGGTGCGTCCGACGAGGACGATTCGACGACCTCGGGGGCGGTCTGTCCCGAGGAGTGCGACACGGAGATCTTCCGTGGGCGGGCCTCCTCGGCGACGGGGATCGTCAGTGTGAGGACGCCATCGCTGTAGTCGGCGCGGATGCGGTCCAGGGCCACGCGGTTGCCGAGCGTGAGTTGGCGGGCGTATGTGCCGTTGGTACGTTCCCTGGTCAGCCACTTCACGTCCTTGTCGGCGACCTCGGACTCGCGGCGAGCGCGAACCGTGAGCGTGCGGTCTTCGACATCGACATCGATGCTGCTCGGATCGACTCCGGGCATGTCGATGCGAGCGATGAAAACTTCACCGTCACGGTAGAGGTCCATCGGCAGGGTGGTTCCGTTGGGTGTGCGGGTCACCTCGGAGAAGAATCGGTCGAGATCACGGATGGGGTCGAAACGTGTAGCCATGTGCTTCCTTTCGTTCGGGTCCTACATTGAGTCAAACACACTCAACTTTGAAATGATTCCGAACTCATGAAATTCTCAGTCTGTGAGCTTGGTTCCCATACTCCTCGCCCTCCTTCCCGTCACGGTGCTCATCGCCTTCGGCCTCGTGTTGAAGAGGCTGCCGGGATTTCGGAGTCCGGAGTTCTGGTCGGGCGCGGAGAAGCTCGCGTACTACTACCTGCTTCCGGCACTTCTCTTCACCTCCGTCGCTGAGGTGGACGTGGCCCATGTCCCGCTCGCACGCCTGGCCGCCGCACTCGTCATTCCCACCGTGATCGTGTCCCTGGGCATCGTTCTGACGCGCCGGGTCATCGCCCGCGATCTTCCCGCCTTCACATCCGTGCTGCAGGGCGGAATCCGCTTCAACACCTACATCGGCCTGTCCCTGGCGGGCAGTCTGTTCGGACCCGAGGGCAGTGCCGTGGCCGCGATCGCCGCCGCGATCCTCGTCCCCACGGTCAATGTCATCTCGAGCCTGGGCTTCGAGTTCCTGCGCACGGGACCGAGTTCGCTGCTCGCACTGCTGAGGGCGATCGCAACGAATCCTCTGGTGCTCGGCTGCATCGCCGGAGCCGTGGCGAACATCACCGGTCTGGGCCTGCCTGACGTGGCGGCGACTGTTCTCGATCCCTTGGCGGCCGCCTCGCTGCCAATCGGCCTGCTGTGCGTCGGCGCCGGCCTGCAGACATTCTCCATGCGTGCTCATGCCCGGGCCATCGTCATCTCGACGTTCATCAAACTGCTCGTGCTGCCGGGGCTGTCGCTGACGGCTCTGTTCGTGCTCGACGTACCGACGGTGCCCGCGCTGGTCGGGCTGATATTCCAGTCGATCGCCACGGCCAGCTCCGGCTATGTCATGGCCCGACAGCTCGGGGGAGATGCGAAGCTCATCGCCGCCCTCATCGCCGGACAGACCGTCGTCATGCTTCTGACTATGCCGGTCGTCCTCCTCGTCGGACAGTTCATGCTCGGCTGAGCGTGGAACTTTTTGGCCCTCGCTCGATTCCAGACAGCAAAGCGGCCGACCCCAGAATGGGATCGGCCGCTGATCTCTCGCATCACATACCCGCTTGACTCAGGACGCTCGCTGTGAGCGCTGAGACCGAGAGTCAGTCTGCGATTGTCACTCGCCGTCGGCGGTGATGTCGGGGTGGCGTGAGCCGAGTTCGGAGTCGATGCGCAGCACACCGGCGCCGTCGCTGCCGACGCGCTCGAGGCGACCGATGATCTCGGAGATGCTCGACTCTTCCTCGACCTGCTCGTCGATGAACCAGTGGAGCAACGGCAGGACGTCGAGGTCAGCTTCGGACTGAGCGGTGCGGTAGAGGTTCCGGATCGACTCGGAGACCTTCTCCTCGTGGGCCAGTGCGGCCTTGAAGTAGTCGATCGGCTGCGAACCGGAGACCTTCGGAGCGGCGATATCGCCGATCTGCGGGGCGAATCCACGGTCGAGGCAGTGCTGGGTGAACTTTGCGGCGTGAACCTGCTCTTCTTCGGACTGCGCACGCATCCAGCGCGTCATTCCGGGCAGATCGAGATCATCGAGCTGGATGGAGAGCTGGAGGTAGACCAACGAGGCTTCGAGTTCGAGCGTGACCTGCTCGTTGAGAACCTTCTGCATTGCGGGGCTCAGGTGCATCTTTTACTCCTTTGCAGTTCGAGGCGGATCCATTCCGCCTGCTTAGTCACTATCCTGACACCTTTTCTAGAACCGTTCCAGTGTGGAAAGGCTCGGCAAACTCTGCGCAGGTTTGCCATACCTGCCTTAGTTTCTGCTCACCTTCAGGCCATACCTGCGGGCGAATTCCGCGCGGATCTCCGTTCAGAACTCAGGATGCCGAACGTGGTGACCGGTTGCAGCTTCGAAGGCATGAGCGACTCGGAGCAGCTCGACATCGGCACCTGGTTTCGCGACTATCTGCACCCCCACGGGCAGGCCCGAATCAGAGAACCCGGCCGGCACCGAGATCGCGGGGCATCCGGTTGCCGAGATCAGGCACAGTGCCCGCATCCAATCGAGATAGTTGTCCAGCTGCACCCCGTTGATCTGCGTCGGATACTCCATGTCCGCATCGAACGGCAGAACCTGGCAGGTGGTGAGCACGAGGACATCGTGGTCGGCGAAGTAGCGGTCGATCTCACCGTGCAGGCGAGCGCGTGCGGTCTCTGCCGACGCCACCTCAGCTCCGGTGAGGTCAAGGCCCATGCGGATGTTCCATCTCACCGATTCCTTGATCTGGTCCGGGTGCGCTTCATACAGCTCGCCCCAGGAGCCGACGAAGTCGAGGGCACGGCGGACGTTGAACACCTCATCGGCGTCGGCGAAGTTCGGGATCTCATCGTCGACATGAGCACCGAGGCTGCCGAACACCTGAGCAGCGGACGCGACGATCGCCTCCACCTCGGTCTCGACCGGCAGCAATCCGCCCAGATCGGGACTGAAGCCGACTCGCAGACCGCTGAGGTCGGGGGAGCGGTGGGCATCGAGAGCGAATTCCGGCAGGTCGAAGACACCGCCCGGCTCGAGGATCGATCCCGGCGCCGAGGCATGCGGTCCGGAGGCCACGGACATCAGCAGCGCCACATCGGCGACCGTGCGAGCCATGAACCCGCTCTGCGCGAGCCACGCATAGGGGTTGCCCGGTCGAACATGTGGGATACGGCCGTTGCTCGGCCGCAGACCGACGACGTTGTTGAACGATGCGGGCGACCGCAGTGATCCGCCCATATCGGAGCCGTCACCTGATGCCTGGATCCCGGCTGCGAGCACTGCACCCACGCCACCGGAGGATCCGGAAGCCGATTTCGTCCGGTCAAAGGGGTTCACGGTTGTGCCGAATACCTCATTGAATGTGTGGGAGCCGGCGGCGAACTCGGGCACGTTCGTCTTGCCCGTCGTCGTGATTCCGGCGGCCTTGAGACGGCCGATGATGAGCGCATCTGATTCGGGCACTCGATCGGCCATGAGCGGCGAGCCCCAGGTCGTGCGCATTCCCGCCGTATCGTGAGTGTCCTTATGGGTCATCGGCACTCCATGCAGAGCACCGAAGCTCTCCCCGCGAGCGGTCGCAGCATCGGCGGCTTCGGCCCGAGCGAAGGCGGCCTCGTCGTCGCGGGTGACGACGGCGTTGAGAACGGGGTTGACCTCATCGATGCGGTCAAGATGAGCCTGCAGAGCCTCCCGGGCCGAGACCTCCTTGGCGGCGATTCGGCCGGCCAGCTCACGGGTCGACCACCACAGCATCTCCTCGCTCATTCGCGGTCCTTTCCGACCTTGCTCAGCACCGCGGACAGCGCGGCTCTGATGCCGGTCTCGAGAGTGGTCTCGACATCGTCGGGAGCGAAGAACGGAGAGTGATTCCCGGGCGGGGTCTGACCGTCAGCGAACTTCTCGGGGGAGTAGCCTCCGAAGAACCAGTACACGTACGGGACGCCGATGTCATCGCCGAACGCTCCGACATCCTCGCTGCCGGTGGCCGGCTCGGTCAGGTGGACCTGTTCGGCGCCGAGTTCGGCTCCGGCATGGGTGAGGAACGACTCGGTCTCCTCGGGGTCGTTGAAGCAGCGCGGGAACCGATACATCTCTTCGATCTCGGGTTCCGGAGCTCCGGACGCCTGGGCCTCGGCGAGGATGATGCGCCTGACCCGGTCGAGGACGACTGCACGGACTTCCTCGGTGAAGGTGCGGATATTGAGTTTGAATTCGGCGGAGTCGGGGATGATGTTCTCTTTGAGTCCGCCGTGGAAGGTCCCGACAGTGACGACCGACATGTCGCGGCCCGAGATCTCGCGTGACACGACCGATTGGAGCCGGGTGATCATATAGGCGCCGAGGACGATCGGGTCGATCGCGTTCTCCGGCTGGGACCCGTGCGCCTGCTTGCCCTTGACGGTCACGCGCAGGCAGTCGGACATCGCCATGGCGGTGCCGCTGCTGACGTAGAGGTGGCCGGCGGCACCGGGCCACACGTGCTGACCGAAGATGACCTCGGGGCGCACGATCTCATCCCACAGTCCGTCATCGAGCATGGCGCGCGCACCTTGGCCGGTCTCCTCACCGGGCTGGAAGAGCATGACGACGGTTCCCGACCACAGGTTCCTGTGTGCGACGAGGTGCTTGGCGAGGTAGAGACCGACGGTGATGTGAGTGTCGTGGCCGCAGCCGTGCATGACCTTCGTGGTCTCTCCGTCGGGAAGAGCGCCTTCCGCAGTGGAGGCGTAGTCGTATCCGGTGTCCTCGGTGATCGGCAGTCCGTCGATGTCGGCACGGTAGCCGATGACCGGACCGGCACCGTTCTCGATCACAGCGACGACTCCGGTTCCGCCGAAGATGTGTGTCTGCAGGCCGAGGGCCTGGAGCCGGGAGGCGATCTCTGCGGCAGTATTCGTCTCCTGCATCGACAGTTCCGGAGTGCGGTGGAAGTGCTTGTAGTCGGCAATCGTCTGGTCGAGGTCGGCGCTGATCGACGCGCGGAGAGCGGGATTGAGAGACATGATGTCCTTTCAGCAGTGGTCTGATGCCATTTTGGCAGGAATTGTCGGATGTGGGGGGGTCGGTCTCGGCGGACGAACACCGACCGAAGTCCGTTGTCAGCCGTCAGTTGATGCCGACAGTGTCGGTGCCGTCGCTGTCGGGTCTCTTGTCCGTGACCGACTTGTTGCGTGTGAACCAGGTGATGAGGATGGTCAGGAACACCACGATGGCGACGTCGCCGGGCGCGAGCACGGGAACCAGCCGCACGAGGACGAGGATGACCAGCGCCGCCATACCGAGGGCGATGAGCGTCGACTTCAGCTGTTTGAGTGATGCGATGAGCTGGACGGTGACGCCGCCGAGGATGGCCGGGAGGATGTAGAGCTTCGCGACGAGGGTGATCGGCTCGGGAATGAGGGCGACGAGCCAGGTGCCGAGGATGCCGACGAAGAGGACCATTGAGGCGACGTGGATGATCGCGGCTCCGCAGATCGCCATCGTTGCCGCATACTCGCCCTTGCGTGTGCCCGGCTTCGCCCCGATTGCGTCCTGAGCCACGATCGCCGAGGGCAGCAGTTTGTTCGACACATTGCCGATCATGAAGGCCTGGTACATGCCTGCGGGCCCGAGGATCGGGAAGTAGGTGAGTGGTTCGACGATGTAGAAGACACCGTAGACGGCGAACACGGCGAGGAATCCCTTCAAGATCTCCCCGAAATCAATGTTCGCATCCGCAACGAAGAGCAGATAGAAGGGCACCGAGGTGGCGATGAGGAATCCGATGAACAGCGTGATCGAACCCCACCGGCCGGTCGTGCGTTCGAATGCCGCGTGTGAGGGTGATGTGATGATCGATGACATGGTCTCTCCTCAGGCTTCCGGCAGTCCGAGACCGGCGTAGTGGGCGAAATAGGCAGCGACGAGACCGATGAGCAGGGAGAATCCCAGTCCCCATTCCTTCAGCCAGTGCTGTTTGAGCGTTTTGGCCAACAGCAGACAGATGCTCATCACTACCGCCGAGACAATGACGGCGATGACATGTGTCGGCGACTTCGGCAGCTCACGGAAGGTCAGGGCAGCGAACGCTGCGAGCAGTGCGGCGCCCGGGATGATCGACATGAGCGCGGGGTTGACCTTCTCGAGCTTGTGGGAGCTGCGTTTGAAGATCGGGGTGAGGATGAGGGTCGAGATCATCCAGCCTGCGCCCGAGAGGCTCATCGCCATGAGAGCGACGATGAACACTCCGCGGGTGAAGGTCTCATCGCCGAGATTCGCTCCCATGGTGCCGGCCGCCAGTGACGCTGAGGCCACCTCCGTGGCGGCGGATCCGATGAGTCCGACGCGGACGATGACCGGGGGAGTGCCAAACAGCGGCAGGAGGGCGATAGCGACGAGCACCACCGACAGGGATGGTCCGATCGCGGCGACTCCGCCGGCGCGGAAGGCCGAACGGACTTCCTCTTGGCTCATTCCCGCGGACGCGGCGTTCTTCTTCACCGCAGTCATGTAGATGAGCGACTGCACGACTACGACGCCCATCACCGCCATTGCGAGTATCCAGAGTATCGGGGCATTTGCGAGGCCGATGTAGTCGGCCGAACCGCTGGCCACGGTCATGGTCAGCTCCTCACTTCATTGTCGAGTTGCAGGGGCGCAGGACGGCAAGCCACATTGGTATACCATCGAGGAGTGCGCAGGAACAATTTATACAGACCAATCGGTCAGGACCATGGTTTGACCCGAAGATCTCAACATTCGAGACTCATGGGGGCGATTTCCGACACCCGTCCCGCCATGCAGAACGACACCACCCGAGACCGTCGAGTACGGGCCCAGGCATTCGGGCTCAGGCTGAGGGCGTGGATGGAGTTGCGACCACTCGGCTAGATCAGGCAGAAGCATGTTGGGCCACAGCCCTCCGTCGAGTCCGCACCTCCGATCTGAATCGGACGAGCGGGGCGGCAGACTGGTCGAATGCAGAGCTCATCAATCATCTGATCGGCGGGGGAGTCACGCACGCTCAGCGCGTGCTGCTGCTGTCGGGTCGGTGACGGATTCTCCCAGCGGTGGCCGGTTGGAACCTCGGTGCTTCAGCACTTCTTCGGTGAGATGTACATGTTGATGCGCGCGGCGACGAAGGCGATGCCATTCGCGTCGAGGACATCGACGGGGACGACCAGGTCGAACTTCTCCTCGCCGAATTCCGGGATCTCCTCAAGCCGGGCGACGGCCGTGACCGGCCCTTTGCTGGCCTTGGCGTTGTATTCCACGGTCATTCCCGCTGGGATCCAGCGGTGAGTGGGCGGCACGGTCGCCTCTGTCATGACGCCGGCGGCGACTTCGGCCATATTGCACGACGCGATCGCGTGATAGGTGCCGATATGGTTATGCATTCCGCGGCGGTTAGGTGCAGTGACGCGGCACAGCCCGGGGCGCAGCTCTTTGATCTGCGGGCGCACAGTACGGAAGTAGGGTGCTTTGATGCAGATGCCCTGAGAGAACAGCCATGAACCGACGAGGCCGCCCAGAGGCATCTCCTGCATCTTCTTCCAGAGCTTGAAGATGGGTGCCGATTCGGCGGTCTGCACGGCTGTGGTGTCTGCGGTCATGGAGGCGCCCCTGACTATGATCTGAGTTACTGTTCAGTACACATGCTATCAGTCAGGCCATCGGCGAGCGTGTGGTCACGAGGGGGATCAGCTCAACAGCCTTACTTAACATAATGTATATTATCGGCGTTTTAGGCAGACTGCGGTGCGAATAGCCGTGCGGAACGCCCTATTTCAGTACTACGACGTCAATTCCACGACAATGGCCGTGAGCGACGAACGTGTCGCTCACGGCCATGTGACGATCACAGCGCACGCTGCGTGCCTGCAGATCATCGATCATCAGCTCAGCGTGCGGTCTCAGCCGCTGACGGTAACGTTGCCGGCGAGACCGACCTTGCCGCTGTCTCCGTCATCCTTGGAGCCGCCGTCGTCCTTCTTGCCGTCGTCGCCGGATCCGCCGCCTTCATCGGCCGCGCCGTTGGACTTGGTCAGTCCGGCCTTTTCGCCGCAGACCGGCCATGCGCCCGGACCCTGCTCCTTGAGCACCTTCTGAGCGATGTCGATCTGCTCTGCCTTGCTGTGCTCATCCGCAGTGCCCGACCCACCGAAGGCGTTCCAGGTCTGGGCGGAGAACTGCAGTCCGCCGTAGTATCCGTTTCCGGTATTGATATGCCAGTCACCGCCGGATTCGCATTCGGCGACCTTGTCCCAGACGCCCTGCTCAGATGCCTGTGCCGGCTGGGCCGCGCTCATCCCGGTCAGCCCGGCGGCTGCGACTGCGCCGGCACCAGCAAGCAGGGCGACCTTGCGGAGGCTTGTGCTGTAGAGGTTCACTGTGTCTTCTCCAAAGTACGACTGCATTTCGATTCTGTAACTCGGTCGTTACCGAGCTGTTATACACCGTAACGAATCGATTGCCGCATTTGAACCCGAGACCGTGAATTCAGCGTGCGAATCGCCTCCGCGGAACCTGAGCAGAACCTGAACGGATGCGGCTCCCCCGTCTCCTGACCAAGGCAGTCAGGGCCCGACCACCGACGACTCCCCTGATTGCAGACCTTCGATTCTTCGGGCAGAAAGCTGTCTCCGGATCAGGAATTCACGTATGCAGCCAGATGCTTTGCGGTCAGCGAACCGATCGTCTTCGCTCCCGAGACCAGTTCGGCCGGAGTACCTTCGAACACGATCGAACCTCCGTCATGTCCCGCGCCGGGTCCCAGATCGATGATGTGATCGGCATGAGCCATCACCGCCTGATGGTGTTCGACGACGATGACGGTCCGTCCAGAATCGACGAGTCTGTCGAGCAGCCGCAGCAGGTTCTCGACATCGGCCAGGTGCAGACCAGTCGTCGGTTCGTCGAGGATGATCACCTTAGCCGCATCGGCGGCCTTCGTCGACAGATGCACTGCCAGCTTCAACCGCTGCCGTTCTCCCCCGGACAGCGTAGTAAGCGGTTGGCCGAGGCTCACATAGCCGAGTCCCACCTCGGCGAGCATCTTGAGGACCTTGATGACCGCGGGAATCCGCGACTCCCCCGCACCGAAATACTCGATCGCTGCGTCGACCGGCAGATCCAGGACCTCGCGGATGTTCCGTCCGCCCAAGGTGAATTCGAGCACTTCTGCCTGGAAGCCCTTGCCCTCGCACTCATCACACGGTGCCGACACACCGCCCATGAGCGCAATATCCGAATAGATGATCCCGGCGCCGTTGCACACCGGGCACGCACCTTCGGAGTTCGCGCTGAACAGAGCCGGTTTGACCCCATTAGCCTTCGCAAATGCTTTCCTTATGGGCTCGAGCATCCCCATATACGTGGCCGGGTTGCTGCGCCTGGATCCCTTGATCGGCGCCTGATCGATCATCACAACCCCATCGCGCCCCCGCAGAGATCCCTCGATGAGGCTGCTCTTGCCGGAGCCTGCGACACCAGTGACGACGGTGAGCACGCCGAGGGGCACATCGACATCGACATCGCGCAGATTGTGCGACTGTGCATCGCGGATCTCGAGTGCTCCCTCCGGTTCCCGCACCGCGTCCTTGAGCGCGGCTGTGTATCCGAGGTGTCGGCCGGTGAGCGTATCGGACTCCCGCAGGCCGGCGACGGTACCGGTGAAGGTGACCTCTCCCCCGTTGCTGCCCGCGCCCGGCCCGAGGTCGACGATGTGATCGGCGATGAGGATCGTCTCGGGTTTGTGTTCGACGACGAGGACCGTGTTTCCCTTGTCCCGCAGAGCCAGCAGCAGTTCGTTCATCGAACGGATGTCGTGCGGGTGCAGACCGATCGTCGGTTCGTCGAAGACGTAGGTGACGTCTGTGAGCGATGAGCCGAGGTGACGGACGAGCTTGATCCGCTGTGCCTCTCCCCCGGACAGCGACCCTGCCGAACGGTCCAGGGACAGATATCCCAGACCGATGTCGTTGAAGGCCTTCACATCCGCCCGCAATGAGTCGAGCAGCCCCGAGGCGGCCCCCGGCTCGATCCGGTCCAGCCAGTCGGTGATGTCCGAGATCTGCAGAGCGCAGACATCGGCGATCGATTTCCCGGCGATCTGGGAGGATCGGGCGGCCGCGTTGAGCCTGGTTCCCTCGCATTCGGGGCAGGTGGTGAATACGACGGCACGGTCCACGAATTCGCGGATGTGCTTCTGCATCGAGTCCCGGTCCTTGGACAGGAACGATCGTTGGATCCGCGGGACCAAGCCATCGAAGGTGATGTTCGTGCCGTTGATCCTGACTTTCTCGCCTTGGGCGTAGAGCAGATAGTGGCGCTCGGTCTCGTCGAAGTCGGCGATCGGTCTGTCCGGGTCGAAGTATCCGGATTCGGAGAACATACGCACGGACCAACCGCCGGGTTTGTAACCGGGGACGGTGATGGCTCCGTCGTTCAATGATTTCGACTCATCGACCACCTCGGCGATGGAGATGTCCGTGGCCGTGCCCATTCCCTCACAGTGCGGGCACATGCCGCCGTTGACGGAGAAGGACTTGCGTTCGACCTGCTTGCCCTCGCCCTTATCGATGGTCACTGCCCCCTTCCCGCTGAGCGTGGCGACGTTGAAGGAATAGGCGTTCGTCGATCCGAGGTTCGGTTCCGCCAGCCTGGCGAAGAGAGTGCGCAGCTTCGCGTTGATGTCCGAGACCGTGCCCACAGTGGAACGCGGGTTTGCTCCGATCCGCTCCTGGTCGACGAGGATGGCCGTGGTCAGACCCTCGAGCACGTCGACCTCGGGGCGGGCCATCGCAGGCATGAAGCCTTGGACGAACGCGGAGTAGGTCTCGTTGATCATCCGCTGGGATTCGGCCGCGATGGTGTGGAAGACCAATGAGGATTTGCCGGAACCGGAGACTCCGGTGAAGACCGTGAGGCGACGTTTGGGGATCTCGACGCTGACGTTCTTGAGGTTGTTCTCCCTGGCTCCGCTGACGTGGATGAGGTCATGGCTGTCTGCAGTGTGCACCGGTGTCAGTCCCTCTGTTGGATGCGGATCATGTTGCCGGCGGGGTCCCGCAGTGCACAGTCCCGCAGACCATAGGGCTGGTCCATCGGCTCCTGCACGATATCGGCGCCCTTCGACTCCACCTCGGCGAACGCCTCATCGACGTTCGGGGTTGCGAGCACGATCGCACCGAAGCTGCCTTTGGCCATGAGCGCCTCTATGGTCTCGCGTTCGGTGTCGCTGATCGTCGGGTCGGTCACGGGCGGGGTGAGCACGATCGATGTGTCCGGTTGCCCGACGGGGCCGACGGTCAGCCAGCGCATGCGTCCGGATCCGACATCGAGGCGCAGCTCGAAGCCGAGGATGTCACGGTAGAAGGTCAGGGATTCTTCGGCATCGGTATGCGGCAGGAAGCTGGCGTTGATCGAGATGTCCATAACAGCAATCGTAGACTGCTCAGTTCGGTGGGACTTCTCGATTCCTGACCGGTCGCAGTGCATTCTTCACGACGATCGTCGGCAGCCGGTACTCGCCTGCGGCCACGCCGTCGCGGTAGCTGGTCGGTGAGAGTCCGACCAGTTCGCTGAAGCGAGTGCTGAAGGTGCCCAGGGAGGAGAAGCCCACGTTAAAGCAGATCTCAGTGATCGTGAGATCGCCGCGGCGGATGAGCGCCATAGCCCGTTCGATCCTGCGCGTCATGAGGTAGGAGTATGGGGATTCGCCGTAGGCGGATTTGAACTGGCGGCTGAGGTGCCCAGCGGACATGTGCACGCCGGCGGCAAGAGCCTCCACGCTCAACGGCTGGTCGAACTCGCGGTCGATGCGATCCCGGACACGCCGCAGCGCCACCAGCTGTTCGTTCACCCTGCGTCGACTCCCTGTTTCAGAGTTCGTCCGCGGAAGAAGTCGGGATGACGCAGGGATTGGATGATCATGATGACCACACCCAGCAGCAGCACGCCGATGCCGAGGACGAAGACGAGCCCGACGCCGAAGACCGAGGACCCGGAACCGTAGTCGGGGTCGAGTGAGTCGATTGCGGTGGTGACGAAGATGACCAGCAGGGTCACTCCCCGATGAGCGGGAACAGGAACCGGAAGAAGAACGTGCGTGCCGAAGTGAAGAGGGTGCGTCGGAAATACCAGATGCAGGCCAGGCCGGTGATGCCGTAGTAGAAGCAGACCATGAGGCCCAGGGCGGTGATCGTGTCCCACAGGGCGTTCTCCGAGAGCAGGCGCATGACGACGTAGAAGATGATCGCGGCCCCCGCCGAGGTGACTGTGGCCACCGACGGCGACTTGTACCGAGGAGAGACGCGACCGTATTTCTCCGGCAGGGCGCCGTAGTGGCCCATCGCGAGGATCGTCCGCGAGGGCGAGACCATCGTCGCCTGCAGCGAGGACAGAGAAGACGAGAGCACGGCAATGGACACGAGCACCGCGAAGGGGCCCATGACCGGGCCGGCGAGTGAGGCGAAGATCGATTCCTGATTGTCCGGGTTGCCGGCCCCGAGGCCTTCGGTGCCGATGCCGGCGAAGGAGATGACCGCGACGGTGCAGGCGATGTAGATGATGACGATTGCGATGATCGTGAGCATGGCGGCTCGGCCCGGGGTCTTCTCCGGGTTCTTCGCCTCCTCGTTCATCGTGATCACCGTGTCCCAGCCCCAGAACAGGAAGATCGACAGGGACACGGCGGCCGCGACCGTGGAGAAGTCGCCTGCCGACAGCGGGTTGAACCAGTCGAGTGAGACCGGGGTCGGATCATAGGCGGAGCCGTTCGCGACCTGCACGATCGCGGCGACGACGAACCATCCCAGGGCCAGCACTTGGAAGGCGACCAGCCAGACCTGCAGCTTCTCGGTGGCTTCGACTCCCCGGTAGGACACCCAAGCCGCGGCGGCGGTGAGGATGATCGTGACGGGGATGTTGATCCACAGGACCCGAGTGAGTTCGGCGATGGCCGGGTCGGAGAACACTTGGGACAAGAGGAGGAAGAGGAAGTCGACGGCCACGGCCGCGAGGTTGGACAGCACGAGGACCGTGGCGGCGACCAGGCCCCAACCGCCCATCCAACCCAGCCACGGCCCGAACGCTCTGGTCGCCCAGGTGAAGGTGGTCCCGAGTCCGGCATCGCCGTGTTCAGCTCCCGGTAGCCGAAGACGACGAGCAGCATCGGCACGAAGCCGATGAGTAGCACGGCCGGGGTGTGCACCCCGACCTCGGAGATAGTCGGGCCCAGTCCGGAGGTCAGCGTGTAGGCCGGGGCGATGCAGGAGATGCCGATGACAGCTCCCCCGATCGCACCGATCTTGCCGGCGGAGAGCCCCTTCGAACTCAGTCCGCTCGTGTTCGTTGACGGTAACGGCTGTGTGCTGCTCATGGATCAGGACTTCTCGCCGAGGATCCTCTCGGCGGTGGCGGTGCCGATGCGCACTGCTCCGTCGACGTGCTGATAGCCCTCGGCGGCGATATCGGAGCTGGCGAAGTGGATCGGTCCGACCGGGTCGTTCTGGAAGGGTCCCCACCGGTGCAGACCGCCGAGATCGTAGCTCGTCGCATAGGCTCCGCGGGTCCATTCCTCCGCACCGAAGTCGGAGAGGTAGAACACGCGAGGGTCGAGCGCCTTCGGCCCGAGGAATTCGGCGAGGGCTTCGAGGATCTTCGTCCGGCGGGTCTCCTCGTCCAGAGCCCACATGGCATCGGCGTTGACATCGGAGATGAAGCCGACGAGGGTGCCCTGCTCTTCGCCGTGGTTCGTGTTGTCGTAGACCTCTTGGACGAGGCGGGACGCGCCGAACCCGGTTCCGCAGAGTCCGTCTTCGCGCCAGAACGGGGTGTCGTAGGTGGCGTGGACCTTGATCACGAGTCCCATGGACTGGTGCTGGTGGAAGATCTGCTGGAGTCGCGGCAGCGGCGGCGAGTAGCTGATGCGCGAGTAGAGGTTCGGCGGAACCGCGACGATCGCCTGCTGGGCGCTCACGCTCAGGTCGTCGGTCGAGACGCTGACTCCGGTCTCCGACCATTCGATCCGGCGCACGGGCTGTTGGAGTCGAACGATGTCCGATCCGAGCTCCTCGGCCATCTGCACCGATACGGACTGCATTCCACCGACGACCCGGCGGTCGAGGATGAAGTGATCATCGACGAGGTTCGTGAATGATCCCGCCGAGGCGGCCATGAGGATGGCCTGGAGCGCTGAGAAGGTGGTGGCGGGCTTGGTCAGCATGCCTCCGGCGACGAACAGCCCGATGTTCTCACAGGCCAGTTCGTCCTCGGACTGCTGACGCAGCCAGTGGTGGAAGGAGATCGAGTCGAGTTCGGCAGCGTCCTCGGCGTCCCAGGGTGCCTGCGGCCCGATCCGGGCAGCAAGTTCGTCGAGGAGGCCGATGAGGCGTTCCATCTCTGTCCGGGCCGACTCCCCCACGGGGAACATCTCACCCGAATAGACGGTGCGGGTTCCGTCGGGGGCGATGTAGACGCTGTCCCCGTCACGGTATCTCGGGTAGGTCTCCTTGCCGAGTTCGTCGACGAGAGCGAGCAGCGCTGTCTGGTCCGGGGAGATCCACTGGCCGCCGAGTTCGAACATCTGTCCGTCGATGTGCTCGGTCCAGGTGCGGCCGCCCACACGATCACGGGCTTCGAGGACGATCACGCCGCGTCCGGCTCTACGCAGGCGACGGGCCGCACTCAGACCCGTTGGGCCTGCTCCGATGATGACGACGTCACAAGTTTCTTCCGACATGGCGATCTCCTCGAAAGGGGCTGGGGCGTTGGCTTCAGGTTAGCCAGCCCACAGTCGAAAACCAAGGTCGCAACTGCGAATACGGATTCCGTAACATCTGAGCGTTTCGACTGCTATCGCACGAACATGCGACTGATTACATTGGTTTAGGTGTCCAGTTCTTTCGAAATTCGTTTTACAACGGGTTCGAGTGCGGAATCCGCAGGTGGAGGCCCTCGGGGTCGGTCTACTGAACCTCGTATTTGCCGGTGATCTGCCCGGCACCGACGCCCCCGACGGCTTCCATGGCGGCCTTGGACAGGTCGAAGCAGCGGTTGCCGTGGTAGGGACCGCGGTCATTGACGCGCACGGTCACGGACTTGCCGTTGGCGGTGTTCGTGATCTTCACCTTGGATCCGAACGGAAGGGTCTTGTGTGCAGCGGTGAGCTTGTTCGTATCGAAGATCTCGCCGTTGGCGGTCTGTTTGCCATCGAATCCGTCGCCGCCGCCGTAGTACGACATCGGGCAGCTGCCCGATTCGCCGGCCGACTTACCGGAGTTCGACGGTCCGTCGTTCTCATCGGAAGCCCCACCCTTGGACGAGTCCTCGCCGCCGGTGGACGCACTGCCGCCGGTCGAAGCTTCGTCCTTCTTGTCAGCGGTCTTCGACGGCTCAGGGCTCGGAGTCTCGATATGCGTATCGATCTTGACCTCGGCTGGCTTCTCCTTGGCCTGCTTCTTGGCTTTGGCGAGGAACTCATCTGTGGCTCTCGTCGGCTCGGAGACAGCGACAGCAGGCGCTTCGGCCACAACCTGGCCGCTCGTGGAGGAGTCATTGGGAACCATTGCGAGACTCGACGCGACGACGGCTGCGGTGGCGGCGGTCGGCACGATGAAAGCGGAGAGCACCGGGCGGGTGCGAACTGCCGCCAGCACTCCGCCGGCGGTGTTCTGCCGGTCGGCCGGTGCGTGGCGCCCGGTCTTCTTCTTCGCCGTCAGTGCGGAGAAGATGGAGCCGTTCTTCTTGGTGTTCGGTGCTGAGTGTCTGCCCACAGTGGTGTTCCTCGTCGTCATCAGAGTGTGTCTCGGCAACTCGGAGACGGCCGGGAAGACCTCTCGCAACAGTGCGCTCGAGGAGGAGCTCCAAGTTATCTGATCGTTACCTTCACAGATTCTAGTTAAGGAACTGTTACAAAAGCAATGTGGCACACCAGGACGGTGTGCCACATGGATGAGAGTCTGCTCACGGGCGGCGTCCGTGCATCAGCGGATCTCAGGACTACGAAAGCAGTTCGAGGCCGGCGCCGGTCACGATCAGCGGGACTTGCGAGTCACGAGTTTTCGCACGCCTTCGGCTCCGGTAGTGACCGTTTCCTGCGCCCTGTCGAAGGCCCGTTCGACCTTGCCGCTGCGCACGGCGTCATCGATTGCGTGCGAAACGCTTCCCAGCGCGCGGTTGACGCTGTTCTCGGTGGCTTCGATGAGGCGAGTTGTCGATGTCGCTTCACGCACGTTCCTCACACCGGTGCTCGCAACGCTGTAAGCGCGTCCGGCGGCCCGGCGCGCACGTTCTGTCGGGGTCTTCGCAGTCGCGTCGATGACGTCGTCGGGTTCGATGGGTTCGCGGTGTGAGCTCATAGCTCCATCCTTGAGCAGAGCCTCGGTGAAATCAACACCCTGGTTAGGATTGGACCATGAATTCCCAGCGGGAGGTCATCGCGGACCCAGAGATCATCGCGCACCGAGGGGGCCTGTGGCCGCGGATGAGCGAAAACACCCTCGAGGCCTTCGCTGCCGCGGCGGACGCCGGAATCGAGTGGATGGAGACCGACGTCCACGCTTCCGCTGACGGCATCCTCTTCGCCGCTCATGATGCCGACCTCAACCGCATCGCGGGTCTGTCCCACTCGATCCGCGATCTGCCTGCCGACGAACTCGATGAAGTCGAGCTCTTGGCCGGAGGTCGACTCCCCCGCCTCGAGGCGCTGTTCGAGGCGCTGCCGGAAGTCCACTGGAACATCGACGTCAAGGCCGCCCACAGCATCGGACCGATGATCCGCTTCGTTCACAATTTCCGTGCCGTCGACCGAATCCGTCTCGCCTCCTTCGACTCGGGAACCCTGCGACGGCTGCGCACAGCTCTGCCTGGGGTGCGCACGTCGACGGGAACGACGGAGACCGGACTCTTCGCCTTGGGTCGACTGCCGGGAGTTCCCGATCAGGGGATCGCACCCCTGCCGCCCGGTGTCGATGCTCTGCAGGTTCCGGTCTCGTTCAAGCGGATTCCGTTGGTCACCGCCGACTTCGTGGCCAGGGCTCACCGGTCAGGACTGGTCGTCCATGTCTGGACGATCAATGATGAGTCGACGATGCGATCACTGGTGGACCTCGGAGTCGACGGAATCGTCACCGATGATGTCCAGCTCGGCCTCGAGGTTGTGGCAGGCCGGCACGGCTGAGTCGAGATTCCGGTCGCGGGATGGACCCCTACCTGTCGGCGAGGAATATTCGGGCACGGTAGACTGTTGCATTGCGTCCAAGGTGTGCAGTCGAGTCGGAAGGTCTTAGATATGAGCGAACGCAGTCTCCGCGGAACACAGTTGGGCTCGCGCAGCCTCGAAACCGAAGAAGGCGTCGAGCCGGCGCCCCGCCAGATGGTCGAATTCGAATGCGAGGACGGAACCCGTTTCAAGGTGCCGTTCTCGATCGAAGCCGAGGTCCCCTCGACCTGGGATTCCGGGATCCACGGCATCGGTGTCCGCGTCGGTGTCAACGAACCCGATGGAGATCCCGTCAAACATGTGCGTTCCCACTGGGACATGCTCCTGGAACGCCGGTCGTTCGACGAACTCCAGGTGCTCCTCGACGAGCGCCTGGCGATCCGTCGCGGTGAGGTTCCGGCCCAGAGCTGAGTCAGCTGCGCAGGGATCAGGGAAGGGGTGCAGGTCATCAGACCTGCACCCCTTCCCCATCTCCCCTTGCTACCTGACGGCGGCCCAGCAACCTCGCGCGAGGTTGCTGGGCCGCCGTCAGGTAGTAATAGGGGTCAGGGGGTGCGGGACAGGAGTCGGCGGACCTGCTTGCGACGGCGTGTCAGCCCCCATCCGGCGACCTTCGTGAACGCCTCGGTGATGATCGAGCCGCTCATCTTCGATTCGCCGAGTTCGCGTTCGACGAAGACGATGGGCACCTCGGCGACCGTGAAGCCGGCCTCGACGGTGCGGTAGGTCATGTCGATCTGGAAGCAGTATCCCTGCGACTGCACACCCGAGAGGTCGAGTGCTTCGAGCACAGGACGGGTATAGGCACGGAATCCGGCCGTCGCGTCTTTGACGCCCAGTCCCATGACCGCGTTGACATAGACGTTCGCGCCACGGGAGAGGAAGTACCTCGACTTGGGCCAATCGACGATCTCCCCGCCCGGCACCCACCGTGATCCGATGATGAGATCCCCTCGACCCTCTTCGGCAGCCGTCAGCAGCTGCCCAAGGTCGAGCGAGCGGTGAGAGCCGTCGGCATCGAATTCGCAGATGATCTCGTAGTCGCGTTCCAATGCCCATTCGAATCCGGCGATATAGGCCATGCCCAGTCCGGACTTCTCGGTGCGGTGGAGGACGTTGATGCGGGGATCGCTCTGAGCCTGCTCATCGGCCCACTCCCCCGTTCCGTCGGGCGAGTTGTCATCGACGATGAGGACGTCGACGTCGAGCTGCTGTTCGAACAATCCGGCCAGGGTCACGGGGAGGGCGAGACGTTCGTTGAAGGTGGGGATGACGACGAGAATCTTGGAAAGCACGGACCCCACGATACGCGGTGGTCGGCCCAGACAATGAGTCGACACCCCCGCCTTCGGACCACGCTGCCGCAGCGGCGAGTTATCTATTGACGGGAGTGCCGACTCCATCCCGCATCAAGCGGAATGTTCACGTCGAATCTAATGGCGGATCGAGACTTTGCAAAATCGCTGTGACCTGGGCTGATGACTGAAGCCGCAGGTCACAGGCTCAAGCGCGACAAAGAAATTTTCGCTCCACCGGCGTGTCGGCTGGACAGGCTGGCGACCTTTATCAGAGTTCCACGCGTGTGGGCAATACCACGTCCGGAGACAGCTCGGGCAGCCCCGGAGTTCCCGATCGCGGATCGGTGCTCCAGGCAGCGACACGCGGATCAGCAACTTGGACGACGAGGCGTTCGACCTTCCAGCGCACGATATCGGCATCGGCTCCCGGCGCGAGCACTCCGCCTTCGGGGTCTCCCGCCGCTCGGTGGGCGAAGCGGGTCGCGGCGTTGAAAGCGGCACGGGCACTGATCCCCCCGTCGCCGACGACGGCTTTGCGCACTCCCGCCCAAGGCGAGCTGTCGGAATGGCTGAAGGACACCTGCGCCCCGGCCGCGAGCAGCTGTGCGAGGGGCTGAGGCTGTGCGGGGTCGAGGGTGATGGCGATTCCGCTCCGGCCCAGCACTTCCACCTGGTCTTCCGAGACGGCGAAGTCCAGGCGCAGGCGGTATCCGTGACGCTGGGCATGAGCGGCATCGGAGCGCAGGGCCTCGAGCACATCGGTGAGCTGTTCAGCCGAGTCGACGAGGATGAACAGACTCAGCGCCGGAAGCTTCTCGAGCCCGAGGAATCCGGAGGCGGTGATCGAGGCGCGTTCGGACAGCGCGGACACTGAGTCCAACTGCGGGTAGTCGACGATCGACACTCCCTCTGGTGCTTCGGCGGCGAACTGCGCTACCGCCTCGGCGGTGCCGATCGCGTGCACATGCGTAAACCCCTGCTCGTACAGTTCCGCGGCCGTCGGGGACGAACCGTCGACGATCAGCCCGGCGTGGACGAAGCCCGGGGTGAGGAAGTCCTCACCGAGGTCGATCGCCTCCGGATCCAGGGCCTTGGCCGCTTCATCGGAACCGATGAACGAGACCTTTCCGTCCGTGTGTCCCAATGCCGTCGCGAAAGGGTCGACACTGCTGTAAACATCTCCACCAAAGTACATAGTCACAGCCGACAGGTTACACCGTCGGCCGTTGCGGCTACACCTGTGTCAGGAGGGTCGGGTATCGTCATCGATTGTGAAGCCCTTGGTTCTGCTCGATACTCCAGCCCTGTACTACCGCGCCTTCTATTCGGTGCCGGATTCGATCGTCAATGCCGACGGCCATCCGGTCAACGCTGTGCGCGGGGTGCTCGACACCGTCGCCCAGATGGTGCGCCGCTTCGACACGAATCGCGTGATCGCGACGATGGACGCCGATTGGCGTCCGGCGTTCCGCACCGCGATCATGCCCGAATACAAGGCGGCACGCGTGAAGGACGAGGAAGCCGGAACGGAGATCCCGCCGGAACTCGCCGTTCAGCTGCCGATCATGAATCGCGTCCTCACGGCCGCCGGAATCCCCATCGCCGAGGTGGCCGGAACAGAAGCCGATGACGTCATCGCCACGATGGCTGCCCAGTCGACGACCCCCGTGGTCATCGTCTCCCCCGATCGTGATCTTCTGGCCCTGCTCGACTCCGCCGCCCAGGTCAGCGTCCTTCGCCCCCGCAAGGGCGGGGAGTGGGAGGCCCTGACCCAGGCCGACCTGTCCAACGCCTACGGGGTGCCCGACGGAACCCGCTACCGTGAGCTCGCGGCTCTGCGCGGCGATCCGTCCGACGGTCTGCCCGGAGCCCCCGGCATCGGAGAGAAGACCGCCGCGACCCTGCTGGAGAACTTCGGCTCCCTCGAGTCGATCATCAAGGCCGCCAAAGCCGGAGTGAAGACCGGCGGACTCAGCCCGAAGCGAGCCGCCACGATCATCGAGGTCGAAGAGACCCTGTATAAGACTCTCGAAGTCATGCGCTGCCTGACCGACGTCGATCACGGCATCGACTTGCTCAGCGTCCCGAACGGTTTCGACCGCGCCGCAGTAGACGATGCCGCTGAGGGGCAGAACATCCGCCGCTCGGTCGACAATCTCAAAGCTGCTCTGGAATCCGTGTCGGGCTCTGCCGGCCGGGCGGCGGCCCCCGCTGCGCCGCAGGACAACGCGAGGGCATCGACAAGGTCGAACAAGGCTGCCGAGCCGGCACCACGGCCCGCAGGATCCGCTTCGTGGGATCAGTCCCGGCTCGTCGGCTTCGACCTCGAGACCACCGGAGTCGAACCGGCCACCGCCCGCATCGTCACCGCAGCGTTCGTCGATTCGGCCACGCAGGTGCGCACATGGCTGGCCGATCCGGGCATCGAGATCCCCGAATCGGCCCGTGCAGTCCACGGCATCACCACTGAATTCGCCCAGGCCAACGGTGCGGCGGCCGCCCAGGTCGTCGGCGAGCTGTGCGCCGAATTCGCCGCGCTCAGAGAAGAAGGCGCCGTCATCGTAGGACACAATGTGGTCTACGACCTCAGCGTGATGGCAGCAGAAGCGTCCCGCCATCGCCCGGACATCGACTTCCCGTCGATCATCCCGACGATCGTCGACACCTTCGTCGTCGACAAGCACATCGACCCGTACCGCAAGGGCAAACGCACGCTCATCGAGACCGCGAAGACGTACCGGATCGAACTCCTCGACGCCCATGATGCCGCCGCCGACGCTCTGGCCGCTCTGGACATTTCCCGAGCATTGGCCGAAAAATCCACGGAAATCTCAGCGATGAGCAACGATGAGATCATGGCCGCGCAGGCCGATTGGAAGCGCTCACAGGCGGCAGGACTCCAGGCCTGGCTGCGGAAGAAGGGCAACGCCGAAGCCGTCGTCGACGGTTCGTGGCCGATGTCCTGAACGCTAGACTCGACACCGACGTACAAACGACGAAGGACGACAATGGGATTCTTTTCTCGCCTGCTCAACCGACCCGGCTCTCATGCGGAGAAGACGACAGGTTGGTTCGAGCGCGCCGCCGACGATCTGGACGCGGCCGGGAGCGAATTCTCCGAGCTCAGCGATGCCGAACTCACGGAGGCCGCCGGTGAGGTCTTCGCTTCGGGCACCCAGCAGCAGACGCTCATTCGCTACTGCGCACTGGCACGCGAAGCCGGTGAGCGGGTCCTGGACGAACGAGCCTATGACACCCAGCTGCGCGGACTCGTCGGACTGCTGCAGGGCAGCATCGTGCAGATGGCCACCGGTGAGGGCAAGACCCTCGTCGGTGCTCTGGCAGCAGCCGGGTATGCGCTGCAGGGACGACGCGTGCACGTAGTCAGCGTCAATGACTACCTCGCCGTCCGTGACCGCAACTGGATGAAGCCGCTGTTCGATCTCCTCGGCGTGAAATCGACGGCCATCTCCGGTGCCCAGGGCGACGACGAACGCCGTGAGGCCTACCGTGCCGAGGTTGTCTATGCCTCCGTGACCGAGGTCGGATTCGATGTCCTCCGTGACCGGTTCCTCACCGAGGATGCCGATCTGCGGGTCCCAGAACGCGATGTCGTCATCGTCGATGAGGCCGACTCCGTACTCATCGACGAGGCGCGTGTACCGCTGGTCCTCGCCGGCTCAGCCAGCGTCCAGGACACCGACGCCGCGATCGCCGCACTCGTGTCCCGACTCAGCCCGGATACCGACTATGAGGTCAGCGCCGACCGGCATGCCGTCTCACTTACGGATGCCGGTGTCGATCGGGTCGAGGAGGAACTCGGCGTCGAACTCTTCGGAGAGGACTCCGAAACGCTCGCCGCTTTGAATCTGGCTCTCCACGCCCGAGCGCTCGTCAAACGCGATGTCGACTACCTCGTCGTCGACGGCCGGATCAAACTCATCTCCTCCTCCCGAGGCCGCGTCGCCGAACTCCAGCGTTGGCCCGACGGGCTCCAAGCCGCGGTCGAAGCCAAGGAGAGCCTCGACGCGACCGACAGCGGGGAGATCCTCGACCAGATGACGGTCGAAGAGCTCATCCACGGCTATGGGACCGTGTGCGGAATGACCGGCACCGCCCTGGCCGTCGGTGACGATCTGCGCGAGTTCTATGGGCTGGAGATCGTGCCCATCGACACTCACCTGCCTGTGATCCGCATCGACGAACCCGATCGCCTATTCACCTATCAGGAGTCGAAGGAGCGTGCGATCGTCGAGGAGGTCGCCGACAATCATGCCCGCAGCCGTCCCGTGCTCATCGGCACCTCCTCGGTGGCCGAGAGCGAGTCCCTGGCTCAACGACTGACCGAACGCGGAATCGACGTCGCCGTGCTCAATGCGAAGGACGACTCCCATGAAGCCGAGATCATTGCGAAGGCCGGCGCACCCGGCGCGGTGACGGTGTCGACACAGATGGCCGGTCGCGGTACAGATATCCGTCTCGCCGACGACGACGTCGCCGATGCCGGAGGCCTCCTCGTCATCGGTGCCGGTCGTTATCCTTCATCCCGACTCGATGACCAGCTGCGCGGTCGAGCGGGTCGCCAGGGTGATCCCGGCACGTCTGTGTTCTTCACCAGCCTCGAAGACGAATTGGTCACCAGGGTTCCCGAGATCCAACGATTCGTCTCCGAGGGCGATGAGACCGGACTCATCGAATCCAAGCGCGCGCTCGGTCTCGTCGAACATGCTCAGCGCATCGCTGAAGGGCAGAACACCGCCCTGCACCGTGACACCTGGCGTTTCAACGAGCTCATGGCCAAACAGCGCGACCTCGTCCTCGAACGTCGCACCGAGATCCGCAAGGACGACGAACCCGTCGAACAGCTGCGTGAGGAACTCGGCGATCGTGCCGATGAGATCGTAAAGGAGCATTCGGAGGAGCTGCTCGACTCGGTTCTGCGCGAGGTCATGCTCTTCCACCTCGACGCGCGCTGGGTCGACCACCTCGCATTCCTCAACGATCTGCGTGAGGGCATCCACCTGCGCACCTTCGCCAGGGAGAAGCCGCACGAGGCGTTCAACACGGAGTCGATCCGTGTCTTCTCGTCGTTCTGGTCCGATGTCATCGACGATTCGAAGGCGACGATCGAGGAAGCGACGATCACCGATGAGGGAATCGACCTCGAGTCGCACGGACTGAAGCGCCCGTCGTCGACGTGGACCTATCTGACGACGGAGAACGCGTTCGGCTCCGATATCGAGAACATCGTCAAGAAAGTCCGTCGCTGAGGTACTCAGGAGTCGGCGACGACCCCGCGGCGAATGGCTTCGACCGTGCGTCGCACGCGCACTGCGGTCTCCGGTTCGATGACTTCAGCGACCTGACCGAGTAAGTCGAGGCTCTGTTTCGCCCATCTGACGAAGTCTCCGGCGGCGATATCACTGCCCCGCAGCGACTCCGAGAGCGTTCTGCCCTCGGTCCACCGGTACATCGGTCTGATCAGCCCACGGTCCGGCTCGTCGGTCGTGCTCAGCGCATGCTGTTCTTCGAGGTGGAAGAGTCGGCGCCAGATCGTCTCGGACTCGTCGCACACGGCTTTGAGGTCGGCGCTCGGCGCCCGGTGCGCGGTCAGGGTGTCCCTGCGCGACTGAAAGACGAAGATCGATGCGAAGGCCGCGAGTTCCGGCTCGTTGAGTTGGTCCCACAGTCCGGCTCGGATCGTCAGAGCCACCAGCAGATCTCGTTCTCCGTAGATCCGGCGCAGCATCGTCGAATGCTCGGGATCGAAGCCCAGGCCGCGCAGGACATCCTGGACTCGGTCGAATACCAAAGCGATCGAGGTCGTGCGACCTTCGATGCGCGCGATGAGCGAGTCGTTCTCCCTGATGAGCTTGTCCGCCCGGTTGGCCCAGCGGGCGTGGAGCTCCCGATCCGGACAGTCGTGGCAGGGGTGTGCCCGCATCTGCGCCTGGAGTTCGGCCACAGTGGTGCTCTCGCCCTGATGCTGCCGACTCGATTCCCAATGAGCTTCGGAATCGACTCTGCCGTCGTGAACGGCGGCTTCGAGGATGGACAGCAGCTGTCTGCGGTCGCCTGCCTGCCGGTGGTTGAACTTCTTCGGCACTCGGACTCGCCCCTGGGAGGCGACGGGCTCGGTCACTTCGTGCGGCCGCAGGTGCCACACCTTGCCCTGCTCGGTGAGAACGGTAGGGAGCCGGGAGACACCGTCCTTGTTGCTCATCGGGGCGATGATGACCGCGCGACCGCCGACCCGTTTGGCCGGCATCGTCACCACATCGCCGATCTTGAGCGCGGTGAGGGATTCGACGATATCGCGCTGTCTGTTCCGCGACTTCGTTCGGGTCTCCTGCTTCTGAGTGTCCGAGATCGCCCGACGCAGTCCGGCGTATTCGGAGAAGTCACCGAGGTCGCAGTGCATGGACTTCTCGTACGCCTCGATCGTGGCTTCGTTTCTGCGCACCTTCCGCGCCAGACCGACGACGGCCTTATCGGCCTGGAACTGGGCGAACGAGGTTTCGAGCACCTTGGCGGCTTCGTCCGAGCTCATCCGCGACAGCAGGTTCGCCGTCATATTGTAGGTCGGTCCGAAGGCTGAGTTCAGCGCGTATGAACGGTTCGAGGCCAGGGCGGTCAGCTCGCTGACCTCGATGGTCGGATGCCACACCACGACAGAATGGCCGATCCGGTCGATTCCGCGTCGTCCGGCTCGTCCGGTCAGCTGCGTGTACTCCCCCGGGGTGATCATCACATGCGCTTCGCCGTTGAACTTCACGAGCTTTTCCAGCACAACGGTGCGAGCCGGCATGTTGATGCCCAGCGCCAAGGTCTCCGTGGCGAAGACGACCTTGATGATTCCCTGCGAGAACAGCTCTTCGACGAGCTGTTTGAACTGCGGGATCATCCCAGCGTGGTGTGCGGCCACTCCCAGCAGCAGTCCCTCACGGAAGGTGTGATAGCCAAGGATGCCGAGATCTTCGTCGGCGAGATCGTCTCGCAGCGATTCGAGCGCGGCGTTGACGATCGTCTTCTCTTCCCGGGAGTTCAGGTCGGTGCCCGAACTCAGGTACTGTTCGACGCCTTCGTCGCAACCATTGCGGGAGAAGATGAACATGATCGCCGGCAGCATGGCTGCCTCGGCGAGAGACGCCACGACCTGTGTGCGGCTGGGACGGCGGAACCGTGCACGGGTGGCACGTGCGCGTTTCGAACGCGGTCCTCCGTGTGTGCGCGTGGCATGGTTGAGGGCCGGATCGATGCGGTCGGAATCGCTGTGCGTGAACAGGTCGTACATCCGGTGGCCGACCAGGACATGATTGACCAGAGGCACCGGCCGGTGACTCGTCGATACGATCGTCGTCGGTCCCCTGACTTCACGCAGCCAGGCACCGAACTCCTCGACATTCGATACTGTCGCCGACAGAGACACCATCTGCACACGGTCAGGCAGGTGGATGATGACCTCTTCCCACACCGGGCCGCGGAACCGGTCGGCCAGGTAGTGGACCTCGTCGAGGACGACGAATCCGAGGTCCGACAGACCCGCCACATCGTTGTAGAGCATATTGCGCAGGACTTCGGTGGTCATGACGATGATCGGCGCATCGCGGCGGATCGAGGTGTCGCCGGTGAGCAGGCCGACGTTCTCGGCCCCATGGACCTCGGCCAAGTCGTTGAACTTCTGGTTGCTCAGCGCCTTGATCGGAGTGGTGTAGAAGACCCGCTTTCCTTCGCCGCGGGCCAACTCCACGGCAAACTCCGCGATGAGCGTCTTGCCTGCTCCTGTCGGTGCCGTGACCAACACGTCTTCACCGTCCTGCAGATGGCTGCAGGCTTCGACTTGGAAATCGTCGAGCTCGAACTCGGTGCGGTCCATGAACAGGCCCAAGGGGGTGCGGGCGAATTCCGCACGCGCCTTGAAATCGGCATAGGCGGCGGAAGGACTTCGGCTTTCCTCCGCAGAGGTGTCGGTCGGAAGCGGTGTGGGGTCAGTCATTCTTCTCTTCGTCGATCAGTTCGTCCTCGTTGACCCACAGGCCCTGCGCGATGAGGCGCTTCTTGCGCCGGCGATCGCTGAACACGCAGATCACCCATGCCAGGCAGAACAGGGTCATCATGGGGATGACGAGAAAGAACATGGACATAGCGTCCGGAGTCGGGGTGGCGATCGCGGCGAACAGGAAGACGATCATGACGATGATGCGCCACGACTTCTTGATTCTCTCCGCCGACAGGATCCCGAGCATGTTCAGTCCCACCATGAGCACCGGCAGGACGAAAGCCAGTCCGAAGACCACGATGATGATCATCACGAAGCTCAGGTAGTCCTGTGCCGGGATGATGTTCGTACCGCCCTCGGGAGTGAACGAGGTCAGCGCCTTCACGGCGTTGGGCAGCGCGAAGAACGCCATCGTCGACCCCGCCAGGAACAGCGGAATCGCCGCACCGAGGAATCCAAGGGAGTACAGCTTCTCCTTCCGCTTCAGCCCCGGGACGATGAAGGCCCAAACCTCGTAGAGCCAGATCGGGCACGAAAGGAAGAGACCGATGAAGAACGAGAGTTTGATCTTCAGGTCGAAGGGCGAGGCGACTCCGGCGAAGTTGATCTCGGCCATCCGTCCGCCGTTGTCGCGGATGGTCCGGATCGGCTCTTGGAGGATGTCGAGGACGGGATCGTAGAGGAACCAGCCGGCCACCGCCCCCAGGGCGATGGCGATGGCGGAGATGATGACGCGGTTGCGCAACTCGACGAGGTGCCCGACGACGGGCATCTTCTTCTCAGGATTGTTCTTCCGTGATCGAGAGGGCTTCCGCTGACTGTTCTCTTTCACTTCTCGTGAGACTGCGGGTCCTGCTTCTCTCGCCGCGACTCCGCGGTTCCGGTGGTTTCACCGGTGGCCGTGGTGGAATCGGTCGAGGAGTTCTGGTTGAGCGCTCCCGGCTCGGTGGTCTTGCCGGATTCGTCCTCGTCGCCGCGCAGGTCTTTGACTTCGGACTTGAAGATCTTCATCGACTGTCCCAGGCTTCGGGCCAGCTGCGGCAGTTTGGGTGCGCCGAAGATGATCACGATGATGAGGATCACGATCGCGATCTGCACGAAACTTGGTTTCATGGGGAGCTCCTTGGATTGTTGATGCTGTGGACGATTCTACGCGTTGTGGCTGTGCCTTTCATCCACATTCGGACGCGGCGTGCTTCTCAGCCGAGCCTGCGCAGGGCGGCCGCGACTGATTCGGTGTCATCGATCTCGGTGATCACATCGGCGTGACAGAGCAGGAAGCGGCTGAGCCAGTCCACCGAATGCACGAGCAGACGGATGCGCACGCTTGTGTCGCCGCTGTCGAGATACTCCCGATTCGTCACGTCGAGTTCATCTGCCAGCCATGCCCCGCCGGCCGCCAGACCGAGGGTGACCTCGTAGGAGTTCGTCGTCGCTTCGCTCACCGACATCGGCGGATGAGCCGCCGGTTCCCAGGACCGGATCCGACTCAGAGCGAAGCGGCGCGGAGCTCCGGCCGAATAGCACCAGGCGTCGACGTACCAGTCTGCGCTGGGCACGAGGCGGGTCGGGGCGATGGTCCGCGTGGTGAGTTCGTCACGGGAGCCGACGTAGTAGTCGATGCGCAGGGCAGAGCCGTCCTCGACGGACTGTCGCAGAGCGGCAAGCAGCTCTTCGTCGGCGTCGATGGGGCTGACGTCGACGGCGTTGCGCAGGTTCTCACCTGCGGCCACGCGCAGTTTGGACGCGGCAGTGGCCACCGCTTCCGAATCGAGTCCGGGCAGGGAGGAGAGCATGTCGAGCGCCAGCACGAGGACTCCGGCCTCCTCGGCGCTCAGCCGCACGGGCACGGAGACCTCTTCGGCATTGGAGACGTAGATCTGACCGCCCTCCCACGACGCATCGATGAGGTCATCGGGCATATGTCCGGGGCGGCCGGTGACGAAGAGCAGCTGCAGATCGTCGATGAGAGTGTCGGAGTCGATACCGAAATAGGCGGCGGTATCGTCGAGATCCGCTCCCGGATGAGCATCGAGGTAGGGCACGAGGCTGAGCAGCCGGGTGAGGCGTTCACGCGCTGAGGACACTGGCGCCTCCCAAACGATTGAGGGATTCGCGAATCGTCTCGCGTCTGCGCTCGACGGCACGCACGAGTTCGGGCGGGTCGACCACGTCGACGACGTCCCCGAAGCCGACGATTTCAGCGGCGAGGGCCTCGACAGCGGAATAGCCGATGATCACTTCGTCTCCGTCGGTGCGGATCTGGCGGCGTCGCAGCGGATCGGCGCGGTGGGCTCGGATGCGCAGCTTCGCCTCGGCGACGACGGCCATCTCCGAACTCGACTGCAGTTCCAGCTGCGGGGAGAAGTCCTCGGGGATCTCATAGTCTCCCGGGTCACGGCCGCTGAGCTTCGCGATTCCGCCTTCGACGCGCGAGAGCCGGAAGGTGCGACGTGCCTGCCTGTCCAGGTCGAAGCCGAAGAGGTAGACACGGTCACCGCGGCTGAGCAGCGCATAGGGCTCCAGTCGCACCTTCCTCACGCTCTGGCCGGGCTTGTGATAGCGGAAGCCGACGGCTTCTCGAGCGTTGATATGGTGGAGGGCGGTAGCGAAGTTCGCGCTGGCCAGCCTGTGTGCAGCGGTGCCCGGGTCGACGTTCCCCGGACCTGCAGCGGACTGGTCGAGGTCGATGCCGAGAGCACGCAGCTTCGTCAGCGCCTGAGCAGAGGACTCGCCGAGTTCGGTCTCCGACCAGAACGCAGCGGCCACGGTCACGGCAGCCACCTCGGCGGGCGTGAGATCGACGTCGTCCATCGCATAGTCGGCGGTGGAGATCCGGTAGCCCGTCTCCCCCACATCACCGTAGGCATCGTGTTCGGCCCGGGTCGCGATGGTGATGCCCATATGCCGCAGCAGCTCCTTGTCACGGGAGAATTTGCGGTCGAAGGCGACCTCGTCGAGCCCGGAATAGCCGTCGATGGCATCCATCAGCGTCTTTCGCGACACCCAGCCGCGGGAAGCGCGCAGGGCGATCAGCAGATTCATCAGACGCTCGGTCTGCTGTCTCTGTCTGCTGGTGCGGGGTGTTTTCACGATTCCACCGTAACCTAGGCCGGGAGATAGTCTTGGGACCATGATTCATTGGCGCAAAGGAATCGTCACAGCGATTCGCTCCACCCGGCCAGGATACACAGATGTCGACATCGAACTGGACGAGGCCGTGCCGGGCACCGATGTGAGATCTATCCGGGCAGTCGCCTATACCGATGCAGTCGGACAGCCGCAGACCCAGGACACCGTCATCGTCAATGTCTCGGCACTGGCCAAGCGCCTGGGCACCGGAGGCTTCGGTCTCATCGTCGCCCTGCCCGATGCGCTGCCGACCGATCCTCCGGACGGGCCCGGTCACCTGGTCAAAGACCGCTATTCGCCTCTGCAGACGATGGTCCTCGGCGTCGATGATCAGGAATCACAGCATCATTCCACCCTCGCCGAAGCGGAGCACCTCGAAAGCATGCCCGTGATCGTGGCCGATCTGCATTCGGCTCTGCCCGCGGTGGTCGTCGGAATCCGCACCGTCGACCCCACTCTGTCGGTCGCCTATGTGCTCAGCGATGGTGCGGCTCTGCCTGCCCCGTTCTCCCAAGCCGTCGCCGGGCTCAAGGACGCCGCCTGGCTGTCGGGTGTGATCAGCACCGGCCAGGCCTGGGGCGGGGATCTGGAGGCGGTGACCATCCACACGGGGCTGCTCGCGGCCAAACACGTGATGGGTGCCGATATCACCATTGTCGCTCAGGGGCCCGGGAACCTGGGCACCGGAACGAAGTACGGCTATTCGGGGCTGGTGACCGGGGAGCACCTCAACGCTGCGGCCCTGCTCGGCGGGCATCCGGTCGGTCTGCTGCGGATGTCGAATGCCGACGCCCGCGGCCGCCATTTCGGCATCTCCCATCATTCGCTGACACCGTTGAGTGAGATCGCTCGACCGGGGATGACCGTCCCAGTGCCCGACTTCTCCACCCTCGCCGAGGCGGAACGAGCCGAGATGGACCCTGATCCCGATGTCGTGGCTGAGACCGTGGCCAGGCAGCTGCCGCAGCTGCAGATGCATGACCTCGTCGATATCGATCTCACCGGACTGTGGGATGCGCTGCGTGCTTCACCGGTGCGTCTGTCGACGATGGGCAGAAAGCTGCCCGCCGATGCTGCATCGTTCCTCGCAGCCGCCGCCGCGGGACGCCTCGCCGCCGAGCTCGCCCGCAGCTGATCATCCGAGCACGGGAATACAGCTGTGGCCGGGTTCCGAAGAACCCGGCCACAGCCGTCTCAGTCAGGCTCAGCGCGTGCTGATGCTCAGCGCACGTTCTCGAGGTCGCACACGAAGATGAGCGACTCACCCGGCTGGATGACTCCGCCGGCACCTTGGTCGCCGTATGCCAGGTGCGGCGGGATCTGAAGGGTGCGGCGTCCGCCGACCTTCATGCCCTGGATGCCCTGATCCCAACCGGAGATGACCATTCCGGATCCGAGGCGGAACTCCAGCGGGGTGCCGCGGTTGTACGAGGCATCGAACTCTTCGCCCGTGGAATGGGAGACTCCGACGTAATGCACGCTCACGGTGTCGCCGGGTCCCGCCTCGACGCCGGTGCCGATGACATCATCGGTGATGATGAGCTCGGTCGGGGCGTCTCCGCCGGGGAAATCGACTTCGGGCTTCTGCTTGCTCATATGGTCCTCCTGGTGTCGGTTCTCTTGAGTTGTCGTTCGGTGCTGACCGCCGAACTGCGGGCTGACCGATTTCTCAGCCCTGGGCCGAGAGGATGTCGACGACGAAGATCAGGGTCGCATTGTCCGGGATGGACGGTTCGCGGCCCTGTTTGCCGTAGCCCTTGTCCGGCGGTACGACGAGGACGACCTGGTCGCCGACCTTCTTGCCGACGAGTCCTTCGTTCCATCCGTCGATGACCTGAGCCTCACCGACCGGGGCGACGACGAAGGGCTGTCCGTCCTTCTTCCAGTTCGAGTCGAAGGTCTTCGACGTATCGTCCCAGAGCCAGCCGGAGTACTTCACGGCGACGCTCTGGCCCTTCTTGACCTTGTCGCCTTCGCCTTCGATCGTCGTATACGACTTGAGTTCGGTCGGCTTCTTGCCCTTCGGCTTCGAGATCGATGGGGTACCGTCGTCGCCCCACTTCACGGTGACGGGATTGTCCGACTGGTCGGCCTTCTTGCCTTCGGCGCGAGTCAGCGGCTTCTTCGTGTCCTCGACGTCGATGACGTAGACGAGCGTCTGCGAGGCTTGACCCTGCTCGGCACTGCCGTTGAGCGACATCATCACCCGTGATCCGACCTTGACGTCGATGAGTGCGTTGTACAGATCCTCGGAGATCTGGGACTTGTCCATGGGGAATCCGGCGGCGGAATCCGAATCGTAGCTGGATTCGACGGTCTTGCCGGTGGTTCCGGAGACCAGCGTCATCTGTGCCGTGACCTGCTCGCCCTCGGCGATCTTGTCACCGGTGCCCTGCTTGAGCACCTTATTCTCGGTCTTGTCCATGACCAGTGGGGCCTCGAAGCTGACCTTGGGTTTCTTCCCGATCTTGCCTTCGACGGTGATGTCGTCGAGGCTGGTCGACTTCGCGTCCTGGGCTGCTACCGACGGCGGCGGTGAGGTCGAGTCCTCTGACTCATCACCCTGCCCGCAGGCCGAGAGCAGCAAAAGGCCCGCCGCGATGGCGCTGAGCACTTTGGTGCGCACTGGTTTCCTTTCGTCACGCCGAGGCCGTGCCCGGATGGGGGGGCTCGACCGGATCACAGGGCGATCTTACAGGCCCGCGATGAGTGTTTCCGCCTGCGGGTGAGTCGCGGCGAATGGGTCTTTGAGGGCGACTGCCCTACCAGATTCGTCGTTGAGCCGCAGATGCACCCAGTCGACGGTGTAGTCCCGGCGGGCGGCATGAGCGGCACGCACGAACTCTCCGCGGATCGCCGCTCGTGTGCTCTGAGGCGGTACGTCCTTCGCTCGTTCGGCGGCCTCGGCGGGGACGAGGCTCATCGCCATTCCGCCGGCTTCGAGCTTGGGAAACAGCCCCGTTGCGGGGGTGATGTCGTGGAAGGCGATGTCGAGTCGGTGGATGCGCGCGTCGGCGATATCGGTGATTCCGCGTTGCATGGACCGTTCGATGAGGGTGCGTTTCATCACCCAGTCGATCTCCGTGTCCACGGTGGAGAAGTCCTGCGATTCGACCGCTGTGAGCATACGCGTCCACAGGTCGATGACGTAGTGGGCAAGATCATCGTCGCCGAGGCTGTGCTCCCCCGATTCCACGATCCGCTGCGCCCGATCCCGGTAGTCACCGAGCAGCCCCAGCGGTGTCGTCGTGGTCCCGTCGGTGCGTTCGAGGACGACTTGTCCCGTGAGGTCGCGGGCGATGAGACGGATATCGCGCACCGGGTGCCGCAGCCCGTTCTCCGGGATCCGCGCACCCTGTTCGATGAGGTCGAGCATGAGCACCGCGGAGCCGATCTTGAGCGCCGAGGTGGCCGTAGACATCGAGGAATCACCGACGATGACGTGCAGCCGCCGGTACTTCTCCGCATCCGCGTGCGGTTCGTCGCGGGCATTGATGATCGGACGAGACCGCGTCGTGGCCGACGATAGTCCCTCCCACATGACATCGGAACGGGCGGAGAGACCGAACATCATCTCCGACCGGTCGACTTCCTCGTCGGGGGCGAAGGCCGAACGGCGCGGGATCACGGCACCCGCTCCGACGAGCAGCTGCCGGGAGACGAGAAAGGGCAGCAGGACCGTGGTCAGCCGGTTGAAGTCGAGGGTGCGGCGGATGAGGAAGTTCTCGTGGGAACCGTAGGAGTTCCCTGCCGCGTCCGTGTTGTTCTTGACCATGTGCACGCGTCCGCCGATGCCGTCTGCTTCCAACGCGGCCTGTGCTTTGTCGAGCAGGTCGATCATCAGCCGTTCGCCGGCCCCGTCCTGGGCGAGCAGGTCGCCCAAGTCGTCGCATTCGGCGGTCGCGTACTCCGGGTGCGATCCGACGTCGAGGTAGAGGCGCGACCCGTTGGGCAGGAACACGTTCGACGACCGGCCCCATTCGACGACGGGGCGGAAGAGATAGCGGGCGATCTCCTCTGGGCCGATGCGCCTTCCGTCGGGGTCGGCGGTGTGGGCGAGTCCGTACTCGGTTTCGAGCCCGTAGATGCGTGCCATTCAGTCCTCCCGAAGTTCGCTCATCGCCGCGTCGTCGAGGCGGCGGAATGTCCGCTGCTTCGTCGTCGTGCGGTCGAGGACTGCGGCCTCGAGTGCGTCGGTGGCCAGGGTCGCCTGGGTTGCGGCCCCCAAGGCGGCCACACCGTGGTTGAACACTTCGCGCAGAGTCATCTGAGAGCTGCGCACCCCTGCCAGAGATGCTGTGATCGCATCGGCCTGACCGCCGATGGCCACATGCTCGGTTTCGTCGATGACCGAACCGTCGTAGCTGAGCCGATAGAGTTGGTCGGTCTCCGGGATGAGTCCGAGTTCCGCGACGACGAGTTCGACCTCGAAGGGCTTCGATTCGGTGGTGAAGACTCCTGCCAGTGTCTGCGCGTAGGCGTTCGTCAGCCCGCGAGCGGTGACGTCGGTGCGGTCGTAGGAGTATCCGCGCAGGTCGGCGTAGCGGACTCCGGCCTGACGCAGGGTCTCGAACTCGTTGTACTTGCCGACGGCGGCGAAGCCGATCCGGTCGTAGATCTCAGCGATCTTGTGCAGCGTCGGTGACGGGTTCTCCGCCAGCAGCAGGATCCCTGCGTCGAAGCGCATGACGACGACGGACCGACCCCGGGCGATTCCCTTGCGGGCGAAGTCCGCCCGATCCTTCATCAGCTGTTCGGGCGAGACGTAGAACGGTGCCTGACTCATCGACGATCCTTTCGGGAGAACAGTGGCGCACTCATCACCGGGCGGTGGCCGTGCGCCGGGCGACGACCTCGGTGGCGGTGTCCAGGACGATTGCCGAATCGACTTCGGTGACCCCGTTGTCGAGGTCGACTGTGAAGATCGTCGGGGCGATCTGGCGGACGAAATCCGGTCCGCCGGTCGCCGAGTCGTCGTCGGAGGCGTCGAAGAGGGCTTCGACGGCCACTGAGATCGCCGAGGCGGCGTCGAGGCCGGGGCGCCACAGCTTCTTCAGTGCCCCGCGGGCGAAGCCGGAACCGGAGCCGATGGAGTGGAACCGGTGCTCTTCGTACTTTCCGCCGGTGACGTCGAAGCTGAAGATCTGGCCCTTCGGTCGTGATTCGTCGACTCCGGCGAACAACGGGACGACGGAGAGTCCCTGCATCGCCAGGCCGAGGTTTCCGCGCAGCATCGCCGCGAGACGGTTGGCTTTGCCGTTGAGCGAGAGGCGGGCGCCTTCGATCTTCTCGTAGTGTTCGAGTTCGAGTTGGAAGAGCCGGATGAGGTCGAGGGCGACACCTGCAGCGCCGGCGATGCCGATGACGGAATAGTCGTCGGCGGCTTTGACCTTCTCCATCGAGTGCGAGGCGATGAGGTTGCCGATCGTCGCCCTGCGGTCACCGGCCATGAGGATTCCGCTGGCCGTGCGGAAGCAGATGATCGTCGTGCCCTCCGGGGACTGTTCGGCCAGATCCCGTGCACCGGGGTGCGGCAGCACTTCGGGCGCCAGGGAGCGGGCGAGTTCGACGAACGAATTGCTCGTCGAACTCAAGAATGCAGGAGGGAACCCTGCCATCTCATTGGCCGCCCTTCTGCACGAAGTTCTTGACGAATTCCTCCGCGTTCGATTCGAGTACACCGTCGATCTCGTCAAGGATGGAATCTACGTTCTGAGTGTTGATCTGTCCCTGCACGGCCTCCGGCGGATCGACAGGGGCGTCTCCCCCACCGGACGATTTGTCGCTCTGGACCTGTTCCTGCGAGCTCATCTCACACTCCTTCAGTCGTTCTTCACTGTCAGTCTATCCACTCCGAGTGCCTTCAGCAGGCCCTCGGCGGTCTCGATTCCCTCTACCCGATCGGCGAGCAGTTCGCGAGTGCCCTTGAGCGGTTCGTGCATGGGCAGGCGCACCACGCCGAAGGCTCCCGCATTGAGCACGAGGGAATCCCAGCTTGCGGCCACCAGTGCCTCGCCGAGGCGGCTGACTGCCACGGAACGCAGGAACGCACGGGTCCCGTCCGGGGCGTTGATCACGGCGGCTTCGACCTCGGCGTCGGTGGTCATCCGGCGGATGCGTCCGGCACGTTCGAGCTTGTGGAACAGGCCCTTCTCCGGGCGCACATCGTGGTATTGAACGTCGATGAGGGCCAGCTTCGGGTGGTCCCAGTCGATGTCCTCCCGTGATCGGTAGCTCTCGAGCAACACCAATTTGGCGACCCAGTCGATGGAGTCGGCCAGGGTCTTCGGGTCGGTCGAGAGTCCGTCGAGGAAGCGACGCCATTCGGCGAGCACCTCGATTGTGGCCGAGTCGTCGGGATCCGCGTGTTCGAGGCAGGCGGAATAGAACCGCTCCTGGATCTCCAACGCTGTGAGTGTCGTTCCGTCGGTCAGGGGCAGCGGAGCGGTCAGGCTGAGGTCGTGGCTGACGTCCCACAGCGACTGCAGGGAATCAGCGAGTTCGATCCGCGGCGCCAGTCCTGCCTCGATGAGTCCGAGGACGAGGGAGGTCGAGCCGAAGCGGACGAACGTCGCGGGCTCCGCGAGAGTGGCGTCGCCGATGATCACGTGCAGTCGACGGTACTTCGCGGGATCGGCGTGCGGTTCGTCGCGAGTGTTGACGATGGGGCGGCGCAGGGTCGTCTCGAGGCCCACTTCGGCTTCGAAGAAGTCCGCACGGGACGAGATCTGGAAGCCCTTGCCCTCTCCTTCGCGACCGATGCCGACTCTTCCCGATCCGCACAGGATCTGTCGGGTGACGAAGAACGGAATCAGTGCTGCCACGATGTCGTCGAAGTCCGTCGACCGATCGACGAGGTAGTTCTCATGAGCACCGTAGGAGGCTCCCTTGGAGTCGGTGTTGTTCTTATACAGATTGACCGGTTCCGCGCTCTTCTCAAGCGTCCGCACCGACTCCAGAGCCACAAGGTCACCGGCCCGGTCGAAGGTCACGATATCGCGTGGGGTGAGCACTTCCGGAGAGGAGTATTCGGGATGGGCGTGGTCGACGTAGTAGCGGGCGCCGTTCTCGGTGACGACATTCGCCAGATACTGGGCTTCGACGTCGTCTTGAGGGATATGGGTCAGCTGCGAAGTATCTGCATCGGCGATGTTCATGAAGAAGCCGCGCGCATCGGCCAGCGGGGACTCTGTGGCGAAGTCCCAGAAGTTCTGAGACGACTTCAGTCCGCGCGGCCCGGCGTAGGCGTCGACGACACGTGCCGAATCCCGCATCGGGTTCGCTCGCGGGTTGCCGGGCTGGCTGAGACCGAACTCCGTCTCGGCTCCCATGACGCGCCTGACTCTGAGCATCTGCTTCTCCTCCAAGGTCTAGACTCGGGGACGTGGCAACGAAGAAATCTCATCTCCCCATCGCACTGATCGTCGACCTCATCCTCGTGGTTCTGTTCACGATCGTCGGTCACTACACACATTCTCACAATTTCGATCCCCAGGGGCTGATGACCACAGCGTGGCCGTTCGTCGCAGCCCTCGTCATCGCGTGGCTGCTCACAGGCATCTGGGATCGGCCGATCGCTCCCCTGGCCACGGGCACCGGCGTGTGGGCGATCACCGTCCTCGTCGGACTCGTCCTGCGCGGAGTCACGGGCGCCGGCGGCGATCCGGGTACGGTGCCGGTGAGCTTCATGATCGTGGCGACCTCGCTCAATCTCATCACCCTGGTCGGCTGGCGTCTCATCGCCACGGCCGTATCCGGCGGTTCCGGCCGCCGACGCAGCCGCTGATCATCAATCGCCTCGACCCGAGGCCCGCTCGCATACGAAGAGCCCGGTGTCTCCGTCAGCTGACAGAGACACCGGGCTCTTCGCTCTTCCCAGCCACGGACCAAGTTCAGACGAGGTCGGAGTTCGGTCGCACCTCTGCGATATCGGTCTCATACGGCACCGTCGGGGCTCCCCTGGTCGTGTCGAGGTGCATCATCCGCAGATGAGTGACGCGTTCGCCTTTACGGCCGGAGATCCGCGCCCATTCGTCCGGGTTCGTCGTGTTCGGCAGATCCTCGTGTTCGCTGAACTCCTCGGCGATCGCATCCTCGAAGTGACCGGGGCACAGACCGCGCTCGCCGGTGTCGAGCAGCGATTTGATCGCCGCCTTCTTCGCCCGGTCGACGATGTTGTGGATCATCGCACCGGAGGCGAAAGCGGAGAAGTGAAGGACTTCCTTCGAACCGTCGGCGTAGCTGACCTCGACGAATTCGTTCTCCGGGGTCTCTGCGAACATCCTCTCGACACAGCTGTCGATGAGCGCCGAAACCGCCTCGGCGGGGCCGCTATGGCCGGCCAGCACGCTCGAATGCAGGGGCAGATCCGCGGTCAGGTACTTCTCGAAGATGTCCCGAGCCGCCTCGGCATCGGGGCGTTCGATGCGGATCTTCACATCGAGTCGACCGGGGCGCAGGATCGCGGGGTCGATGAGATCCTCACGGTTCGACGCGCCGATGACGATGACGTTGTCGAGCTGTTCGACACCGTCGATCTCCGTGAGCAGCTGCGGCACGATCGTCGTCTCCACGTCCGATGACTTGCCGGTTCCGCGGGTGCGGAACAGCGATTCCATCTCGTCGAAGAACACCACGACGGGGAAGCCGGCCGAAGCCTTCTCCCGTGCACGGGCGAAGATCAGACGCAGCTGACGTTCGGTCTCGCCGACGTACTTGTCCAGCAGCTCCGGACCTTTGATGTTGAGGAAGTAGGTCTTGCTCGTGCGCACCTTGCCCGTGCGATCGGCCAGGGAGTTCGCCACAGCCTTCGCGATGAGTGTCTTACCGCAGCCGGGAGGGCCGTAGAGCAGAATTCCCTTGGGCGGTTTGAGTCCGTGCTCGGTGTAGAGCTCGGGGTGTTCGAAGGGCAGTTCGACGGCGTCCTTGATCTGTTCGATCTGGTCGGCCAGTCCGCCGATGTCCGAGTACGTGATGTCGGGGACCTCTTCGAGCAGCAGCGAGGAGACCTCGGGCTTCTCGATGACCTGCAGCGCATAGTGGGTGCGAGTATCGACGACGACGGCATCGCCGACGCGCAGTCCCGAGTCGACGAGTCCTGCTGCGAGAGTGAAGACCTGCTCGTCATCGCCGGGGGCACCGACGAGGATGCGCTGGGAGTCGACGAATTCGCGGACGTTGACGACAGAGCCCACGGGTGGGAAGTCCCCGGTGCCGATGATGACGAGACCTTCGGACAGGAGCACATCGGCTCCGGCCCTCAGACTCTCGGGCTCGATCTCGGGGGCGACGGCCACGCGCATACGGCGACCGCCGACGATGACATCGGCGGACACTGCATTCTCTCCGAGGGCGATGAGAGTACCCCAGTTGTTCGGCGGCTCGGTCAGACGCCGAGCCTCCTCTTTGATCCGTCCCAGCTCGTCACGGGCCGTGCGCAGAGTCTTCGACAGTGCCTCATTGCGTTTGCCCGCTGTGTAGAGCTGCTGGCGCAGGGACGCGGTGTCCTCGCGCAGCTTCTTCACCTCGGTCGTGGTCTCTGTCATCGATCCTCCTTCGGCCCTGTGGTGGTGCCAGTCGGGCTGTCTGTGACATCTGTGGTCCGCACTTCGCCGGATCCTTCCGGCGCGTCGCGCAGACGTTTTCCGGCCTCGCGCATCACCCGGCGCAGCTTCTTCCCGTGTGCGGTGCGGGTGCCGATGGCCGCCTCGGTGACTTCGGGTTCCTTCCACGCCGCCACATCCTCGGCGGCTGCGGTGGCCCCCTGGGGGCGCTTCTTCTTCTCCAGGGGGCTGATGCCGTCGGCCATTCGTCGCGCCATGATGAGGAATCCGGTGTGAGCGATCATCCGGTGGTCGGGGCGGACGGCGAGTCCGTCGACGTGCCAACCGCGGACCATGGCCTCCATGGATTCGGGTTCGGCGAACTTGCCGGAGGCGCGCAGGGCTTCGACGAAGCGGGAGAGCTGCGGGACGGTGGCCACATACGCGATGACGATTCCGCCGGGGCTGAGCGCCTCGCTGACCGCGTCGAGCGTGTTCCAGGGGGTGAGCATGTCGAGGACGACGCGGTCGACGCTGCCGGTTCCGAACGTCTGCGGAAGCGTCTCGGAAAGGTCGCCGACGGTCACCGACCAGTTCTCCGGTTCGCCGTCGAAGAAGTCAGCGATGTTTCCGGCCGCGATCGTGGCGAATTCCTCGCGCAGCTCGAACGAATGGACGGCCCCTTCCGAGCCCACCGCACGCAGCAGCGCCATCGACAGAGCACCCGATCCGACGCCGGCTTCGACGACGGTGGCCCCGGGGAAGATATCGCCGAGGGTGACGATGAGCCCCGAATCCTTGGGGTAGACGACCGCGGCCCCGCGGGGCATGGACAGCACGAAGTCTTCGTAGCGCGGGCGGAAGACTTGGAAGTCGATTCCCCCGGTATTCGCGACGATGATTCCCTCTGTTCGCCCGATGATGTCATCGTGGCTGATGAGTCCCTTGTTCGTGTGGAAGTGCTCCCCCGGGGCGAGCACGAAGGTGTGCATCCGCCCCTTGGGGTCGGTGAGTTGGACCTTCTCTCCGCGGCTGAGAACGCGCGGCGGCCGGGAATGCAGTGGCTGAGTCATGATGAGTCCACTCTACGCTGGTGAGGATTGCCTCACACAACCGGCTCAGGCTGCGAGCAGCTCGTCGAAGAACTCCTGCAGGTCGATGACTCCGACCAGGGTGTTGCCGTCCATAACCAGGCTGAACTGCGCCTTGGGACGGTGCGTCAGCGATTCGAGCAGGTGCGGGGCGGTGATGTCCTTCGGCACTCCGATCCACCCGGCCAGGGGGCGGGCGACTTCGCCGGCGGGAACGGCTTCGAGGGTCTCGGCAAGTCGACCGGCCGCGGCATGCCGGTCGACGAGACCGTACGGCAGCCCCTTCTGGTCGAGGACGACGATGAGCGTGCGCTCCTTCGCGTTCCCGAGAGTGTTCGCATAGTCGAGGGTGTCGGCCAGGTCGGCGTCCCAGGTGGCGGCGATCGCCGGTTGGATGACCTGCGAGAGGTCGTAGGTCTCCATCTTCCGGGCACGCTTGGCGTGGGTGGCGGCGTCTCCGGCGGAGAACCACAGCATGATCGCGATGAGCGACATCCAGGCGACCTGCAGCGGGTCGGGTCGTTCGCCGGCCAGCAGCGGGGTGATGACCGCCCAGCCGATGAAGCCGACAGCGATGATGCGTCCCACCCAGCTGGCCACGATCGTGCCCAGGAACTGAGATCCGGTGATGCGCCACATGATCGCCTGCAGCGCCCAGCCGCCGTCGAGCGGGATGCCCGGCAGCAGGTTGATGGCGCCGAGGGCGACATTGGCGAAGGTGACGGCGATGAGCAGCAGCCACGGCACCGAGGTGGGGCTGACAGCGCTGAGACACCACCAACCCAGCAGCGCCAGAACGATGTTGACGATCGGGCCGACGATGGAGATGACGAAGCTCGTCATCGCCGCTTTGTCGCGCGGGTTGTCCATCTGCGGTTCGAATCGGGTGAACCCGCCCCAGATGTTCAGTTCGATCGCGGCGACCTTCTGTCCGTAGAACTGGCCGGCGACTCCGTGAGCGAGCTCGTGGAGGAATACGGAACCGAACAGGAGCACCGCATAGGCGAAGGCTACGAACCAAGCGCCGACGCCCAGATCCGGTCGGACCTGGTTGAGCCACGGGGCGAAGAGGACGGTGATCACGATGGCGGCGAGGAACCACGACCACGCCAGAATCACCGGTGCGCCGAGGACGGTGCCCAGACGCAGCCCCGATGACGCACCGGGGTGGTGGTTTTTCGCGGCCATTGAAGGGATTCCTCCGGTCGATGTCGTGGTGAGCGGACCACTGAGGGTCGGTAACTCAGCCTAACAGCGACGACGCTCCGACCGCTGGTCGCCACGTCGTGTCCGTGCAGGTCGTTACAGTGGAGTTATGGTCGAGCTCACCAGTCTTTCGCCCTCCCGGGCCAACGACTTCATCCAATGCCCTCTGAAGTTCCGCTTCCGCAGCATCGACAAACTGCCGGAGCCGCCTTCTCAGGCGGCGTTCCGCGGCACGGTGGTCCATTCGGTGCTCGAGAAGCTGTTCACAGCACCGGCGGCCGAGCGCACGGCCGAACTCGCGCAGACGATGCTCATGCCGGCGTGGGAGGAACTCGTCGAGAAGGACCCGGACGTGCTCGAGATCTTCGGCGAGGAATCGGAGAAGGAGACGTTCTTCACATCGGCGCGTCGGCTCATCGATTCGTACTTTGTTCTCGAGTATCCGGAGCATCTGGAACCGGAGGAGACGGAGAAGTTCGTCCGCACGACGCTGGACAACGGTCTCGAGCTGCGCGGGTTCATCGACCGGGTCGACGTCGCCCCGGGCGGCGAGCGGCGACTCGTCGACTACAAGACGGGCAAACAGCCGAAACCGCAGTACGGGCGGGAGGCGAAGTTCCAGATGGGCTTCTACGCGCTCGTCGTCTACCGGCTCTCCGGTGAGCTCGTCCACACCCTGCAGCTGATGTACCTGGGGTCACGCAGCGTGCTGAAGTCCCATCCGACGATGGCAGAGGTCGAACAGACGCAGTTCGAGATCGATGCGATCTGGAAGGACATCATCGCCTCTGCCGAGACGGATCGGTGGCGGCCGAAGAAGTCACCTTTGTGCAATTGGTGCACGTTCAGAACTCTGTGCCCGGCCTGGGGCAACACCGCTCCCCCGACCCCGGAGATCACGAAGATCGTCGGAGCTTAGGCGCTCTGCTGAGCCCGGAGGCGTCGCAGGTCGGCGACTCCACGGCCTTCGAGGCTGTCCCAGAGGATGCGGCCCGGACGCGGGTCGAGGTCGACGAAATGCGGGATTCCGATCGCAATGGTTCCCGCGGCCTCGGCGCTGGCCAGCCCAGGCTTCGAGTCCTCCAGTGCCACGCAGTCTGCGGGGTCGAGTCCGAGCAGCGCGGCCCCGCGCAGATATGGTTCGGGGTCCGGTTTGCCAGCCGCCACCTCATCGCCGGAGACGAGTCCCGCGAAGCTGTTCCTCGGGCAGCTGGCGATGACCGCCTCGGCGAGGGGGCGGTAGGACATCGTGACCATGACATTCGGGATGCCCTCGGACTTGAGCTCTGCCAGCAGCTCGAGAGCGCCGGGTCGGAACGGCACCGACTGACGGATCTGTGCGATGACGTTGCCCATGAGGGTCTCGACGATCTCTTCGGCGGGCAGGTCGAGTCCGGCTTCACGCATCATCCGGGCGGAGACGATCAGTTCGTTGCCTACGAATTCGAGTCCCTGCTCTTCCGACCAGGGCAGCCCATGGGCGTTCATGAGTTCGGTCTCGGCACGGATCCAATACGGCTCGGTGTCGACCAGGGTTCCGTCCATGTCCCACAGAACGGCGGCAGGGTCGGGTGATGCATGGTTCGTCATACGCCCAGCGTAGTCTGGAACCATGAGTATTCTTCCATCCGGGTCCGGGGCACTCGTCTTCATCGCCTTCGAAGGTCAGGATGCCGATGCTTCCGAGGCGGCGAGTTCGCTGGCCAAGGATCTCATCGAGGTCTGGGGCCTAGACGACTCCGAGATCCTCGACACCGATGGGTTCTACGAGTTCCGCTTCTCCGAACCCGAGATCATCCGCGACGAGGACGGCAAGGCATCGGTCGCCTGGCCGGGTATAGCGGTTCATCGGGGCCACCTCGGCGAAATGCCGATCACGGTCATCCACGGCCACGAACCGGGGCTGAAATGGCGGGAGTTCCTCTCCCTCGTCCTCGGTCAGGTCGGCGACAATGATGCTGTCGTCCTCCTCGGCGGTCTCCATGCCGAGGTCCCGCATACGCGCCCTCTGCCCGTGGTGGCCAATACGGAGGACGCAGCGCTCGCATCCGAACTCGACATCGATGCCAACGGCTATGAGGGACCCATCGGGATCCTCGGACTCCTCGGAGTCGCCTGCCGCTGGCGCGGAGTCCGAGCAATCAACCTCTGGGTGGGTGTGCCGGACTATCTGGCCGAGTCGCCGTCACCGAAGGCAGAGCTCGCATTGGCGAAGGCCGTCGAACGCTATGCCGGCATCGAGATCGACATCCACGTGCTCGAAGAGGAGAGCCGGGCATGGGAACTCGGTGCCGACGAGCTCGTCTCCCTCAACCCCAGTCTGGCCGAACTCGTGAGCGCGCTGGAGAAGCAGAACGATTCGGCGGAGCTGCCGGAGGCGAGCGGAGACGCCATCGCGGCCGAGTTCGAACGCTATCTGCGCAAACGCGGCCGCGAAAAGTGAAACACGGGCTGTCCTTGGTCTCGGGTGGTGAACGCCGCTCGTCGTCAGTCCAGCAGGCGGATGCCCAGCAGGGCGTCGACGGCGTCAGCGACTCGGTCGCCGCTGAGCGCCGCGGTCTCCGAAGGTTCGGAGTCCGCATAGTGTTCGGCCCACTCGTCGAGGATGCCCAGAGCCCGGGGGCTGTCGAGGTCATCGGTGAGTGCTTCGCGCAGCAGGCCGATGATGTGCTCGCGCAGACCCTGACGACATTCTGATTCGCATTTGGCCGCATGCGTCCACGCCTTCAAGCGCGCCTCGGCGATGGACAGCTGCTCCTCGGTGAAGCTCCAGTCGCTGCGGTAATGGTTGGATAGGATCACGGTGCGGATGGCCATGGGATCGACTCCGCGTTCGCGCAGCTGAGAGACAAGGACGAGGTTGCCCTTGGACTTGCTCATCTTCTCGCCGTCGAGCCCGACCATTCCGGTGTGCATATAGGTCTTCGCCATCGGCGTGTCCCGCCAGGCCGAAGCATGGGCTGCGCTCATCTCGTGATGCGGGAAGATGAGATCGTTGCCGCCTCCCTGCACATCGACGGGGAAGCCGAGGTACTTATCGGCGATGACGGTGCATTCGACATGCCAGCCCGGCCGCCCCCGGCCCAGTGCTCCGCCGTCCCAGGACGGTTCCCCTTCGCGCTCTGCCCGCCACAGCAGCGGGTCGATGGGGTTCTCCTTGCCCGGAGTCTCGGGGTCTCCGCCGCGTTCGGCAGAGAGCGCGGCCATGGTCTCCCGATCATCATGGCTGACGGTGCCGAACGGCGGGGTGATCTGGGTTGAGACCCGGTAGTAGACGTCACCGTTGTCGAGTGTGTACGCGGCTCCCTTGTCCACGAGGTCGCGGACGCCGGCGGCGATCTCGTCGACGGACTCGACTACGCCGATGAAGCTGGCCGGCGGGATCACCCGCAGAGCTTCCATATCCTCACGGAAGAGCTGGATCTGGGAGGAGGCGAGTTCGCGCCAGTCGACTCCCGTGGCGTCTGCCCTCTCCAGCAGCGGGTCGTCGACATCAGTGGTGTTCTGCGCATAGACGACTTCGAGTCCCGCATCGCGCCAGATCCGGTTGAGCAGGTCGAAGGCTACATATGTGGCGGCATGCCCGAGGTGAGTCGCATCGTAGGGGGTGATGCCGCAGACGTAGAGTCGAGCAGTCTGCTCGGATCCGCGCAGGCGGCGCGGACTGCGGGTGCTCGTATCGAAGACCGTGGGTACCTTGCCGGTGCTGGTCAGACGGGGCAGTTGAGGTTCGGGCCATGACTTCACGGCACCCAGCCTAACCGAGAGGCAGGCGTTCGGCACTTTCGAGCTGACGTGATTCCGGTTTCAGATCGGCGGCCAGGGAATCACGGTGCGATCGGCAGGTGCTTCGGGGAAGAATTCAGTGGCGAGAAGTCGGTTCGCCCGGTATTTCAGGGCCTGCAGCTCGTCGGCAGACAGACAGTCGCTCAATTGTGTCCGCAGTGCGTCGTCCATGGCGGCGACTTCCTGCAGGGCATCGATCTCTTCGGCGCAGAACGAAGTGCGAGAGAAACCCCACAGTACGGTGCGCAACTTCTCCTCATGGTGGAAGGTCAGCCCGTTGTCGATGCCGAAGATGCCGATATCGGCGGCTGCCGTGCTCGGCAGAGGGCTGCCTGTGATGACATGACCGGCTTTGCGGTCGGCATTGTTGGCCAACAGGTCGAAGAAGGCGATGGCCCTCAGTCCGCTGTCGACAGAATGGGAGAGCACAATGTCGCGGCCGTCTTCGGTGCGCAGGGCGAAGATAGGGGTGTGATCGACGGGGATCGCGTTGACCGTCGACACGGTCACCGCTTCGTCATCGTCGGAGGCTTCGACGTAGGCCTGCAAAGACCCGCGTCCGGCGGGAAGATCGTCGCGCAGCACCGTCGGCGGAACCACCCCGAGGTCGAGGGCGGCGGAGAGACGGAATGCCGCGACCTCGCGCAGGGCCAGCGTTTGCTGTGGGAAGTCTGCCAGGGGTCGTTCGCCGGAAATTGGTTTGTACACGGCTTTGATCGCCCGGCCCTCGTGTTCGAGCACGAGCAGTCGGGTGTCGTTGCTGGCGCGTGGGATCGATCCCATCTCAGTCCAATCCCCCGCTTCCAGAGCGTCGAGGAGAATCCCGTGGTCCATCCCTGATCAGGCGCGCGGGATCCCGTTGGCCCGAGGACACAGATGGCCGTCGGGTTCGAGCGGGAGGGAGCAGAACGGACAGTCTCCGCGTCCGGCGCTGACGACCTGTTCGCCGCGGCGGGCGAATTCTCGGGCAGCGGCAGCGTCGAGGACGATGCGCAGTACTTCGCGTTCGACCTCGTCGTCATCGGGGTCGGCGGAGGTTCCGGCCTGGGCGTCCGCCTCGGTGAGTTCGAAGCATTCGATGACGAGTTCGTGTTTGACTGTGTCCCAGCCCAGGCTCATCGTGCCGACGCGGAACTCTGGTTCGATGGGAACGTTGAGTCCGGCATTGTCGATGAGATCATCAAGGGCAGTCTGCGGGACCCGGGCGGCCGGATCCTTGATCATGACCATATCGAGCAGTTCGGTGATCCGATCGGAGAGGATCTCGACCTGCTCCTTCTCGACGACCACGGTCGTGAGCGAATTGCCGGACTTCGCTTGGAGGAGGAACGTCCTCTCGCCGGGGAGACCGATTGTGCCGACGACGAAACGATCAGGTGTGGGGTGGTCGTACAGAGCTGCCATGTCTTCAGCCTAGTTCAAACACTTACATGTCGGTCCTGCCTGGGATACATTTGAGTCATGAGCACTGATCCTCGTGAGGCCCTGGACGCATTCCTCGAAGCGGTGAGAGAACACTACGCTGCATCTGCACACCGCAATGGTGACCAAGACCCCCGAGTCGAAGCCGCTTATATGGCTTTGGCCGATGCCTTCGAAATCTACGAAGACGCGATCTACACCGCGTTCGACGAAGTCACCCCATTCGAACTCTTCGACGATGTCGAGGACGCCAAAGACGATGACGAGTTCCTCCTCGACGATGACGACGAAGACGACTGAGAACTTCGTGCGCTGACCACTGCATTGAGCCGTTTCGCTCTAAGCCGAGGGACTCCATGAGATCTGGTCGAGCACCTCGGCGATCTCATTGGCCAATTCGACCTCGCTGCCGGTGACCTCGGCCAGCTGTGCCGGGGTGCGGGGCGAGACCAGAGTGCTCGCGATTCCGTGCTGCCGGTTGAAAGCCAGGGAAATGTCCAAGGTCGACACTCCCAGGGCAGTCGCGGCCCGGCGGACACCAGCGAGCACACGGTTCGACCGCTCGTCGAGGTAGGCGCCGGCGTATTCGCTCAGCTCCCCCGCCAGGCGCGAATCCTGCGGAGTCGCATTCCGGTATTTGTCGGTGAGCACACCGCGGCCCAGCCCCGCTCCGGCGATGAGTGAGACTCCCGCGTAGTCGGCGGCAGGGGCAAGCTCTGCCTCCGCGTCGCGGTTGAGCAGTGAGTATTCGGCCACGGCGCATGCGACAGGGATTCCGGCGCCGCGCATCTCCGCCAGCTGCCAACCGGTGTGGTGGGACACGCCGACGTAGCGGATCTTCCCCAGGGTGAGCAGCGTCTCAACCGCCGAGGCGGTTTCGGCACGGTCGACTTCGGCATCGAAGACGTCGAGGACGAGCACGTCGAGGTGATCACGACCCACTGTGCGCAGGAGCGAATCGACCTGGCTGAGGATTCGCGACCGCCCGAGTCCGACATCGATGTGGTCGGGTTCACGCATGGACACGCCCACGCGGCCCAGCAGCAGAATCTCTTCGGGAAGTCTCAGCTGCCCGAGAACCTCGGCGGACATCGTGGCCGAGGTGGGCAGCTCGATGAGGTTGCCACCTGCGTCTCTATACTCATCGACGAGGCGTTGGGCGGCCTGATCACCGACCCGGTGCCCCCACTCGAAGGTCCCGAGACCCACATCGCTGACTTCCAGACCGGTGGTGCCGAGGCGTTGGTGCTTCATGTTTCTTGAGGTTACCCGATGCTGCGACTACCGTGGTTTCGTTCCCACCTCATATTCTCAAGGAGTCGTATGTACGACTGGCTGGTCGCTGCCGTGCTCGGAATCGTGCAGGCACTCACCGAGTTCCTCCCGGTCTCCTCGTCGGCGCATGTGCGCATCGTCGGCGAATTCATGCTTCCCGGTTCCGATCCGGGCGCATTCTTCACCGCCATCATCCAGATCGGCACCGAGGCGGCAGTCGTCGTCTACTTCTGGCGCGATATCGTCACAATCATCTCGAAATGGTGCAAGGCGCTCGTCGGCAAGCATGATCGCAAGGATCCCGAGGTGCGCCTGGGCTGGCTCATCATCGTCGGCTCGATCCCCATCGTCATCATCGGCCTGCTCTTCCAGGACTACATCGAAGGTGCTCTGCGCAGCCTCTGGATCACGGCGACGATGCTCATCGTCTTCGGTCTCATCATCGGCATCGCCGACTGGGCCGGAAAGCGCGAACGCACTCTCGAGGATATGACGTGGGGTCAGGGCATTCTGTACGGCTTCGCTCAGGCGCTCGCCGTCATCCCCGGCGTGTCGCGTTCGGGCGGCACGATCATGGCCGGCAGATTCATGGGCTTCGATCGGCCTTCTGCGGCCCGCTACTCGTTCCTGCTCGCCATTCCCGCCGTCGTCGGCTCGGGCCTCTACGGTGTGGCGCAGACACTCGGTCGCAGCGAGGCCATGGTGCTCGGCTGGGGACCGACGATCCTCGCCACGATCATCGCCTTCGGTCTTGGTCTCGTCGTCATCCACTGGTTCCTCAGATACGTGGAGACGAAATCCTTCGCCGTCTTCGTCTGGTACCGAGTGGCCCTGGGCATCGTCCTCTACATCCTGCTCGGCACGGGAGTCCTCGCCGCCGTCTGAGTCGGCATCCCGGCCTGAACCTGCATGACCTGATCCCGGCACTCGCTCCAGAGTGCCGGGATCAGCGCGTTCCGCCGCCGCCGACCGCGGCCGACTGTGCGAGTCCGGCAGCGGTCACCGACATCGCAGCGAGCACCGGCCGGTCACCGGAGAAGTCGATGACCGTGAATGATCCGGGAGCGACGCTCAGACGCTGGAAATCGTCGAGTGGCATTCCCAGCGCATCGGCGATGATCGCCTTGATGATGTCGCCATGGGAGACGATCATCGCCCACCGAGGCGGGGCCGGCTTCCCGTCGCCGGTCCCGGTCCCCGCTGCAACCTTGTTCTCCCCGTCGGCACGTTCCTCCTCGCGCAGCTGCGCCACGAGCTCACGGACTCGAGCCGTCGAACGGTCGGAGGCCTCGGTGATGGATTCCCCTCCGGGGAACCTTGCCTGTGACGCCGTCTTCACCACGGTCTCCCACAGAGGTTCCTGCCCCAGTTCCTCCAGCGATCGCCCCGTCCAGGCACCGTAGTCGAGTTCGATCACGGCCTCGTCGACGCAGACGCGCTCGAAATCAGCGGTCTCCGCAGCGATTGTCGCGGTCTCTTCACAGCGCTGGAGCGGCGAATGCAGTAGGTGGGCGAAGCGCCGATGCGGCAGCAGTTCGAGATTGGCCCGCAGAGCTCGGGCTCCCTCGTCGGTGAGGGACACGCCGGGGGCGCGTCCGGCCAGGATTCCGGAGACGTTGGCGCTGGAGAGGCCGTGCCGCAGCAGAACGATGACGGGCATACCCTCAAGATTAGCCCAGATCGTCTAGGGTGAGTCTATGAAACGTCAGCGTCCACGTATGACCTACGAGTTCCGCAAGGTTTCGTTCTCTCGTGATGTGCCGCGGTCGGTCAGCTTGCAGGAACTCAACGACCAGGCGGAATACGGGCAGTGGGAACTCGCCCGCACCCGCATCTCCGTCGGCGGAGTCCGCACCGTATGGCTGCGCCGGAAGATCATGCCGCTGACCCTGAACAACTGATGGTTTGAGGTCTCCTTCCCTCGTTCCTGTTCTCACCGCTGGTCTTGTCACGATCGCTGCGGGAGCGGCGATGTCCCTGCAGGGCCGAGCGAACGGTCTGCTCGGTCAGGTCCTCGGCCATGCCGTCTTCGCCGCGCTCGTCTCATTCCTCGTCGGACTTCTCTGCGTCGGAATCGCCCTTGTGGTCTCCGCTCGTTCCCGAGGCGCGGCCCGATATCTCTTCTCCCTGTTGTGCGAGCGCACGCTGCCCTGGTGGATGCTGCTCGGGGTCTGAGCGGCTGCCTCGTCGTCATCGCGCAGGCCACGACCATTCCAGTGATGGGCGTAGCCATGTTCACGATGGCCTTCGTGTCCGGTCAGGTCACCGGCGGACTCATCGTCGATTCCACCGAGCTGCCGCCGGGAGGTCGACAGCGTCTGGGTGTGCTGCGCATCCTCGGCGTGCTCATCGTGCTCGCCTCCTTGGCTTTCGCCGCCGGTGATCGTCTGCAGTCGGGAATCGGGTTGTGGGCTCCCCTGCTGCCTTTCGTATCCGGCTCGCTGACGAGTGTGCAGCAGGCGTTCAACGGCCATATCCGTGCCGCCACCAGGTCCGCCGTGGTCGCGACGACGGTGAACTTCACCGTCGGTTTCCTCGCACTCATCATCGGCACGCTCGTCCTGCTCGTGACCGGGATACCCTGGCGCAGTTTCCCCAGCGCGCCGGATCAATGGTGGATCCTCCTCGGCGGCGCCTTCGGGGTGGTCTTCATCGCTCTGACGACGGTGACCGTGGCAAGGCTCGGCGTGCTGCTGCTCAGCCTGTTCGCGCTCTTCGGCAACCTCGTCGGAGCATTGGCACTCGATGTGCTGCTGCCGATCCCGGGCTCCGACGTCACTCTGACCACGGTGCTCAGCGCCGCCGGAGTGCTCGTCGGGATCGTCGTGACAGTTCTGCCCGTCCCGATCAGGCCTTCATCAGGAAGTCGCCGAGAACCCGCGTCCCGAACTTGAGCGCCGAGATCGGCACCCGCTCATCGACGCCGTGGAACATGGCAGGGAAGTCGAGATCACCCGTGAGCTGGAGCGGGGCGAAGCCGTAGCCGGTGATGCCGAGTTCGGCCATCGACTTGTTGTCCGTACCTCCGGAGAGCGTGTAGGGCAGAACGTTGGCGCTCGGATCATCGGCAAGCAGGCTCTTCTGCATCTGCGCGACCAGCGGAGTGTCGAACGGTGACTCCAGCGCGTCGCCTTCATCCTCGGCCGTGATGTCGATGCCCTCCCCCGCGAGCTCCTTGATCCTCAACATCACGTCCTCGTGCTGGCCCGGCAGTGTGCGGCAGTCGACGTAGGCGGTCGCGGTGCCCGGGATGACATTGTGTTTGTATCCGGCTTCGAGGAATGACGGGTTGGAGGTGTTCTGCAAGGTCGGGGCCACGAACTTCTCGACCGACCCGAGCTCGGCGAGCAGCTGCGGGATGCTCTCCGCCGTGAATTCGATTCCAGTGAGCTCCGAGACGCCTTCGAGCAGCTTCCGGGTGGCCAGGGGGATCTCCTGGGGCCATGGGTGGTTGCCGATCCGGGTGATCGCTGCGGCGAGTCGCGTGACGGGGTTATCGTCATTGCGCTGGGATCCGTGTCCCGCGGTGCCGTGGGCGATGAGGTTGAGCCAGGCCAGTCCCTTCTCCGCAGTCTGGATGAGGTAGACGCGCTGCCCGCGGATATCGACGGAGTAGCCGCCGACCTCGGAGATCGCCTCTGTGGCTCCGGCAAACAGTTCGGGACGATTGCGCACCATATGCCGCGCACCGAAATTGCCTCCGGCCTCCTCGTCGGCGAAGAACGCGATCACGAGGTCCCGGCGAGGGGTGAGTCCTTGAGCCAGCATGGCACGAATGGAGGCGACGATCATTGCGTCCATATCCTTCATGTCCACAGCGCCGCGGCCCCACAGAAGCCCGTCCTTGATGACACCTTCGAACGGATCGACGCTCCAGTCCTCCGCGGCCGCCGGAACGACGTCGGTGTGGCCGTGGACGACGAGTGCCGGAGCTTCCGGATCGGAGCCCTTGACGCGGGCGACGAGGTTGGCCCGCCCTGGGGAGGATTCGACGATTTCGGACTTCAGGTCCACCTCGGCGAGCCAGGAGGCGATGAGTTCGGCTGCCGGGAGCTCAGGGTTGGCTTTGTTCCCGCCCCAGTTCTGGGTGTCGATTCGGATGAGCTGACGGCACAGTTCGGTGACTTCGTCCTCTGCGGCACTGAAATCAAACACGGGGACTCCCCTCGATGGTGGGTGGATCACGCGGCAGTGCTGTGATCGGCCTGACAGTCACAACCGTATCCCAACCGTGGGCGGGACTCACAGGTCAGATGACGTGTATCAGCGGGTCCGAAGTTCAAAGGTGGTGATCTCGATCAGTGCGTATGATCTTTCGACCCGCGGAAGCCCCTGCATCCCCGAAGTTTGGGGGGGGACATCCAGCCTCGAATACGAAGATGGCCCCCGGATCGAAATCCGGAGGCCATCTCCTCGTTGTGCGCGAAGGGGGACTTGAACCCCCACGCCCGATAAGTTGGGCACTAGCACCTCAAGCTAGCGCGTCTACCAATTCCGCCACTCGCGCTGGCAACAGAGATAACTTTACATGCGCGAAACGGTGTCGCAAAATCGAAATCGGCTTTTGTGACGCACTGCACTTCTTCAGGCATCAGTCGAGGTGTGCCACCTGCGAGAGGACGTGCGGTTTGCCCGTCTTCAAGTCGAAGACGGCCGACTGCGAGGCCTCATGACGACGCCCCTCGGTCAAGGCATAGCCGACCGTGCCTGGCAGCAGGATCGGCTTGGCGAAGGACACATCCCAGCGGTAGGACTCGAGACGGGGATCCATCGCCGAGAACACCCGTGAGGCGCTGTACATCCCGTGGGCGATCTGCTTCGGGAACCCGAATCCCTTCGCGGCCAGACCGTTGAGGTGGATCGGATTGTAGTCACCGGAGACCTTCGCATAGCGCTGGCCGATGATCGGGTCCAGACGCCACAGAGCACTCGGCTGCGGTGCGGTGAATTCGAGGTGCGGCACCTGCGCCTTCGGCTTGGCTCCCGACAGCTTCCGCCCCTTGGCCAGGTATGTGGAGACCTCGTTCATCACGGGGCGCCCGTCGACCGTCGCCTCGAGCTGAACCTCGATAGTCGTGCCCTTCGTATGTTCGAAGGGCCCGCCGAGTTCGATGTGGAAGTCCACGACCTCGCCGAGTCGGGCCTGCGAATGCATATCGACGCGGTTGTGGATGTGCACCATCCCCATCATCGGCAGCGGCACTTCGGGATCGGCCAGCAGCTGCATGCTCAGCGGGAAGCCGAGGATATGCAGATAGCCGGGGTGGACGATATCGTCCAGGCTGTGGCCGACGACATGGGCGAAGCCCGCATACGCGACCGGTTCGAGCGGAATGCTGCGGTCGATCGCATAGTCCGGCAGCTCCGGACCGGTGCGCGATCCCACCGGCAGGGTCTTGAGCAGGGCTCGAGCGTAGATCGGAAGCATCGAATCCGCCATCATGCACCCACCATGTTCTGACCGCACACGCGCAGTGTCTGTCCATTGATGCCGCGGGCTCCGCTGGATGCGAGGAAGCCGATGGCCTCGGCGACGTCGATCGGCTGACCACCCTGCTGCAGGCTCGAGAGCCGGCGCGCAACCTGACGGGTCAGTGTCGGCATCTTCGCGGTCATATCCGTTTCGATGAACCCGGGTGCGATCGCGTTGATCGCTCCCCCGCGGGCAGCGAAGTCCTCCGCCGAGGCAGCAGTGAGTCCGATGACCCCGGCCTTCGAGGTCGCGTAGTTCGTCTGCCCGCGGTTGCCCGCGATTCCCGAGGTCGAGGCCAGGGAGACGACCTGCGCGCCCTCAGCGAAGAGTCCCTTCTCAGCCAGGCGGGCATTGATCATCGTCTGCGCGGCGATGTTGACGGCGATGACGGAATCCCATTTGGCCGCATCCATGTTCGCCAGCATCTTGTCGCGGGTGATGCCCGCGTTGTGGACGAGGATGTCCACGGGACCTCCGAGCGCTTCGGTGATCTTGTCCGGGGCGTCGGCCGAAGTGATGTCGAGCTGCAGCGACTTGCCGCCGATCCGGTTCATCACCTGCGCCAGGGCCTGACCGGCCTGCGGCATGTCCACACCTATGACATAGGCGCCGTCGCGAGCGAGATTCTCCGCGATCGCGGCTCCGATCCCGCGTGCGGCTCCGGTGACCACGGCGGTGCGTCCGGACAACGGGCCGGCGTCACCGGTGGACATGAATTCGTCCAGGCTCAGTCGCTGACCGGCGTCGGAGGACACCGTGAGGAACTGTCCGGAGACATAGGCGGATTTTCCCGAGAGCAGGAACCACAGGGCCGCTGCCACCGAGGGGGCGGTGAGGTCGACGCCGTCGAGGAGGATTCCGTTGGCGGTGGCGCCGGCGCGCATCTCGTGGGCGACCGACCGGGTGAAGCCGGTGATGCCCTGTGTGGTGGCGGCCTGTTCTGGAGTCTGATTCTGCGCATCCGGAGCCGTCGAAATGGTGATCACGCGACCGCAGGCAGCCAGTGAGCGCAGTGCGGCTCCGACCTCGAGGACGACCGGTGACAGGTCCGCCGGGGACTGCGCATAGTCGAGGACGGCGATGATGGCCCGCAGTTTCTCGCCGGTCTGTGCGTTGCGGCGGACCTCGAGTCCGTTCTCCAGCAGCTGATCGGCCAGGCCCTGGGCTCCGGGGCCGGTGCCGAGGACGAGGACCGGCTGCTTCTCATATGACGCCGGGGTCGAGCCGAAGCGGTTGAGTTCGACCGGCTGCGGCAGGCCGAGGGTCTTGGCGACCTGCTTCAGCGGTCCGTTGACGAGGGAGAGATAGGTGTCTTTCATGCTGCCTCCACAATCGCGGTCAGTCCCTGTCCGCCTGCTGCGCAGATCGAAACCAGGGAGCGCTTCTTGCCGGTGGTCTTCAGGTACTTGGCGGTGGTGGCGATGATGCGTCCGCCGGTGGCCGCGAAGGGATGGCCGGCGGCCAGGCTCGAGCCCAGCGGGTTGAGCTTGTCACGGTCGATGGTGCCCAGCGCCGCATCGAGACCGGCCTTGTCCTTGCAGAACTCCTCGGATTCCCAGGCTGCCAGGTGCGAGAGCACGGTCGAGGCGAAGGCCTCGTGGATCTCGAAGACGTCGAAGTCGTCGAAGGTCAATCCGTTGCGAGCCAGCAGGCGCGGCACGGCATAGGCGGGAGCCATGAGCAGCCCCTCTGCACCGTCGACGAAATCGACGGCGGCGGCTTCGGCATCGACGAGTCGCGCCAGCGGGGTGAACCCGTGTTCGGCGGCCCAGTCCTCACTGCCCAGAAGCACCGAGGAGGCACCGTCGGTCAGCGGTGTCGAGTTGCCTGCGGTCATGGTCGCCTCGGCGGCGAGCTTTTTGCCGAAGACCGGGTTGAGCTTCGCCAGCGCTTCCACGGTCGAATCGGCACGCATGTTCGTATCGCGGCTGACCCCGAGGTATGGGGTGGTGAGGTCGTTGAAGAATCCGGAGTCCCAGGCCGCGGCGAGGTTCTTGTGCGAGGCCACGGCGAGTTCGTCCTGAGCCTGTCGGCTGATGCCCCATGCTGCCGTGGTGATCGCCTGGTGCTCTCCCATGCTCAGCCCGGTGCGCGGTTCGCCCGTGGACGGCGCCTGCGGTGCGAGGTAGGCGGGGCGGATCTGGGAGGCGATCTTCGCCTTCTGCACCATCGTCTTCGCACGAGTGAGTTCGAGGAGGATCTCGCGCATCGAATCGTTGATGACGATCGGCGCGTCGGAGGTCGAATCCACGCCCGAGGCGATTCCGGATTCGATCTGTCCGGCGTTGATCTTGTTGTTGAGGCTGACCACGGCTTCGAGGCCGGTGGCGCAGGCCTGACCGAGGTCGAAGGCAGGGGTCGTCGGCGCCAGGGCGGAGCCGAGCACGGCTTCCCGGGTGAGGTTGAAGTCCTTCGAGTGCTTGAGGACGGCGCCTCCGGAGACCTCGCCGATGTTCTCTCCGGCCAGTCCGAAGCGGGCGACGAGCCCGTCGATGGCCGAGGTGAGCATATCGAGGTTCGTGGCCTTCGCGTACTGCTTGTTCGAGCGGGCGAAGGGAATTCGGTTGCCGCCGAGGATGACGGCGCGATTGTTGGGAGCGGACATGTGCACCTCCGAGTGATTGATTTAGCCGATACCGACAGTACCTGATACTGTCGGTTACATGAAATCGATCACAGACGGTCGCTCGACGAGGTGGCAGAAGCATCGCGATGAACGTCGTCGCGAACTGCTGCGCTCCGTGCGGCTCGTCGTCGACGCACACGGCGACGATATGTCGATGGAGCAGATCTCGGAGGCGACCGGAACGTCGAAGTCGGTTCTCTACCGTTACTTCACCGACCGGGCGGGTCTCCAGTCAGCCATGGGCGAATGGGCGATGGGCGTCATCGTCCGGTCTCTCGATGAGGCTGCGGCCGCCTCGGCGAAGGGCGAGTCCACACCTGCGGCGGAGGAGTCCTTGGCCGCGATGATCCGGGCCTTCGTCACCCTCGCCGCGGATTCGCCGAATATCTATCGCTTCTGCGACACCGCGGTCAATCGGTTCGCGCCCGAGGAGACCGGCGGTTTCTTCAATTCCATCGCCGCACTGCTGGCCGAACGCCTCGATCTGAGCGGCGAGCAGGCACAGCTGTGGTCGGCCGGAGCGATCGGATTCGTCCGCGCCGCCACCGAGACCTGGCTGTCCCGACCGGAACGGCCCGAGGAATTCGCAACCACGATCACCCATTGGCTCTGGGCAACCCTGCCCGAACAACGAGGAGTAGAACAATGAAGCTGTCTCTTGACCCGAAGGCCATCAACGACGTCCTCGACGGACATTGGGCAGAAGCTCGCCGTCGCGGACGGTCCATTGCGGAGGAGCCGTCGACGCACGACGACCCAGCCGATGATCTCGATACCGCGCGGGCGAAGACTCTCGACGGAGTCATGAAGATGGCGGAGACCGGTCTGCCGCTGACCGGACTGTCCCCGGAGATGGGTGGGAAGAACGAACACGCCACGAACATCGCCGGCTTCGAAGAGACCGTCACATCCAACCCCAGCCTGCAGATCAAGGCCGGCGTCCAGTTCGGCCTCTTCGGCGGGGCGATCCTCCACCTCGGAGATGAAGAGCAGCACCACAAGTGGCTGCTCGACGCTCAGACCGGTCGTCTGCTGGGATCGTTCGCGATGACGGAGATCGGACACGGCTCCGATGTTGCGAATGTCGCGACCACCGCCACCTATGACGAGGCGACGGAAGAGTTCGTCATCGACACCCCCTTCCGGGCCGCCACGAAGGAATTCATCGGCAATGCCGCCCGCGATGCCAGGGCCGCCGTCGTCTTCGCCCAGCTCATCACCAAGGGAGTCAAGCACGGAGTGCACGCCTTCTTCGTGCCCGTCCGCGACGAGGCCGGCGAGCCGATGCCAGGAATCTCGATCGAAGACGACGGATACAAGGGCGGACTCAAGGGTGTCGACAACGGTCGCATCGGCTTCGACTCCGTGCGGATCCCGCGTACCAACCTGCTCAACCGCTATGGGGTCGTCACCGCTGACGGCACGTACTCCTCCCCCATCGAATCGCCGGGACGCCGCTTCTTCACGATGCTCGGCACGCTGGTCCAGGGCCGCGTCTCGCTCGACGGCGCCTCCGTGGTCGCATCGAAGCTCGCTCTCGACATCGCCGTGCGCTACGGGCTCGAACGCAAGCAGTTCACTTCCGGCGATGACTTCGCCGAGACGACTCTGCTCGACTACGGCCAGCATCAGCGCCGACTCATGCCGGCCCTCGCCGCCGTCTATGCCTCGGCATTCGCGCACGAGAAGCTGCTGACTTCGTTCGAAGAGGTCTTCGCCGGTGCCGATGACTCCGAGGAGAACCGGGCTCTGCTCGAGACCCGGGCCGCCGCATTCAAGGCCGATTCGACCTGGATGGCCCTCGACGTCATCCAGGAGTGCCGTGAGGCCTGCGGCGGTGCCGGATTCATGGCGGAGAACCGCCTCGTGGGACTGCGCGCCGACCTCGACGTCTATGTCACCTTCGAAGGCGACAACACGGTGCTGCTGCAGCTTGTGGCCAAACGTCTCCTCGGCGATTATGCGAATGAGTTCGCGCATCTCGACGTCGGTGGTGCCGCCCGGTTCATCGGCACCCAGGCGGCCGAGCACACGCTCTACCGCACCGGTCTGGCCAATGCCGGACGTGCGATCTCGGATGCGCTGACCCCGAACCTCGGTGACAGGAGGATCCGATCGGGACGCCTGCAGCGGACTCTGCTCGAAACCCGCGTGGAGGTCATGGTCGCCGGAGTCGCCCAGGCGCTGCGTCCGGCCACGAAGATGCCAGCTGCGCAGGCCGCCGACCTGTTCAACGTCCACCAACACGAGCTCATCGAGACGGCACGCGCCTATGTCGAACTCGAGAAGTGGAAGGCTCTGGACGAGAAGATGAGGGAGCAGACCGACGCCGATCAGGCGAAGGTCTTCCGTCGCCTGCGTGACACCTACGGTCTCGGGCTGATCGAGAAGCACATGGCCTGGCACCTCATGTACGGTCGCCTGCCGATGTCGCGTGCACGCCAGATCAACGAGACGCTGAACAGTCTGTGCAAGAAGCTCGCGGCCAATGCCCTCGACCTCGTCGAGGCATTCGGCTACTCAGACGTCCACCGTCGGGCCACCATCGCCACCGGTGTCGAAGCCGAGCGTCAGGCCGAAGCCGCCGACTACTACCGTCGGGCGCGCGCACATCAGGACTTCCCGGTCGACGAGAAGCAGCTGCGCAAGGCCGCGAAGAAGAAGGCGAAGGCCGCCGCGAAGTGATCGCTCGGCCTTGATCCCAGCACACCAGAAAGCCCCGCAGCGAACGGTCTGCGGGGCTTTCTGGTGCTTGAAGCGGTTGCGATCGGTCTGCGGCCTCACTCAGTCGGCGAGGAAGTCGGCGAGCACCGTGGAGATCTTCTCAGTCTCGGTGAGGAACCCGTCGTGGCCGACCGGGGAGTCGATGACGTCGTGCCGGACTCTCCCGGGCAGCGCCTCGGCGAGGATGCCCACTTGGTCCGGCGGGAACAGCCGGTCCGAGGACACGGAGACCACGAGGTTGTCGGTGCAGGCATCGGCCAGTGCGACCTTGAGATCGGCGGAGCGACCCCGGCGCACATCATGATCGCGCAGGGCGCGGGTGAGCACGATGTAGCTGTGCGGGTCGAACCGGGCGGTGAGCTTCTTAGCCTGGTGGTCCAGGTAGGAGGTCACCTCGTAGTAGTCATCCGAACGCAGCCGACGGGAGAAGCGTTCGTTGAGGTCGACATCGTTGCGATACGTCAGATGCGCGATCTGCCGGGCCAAGCCGAGGCCGTGGCCGGGAAAGCTGCCGACGGCCGAATAGTCACCGGAATAGTAGTCGGCGTCGAGTTCGATCGCGCGTTCCTGCATCATCGCCCAGGCGATCTGGTCTGCTTCGCAGAAGGCCGGCGCGGCGATGACCGCGCATTTGCGGACCTTCCGTTTGTCCAGCAGAGCGAACTCCAGCGCCCTGGCACCTCCCATGGATCCGCCGATGACGGCGACCCAGGAGTCGATGCCGAGGATCTGGGCGAGGTTGTGCTCCAGGCGGGCCATATCGCGGATCGAGACCCGCGGGAATCGGGATCCGTAGGCCAGGCCGTCGTCGTAGGTCGACTGCGGCCCGGTCGTGCCCGAGCAGCCCCCGAGGGAGTTCGCGCACACCACGAAGTACTTGTCGGTGTCCACGGCTTCCCCGGGACCGACGACACCCGCCCACCATTCGGTGACGTGGGTGTCGCCGGTCAGAGCATGTTCGATGAGGATCGCATTCGACCGGTCGGCGTTGAGGGTGCCGAAGGTCTCATAGGCGATCTCGACCGTGCCGAAGGTGTGCCCCGAGTCTGTGCCGAAGCCCAGGATCCGTTCGACGGAGGTGCTCTGGGTGGTCATCTCAGGCCGCGGCCGACGCCTTCGCCGCTGCCGCTGCGAAGCCCTTGTCGAGGTCGCCGATGATGTCGTCGATGCCTTCGATTCCCACGGACAGGCGCACCAGTGCCGGGTTGACTCCGGCCGCCTTCTGGGCTTCTTCGTCGAGCTGAGCGTGCGTGGTCGAGGCCGGGTGGATGACGAGCGAGCGGACGTCGCCGATGTTCGCCACCAGCGAGTGCAGTTCGAGGGCGTCGACGAAGGCCACAGCTGCGTCGTATCCGCCGGCGATGTCGAAGGCGAGCACCGATCCCACACCGTTCGGCAGGTACTTCTTGGCCAGGTGGTTCCAAGGGCTCGACTCGAGTCCGGCGAAGGCGACGCGGTCGACCTGGCTGTGGGCCTCGAGGTAGGCGGCGACCTTGTCCGCGTTCTCGACGTGGCGTTCGATGCGCAGGCTCAGGGTCTCGATGCCCTGGGCCAGCAGGAACGCATTCGTCGGGCTGAGCGAGGGTCCGAGGTCACGCAGGCCCTGCACGCGGGCCTTGAGTCCGAAGGACACGTTCACTCCGAAGGCTCCGTCGGCGCCGAGGTCCCGGGCGAAGACGAGTCCGTTGTAGGACGCGTCGGGTTCGTTGAAGCCGGGGAAGCGCTCTGGGTAGGCGCCGTAGTCGAAGTTTCCGCTGTCGACGAGGACTCCGGCAACGGAGTTGCCGTGGCCGCCGAGGTACTTCGTAGCGGAATGGAGCACAACGTCGGCACCGAACTCGATCGGACGCACGAGGTAGGGGCTGGCGAGCGTGTTGTCGACGAAGAGCGGCACGCCGGCCTCGTGGGCGATTCCGGCGATCGCCTCGATGTCGAGGATGTCCGAGCGCGGGTTCGACACGACCTCGCCGAAGAGGAGCTTCGTGTTGTCCTGGATCGCGTTCTTCCAGGCTGTGTGGTCATCGACGTCGACGAAGGTGGTTTCGATTCCGAGCTTGCGCAGGGTGACATCGAAGAGGTTGACGGTTCCGCCGTAGAGGCTGGAGCTGGCCACGATGTGGTCACCGGCTCCGGCGACGTTCGTGATCGCGAGGAAGGCCGCGGACTGGCCCGAGGCGGTGAGGACGGCATGGACGCCGCCCTCGAGATCGGCGATGCGGTTCTCGACGACCTCGTTCGTCGGGTTCGTCAGGCGGCTGTAGACGGGACCGACGTCGGTCAGCGCAAAGCGCGCTGCGGCGTGGTCGACGTCGTTGAACACGAACGAGGTGGTCTGGTGGATCGGCAGGGCGCGCGAACCGGTGACCGGGTCGGGTGCCTGTCCGGCATGGATCTGACGGGTTTCGAATGCCTGGGTCATGGTGACTCTCCTCTGTGAGTGCGGTGGCGGTGTCGCTGGTTGAGGCGATGTGATGTGTCTACTGTCATCGACTTCTCCGGCTCACTCCCGCCTGTCTGTCATGTTGGCGTCATCATGTGTCATCTTTCGTCACACCCGGACGTGTTCTTATGCCGGGCCTCGCCCCGGCGCTCCGCCGCTGCCGGTGACGTCGAGGCCACCGGAGAAGTCACCGGAAGTTCCGCGCCTTCGTCGGCAGCCGCACTTCGAGGGGGATGAGTTTGTGTGCGTAGAGGCTCACCACGTCTCCCCCGCGTTGGATGAGCCCGGTGACGACGAGTGCATTGCGGGAGGTCGCGACCGTGCGGAAGCGTTTCATCAGCCCGGCCGTGGCCACGACGTTGAGCATCCCGAATTCGTCTTCGAGGTTGATGAAGGTGATCCCCGAGGCGGTCGCCGGGCGCTGCCGGTGGGTGACGATCGCGGCGACCGTCATCCGGGTTCCGTCCGCGGCGGCCGCCGCATCCGCGGTCGATGAGTATCCGCGGGCGATCAGCGTCTCGCGCAGGATCTCCGTGGGGTAGCCGTCGACGGTGATCCCGGTGGAGAAGAGCTCGGCCAAGGTCACGTCGAAGGCATCCATGGCCGGCAGGGTCGGGGCCGAGTCCACGCTCGCCGTCCCCGGCAGCAGCCCCGGATGGGCACCGGCGACTCCCCGGCCAGCCACAGCGCCTGCCGTCGGTCGAGGTCGAACCCGGACAGGGCTCCAGCTGTGGCAAGGGATTCCAGAGCCTGTCTGCCGATTCCGGTGCGCTCGGCCAGGTCCGCCACCGAGGTGAACGGTGCGTTGTCGCGTTCGGTCACGATCACCTCGGCGAAGGAGCCGACATGTGCGACGGTGTCCAGTCCCAAACGGATCCCCAGCTCCCCCGCTGAGGCGGTGCCCCCGTCCCAGGCCGCCGCCTCGGTGATGGTGTGCCCCGGTTTCCCGGGTCCGACCCGTTCGAGGTCCGTGGCCGCCTGCGAACGGCGGATGTCGACGGGCAGGATCGGCACCTCATGCCGGCGGGCGTCGGCGATGAGGGACTGCGGGGAGTAGAAGCCCATCGGCTGGCTGCGCAGCAGTCCGGCGGTGAAAGCCGCATGGTGGTGGTATTTGAACCAGGCGGACTGATAGACGAGGTTCGCGAAGCTGATGGCATGTGATTCGGGGAATCCGTAGTTCGCGAAGGCGGCGATGGTGGAGAAGATCGTCTCGGCGGTGTGCTCATCCACTCCGCGCTCCATGGCACCGGTGCGGAACTTCTCGGCGAGTTCGGCCATCCGCTTCTCCGACCGGCGTGAGCCCATGGCCTGGCGCAGCCGGTCGGCATCGGCCCCGGTGAACCCGCCGACGTCGATGGCCATCTGCATGAGCTGCTCCTGGAACAGGGGCACACCACAGGTCTTGGCCAAGGACTTCTCGAGCAGCGGGTGGAGATATTCGACCTTATCGAGGCCCTGCCGCCGGCGGATATAGGGGTGGACGGAGCCTCCCTGGATCGGTCCCGGTCGGATGAGGGCGACCTGGACGGCGAGGTCGTAGAACGTCGTCGGACGCAGCCGGGGCAGAGTGGCCAGTTGAGCGCGGGATTCGACCTGGAAGACCCCGATCGCGTCGGCCCGGCAGAGCATCTCGTACACGGCTTCGTCGTCGTCATCGATCTCCGCCCGGTCGATGCGGACCCCGGTGTGACGGTGGACGAGTCCGACCATCTCATGCAGGGCGGTGAGCATGCCCAGACCGAGCAGATCGAACTTGACCAGGTCCATGGCCGCGCAGTCGTCCTTGTCCCATTGGACGACGGTGCGGTGGCCCATCGTCGCCTTCTCGATCGGCACGACTTCGCCGATGGCACGGTCGGCCAGTATCATCCCACCGGAGTGGATGCCCAGGTGGCGTGGGGAGCCGAGCAGATCCTCGGCGACCTCGAGCACCGGGGCGGGCACCGGTGAGTCCTCGGCATCGGGCAGACTCGACCACCGGTTGCTCGACTTCGAGAACGCATCCTGCTGTCCGGGGGCATAGCCGAGGCTGAAGGCGGCGTCCCGGATCGCCGATTTCGCACGGTAGGTGATGACATTGGCGACCTGGGCGGCCCGGTCGCGGCCGAAATGGTCGTAGACGTATTGGATGACCTCTTCGCGGCGGCCGGATTCGATGTCGATGTCGATGTCCGGGTACCCCTTGCGGTCCGGGGACAGGAACCGGTCGAAGAGCAGTCCGTGTTTGACGGCGTCGACGGCGGTGATGCCTAGGACGTAGCAGACCGCGGAGTTCGCCGCCGATCCCCGTCCTTGGCAGAAGATGCCCATATGGCGGCAGAATTCGGTGATGTCGAAGACGATGAGGAAGTATCCGCAGAAGCCCAGCTGCGCGATCATGTCCAGCTCCCGGTCAAGCTGCTCCCAGGCCCGAGGGTTCTCGGCTCGGGTTCCGTAGCGAGTGCGGCCGCGTTCGGCGATGAGACCGCGCAGATATGTCTCCCCCTCCGTCTCATCGGGCATCGGCGCCTTCGGCAGGTCGGGTCGGGCCGAGGAGAGCACGAAGGAGCAGTCCCGACCGATCCGCACTGCATTGTCCAAGGCTCGCCGGGGGAAGCGTGCGAGCATCTCCTCACCGGTGTGGATGCGTGCGCTCGCCGTCGCCGGCAGCCAGCCGGCCAGTTCGTCCAGGGACTTCCGCGACCGCACCGAGGCACGCACTTGGGCCGACTTCCACTCGGCCCGGGTGGCGAAGTGGACGGCGTTGCTGGCCATGATCGGCAGGCCGGTCCGCTGTGCCAGATCGCCGAGGTGGCGCAGCCGTTCGTCGTCATCCGGAGTTCCGTCCCGGCTGAGTTCGACGGCGACCCGGTCGGGTCCGAAGAGTGAGGTGAGTTCGCGCAGAGCGCTGAGCCCGCCGTCGTCGTCGCCCAGCGCTCGTCGCAGCGGACCTTTGCGGCAGCCGGTGAGGATCATCCAGTCGCCGTCCTCGGCTGCGAGTTCTTCGAGGTCGAAGAGCGGACGGTTCTTCTCCCCGCGCAGGTTCGCCTCGGTGATGGTCTGAGAGAGCTGGTGGTAGCCCTCGACGCTGCGGGCGAGGACGAGCAGGTGGGTGGCGTCGGGGTCGGTCTGGCCGGGGATCTTCTCGGCCAGACCGATGGACAGTTCGGAGCCGAACACGGTGTCCAGCCCCACCTCGGCGGCGGCGTGGGCGAAGCGGACAGCACCGTAGAGGCCGTTGTGATCGGTCAGTGCAAGGGAGTTCAGCCCGGCGGCGGCACCGGCGGCGACGAGCTCTTCGGGGTCGGACGCTCCGTCGAGGAAGCTGAACTGAGAATGCACATGCAGCTCCGCCCAGTCCACGCCGCTTCGACGCAGCAGTGGTCCGCTGCCCGGCCCCTGGCCGCTGCCGGCGTCCTTCGGCCGCTGATAGCGGCTGAGTCCGTCCGAACCGCCGGGACCGACCGAGACCTGATAACGGTCGGGGCGGGAGAACGCCGGGGCGTCGGAGCCGTCGGCGTGCTTGTCGACCGGTTTGTCCACGGGCGGCTTGGCGACCGGTGGCTTGTCGACGTCGTCCTTGCCTTCGAGGCGGCGGGCCAGCTTCGACCACGGTGTGCGCGGGTTCGAGAATCCCATCGGGGCTCCTCCTCTCAAGCGGGTTGTCGGGTCAGCGGGGTTTTGATCAGCGGTAACGGCCCGTGAGGTACCACTGACCGTGTTCTTTGCTCAGCAGAAGGGCACGGCCGGCATCGGTGACCACCTGCAGACGGGTTCGGTAGACGGCTCGGTTCGGATCCCACCATCCGGATTCGATGGGCCAGGAACCGGAGTAGTCGGTGATGGTCTCGGTCTGTCCGGTGGGGAATCTGATCGTCGCCGGTACCGCACCCAGCCCCGAGGGGCGTGCCTCCACCGGTGAGCCGTCGGCCGCAAGCACGTCGACGGCGGAGCGTTCGACGGTCGTCGGACGGGGCGCGTGCAGGGCGCCGGGCCAGGGGGCGGCCGGGCTCCGTTCGGGCACGGCCGCCTGCTGCCACGGGGTCCACAGATTCGTCTCGGCAGGGTCCCACCCGCCTTGGATGCCCGGAACCAGGACGGCATCGGGACCGAACAGTCCCTGCAGACGCTCGAGCGTATGGGTGATCTGTCCGGTGTTCTCGTCGAACAGGCTGCGCGTGGCACCGATCGGAGTGGTCAGTTCGGCTGCGATGAGGCGCAGCGCGATGATTCCGTCCTCGGAGAAGTCCTCGGCATCGGGTGCCGGCTCGTCGACGATGTCGAGCGCCTGCGGGTCAGCCTGTGCCGTGCGGGGGTTCTGTCCCGGCCCAGAGCCCTGTTTCGGGCCGGGGCGTCCGGCCCCGGCGCTCACTCCGGCCAGCCAGCCTTCGGCCTGCCACCGCAGACGATCGGCGATCGCGTTCTCCTGCATGTCCTCGATCCGCCAGGTCCGGGACGAGGACTGGCCGTCCGCGGCATCGAGTTCGATCGTGATCTGCGTGCAGACCAGGCCCTGCCTGCGCACCTTGGCCAGCAGATCTGCGCCGAGCTGGCGGGCGAGGAAGCCGAGGGTGTCGCTGCGAGTCGTCGGGGCATCGAGGTCGAGTTCGACGTCGAGCTGTTCACCGCGGACATGATCGGCGAGCGGGGCCCCTGCCCGCCCTGAGGCCAGATCGTGCAGATGCCGACCGAAGGCACCGAAGCGTGCGTTCACGTCTTTGGCCCTCAGGCGGGCGAAGTCGCCGAGGGTGCGCAGCCCCAACTGCAGGAAGACCTCGATCAGCGCGGTCGCCTCGGCGCCTGCGTATTCCAGGGTGGTGATCGGCTGGGCGGAGAGGAAGTCCACGGTCTGCCCGGGCTCGACCCGCCGTGCCTGACCGGCGGCGAGGACCGCGGCGAAGACGGTATCGGCGATTCCGGGGAAGAACTCCCATCCGGTGTCGTCGACGAGTGCAGTGACCAGAGTCTCGACAGCACTGGCTTCGTCGGCGTAGCCGTGTCTGAGCGAGTCGAGAGGGAGCGCCAAGGTTCCCGGGCTGAGCAGGGTGAACCGGGCGACGAGGCTGTCGAGGGCACCGACCCCGGCACTGAAATGCCGGTTGTCGGCCTCTTCGTCCCAGACCGCGACGTGAGCTTCCGGACAGCGGTATCCCACGGCGCGTCTGTTGTTCCCGGCGGTGATCCCGGCGGCACGGGCCGGAGCATTGGCGGCGATGACCTTGCCGGCGTGGAGGACCGCGACAGGGCGGCCGGGGGCGATGCCGTGTTCGATCGCTGCCGCCACCGCCGGCCAGTCGGGCACGGTGAGCACGAGGGTGCGGGCAGGCTCATCCGACATGGCTGATCACCTGCCGCAGCGCTGTGATCGTCGACCACCGAGGATCGTCGGCTGTGTCCGTGCCCATGTCCGGATCTGTGTCCGGATCTGTGGCCGGACTTGTGGCCGGACTTGTGGCCGGACTTGTGGCCGGGGCAGTGCGTGCTTCGGCTGCAGCGTTCGCAGTCCCCGCGGGGACGCCGCCTGTCACCACTTCCAGCGTCCCCGCGGGGACGCTGGTGGGAGTCCCCGACGGTCCCGGCAGCAGGAACCGGTGGGTTCCCGTCTGCGACCGGGCGCGCACGAGGCAGGACTGCAGGCGTCCGCGACCGTGTTCGGCACCCGACCAGCGGGTGTCGGTGATCTCGATCTGTTCCGTACTGCCGGACATGGGGCGGAGGCTGATGAGGCTCATCCGTCGTTCACGGATCTTCGCCAGGAGTCGGGCCCGTTCCGAAGCACTTGGGGCGAAGCCGGGGTCGACGAGGATGATGTCGAAGGATTCGATGAGGATCGACGCCACTCGCAGCCAGTCCTCACCGGGAGTCGCGAGATTGACGAAATGGTCGAGATCGACGCCGAGGTCGGCGATCGAGGACACCGCGGGTTCGCCGAGTCCGATGCCGGCACACCACTTCTGCTCCCGGGTCGCCGCAGCGATCGTCGCCAGGCCGCAGCTCAGCGACAGCTCACCGCTGACGGTGACGAGTTCCCCGCGCGGCAGACCACCGCGACGGAACAGCGGAGAGAGCACAGGATCCACCGGATGAGGTGGGATCTTGTCGAACAGCGCCGCAGCCGTGGAGATCCCCGTCTCCCGACTGAGCTGTTCGATCACTGGTGCTGCTGACATGACATCCATTATCGAACTGGTGTTCTAAATTGGCAAGATTCAGACAACAGCTCTGCCCTCCCGGGCGTGTCGCCATTCGGCTTCGAACATCCATGCGATACAGAGGCCGAGGTCAAAGCCGTAACCGCCGCCGACAGTGCCTGGATCGGCCGCTTTCGTGATCTCCTTGACCTCAGCGACGCGAACCGCTGTGTTGAACATCATCCGCCCCCTCACCCGGTTTTCCAGAGGAAGCAGCTGGGAGCCGTCAGGCAGGCAGAAGGCGAAGGCAGCAGGACCGCGCATCGCTCCAGCGAAGTCCGCTCCGGTGTGTTCGATGCGCAGCTGGTATTTGTGCACCACAGTGTGATGTCGGCGACAGAGCAGGATGAGATTATCCATTCGGTCGTTCCGCCCTGCGACCAGGGGAGGATGTGGTGGGCATCGCATCGCCTGCGGGCTCGACAGTCGGGAAGCTGGCAGCAGACATCACGCACGCTCAGCCCTTCGACGTCGGCCGCCTCCGCTTCGATCGGCTCATCGTCTCTCATGATGCTCCCCTCCCGCGGCTTCTTCGGCCCTCCGGTCCGGCGATCCCCTTGACCACCAACCGTGCCTCCACTCTAGGATTCGCCGCTGACACAAGAACTCACTGGATGGCACTCGATTGCATGGATCCGCATTTAGATTCGATTGTGTTTCTTTTCTGCAGGTGACCGAGCTGAACCTCGTGCATCCGGAAGTTCGCCGAACTGACCCGCACTGCTCAAGTCAGCACAGACGGGTACGGTGACGTCATGACTGACGAAGCCCGCGCCCGCGAGGTGCCCACGCGTGATTCCTATGATGCGATCGCACAGACCTACACAGACTGGTTCGCCGATGAGCTCACCGCGAAACCCCATGACCGTGCCGTGCTGGGGGCCTTCTCCGAGCTCGTCCTCGGCACCGGCTCAGCGGAGGTCCTCGACATGAGCTGCGGACCCGGTCGCATCACCACTTTCCTCGCCGCCCTCGGGCTCGAACCGCGCGGACTCGACCTCTCCCCGGCCATGATCGAACTCGCTCAGGAGCTCTATCCGACGCATCAGTTCGACGTCGGGTCGATGACGGCCCTGCCCTATGCCGATGAGTCCTTCTCCGGTCTCGTCGCCTGGTACTCGACGATCCACGTCCCCGAGGATGCGCTGGCCCTCTCCTTCGCCGAGGCGGCCCGTGTCCTCCGCTCGGGCGGTTGGTTCCAGCTGGCGTTTCAGCTCGGCGACCGAATCGATCACTTCTCCGATCTCGCAGGCTTCGACGTCGACCTCGACTTCCACCGGCGCTCGATCGAAGACGTGCTCTCTGCCCTCGAACCGCACGGCTTCACCCCTGCTGCCCGCCTCGAACGCGAACCCGACCGGACCGGCCGCTTCCCGGAGACGACCAGGCAGGGCTATCTGCTCGTGCGCAAGCCAGCCTCTGAGGTGAGAAGATGAGGGGGATATGAATATCGACATCGTCTTCCACACTCCCGAGATCCCCGGCAACACCGGAAACGCAATCCGGCTCGCCGCGGTCACCGGAGCCCATCTTCATCTCGTCGAGCCCCTCGGCTTCGACCTCTCCGACGCGAAGCTGCGCCGCGCCGGACTCGACTACCACGACCTCGCCCATGTCACCGTTCATCCATCGATCGATGAACTGTGGAGCCACCTCGGTGAGCGTCGGGTGATCGCGTTCAGCACGCATACCGACGATTCCTTCGCCGAAGTCGAATACCAAGACGGAGATGTCCTCCTCTTCGGACGCGAGTCAACGGGACTGCCCGACGAGGTGATCACCGACGAACATGTGGACATGACGGTGCGGATCCCGATGCTGCCGGCACGCCGTTCGCTCAACCTGGCGAATTCCGCGTCGATCGCCATCTACGAAGCCTGGCGCCAACACGGCTACGCTGGCGCCTGAACCCGCGTAGACTTCTTCGCGAACGCTTTACCTGAAAGGACCACTATGACCGCAAAGGTGCTCACCGTCGCCGGATCCGACGTATCCGGAGGAGCCGGACTCGAAGCCGACCTGAAGATGTTCGACGAATACGGTGCCTTCGGCACTGCCGCCGTCACCTGCATCGTCACTTTCGACCCAAATGACGGATTCGCCCACGTCCTCGAGTTCATCGAACCCGAGGTCGTCACCCGTCAGCTCGAATCGACGATGGCCGTGCACGAGTTCACCGCCATCAAGTCCGGAATGCTCGGCTCTGTCGATTCGGCACTGGTCCTCGCCGAAAAGCTGAAGACCAACGATCTGCCGTACGTCTTCGACCCTGTGCTCGTGTGCAAGGGCGCAGGCACCATGGTCGACCTCAAAGACCTCTTCGTCGAGAACCTCGTGCCTTTGGCCACCGTCGTCACCCCGAACCTCGAAGAGGCCGCAACCCTGGCCGGGGTCGGCCCCATCGACTCCGTCGAGGGCATGGTCGAGGCCGCGAAGATCATCCACGGGCAGGGAGCGAAGAACGTCGTCGTCAAGGGCGGAGCTCGTCTCGCCGGAGACGATGCCATCGACATCCTCTTCGACGGTGAGACCGTAACCACCCTGCGTTCGCGCAAGGTCAACAACAAGCTCGTCAACGGCGCAGGCTGCTCCTTCGCCTCCTCGATTGCGGCGGGCATCGCCACCGGTCTGGACATCAAGGACGCGGTCGTCTCCGCGAAGGAGAAGGTCGCGCACGGAATCGCGAACTGCCTCGACAACGCCACCGGCGTCGCCTCGCTCTACCATCCGGCGGCTCGGGTGAGCCCCTCCTCCGAGGTCTCAGTCACCATCGACTGATCACTCCTGCCCGGTTGGCGTCCCCGCAGATACGCCAACCGGGCACAGTTCCGGGGCCGCCGTAACGGACACAACCGGCCCGCAGACAGCAGATTGCCCCGCACACTGTTCGGTGTGCGGGGCAATCTGAATAAAGCTGTTGGGAATACCCGAGATCAGCGCTTGCCGAAGCCCTTGTAGCGGTCCTTGAACTTCTCCACGCGGCCGGCGGAGTCGAGGATGCGCTGCTTGCCCGTGTAGAACGGGTGCGAAGCGGACGAGATCTCGACGTCGATCACGGGGTAGGTGTTGCCGTCTTCCCACTCGATGGTCTTGTCGCTCTTAGCGGTGGAGCGGGTGAGGAATTTGGTGCCGGAAGCCAGATCGTTGAACACGATCGGCGCGTATTCCGGATGGATGTCCTTCTTCATTTTCTTACCTCTGCTGAATTCTTTCAGGCGCCTGATATGGGTCCGACCCATCTGCCAGTGCCCGAATTCGTCTGCTGGACACGCTCCGAACCGTAGGAACCGGACACGGAGCGACAGTCAATTCTAACTGATGGGTCCGGACAAAGCGATTCGACACGGATCTCCTAAACTGTGGCCATGAGCACAAAGGAACGCATCTCCACTCAGTTCACCCTGCAGCCGGCCGCAGAAGCGCCCGAGCTCCTCGCCGAAGCCACCGCGACGGCCCTGCCGACGATCTCCGGCGATGTCGACGTCTTCGCCATCGACTCGCAGATCGCAGACACAGCCGCTCTTCTCGGTGCCACGGATCTGCCCCCGGCCACCTCGGCGAACTGCGTCCTCGTCGCTGGTTCGCGGGGCGGCGAGGAGCGCATCGCCGCATGCATGGTGCTCGCGAGCACCCGCGCCGATGTCAACAAACGAGTCAAGAAGCTCCTCGATGTCCGCAAGGCCTCTTTCCTCCCGCTCGAACGCGCCGTCAGCGAATCCGGAATGGAGTACGGCGGCATCGGACCGATCGGACTTCCGGAGAACTACCGCGTGCTCATCGATTCCCGCGTCGCCGAGGCCGACGAACTCATCATCGGTTCCGGAATCCGCGGCTCCAAGCTGATTCTCTCCGGCTCCGCGCTCGCGTCTCTGCCCGGCGCCGAGGTGATCGAGGACCTGGCCAACGACATCGACTGACCTAGTCGCCAGGTCCGGCACCATGCGGAGGTCCAGCGTCGCCCGTCAGTCCGATGCTGCCTGTCAGTTCAGTCCCGCTCGTTCGATGACGTAGTCGATGAGCGGGGCGTAGAGGTTCGGCACGACGTCGTCATCGAGTGGGACGGTCGCTTCGATCTGCCCCTGCGCCTCGGCGACGAAGAGCGCCGGATCATTGCAGTCGGCGTAACCGATGGTCCGCAGTCCCCTGCTCGAGGCGGCTCCGGCCCACCCGTGGTCGGCGACGACGAGGTCGGGGGCGGATCCGCCGCGGGCGGCGATGTCATCGAGCAGCGCATGCACGGGTTCGGCCAGGTGCGTGTGCGGACTGCCGCCGTGCAGGTGCCAGGTCCACACGTTGTTGATCTGGCGGACGTCCCCGCCGATCTCCGGGACCGGGATGAAGTGATCACGGGTGTCGATGACCGCTCCGGCGCCTTTCGCCGCGGTGGCAATTGCCATATGAACAGGCAGGAGTCCTGCAGGGTGTCCGGTGGCGAAGAGGATCTGGCCGCCTGCCCGCGTCACCTCACCGACCGCCTCGGCGAGTCTTTCCAAAGCGTCGATGCAGGCGTCGGTGGAGATCGTGTCCACGCCTTCGACGAAGTCGGGGTCTGGCCGCAGACCACAGCGTTCGACCATGAGCGCGAACACCGAGTCATAGTCCCAGTTCCGAGTGAGTTCGACTCCGAAGTCGAACTGTCGCTCCTGGTCGAGGAAACGGCGGATGTGGGAGAGGTTGTTCTCCCTGGGGGTGGCGACTTCGCCGGTGATCCGTCCGGCTTCGAGGGCAAGGGCTAGAGTGCTGCGGTCCACTGATCTCCTCATTCGGGGCTTTCAGAGCCGGGTTCGGCTCGGCTCAACTCTATCCATCCGAGTTGAACGCTTCTCCACCCGAGGTGAACACGGAGGGAAGCGCGGTCGGCGACCGTCACCCTTCCTGCAAGGCGAAGCAGGTGACCGCCGAGGCGGCTGCGACGTTGAGGGAGTCCACTCCCCCGCTCATGGGGATCATCACGGTCGAGTCGCAGGCGGCGATCGTCGATCTCTTCAGCCCGTCGCCTTCGGTGCCGAAGACGACGGCTGTGCGTTCGGGGGCGGTGGAGGCGAATTCGCGCAGGCTCACCGAATCATCGTCGAGGGCCAGTGCCGCGACGTGGAATCCGGCTTTCTGGAGTTCGGCGATCCCACCGGGCCAGGACTCGATGCGAGTCCACGGCACTTGGAAGACCGTGCCCATCGACACGCGGATCGAGCGGCGGTAGAGCGGATCGGCGCAGCGCGGGGTGACGAGCACGGCGTCGGCGCCGAACGCGGCCGCGGAACGGAAGATCGCGCCGACGTTCGTATGGTCGACGATGTCTTCGATGACGACGATGCGCCGGGAGTCCTCGACCAAGGCGGCGACCGGGTCCAGGACGGGGCGGCCCATCGCGGCCAGAGCGCCTCGGTGGAGGTGGAATCCGGTCAGTGTTTCGACGGCAGCATCAGTGCCGATGAAGATCGGCACCTCGCTCTCAGAAATGATGTCGGCCAAGTCGAACAGCCATTTCGGGCTGGTCAGGAACGATCGAGGTGACAGACCGGCGGCGTGAGCGCGGCGGATGATCTTCGAGGATTCGGCGATGAACAGGCCTTCGGCGGGTTCACGCACGCGGCGAAGGGCGACGTCGGTCAGCTGCGTGTAGTCGCGCATTCCTTCGAGCCGCTCCTGCAGCCCGTCATCCGAACCGGCCCCAGAGTTCCCGGGTCCCACGCTGCCGGCAGACAGATCCGCTTCGTCGAAGAAGCGCAGACGCTCGACGGCGATCCCGAGTTCATCCGACCGGTCGATGACCTGCTGACGGGTCAGGGGTGCCTTTGCCGGAGTGTTCACAGCTGAATTCCGTTCACAGTGTGAGGATCCTCCAGATCGCGACGAGGCCGAGGGCGACGATGACGGCCCGCAGCAGCACCGGCGAGAACTTCCGGCCGATACGGGCGCCGAAGTACCCGCCGATGAGGGAGCCGATGGCGATGCAGATCACGGCGATCCAGTTGATCCGGTCGTGACCGACGATGATGTACGTGCTCGCCGAGACCGTGTTGACGACGAGGACGAGGATGTTCTTCAGCCCGTTGAGCCGCTGCAGATCATCGGGCAGCAGCAGGCCGAGCAAGGCGATGAGGATGATGCCCTGGGCCGCGGCGAAGTAGCCGCCGTAGATCGCGGTGAGGAAGACGACGATGAGCACGGCGATGTACCGACCTGTCGACAGCCGATCTCCCACCGAGGCGGCCCGATGTTCGACGCCGGCGGCCTCGGCTCGGCGCAGGGACCGGTGCTTCAGGTACCGCGAGAGATACGGCTGACCCACGACCATGATCAGAGCCACGACGAGGAGGACAGGCACGATTGTCTCGAAGGCGTCCTCGGGCAGGTGCAGCAGCAGATACGCCCCGGTCAGCGACCCGAGCAGAGAGGCGGGAACGAACCCGAGGATCCGTTTCCACTGACCACGCAGCTCTTCGCGGTACCCGAATGAGGAGGCGATGTTGCCGGGGATGAGACCGACCGCGTTGCTCATCGTCGACACCACCGGCGGCACTCCGAAGGCGACAAGCGCCGGGAAGGTGATGAGCGTTCCGGAGCCTACGACGGCGTTGATGCCGCCTGCCGCGATTCCGGCGACGATGACGAGGCCGATCTGCCACGGTTCGAGGCTCAGGTTCGCCAGAAACTCCATGCTCAGAGAGCGGAACGTGCGTGGTAGCGCTGACCGTCGCGGGTGAGCTTGACGTCGATGCCGAAGGTGGCAGCGAGATTCTCCGCCGTCAGGGTCTCTTCGATCGGACCGGCGGCCAGATCAGTGCCCTCCGACAGCAGCAGCACATGCGTGATGCCCGCCGGTATCTCCTCGACGTGATGAGTGACCATGATCGTAGCCGGTGCCCACTTCGACGACAGGATCTCCGAAAGCGCTCCGAGCAGCTCCTCACGCCCGCCGAAGTCGAGTCCGGAGGCCGGCTCGTCGAGGAGCAGCAGCTCCGGGTCGGTCATGAGTGCACGCGCGATCTGCACACGCTTACGCTCGCCCTCGGACAGTGTCCCGAAGGTGCGATCGGCCAGATGCGTGATGCGGAACGCGGCCAGCAGATCGTGGGCGCGTTCGATGTCGTCCTGCTCGTACTCCTCCACCCAGCGTCCGGTGACGCCGTACGCGGCGGTCAGCACGGTGTCGAGGACCGCTTCGGAGCTCGGAATCCGGTTGGCCAGAATCGTCGACGCATAGCCGATGCGCGGACGCAGCTCGAACACGTCGACGCGCCCGAGCTGCTCCTCGAGGATGTTGACCGTACCTGTAGTCGGATGCATGCGACCGGCCGCCAGTTCGAGCAGGGTCGTCTTGCCCGCACCGTTGGGTCCGAGCACCGCCCAGTGCTCGCCTTCGGCGACGGTCAGCGAAAAATCGTCGAGGAGGAAATTGCTCCCTCGGCGCACGGACACAGAATCCAGATTCAGGACTTCACTCATATCCTCAGACTCTATCGCAGACGGGCCGTCTATCCTGGTTCGACATGGACCTCACGACCGACTCACTGCTGCTGACCCTTGCGCTCAACCACCGTCTGCGCTCAACCCTGCCTCCTGACGAGGTCACCTCTGCGTTCCTCGACGATGATCGTGATGTTCCTCTCATCTTCTCCGATGAGGTGTTCGGCTCGTCCGTACCCACCGGTCTGCTGCTGTTCATCGCCGAGGCTGCCGCCTATGGAATCACCCATGCGCGCTTGGCGCTCCACCACCCGTCCCTGCCGCATACGACTCCCCCGGTCGATCGCACCGCCCGGACGAAGGTCGGACGCCACACCGCCCCCGTTGTCCTTCACCGCGGTGACGAACAGGCCGCGATCGCCCTCATCGGCGCCGAGGCGAACGTGGAGATCCTCGCCTGCCGACCCACCGTCTTCCGCCCCGTAACGGTCGGCACCGCTGCGGAGGCGCTGCGGCGTCTGCGCCTGCTGGTGATGGAGGGCCTGAACCTCATCGAGACCATCGACGTCCCGAGGAATGGCGGCAGGGACCGTGGCGCGACTGGCAGGAGGAGCTGTCGACGCTGCACCCGATCTCCCGGCTCATCCCCACCGAGGCGGATTCCCGAGCGATCTACGCCGCCCTCGACATCCACCACCGGATGCGCAGCGTGCTGGCCCCGGCCACGGTCGCTCCGCCCCAGTTCGGTGCGCTGCTGTCTCAGCTGCACCCTGCGGCCGCGGACTACATCATGGCTGTGGCTACGATGAGGGGGTGAATGAGACGCCCCAGGCCAACGCCTCCCAGAACCCCGTCCAGCTGCTCGTCATGGACGTCGATTCGACGTTCATCAACGAAGAGGTCATCGATCTCATCGCCGCCCACGCCGGAGTCGGTGATCAGGTCGCGAACATCACCGAACGCGCCATGGCAGGCGAACTCGACTTCGCCGAATCCCTGGCCGAACGAGTCGCCCTGCTGACCGGTCTGCCGGAGACCGTGCTCGATGAGGTGCGTGCACAGATCACCATCACCGAGGGGGCCGCGGACTTGGTCACGGCCGTGCACTCCTCCGGTGGCCAGGTCGCACTCGTCTCGGGCGGCTTCACCGCCATCATCGCTCCCGTGGCCGCACGGTTGGGCATCACCGAAGTCTTCGCAAACGGACTCGAAGTCGATGACGGGAAACTCACCGGGCGGACGAACGGCCGCGTCATCGATCCGAGCGCCAAGGCCGAGATCTTCGAGGATCTGCTGGCCGCCGGCGGGTACGATCGTGCCGCCTCGGTGGCGGTCGGGGACGGTGCCAACGACATCGGCATGATAGAAGCCGCCGGTCTCGGAATCGCCTTCTGCGCGAAACCGGCTCTCGTCGCAGCAGCCGATGCGTCCGTGGAGACCCGGGACCTGCGTGCCGTGATCGACCTCGTGGCTGCCCAGACAGACGGGTCTCACTGACTGAAGACGACTGTGGCCCTGATGAATCAATCATCAGGGCCACAGTCGTCGTCGAATCGGTCGGTGCTCGGTGTAGCTTCAGACCCCGTGGAAGACCCGGATCTGCGGAGCCGGGTATGCGCCCGGCTTCACGTCCCAGCTCTCGAGGTCGAAGACCGCGATCGAGGAAGGACGGAACGCGTCGGGAACCCCACCTTCCGGGTTGAGGTGGCCGACCATCTCGGAGACGGTCGGCTGGTGGCCGACGATGTACGCGCACTGCGCATCCGCAGGGATCGAGTTGATCGCATCCAGCCAGTCGTCGACGGACCCGGAGTACAGCGAGGGATCCTCGCGCAGGGTCAGGTCACCCGGTTCATCGAGGGTTCCTCCATGAGCGCGGTTGACTGCTTCGACGACGGCCTGCCCGGTCTGCACGGTGCGCCGGGCCGCCGAGGCGATGACCACATCGGGTGACCACCGCTCGGCTATCTCAGCTCCGGCTTCGACCGCTTGAGCCAGACCCTTCGCGTCCAGGGACCGCTCGAAGTCGGTCGGACCGTGCGCTTCCGCCTTCGCATGGCGGGCGAGGATGAGCACAGGCATGAGTTGTCTCAGGCTCCGGTGGAGTGGAATCCGCCGTCGACGTGGATCATCTCGCCGGTGGTGGCGGGGAACCAGTCGGAGAGCAGGGCGACGATGGCCTTGCCGGCAGGGGTGGTGTCCTTCTGATCCCAACCCAGGGGCGCGCGGTCGCCCCACATGTCCTCGAGGGTCTCGAAGCCGGGGATGGAGGTGGCGGCGGTGGTCTTCAGCGGTCCTGCCGAGACGAGGTTGACGCGCACACCGTCTTCGCCGACGTACTTGGCGAGGTAGCGCGCGGTCGATTCGAAGGCGGCCTTGGCCACACCCATCCAGTCGTAGACCGGCCAGGAGATGGTCGCGTCGAAAGTCAGACCGACGATTCCTGCGCCCTTGTTGAGAACGGGCTTCGCGGCCACAGCGATGGCCTTGAGCGAGTATGCCGAGACGTGGATGGCCGCGGACACAGAATCCCACGGGGTGTCGAGGAAGACTCCGCCGAGTGCGTCCTTCGGAGCGAAGGCGATGGCGTGGACGATTCCGTCGATGTTGCCGCCGAGGCGCTCGGGCAGAGCGGCGAGGTCCTCTTCGTTCGTGGCGTCGAGTTCGATGACCTGCGGAGTCTGGGGCAGGCGTTCGGCGATCACCTGGGTGATCTTCATCTGGCGGCCGAAGCTCGAGAGGATGACCTCGGCTCCCTGTTCCTGTGCGATGCGGGCAGCGGCGAAGGCGATCGAGGCCTCGGTGAGCACGCCGGTGACGAGAATGCGCTTTCCGTCGAGAATTCCCATGGTGGTCCTTTCGAAAGGAGGGTGGTTGCGTGTGCATGACGCCGCTTCAGGCGGCGTCTCTGTGTTGAAGTCTACGGGTTGTGGCCCGGCGAGGCCGCATCGTCTGCGGCCTCCGACTCAGTGGCCCATGCCCAGTCCGCCGTCGACGGGGATGACGGCACCGGAGATGTAGGCGGCTTCGTCCGAGGCCATCCAGCGCACGACCTTGGCGACCTCTGCGGGTTCGGCGAAGCGCTTGGCCGGGATCGTCGATAGGTATTCTTTCTGCTGCTTCTCGCTGAGCTCATCGGTCATATCCGTGCGGATGAAGCCCGGGGCGACGACGTTGGCGGTGATTCCGCGGGAACCGACCTCGCGGGTGATGGAGCGGGCGAAGCCGACGAGTCCGGCCTTCGAAGCCGAGTAGTTCGCCTGGCCGGGCACTCCGTAGAGTCCCGATACCGAGGAGATGAGGACGATGCGGCCCTTCTTCGCCCGGATCATGCCAGTGATGCCGCGCTTGACAGTGCGAAAGGCGCCGGTGAGGTTCGTGTTGATGACGGATTCGAATTCGTCATCGTTCATCCGCATGAGCAGGTTGTCGGCCGTGATTCCGGCATTGGCCACGACGATCTCGACGGGTCCGAGCTTGTCCTCGATCTCGGTGAACGCCCGATCAATCGATTCGCTGTCGGTGACATCGGCGGCCACGGCAAGGGCACCTTCCGGGGCCTGACCGTTGCGGGAGGTGACTGCCACCTTGTCCCCCTGGGCGAGGAATTCCTCGGCGATGGTGCGACCGATTCCGCGGTTGCCGCCGGTGACGAGGACTGTGCGTGGTTCTGACACGTTGGTCTCCTGTTGATCGACTGTGTTCTTCAAATCTATCGTGGACAAACCTATCCTGTCCTTTGGCCGATGGATACGACTCTCACAAAGGACGAGTATCATGTTTGGCAGTCATCGATCGAAGAAGGATATGGTCAGGCACGCTCAGCAGATCACAACGGCAGACACCGCACTTGATGATGATATGCGGTCTCGGATCATCAAGTATTCGATCACCATGGGCATCAGGACGGTCTGCTTCGTGGCCGCCTATTTCGCTTTCGTCGCCGACCTGCACATCCTCATGTGGATCTGCGTGGCCGGCGCGGTCGTTCTCCCCTACCCTGCGGTGATCTTCGCCAACGCCGGCCGCGAACGCACTCGCGATGATCGCTCCGCACTGCTGGACCAGGCTCCGCTGACCGAGTTGCCGCCGGCTCGCGGTGAGACGATCTCCGGCGACACCCTCTCCGGGGAGACGGTCGGTGATGAGACAGCCGATGACACAGACCGCGATGGTGACGCTTCGAACGAGGCCGGACCCGGCGCGGACGAATCCGGACCAGACGACCAAGGCGAAACGGTTCCGGACGAGACGGCCCCCGGTGAAACGATTCCAGGTGAGACCATCCTCGGTGAGACCGTGGACGACAACGACGACAGGAGTGACCAGGATTGAGCGAGCAGCTGCAGTGTTCCGCGAAGGAATGCCGGGCGTTCGCGGCCCGCGCCCTGCTGTGGAACAACCCACGCGTCCACACTCCCGAGCGGAAGAAGACGTGGTTGGCCTGCGATGAGCACCTGGACTATCTGCGTGACTTCCTGACGCTGCGCGATTTCTTCATCACCGACGTCTCCGTCGACGAGATCCCGGAGGATGCAGGTTGAGCCGCTATTCCTTCCTCTTCTCCGCACGCTGGCTCAAATACATCGCCATGGCGATCATCGTCATCATCGCCTGCGTGTTCCTCGCCCTGTGGCAGAAGGATCGCCGCGATCAGCGCGAGCAGGAGATCGCCACGATCACCGCGAACTACTCTGCCGACCCCGTCGACATCTCCTCGGTGCTGCCGACACCGAACTCCACTCTCGAGACCACCGACGAGTGGACCCAGGTGGAGCTGACCGGAGAGTTCTCCGACGAGGACTCCGTCCTTGCGCGAAACCGCACTGTCGGCGACAAGCCCGGATTCTATGTGGTCACTCCGTTCCAGATCACCGGCGGATCGACGATCGCCGTCGTCCGCGGCTTCACCGCCGAACAGGATTCCGTGCCGCCGGCACCGGAGGGCGAGCAGACCGTCGTCGCTCATCTGCGTCCCGCTCAGGACGGGTCCGAGGACGACAACCCGAAGGGCCTCATCAAAGCCATCGATCCCGCGCGGATTCCCGGAATGGATGACGCCTATTCGCACGTCTACGTCGAGGTCTCACCGGCAGAGACAGGTGGCGCCCCGGAAGACGGACTGACCACGCTTCCGATGCCCGAACTCGACCCGGGCAACCACCTGTCCTATATGCTCCAGTGGTTCGCCTTCGGAATCATGATCATCATCGCCGTGGTGGTCTCGGCCCGTCGTGAGCGCAAGGCCGCCGCCGAGGCGGTCGAACACAGCGATGCCGACGCCGAAATGGTCGTCATCGATAAGGCCGCCCTCGACGCGGGTGCGAAGATCAGCCAACCGGGCAGCCGCTACGGCCGCAACCGCTGGGCCTCGCCCACCATCCACGGGCAGGCCGAAGCCGATGAGGATGCTCTGTTCGAGGAGCGCTTCCGCTCTCAGTGAGTCGGCTCAGGCCAGCCGCGGTGAGCAGAACTCAGGCGAGCGTGACGAGGTCGAGGTACGTGTCGTTCCACAGATCCTCATCGCCGTCGGGCAGAAGCAGCACACGGTCGGGGTCGAGCGCGGACACCGCACCCTCATCGTGGGTGACGAGCACGATCGCACCCTCGTAGCGGCGGATCGCCGAGAGGATCTCCTCACGGGAGGCGGGATCGAGGTTGTTCGTCGGCTCGTCGAGCAGCAGCACATTCGCACTCGAGACCACCAGCGTGGCCAGCGCCAGACGTGTCTTCTCACCGCCGGACAGCACCCCGGCGGGTTTGTGGACATCATCACCGCTGAACAGGAACGACCCGAGCACATTGCGCACCGCGGTGTCGTCGAGATGCGGAGAGTTCCGTGACATGTTCTCCAGCACGGTGCGCTCGAGGTCGAGCGTCTCGTGCTCCTGCGCATAGTAGCCCAGCTTGAGGCCGTGCCCGGGGACGACTTCTCCGGAGTCGGGTTCGTCGAGTCCGGCAAGCAGACGCAGCAGCGTCGTCTTGCCTGCGCCGTTGTAGCCGAGCACCACGACTCGCGTGCCCTTGTCGATCGCAAGATCGACGCCGGTGAACACCTCGGTCGAACCAAAGCTGCGTGAGAGACCCTCGGCCGTCAGCGGTACGCGACCGCAGTCAGCCGGGGCCGGGAAGCGCAGGTTCGCGACCTTCTCCGTGGCGCGTTCGTCCTCGAGCCCGGCAAGCAGTCGATCGGCACGTTTGGCCATCTGCTGTGCGGCGACGGTCTTCGTCGCCTTCGCCATCATCTTGTTCGCCTGAGCGTTGAGTGCCGCGGCCTTCTTCTCTGCGTTGGCACGTTCACGGCGACGACGCCGCTCATCGTCCTCACGCTGTTTGAGGTAGAGCCGGTAGCCCATCGAATAGATGTCGATGGTCTGACGTGTGGCGTCGAGGAAGAAGACCTTGTTGACCACTTCGTCGATGAGGTCGAGGTCGTGGCTGATGATGATCAGTCCACCGGAGTACGCCTTGAGGTGGTCACGCAGCCACAGCACGGATTCAGCGTCGAGGTGGTTCGTCGGTTCGTCGAGGATCATCGTGTCAGGGGCGGAGAACAGGATCCTGGCGAGTTCCACGCGGCGGCGCTGTCCGCCGGAGAGCGTTCCTATCTCCTGGCTGATCAGTGCTTCGTCGAGGCCGAGGTTCGCGGCGATGGCAAAAGCTTCGGACTCGGCGGCATAACCTCCGGCGGCGATGAATTCGGCTTCGATTCGCGGGTAGCGGTCGATGGCCTTCGTCGCCACCTTCTCATCCGGTGAGGCCATCTGGCGTTCGGCCTTGCGCAGTCGTTTGACGAGGACGTCGAGGTCGCGCACCGAGAGGATGCGTTCCATTCCGGTGGCGGTGAGGTCACCGCTGCGAGGGTCCTGCGGCAGATAGCCGACGGTGCCCGAAATCGACACGGACCCGGATTGAGCTGGGTGTCCGCCCATGATCACCTTGGTCAGGGTCGTCTTGCCGGCGCCGTTGCGACCGACGAGACCGACACGGTCGCCCTTGTCGACGCGGAAGGACACCTCGGACATGAGGGTGCGGGCGCCGACGGCGACTTCGAGGCCGGAGGCCTGGATCATTCTGTCTCCAAACTGCGGCCGATGAGTTCGGCCAGGAATTCTTGGGGGTGGATGCCGCGGGCCTGAGCCCGGGCGACGAGTTCATCTGCGACTGAGGACGGCACACGGCAGGACACGACAGTGGTGTTCGGCCCGGCTGCTGCGGTCACGGACCGGAGGGAAACATCGTCCTGACCAACAGTTTCCGTCGGGTTGTCTGCCGGTTCATCGTCGGCCGTCGCGGTCGGCGTCCCCGCGGGGACGTATCCGGGGCCTTCCGGCACAGGAGTGCCTTTTTGAAAAGCTGTGGCGGCCGCACGTGCGCGATCATCGGCAGCCTCATTGAGTTCGTGGTTGTTGTGGCCCTTGACCCACTCGAACTCGACCGTCCGCCCGCTCAGCGCTTCGTCAAGGGACGCTAAGAGGTCCTTATTGAGGACTTCTTTTCCATCGGCCTTCTTCCACCCTTTGCGTTTCCACCCCGGCAACCACTTGGTCAGGGCGTTGATGACGTACTGCGAGTCACAGTATATCTTCAGCCCGTCGTCGCTGTCTGCGGTCGACCAGAGCAGGTCGAGGACGGCCATGAGCTCGCCGCGGTTGTTCGTCGCGTTCTTCCACCCGCCGGCGCGCCAGGAAGTGTCGTCGATGTACCAGGCCCACCCGGCGGGTCCGGGGTTGCCGAGTGCCGATCCGTCGGCGGCAGCGATGATCGTCAATGGTTCTCCTTGGAAAGTCGGATTCCATTCTTTCACGCCGCTCTCGGGTTCGCGGTCCGCGGGGCGGTGATCTCTGCGACCCTTCCCGGAGACGCATGCCGGATCCGACGACGATCGCCGAGGCGAGGTGACCTTCTCAGGTCGCCCCGCCTCGGCGATGTGAACGTCGGCGTCCCTGCGGGGGACACCTGTCTGCTCGACTCAGTCGATGATGGTCTCAGATATTGAAGCCCAGGGCGCGCATCTGCTCGCGTCCGTCCTCGGTGATCTTCTCCGGACCCCATGGCGGCATCCAGACCCAGTTGATCCGATAAGCCGGCACGATTCCCTCGAGCGACTGTGCGGTCTGATCCTCGATGACATCGGTCAGCGGGCAGGCCGCCGAGGTCAGGGTCATCTCGATCACGGCGGTGCCGTCGTCTTCGACCGAGAGTCCGTACACGAGTCCGAGATCGACGATGTTGACACCGAGCTCGGGATCGACGACGTCCATCATCGCTTCGCGCACTTCGTCGACGCTGGCATTCTTCGGTGCGTCAATGACTTCAGGCATTGTGTTTCTCCTCACGAGCTGCTTGTGCTTGGTTGAGTGCGTCCTTGAACGCCATCCATGCCAGGAGAGCGCATTTGATCCTGGCCGGGAACTTCGACACTCCGGTGAACGCCGCGGCGTCCCGAGAATCGACTCATCCGCCTCCATTGTCCCACGGGAATGCATGAGTTCGTGGAACGCGCCTTCGATCTCGAGCATCTGCGCGACGGAGGACTCGGCGGCCAGCTCGGAGAGCACCGAGGCCGAGGCCATCGAGATCGAACAGCCGTCGCCGGTCCACCGCACCGCGATCGTGCCGTCCTCACGCAGTTCGATCTCGAGCTCGATCTCATCACCGCACGTCGGGTTCACTTGATGCGAGTACCCGTGCGGTGACTCTGCGGCGTCACGGAGCAGTTCGGTGTTGCCGATGCGTGCCCGCGACTGGTCGAGGATGACCTGTTGGTAGAGCTGCTGCATCTGTGTGCTCATCGATTCGCTCCCCTCCTCATGCGACTCCGAAGAAGGGCCGCACTTCCGCCAGAGCGGCGAGGAAGCGGGTGCAGTCTTCGACGTTGTTGTACAGGTACGTGCTCGCCCGCGTCGAGGCGGTGACCCCGAAACGTCGGTGCAGCGGTTGGGCACAGTGGTGGCCCACTCGCACGGCGATGCCCTGCGAGTCGAGATACTGTCCGACATCGTGGGCGTGCACGCCGTCGACGTCGAAGGCCACAGTTCCGATCCGGTCTTCGTCCTCGCCGAGGATGCTGATTCCGGGGATCTGCCCGATCCCGTCGAGGAGGACTCGGGCGAGCTCCTTCTCATGCTCGAGAACATTGTCCAACCCCACCTCGGTGAGGTAGCCGATCGCGGTCGCGAAGGCCGCCACCTCGGCGACCGGCTGGGTGCCGGCCTCGAAGCGCTGCGGTGCGGGCATGAACTCGGTCTCCTTCATGGTCACCGTGGTGATCATGGATCCGCCGGTGAGCACCGGCGGCAGAGCGTCGAGCAGTTCGGACTTGCCCCACAGCGCACCCAGACCGGTGGGGCCGAGTGCCTTATGAGCCGAGAATGCGGCGAAGTCAACGTCGAGGGCGACGAAGTCCACGGGCATATGCGGCACGGACTGGCAAGCATCGAGCACGACGTACGCTCCGACAACACGAGCCCGTTCGACGAGGCGGTCGACCGGGTTGATCGTGCCGAGGACATTGGAGACGTGCGTGAAAGCGAGCACCTTCGTCGTCTCGTCGACGATCGTGTCGAGATCAGTCAGATCGAGCTCACCGGAGTCGGTGACCGGCAGCCAGCGCAGCTGCGCTCCCGTGGAGGCAGCCAGCTGCTGCCACGGCACGAGATTCGCGTGGTGCTCCATCTCGGTCACGACGATCGAGTCCCCGGGGACGAGGGCGAAGCGTTCTGCGTCGTCTCCCCCGAAGCCGTGGCTGGCCCGATCCATGCCGAGGGCCACGATGTTGAGTGCCTCGGTCGCGTTCTTCGTCCAACACACCTGCTCCGGTGCCCCGCCGACGAGTCCGGCAGCGGCGATCCGACCGTTCTCGAAGGCGTCGGTGGCCTCGACGGCCAGGGAGTGCGCACCTCGGTGGACGGCGGCGTTGCGCTGCTGGAAGTACTCGACGAAGGTGTCGATGACGCACTGCGGCTTCTGCGATGTCGCTCCCGAGTCGAGATACGACAGCGGCGACTCCCCCACCCTCACATCGAGGATCGGGAAGTCGCCCCTCAGACGTGAGAACATCAGACGCCGGCGGTGAAGAAGCGGTCGTAGCCTTCGTTCTCGAGGCGTTCGGCCAGTTCCGGTCCGCCTTCCTCGGCTACCTTGCCCTTGATGATCACGTGGACGTGGTCGGGCTTGATGTAGTTGAGGATGCGCGTGTAGTGGGTGATGAGCATGATGCCGACGTCGGTGGCGTCCTTAACCCGGTTGACGCCTTCGGACACGATGCGCAGCGCGTCGACGTCGAGGCCGGAGTCGGTCTCGTCGAGGACGGCGAACTTCGGCTTGAGCATCTCGAGCTGCAGGATCTCGTGACGCTTCTTCTCGCCGCCGGAGAAGCCTTCGTTGACGTTGCGCGAGGCGAAGGCGGGATCCACACGGAGGTTCTCCATGGCCTGCTTGAGGTCCTTGGTCCAATTGCGCAGCTTCGGAGCCTCACCGTCGATGGCGGTCTTGGCCGAACGGAGGAAGTTCGTCACGGTCACGCCGGGAACCTCGACGGGGTACTGCATGGCCAGGAACAGTCCGGCCTTGGCACGCTCGTCGACGGACATCTCGAGGACGTCCTCACCGTCGAGGGTGACCGAACCGGAGGTCACTTCGTACTTGGGGTGGCCGGCCAGGGCGTAGGCCAGGGTCGACTTGCCGGAGCCGTTGGGGCCCATGATGGCGTGGGTCTCGTTGGAGTTGATGACGAGGTCGATGCCGTTGAGGATGGGCTTGAGGCCGGTTTCGGTGTTGACACCGACGTGCAGGTCTTCGATCTTGAGAGTGGACATAATGATCCTTCTTCTTCGGTCTTGAGTCAGTTCAGGGTGGTGTTCGGGTCGACGAGGATGCGGCCGGCGATCTCTTTGCAGTCATAGACCGCGACGGGTTCGAACGCCGGCGGATTCACCGGCTTGCCCGTGTTGAGGTCGAACTGAGAGCCATGCAGCCAGCATTCGATGGTGCAGTCCTCGACGTCTCCTTCGGCCAGCGACACCTCACCGTGGGTGCACAGGTCGTCGATGGCGTGGATCGTGCCGTCGGAGTCGCGAGCGATGCAGATCTCGTGCTCGCCGACCTCGATGCGCATGGTGCCGCCGGGGGCCACCTCGTCGGTGGCCGCCACGTCGATCATGGTCACAGAACACTCCGGGACAGTTCGTCCTCGATGCGTTCGTTGAGCACGTCTTCGATCTCGGGCACCTGGATCTTCTGGATCACTTCGTTGAAGAATCCGCGGACCACGAGCTGACGAGCGACATCCTCGGGGATGCCGCGGCTCATGAGGTAGAACAGGTGCTCCTCATCGAAGCGTCCCACCGAGGAGGCGTGGCCGGCACCGGCGATGTCGCCGGTCTCGATCTCGAGGTTCGGCACCGAGTCGGCACGGGCACCATCGGTGAGGATGAGGTTCCGGTTGAGCTCGTAGGTGTCGATGTCGAGGGCTTCGGGACGGATGAGCACATCGCCGATCCACACGCTGCGCGCATCCTTGCCCTGCAGAGCACCCTTGTAGTGGACGTTCGACTGGGCCTTCGGCGTATTGTGGTCGATGTAGGTGCGGTGCTCGAGGTGCTGACCGGCGTCGGCGAAGTAGAGTCCGAGCAGTTCGGCCTCTCCCCCGGCTGCTGAGTAGCGCACGTTCGTGTTCAGACGCACGACGTCACCGCCGAGGGTGATGTGGATGTGCTTGAACTTCGCGTCCTTGCCCACGATCGCATCGTGCTGACCGAGGTGCTGGGAGCCGTCGTCCCACAGCTGCAGCGACACGAAAGTCACGTCCGCACCATCGCCGATGACGAGGGAGACGAGTTCGGAATACCGGGCCAGTCCCTCGTGTTCGACGACGATGGTCGCCTTCGAGTTCGCTCCGACGGTGACGACGACATGGCCGTGGCCGAGTGCCTCGCCGGTGCCGTCTGCGTGGATGATCGCGGCCCGCTCGAGTTCGGTGTCCGCGGGGATCGAGTAGTGAGTCACCGCGGAGGCGCGGTTGGCGGCGACGGCCGCGGCGCGGTCCTCGGGCTCGAGGATGCCCAGCTCCTGAGCGGACTCGAGCGAGATCTCCTCGACGGACAGCCCCTCGGGCAGATCCGATTCGAACTTCAGCTTCGCCTCGGTGGCGGTGTCCTCGAAGAACTCGCTGAACTTGCGCACGGGAGAGAAGCGCCATTCCTCCTCCCGGCCGGTGGGCACGGGGAAGTCGGCGACATCGAAGCTGCGGGTGCGCGCATCGCGCTTCGAATCGGGCACTTGGACCTCGGAACCGTGCGAATGCTCCGAGAGGCCAAGCGGGTTGGTGGTATCAGTCACAGATTTACTCCTTTGAGTGCAGTGGGCGCCGGGCCGGGTCTCAGCCGACCGCGCCTTCCATCTGCAGTTCGATGAGGCGGTTGAGTTCGAGGGCGTACTCCATCGGGAGCTCACGTGCGATGGGCTCGACGAAGCCGCGCACGATCATCGCCATCGCCTCGGTCTCCTCCATGCCGCGGGACATGAGGTAGAAGAGCTGATCCTCACTGACCTTCGACACTGTGGCCTCATGGCCGAGTGTGACGTCGTCTTCGCGGATGTCGATGTAGGGGTACGTGTCCGAACGGGAGACGTTGTCGACGAGCAGGGCGTCGCAGAGGACATTGTTCGACGAGCCTTCGGCGCCCGGATGGACGTGGACGAGTCCCCGGTAGCCGGCGCGGCCGCCGCCGCGGGCCACGGACTTCGACACGATCGACGAATGGGTGTGCGGAGCTGCGTGGACCATCTTGGCACCGGTGTCCTGGTGCTGTCCCTCGCCGGCGAAGGCCACGGACAGCGTCTCACCGCGGGCGTGCTCACCGGTCAGCCAGATGGCCGGGTACTTCATGGTCACCTTCGAGCCGATGTTGCCGTCGACCCATTCCATGGAGGCGCCCTCTTCGGCGATGGCGCGCTTGGTGACGAGGTTGTACACGTTGTTCGACCAGTTCTGGATCGTCGTGTAGCGGACCTTCGCATCCTTCTTCGCGATGATCTCGACGACGGCCGAGTGCAGGGAGTCGGTCTTGTAGATCGGAGCGGTGCAGCCCTCGACGTAGTGGACCGAGGAGCCCTCGTCGGCAATGATGAGCGTGCGCTCGAACTGGCCCATGTTCTCCGTGTTGATGCGGAAGTACGCCTGCAGCGGGATCTCGACGTGGACGCCCTTGGGGACGTAGACGAAGGAACCGCCGGACCAGACAGCGGTGTTCAGAGCGGCGAATTTGTTGTCGCCGGATGGGATGATCGACCCGAAGTACTCTTCGAAGATCTCCGGGTGCTCGCGCAGGCCGGTGTCGGTGTCCATGAAGATGACACCCTGAGCCTCGAGCTCCTCGTTGATCTGGTGGTAGACGACCTCCGACTCGTACTGAGCGGCGACTCCGGCGACGAGGCGCTGCTTCTCGGCCTCGGGGATGCCGAGCTTGTCATAGGTGTTGCGGATGTCCTCGGGCAGGTCCTCCCAGGACGTCGCCTGTCCCTCGGTGGAGCGGACGAAGTACTTGATGTCCGCGAAGTCGATTCCGGTGAGATCGGCGCCCCAGTTCGGCATCGGCTTCTTGTCGAACAGACGCAGAGCCTTGAGTCGACGCTTGAGCATCCACTCCGGTTCGTCCTTGAGCTTCGAGATGTTGCGGACGACTTCCTCGCTGAGACCGCGGGTCGCGGTCGCGCCGGCGTCGTTCTCGTCGTGCCAACCGTATGCGTACTGCCCGAGGTCTTTGAGCTCGGGATTCGCATCGATGATCCGATTTCCTGTGTCAGTCATCGTGAACCTCCTTGAGGTCGATCATTGCTGTGGATGAGTGGTCTGGTCAGTTCCGAAGTCGGAATGTGGGTGGTGCACACATGGTCGCCCTGCGCCAGCGACGACAGCCGTCGCACGTCGACACCGAGGTAGTCGGAGAACATCGCGAGCTCTGCTTCGCAGATCTCCGGGTACTCCGCCGCGACGGCCTGGATCGGGCAGTGTCCCTGGCACAGCTGCATCGCCTCCAACGGAGTTCCGGCCGCGACCGGGGTCGCCGAGGCGGCGTACCCTTCCCGTGTGAGTGCGGCGGCAAGTGCACGTGAGCGAGACGCCACTGTGGTACCGCCGCGCTTCTCGAGTTCCGGGCCGAGTCGGTCCCGCAGTCGGCCCACGAGGTCTTCGGTGAAGTCCTCCACTGCCGACTTGCCGTGCTTGTCCTCCATATAGCGCAGGATGTTCACGGCCAACTCGTCATAGGAATGACTGACCGAATCGTGTCCGGCCGTCGTGACCACATAGTGCCGGGCCGGTCGGCCCCTGCCCGCCTGTTTGCCGGCGAGCTCACGGACCTCGATGAGGCCTTCGCTCTCCAGCGCATCCAGGTGACGACGGATCGCGGCTGGAGTCAGCTCGAGGGCTTTGGCCAATGATGAAGCAGTGATCGGCCCTTCGTCGAGCACCGACTGGAAGACCTTCTGCCGGGTGCGGCGATCCTCCGTGTCGCTTGCAGCCATAATCCACCTCCTTGACTAACACAACAATATTGTTGCGTAATTTGTTTCGTAAAACTAGGTGAGCCTAACCACCGCTCGATTCCACCCCGTTCACCTGCTGTTTCGACACCCGTTTCGACGCGTCGTAGAATAGTCTGGTGTCATCTCCGGCCCTGACCATACGCGGTCTCCAATACTCCTACGGCGCTCACCGTGTCGTCGACGGAATCGACCTCACGGCCGAGACCGGATCCGTCCTCGGCGTTCTCGGACCCAACGGCGCAGGCAAATCCACGACCATCTCCCTGGCCGTCGGCACGCGACGTCCCGATTCGGGCACGGTGGAGATCTTCGGACACGACCCCGTCACCGACCATGCCACGACTTCACAGCTGGCAGGGGTCATGCTCCAGGATGGCGGGCTGCCGATGAGTTCGAAGCCGCTGCAGGTGCTCCGTCATCTGTCCTCCCTCTATGACAATCCCCTGCCGGTCGACGAGCTCGCCGAACCCCTCGGCCTCCATGATTTCGCGGGACGCACGATGCGCAGACTCTCCGGCGGACAGAAGCAGCGGGTGGCGCTGGCTGCGGCTCTCATCGGCCGGCCGCGTCTCGTCTTCCTCGATGAGCCCTGCGCCGGTCTCGACCCGCAGGCTCGTGAGGTCGTCCACAGCTTCATCCGCGATCTCGCCGACCGCGGGGTCGCTGTCGTGCTCACCACCCACGACCTTGCTGAGGCCGAGGAACTCGCCGACGAGGTCGTCGTCATCGATCGCGGACGGATCATCGCTCAGGGAGCGCCAGAGGAGCTGCGCAGCGCCTCCGCCGGGTCCCGGTCGCTGACGATACGCCTCGCCTCCCCCGTCCCCACTGCCCTCGTCGATCGGCTCACCGAGCTCGGTCCCGCCTCGGCACAGGGCTCACTGATCACCATCGACGGGGCACCTTCAGCGGCGCAGATCGCGGCCGCGTGCATGGCCATCGCCGAGGTGGGAGCGGAGATCACGGACATCGGCATGCAGAGACAGTCCCTGTCCGACGTCTTCTTCGAACTGACCGGGAGGCCGCTGCGATGACCTCGACACGCATCGTCTCGCAGGCGAAGTTCGAGACTCTGTCCGTTCTGCGCAACGGCGAACAGCTGCTGCTCTCAATCATCTTCCCCCTCGGCCTGCTCGTCTTCCTCGCGAAGACTCCCCTGCTCACGGGCCTCGGGATCATCGAGGCCGACGCGGATCCGCTGTCGATCGCAGTTCCCGGCGCGCTGAGCCTGAGCCTGGCCTCCAGCGCATTCACCGGTCAGGCGATCGCAACCGCCTTCGACCGCCGCTACGGAGTTCTGCGGCAGCTGGCGACGACTCCGCTGGGGACGAACGGACTCATCCTCGGCAAACTCGGCGCCGTCATCGTCGTCGTTCTCATCCAGTACGCACTCGTCTTCGCCGCGGCGGCCATTCTCGGCTTCCGAGGTCCCGTCGACATCCTCGGACTCTTCCTGGCCACGCTGTTCGGCACTGCCGCGCTGCTCTCGCTCGGCCTGCTCATGGCAGGCACGGTCCGCGCCGAGGCGACTCTGGCGGCGACGAACCTCATCTGGGTGCTCATGGCCGGCGTCGGTGGCCTCGTCATCGCCCATCCGGGAGAATGGGGAACTGTCGTGGGCTACCTGCCCTCCGGTGCGCTCGGCGACGCTATGCGGTCCGCCATCGGGGACGGCGGCACAGACATCAAGGCAATCATCGTCCTCCTGGTATGGGGGCTTGTGGGAACGCTTGCGGCACGCAGGTGGTTCCGTTTCGAATGAGGAGTGAAGTGGTCACGAAGAAGATCCGCATCGCCGCTTGGGCCATGCTCATCGCCCAGGCAGGGATCATCCTGACCGGCGGAATCGTCCGGCTCACCGGTTCGGGGCTCGGCTGCTCGGATTGGCCCAAGTGCACCCCCGATTCGCTCGTGGCCACCAGTGAGATGGGCATCCACGGCGCCATCGAGTTCGGCAACCGCCTGCTGGCAGTGGCCCTGGCGATCCTCGGCGTATGCATCGCGCTCATGCTGTGGAAAGGCCGGAAGCAGCGCCCGGATCTCTTCTGGCTCAACATCGGACTGCTTGCCATCGTTCCCGTTCAGGCCGTCGTCGGCGGAATCACCGTGTGGACGAAGCTCAACCCGTGGGTCGTCGCCGGGCACTTCCTGCCCTCGGCCGTCGCCGTGGGCGTCGCAGCCTACTTCGTCCGCCGCACCCATGACACGGGCGTCCGACTTGATGCCAAGGCTCCCACCCCGCTGCCGACTCTGGGCTGGATCATCCTCGGCCTCACCGCGATCATCGTGGTCTTCGGCGTGCTCACCACCGGAGCGGGGCCCCATTCGGGATCGACGATCTCGACCCGCAACAACCTCGACAACATCTGGATCACCCGGCTGCATGCCGCGCCGGTGTGGCTGCTCGTCGTCACCACGGTCTCCGCACTCGTCATCGCCCGGAAGAAGGCGCAGACGGCGATGGTCGCTCCGCTGACCGTGCTCCTCGTCGTCGAGATCGCCCAGGCCATCATCGGCTACGTCCAGTACTTCCTCGGCGTTCCCGAACTGCTCGTGGCCTTACACATGGTGGGGCTGTCGGCTGCGATTGCGGCAAGCGTTGCCGTCCTCGACAGCGCATACCCGAGGAGCACCGATGTCCATACCGATCGTTCCGTGTCTGTGGTTTCCTGATTGCGCCGAGGAGGCCATGGAGTTCTACTGCTCCGTTTTCCCTGATTCGCGCATCCTCTCCATAGAACGCTATCCCGACGAGTCTCTGGACAATCACTTCGAAGGGACGAGCGGAAAGGTCCTGACCGGCCGGTTCGTCCTCGACGGCACGGAGTTCATCTGCCTCGACGGCGGACCGGTGTTCACATTCAACGAGGCGATCTCGCTGACCATCGAATGCGCGGACCAGGCCGAGATCGACCACTACTGGTCGCATCTGTCAGCCGCCGCATCTTCTCAAGACACGTTCAAGGCCCGTTCCCGGGCAGGGGAACGGGCCTTGATTGATCAGCAGAGGGTGAGCCTCACCAGACCCCGGGGATCAGGGTGGGCACAAACGGGTCGATGGCCACTGCCAGGAAGAGCAGCGACAAGTAGGTGATCGAACCGTGGAAGACCTTCATCGCCTTGAGCGAGGTGCCGTCCTTACCCTGCTTGGCACGGGAGACCAGCGAGTAGCACGACCACAGGAACCAGACTCCGGCGCCCACGGCCACGATCGTGTAGACCGGGCCCATCGGTGCAACGGGAATGAGTGCGAGCGAGCATGCGATCATGGCCCACGTGTAGAGGATCATCTGCCGACCCACCGACGTCGGCGGCACCTTCGACGGCAGCATGGGCACATCAGCGGCGTCGTAGTCAGCCTTGTATTTGATCGCCAGCGGCCAGTAGTGCGGAGGGGTCCAGAAGAAGACGACGAGAAAGAGCAGCACGGGCTCCCAGGTGACTCCCCCGGTCACGGCCGACCAGCCGATGAGCACGGGCATGCAGCCTGCAGCGCCGCCCCAGACGATGTTCTGTGAGGTGCGGCGCTTGAGCACGAGGGTGTAGAAGACCGCGTAGAGCAGGATCGCCGAGGCGGTGAGTCCCGCCGTGACCCAGTTCGTGAATCCGCCGAGCCAGAAGATCGAGCCGATGCCCAGCACGAAGGCGAAGATCAGCGCGGAGCGGGGGCTGATCTCACCGGTGACGAGGGGACGGTCCTTGGTCCGCTCCATCTTCGCGTCGATATCGCGGTCGACATAGCAGTTGAAGACCGAGGCCGAGGCCGCTGCGGCGGCTCCGCCGATGAGGGTGTTGATGACCAACCAGATGTTCGGCAGTCCGTGAGCAGCCAGGAACATCACGGGCGCGGTGGTAACGAGGAGCAGCTCGATGACTCGCGGTTTGGTCAGTGCGATATAGGCACTGATGATCGAACGCGGTCGAGTGGCGAGACTCTGCTCGTCGATGGCCCTCTGCAGAGGTCGTTCACTCTGCTCTTCCCGGTGCTGACGAAGTTTGCTCACGCCCTAGATTCTACCTGTTGTCGAAGTTTTTGCCAGTCGCACGAAGGCGAGTCGAGTCACTGACGATGCGGACGAGGAAGGCCACAGCGGCACACAAGGGAGCAAGCACGACGACCTGGACGATGAGCGCTGAGACGAAGCTCAGCGAAGCCGACTGCGAATCCGTGCGGAGGAGATCCACATCGACGCACAGTCCGATGATTCCGGCGATGATGGAGTAGACGAGGGCGGTCGTCCACACCAGCCCGCCCCGTCGCGCGTTGAGCATCACTGCCACCGCGGCGGCGAAGGGTGTGAGCCGCAGCAGAGTGCCGAGCGTCCAGAGACCGAGTTCACCGAGGTCAACGCTGCCGCGCAGCGGCTGTCCGATCGCCGACGACACGGCGATGGTCACGATGGCGATGAGCACGGGGCAGGCCGCGCCGGTCCGTGAGACCAGCCGACGGATCCCTCTGGTCCGTTCGGCCACCTCGGCGAGGTCGGGACCCCTGCCCGCCAGCCATTCGGGTCGCCGGTCTCCGCCGTCTGCGACGGCGGCATCGATCACGGGATCAGCACCCTTGCTCACCCTGTCACCTCTCCTGTCAACCACGATCTCTTCTCGGCCCGACCCACAGCAGTTGTCGAATGTCGAATCATCACTGTGTGCGAGACCACACTCTACTTGTCGGTAGCCTAAATGTCTCGCACCCCGATACCGCGGCTGGTGAACAGGGGCGGCGCTTCCGGCATCCGACGGGTAGAGTTTGAATGCACGCTCTTCAGACGAACGAAGGATCGCTCGACGACATGACAACTCTGTCCTGGACTGAACTCGACAATCGCGCAGTCGACACTGCCCGCCTCCTCGCCGCGGATGCGGTGCAGAAGACAGGGAACGGACACCCGGGCACCGCCATGAGCCTGGCGCCCATCGCCCACTACCTGTACCAGCACGGACTCACTCACGACCCGGCCGACCCGACTTGGGTCGGCCGTGATCGTTTCGTCCTCTCCTGCGGTCACAGTTCACTCACCCAGTACATCCAGCTCTACCTGGCCGGGTTCGGGCTCGAGCTCGATGACCTCAAGGCGCTGCGCACCTGGGGTTCGCTGACACCGGGTCACCCCGAGGTCGGACACACTGCCGGCGTCGAGATCACCACGGGTCCGCTGGGCTCCGGACTGGCCTCGGCCGTGGGCATGGCCATGGCCGCCCGCCGCGAACGCGGACTCTTCGACCCCGAAGCAGCTCCCGGCACCTCACCGTTCGACCACCAGGTCGTCGTCCTCGCCTCCGACGGCGACCTCGAAGAGGGTGTGTCCGGTGAGGCTTCGTCGCTGGCCGGCACACAGGAGCTGTCGAACCTGCTGGTGATCTGGGACGACAATAAGATCTCCATCGAAGACGACACCGCGATCGCCTTCGGTGAGGACACAGCCGCCCGCTACGCCGCCTACGGCTGGCACGTCCAGCACGTCGACTTCACCGCAGGCGATGACTACCACGAGGACATCGAAGCCTTCCACGCCGCGGTCGAAGCCGCTCGTGCGGATTCCCGGCCCTCGTTCATCCGCCTGTCGACGATCATCGCCTGGCCTGCCCCGAATGCGCAGAACACCGGAGGCTCGCATGGTGCGGCCCTCGGTGAGGACGAGATCCGGGCGACCAAGGAGATCCTCGGCTTTGATCCCGAGACGACCTTCACCGTCGACGACGAGGTCCTCGCCCACACCCGTCAGGCCCTCGACCGTGGTCGTGCCGCTCACCTCGAATGGGACAAGTCCTTCGCCGAATGGCGCAGCGCCAACCCGGCCAACGCCGAACTCTTCGACCGTCTGTCCAAGCGCGAGCTGCCCGCCGATCTCGACGCGGCGTTCCCGGTCTTCGAGGCCAGCGAGAAGGGCATCGCCACTCGTGCGGCCTCCGGTCAGGTGCTCAACGCGATCGCCGAGACCATGCCCGAGCTCTGGGGCGGTTCCGCCGACCTCGCGGGGTCGAACAACACCCTGATCAAGGGTGAGCCGAGCTTCCTGCCCGCTCACCGCTCCACCGGCGCCTTCTCCGGCCATGAGTACGGACGCAATATCCACTTCGGCGTCCGCGAGTTCTCCGCCGGTCTCGTCGGCAACGGCATCGCCCTCCACGGGGGAACCCGCCCGTACAACGGCACGTTCCTCGTCTTCAGCGACTACCAGCGCCCTGCCGTTCGTCTGGCCGCCCTCCAGCAGCTGCCGAACCTGTTCGTGTGGACCCACGATTCGATCGGACTCGGCGAGGACGGCCCCACTCACCAGCCCATCGAGCACCTCTCCGCGCTGCGCGCCATCCCCGGCCTCGACGTCGTCCGTCCGGCCGATGCCAACGAGACCGCCGTCGCGTGGCGGAAGATCCTCGACCGCACGGACGGACCAAGCGGACTCGTGCTGACCCGGCAGGCCGTCCCGGTCCTCGACCGTGAGAAGTACGCACCCGCCTCGGAGGCCGCACGCGGCGGCTATGTGCTCACCGACACCGGCGACCAGCCCGAAGTTGCCATCATCGCCAGCGGATCCGAGGTCGCCATCGCCCTCGAGGCCGCCGAGTCCCTGCAGGCAGCGGGCACCGCTGCACGCGTCATCTCCATGCCGTGCCAGGAATGGTTCGACGCCCAGCCGGAGGACTACCGCACCACGGTTCTGCCGCGCTCGCTGAAGGCACGTGTGAGCATCGAAGCCGCTTCGGCGATGAGCTGGCACAAGTATCTCGGCGATGCCGGTCGCGCCGTGTCCATCGAACACTTCGGTGCATCCGCGGACTACCAGACCCTCTACGAGAAGTTCGGCATCACGGCCTCCGCCGTCGTCGACGCAGCCCAGGAATCCATCAACGCAGCAAAGGCGGAAGTATGAGTGAACGACTCCAGCAGCTCAGCGCAGCCGGGGTCTCGATCTGGCTCGACGACCTCTCCCGCACCCGACTCGAATCCGGTGATCTCGCCCGGCTCATCTCCGAATCCTCCGTCACAGGTGTGACGACGAATCCCACGATCTTCGCGAACGCGATCTCGGCCGCCGGCGCTTACGATTCCGCAATCGCCGAACTCGGTGCCGATGTGGATTCGGCTATCGAGGCCCTGACGACCGCGGATGTCGCCGAGGCGGCCCGCCTGTTCCGTCCGGTCTTCGACTCCACGGACGGTGAGGACGGTCGCGTGTCGATCGAGGTCGCTCCGCCGCTGGCCCACGATGCGCAAGGTACTGTCGCTTCGGCGAAGGCCCTGTGGGAACGCGTGGGCGAGCCGAATGCGATGATCAAGATCCCCGCCACCGCGGAGGGGCTGACCGCTATCTCCGAGACGATCGCAGCCGGGATCAGCGTCAACGTCACCCTCGTGTTCTCCCTGACCCGGTACCGTCACGTCGTCGAGGCGTTCCTCCAGGGTCTGGAGAAGGCCCGCGCCGCCGGTCACGATCTCTCGACGATCCGGTCGGTCGCCTCGGTGTTCGTCTCCCGTGTGGATTCGGAGATCGATTCCCGTCTCGACTCCATCGAGGATCCGAAGGCTGCAGAGCTCAAAGGTCAAGCGGGCATCGCGAACTGCGTGCTCGCCCATGAGATCCACTCGCAGCTGTTCACCTCCGAGCGCTTCCGGGTCCTCGAGCTCGCCGGAGCCCGTCCGCAGCGCCTGGTGTGGGCTTCGACCGGAGTGAAGAACCCGGACTATGCCGACACGATGTACGTCAGCGGACTTGTCGCACCGAACACCGTGAACACGATGCCCGAACCCACTCTGGAGGCTTTCGCCGACCACGGTGAGGTCCACGGCCAGATCACCTCCGAGCACTACCGTGCCGCCGACGAGGTCTTCGATGCTCTGGCGCGGCTGGGCATCGACTATGCCGAGGTCATGACCGTGCTCGAAGAGCAGGGGCTGGAGAAGTTCGACGTCAGCTGGACCGAACTCCAAGAAACGATCCGTACGGCTCTGGACCGATCATGAAGCTCTCACTCTCCGTTCCGGTCAACGAAGAATTCGATGCCGAGGCCGCGCGTCTCATCGACGCCCGCCTGGCCTCCCGACTGAGCCACCAGGATGCCGAACTGTTCGACGGTGCCGCGGATGCCGCGGACCGGATGGGCTGGGTGGATCTTCCGCAGCAGGGCGCAGGACTGATCGACGACATCGAGTCCTTGCGCGCACAGCTGCAGGAGAAGGGTCTGCGCACGGTCAGCCTGGCCGGGATGGGCGGATCCTCGCTTGCTCCCGAGGTGATGGCGCAGACGGCCGGCGTCCGCCTCGAGATCATCGATTCGACGGATCCGAATCAGGTCGCCGAGGCGATCGGCACCGACCTCGAGCATACGGTCCTCATCATCGCGTCGAAGTCCGGAACCACGGTGGAGACGGATTCGATCCGGCGCAGCTTCGCTGCGGCTTTCGAGGAGATCGACGTCGACCCCGCGTCCCGGATGATCGCGATCACCGATCCGGGGACGGAACTCGAGAGTTTGGCCGCCGATCAGGGCTTCCTGGCGACCTTCCTCGCCGATCCCACTGTCGGAGGACGCTTCAGTGCGCTCTCGGCCTTCGGGCTCGTTCCTGCGGGTCTGGCCGGTGCCGATGTGCGCGGAATCGTCGCGGAAGCCGCTGAGGCCGCTGCGGACCTGTCCGCCGACAGCCTCGACAATCCGGCGCTGCGGTTCGGCGCTTGGCTGAGCATCGCCCACGCCAGGTCGACGGAGAAGCTCGTCCTCGCGGAGACCTCGCCGCAGCTGCATGGTCTCGGTGCCTGGGTCGAACAGCTCGTCGCCGAATCCCTCGGCAAGGACGGGCAGGGCATCCTTCCCGTCGTCGTCGATTCCCCCGCGGACATCGGGTTCTCCGATGCACGCGCGGATGCTCTGCTGTGCCTGCTCGATCCGTCGGCAGAGGGTACGGAGTTGGGCGCGCCGTCCGGTTTCGAAGCCGCGATCACCGGTGGATTGGGTGAGCTGTTCCTGTTCTGGGAATTCGCCACGGCCATCGCCGGATACGGCATCGGGGTCAATCCCTTCGACCAGCCCGATGTGGAAGCGGCGAAGGTACAGGCCAGGCACCTGCTGGACGGACCGTACTCTGGTACGTCCGAACAGACGCAGTTCTGTGAGGGAGTCATCGACGTCCTCGAAGTCGTGAACGAAGCGACCGATCTCGTCAGTGCCCTGCAGGAGCTCTTCTCCCAGGTCGACGAATACGGGTATGTCGGAATCCAGGCCTACCTCGATCGGATCGCCGATGCCGAGGCTGCTCAGCTGCGTCCTCTCGTGTCCACCCATGCCGGCGTGCAGACGACGTTCGGCTTCGGCCCGCGCTACCTGCATTCGACAGGTCAGTATCACAAGGGAGGCCATCCGAACGGAGTCTTCCTCCAGATCACCGGTGAGGCGCGCACGGATCTGCTGGTGCCGGGACGCGGCTTCGGCTTCGCTCAGCTGCAGCGTGCTCAGGCCGCCGGCGATGCGGCAGTGCTGGTCGAGAAGGGCCGGCCCGTGCTGCGTGTGCATCTGCTCGATCGTGACCGCGGGCTCGAACAACTGCGGGAAGCGATCGAGTCGATCAGCCCGCATCACCACTACGGCCAGGACTGATCTGACGTGACAGCGCGGATTCTGACGTGACAGCACAGAGAAGGACCCCGACCGATTCGGTCGGGGTCCTTCTCTGTCCACCTGGCGTTCGCCTCGGTGGTGGTGTCTCACGATGTCGGCATCAGTCAGCCACTGGACTTCAGGCGTTGAACCGGGTGAGGATGCCGAGCAGGATGATGCAGGCCGCCCAGATGATCGCCATCAGCGTCGTGAACCGGTTGAGATTGCGCTCGGCGACGCCCGAGGATCCCAGCGACGAGGACATTCCGCCGCCGAACATGTCGGACATGCCACCGCCCTTGCCCTTATGCATGAGGATCAGCAGGGTGAGGAAGATGCTCGTGAGCACGAGCAGCGCGATGAGAATGATGTTCAGGATTTCCACGTCGGATTCAACCTATGTTTCGTCGAGTGTTTCGTCGAATGATGCGTCTGTCAGTCTACTTCGCGACGGCAGCCTTGCACAAAGCGGCGAAGTCCGGGCCGCTCAGGCTCGCGCCTCCCACCAGTGCTCCGTCGACATCCGCGGAGGCGACGATCTCGGCCACATTGTCGGCTTTGACCGATCCGCCGTAGAGGATCCGGGTGGTCTGGGCAAGGCTGTCGCCGTACTTCTCACCGATGCGTGCGCGGATGGCCGACGCCATCTCCGCGGCATCGGCGGCTGTGGCGGTCTCGCCGGTGCCGATCGCCCATACGGGTTCGTAGGCGATGACGAGGCCTGAGAGATCGTTGGCGTCGAATCCGGCCAGGGAGTCGTCGAGCTGTCCGAGAGTGAACTCGACGTGGCTCTTGTCCTGCCGCTGTTCCAGCGACTCCCCCACGCAGAGGATCGGGGTGAGTTCGGCCGAAAGTGCGGCCCTGATCTTCGCGGCCACGACATCGTTGGTCTCATGGTTGTCCGCTCGGCGTTCGCTGTGGCCGATGACCACGAAGCTGCAGCCGAGGCGGGAGAGGAACGATGCAGCGATCTCTCCGGTATGCGCGCCGGGAGCGTGCTGGGAGACGTCCTGGGCACCGTATTTCAGCCACAACTTGTCGCCTTGGACGAGGGTCTGCACCGAACGGATGTCGGTGAACGGCGGGATGACGACGACTTCGCAGTGGCTGTCGTCGAGTTTGGCGTCCTCGAGTGCCCATGCGAGCTTCTGGACGGCGGAGATCGCCTCGAGGTGGTCGTGGTTCATCTTCCAGTTGCCTGCCAGCAGCAGGGTGCGGTCGCTCATGGTGTCCGCCTTCCTCATCCGAGTGCGTCGAGTCCGGGCAGTGTCTTGCCTTCGAGGTATTCGAGGCTGGCACCGCCGCCGGTGGAGATATGGCCGAAGTCGTCATCGGCGAAGCCGAGGCTGCGCACGGCGGCTGCGGAATCTCCGCCGCCGACCACGGTCAGCCGCTGTCTTTCACCGCTGCCCTCGTTGGTCAGTGCCTGGGCGACGGCCTTGGTGCCGGCGGCGAAGGCGGGGAATTCGAAGACGCCCATCGGTCCGTTCCAGAACACGGTGGTCGAGGCGGCGATGATCTCCGCATAGGCGGCGGCCGATTCGGGCCCGATGTCGAGGCCGAGGCCGTCCGCTCCTGCCGGAGTGTCTTCGAGTTCGGCAACGGGCCGCACCCAGTTCTCGGCGTCGGCTGCGAAGGAGGCGGCCATGACGATGTCCGTGGGCAGGACGATGCGAGCCCCACCGGCCTCGGCGCGTCGGAGGTAGCCCTTGACATCGTCGATGCGGTCTTTCTCGACCAGGCTGGATCCGATGTCGTGTCCGAGTGCGGCGAGGAAGGTGAAGACCATTCCTCCGCCGATGAGCAGATTGTCGGCACGGTCGATGAGGTTGTCGATGACGCCGAGTTTGTCCGAGACCTTCGATCCGCCGAGGACGACGGTGAACGGACGGGCCGGGTCGTTGAGCAGCTTGTCGCTGACTTCGACTTCCGCACGCACGAGCGAACCGGCATAGTGCGGGAGGAGTTCGGCGATGTCGAAGACCGAGGCCTGCTTGCGGTGGACGACGCCGAATCCGTCGGAGACGAAGTCGTCGGCCAGTGCGGCCAGTCGGGAGGCGAATTCCTGCCGCAGCGCATCGTCCTTCGCGGTCTCGCCGGGATTGAAGCGCAGGTTCTCCAACAGCAGCACGTCACCGTCGGACAGGGCTGCCGCCTTCGTCTTCGCATCGTCACCGACGGTATCGGAGGCGAAGGCGACGAGGCGGCCGATGGCGTCGGCGAGTTCGGGGACGATCGGGGCCAGCGAGAACTGCGGATCCGGTTCTCCCTTGGGTCGGCCCAGATGCGACATCACGATGACCTTGGCTCCCGCCTCGGCCAGCGACCGGATGGTTCCGGCCGAAGCCAGGATGCGGCCGCGGTCGGTGATGGTGCCGTCGTCCATCGGCACGTTGAGATCGCTGCGGACGAGCACCGTGCGACCGGCGAAGATGCCCGCATCGTCGAATGTCCTCATGAGTCCCTTTCGCTGAGAATGTAGCTGACCATGTCTTTGAGTCGGTTCGTGTAGCCCCACTCGTTGTCGTACCAGGCCACGACCTTGATCTGGTCGCCGAGCACCATCGTGAGCTTGGAATCGACGATCGCCGAGGCGGTGGTGCCGACGATGTCGCTGGAGACGAGTTCGTCGGTGGAGAAGTCGAGGTAGGGTGATTCGTCCGCTGCGGAGGCGAGGAGCGCATTGACCTCGTCGCGGTCGGCACTCTTAGTCGTGGTGAAGGTGAAGTCGATGATCGATCCGGCGGGTACGGGCACGCGGACGGCCAGACCGTCGAGCTTGCCCTCGAGGTGGGGCATGACTCGGCCGACCGTGCGTGCAGCTCCGGTCGTGGTGGGCACGATGTTGACGGCGGCGGCGCGGGCGCGGCGCAGGTCCCGGTGGGGTCCGTCGACGAGCATCTGGTCGCCGGTGTAGGCATGGACGGTGTTGAGCAGTCCGGTTTCGACGCCGAGGGTGTCGTCGAGAGCCTTGACGACGGTGGCCATGCAGTTCGTCGTGCACGAGGCGTTCGAGACGACGGAATGTTCGGTCGGATCGAAGGTGTCTTCGTTCACGCCCATGACGAGAGTCGCGTCGACGTCCTTTCCGGGGGCGGAGAGGACGACGGTCTTCACGGTGCCTCCCAGGTGGGCCTCGGCCTGGTCCTGGCGGGTGAAGCGTCCGGTGGATTCGACGACGAGTTCGACATTGTGCGAACTCCAGTCGATTTCGGCTGGGTCGGCTTGGCTGGTGACGGCGATCTCTCGTCCATCGACGATGATCGCCTCGTCGGTCGCGTCGACGTCATGGTCTAAGCGCGGCCACACCGAGTCGTGGGTGAGAAGGTGGGCCAGGGTCGTCGTATCGGTGAGGTCGTTGATGGCCACGACCTCGAAATCGGTATCGGGTTCGAGGGACAGACGGAACAGGGCACGGCCGATTCGGCCGAAGCCGTTGATGGCGATTCGTCTCATGCCTCGATCTTAGCGATCCTCGAGCATTTCCGGCGTCAGGCTGGCTTCGGTGCCGGGAATTCCCAGTTCTTCCGCATGCTTGTCCGCAGTGGACAGCAGCCTGCGGATCCGCCCGGCCACCGCATCCTTCGTCATCGGCGGGTCTGCGAGCTGGCCGAGCTCCTCGAGGGAGGCCTGCTTGTGGGTCACCCGCAGCTGACCGGCGTAGCGGAGGTGTTCGGGGACCTCGTCGCCGAGGATCTCCAGTGCCCGTTCGACCCGGGCTCCGGAGGCCACGGCGGCACGTGCCGACCGGCGCAGGTTCGCATCGTCGAAGTTCGCCAGGCGGTTCGCCGTCGCTCGGACCTCCCGGCGCATCCGCCGCTCCTCCCAGACCAGCACGGCGCTGTGGGAGCCCATGCGGGTGAGCAGTGCGGCGATATCGTCGCCGTCGCGGATGACGACACGGTCGACTCCCCGGACTTCGCGTGCTTTCGCACTCAGTCCGAGACGACGGGCGGCACCGACGAGGGCAAGAGCCGCCTCGGGGCCGGGGCACGTGACTTCCAGCGCCGAGGAGCGTCCCGGTTCCGTCAGGGAGCCGTGGGCGAGGAAGGCGCCGCGCCAGGCGGCTTCGGCATCGGCGACGGAGCCGTTGACGATAGCCGAGGGCAGTCCGCGCACGGGGCGGCCGCGGTTGTCGACGAGTCCGGTCTGGCGGGCCAGTGCTCCCCCGTCACGGGTGACGCGCAGGAGGTAGCGGTTGGAGCGGCGGATCCCTGCGGCGTTGATGACGACGATATCGGCATGCTGGCCGTAGAGGTCCTTGATCTCCGCACGCAGTCGTTTGGCGGCTTGGGCGGTGTCGAGTTCGGCTTCGAGAACGATGGAGCCGTTGACGAGGTGGAGGGCGGAGGAGAAGCGGAAGATCGAGGAGACCTCGGCCTTGCGGGCGGAGGTGCGTGTGATCTTCACTCGCGCCAATTCATCCTTGACCTGAGCGGTCAGTGCCATAGCTCGTCCTCCTGCACCTGAATTGCTACCACTGCTCGGCGACGCCGATCCCGGCGTCCAACAACATGTCACGGTAGCATGCCGCCAGTTTGAGGCTGTCATGCTGTCCCTGTCTCCGTGAACGCAGGGGGCGTTCCCAGAGTTTCGCCCCGAACATGTCTTCGGCCTGCTGCGGCAGGTCCGGTTCGAGTTCGGTCGCGGCCTCGTCGACGAGGACATAGTCCAAGGTCAGCGAGCGGGCATGCCGGTGCAGGGAGGTCAGGTGTTCGCCGAGGCTCAGATCTTTAGTCTCGCCGTCGGTGGAGCTGAGGTTGAGCGTGAGGGATTTCACCGCTTTCGAGTCCACGATCGCCTCCGCCAGCGAAGGCACGAGCAGATGCGGCATCACCGAGGTGTACCAGGAGCCTGGGCCGAGGTTGAGGACATCGGCTTCCTCCACGACTTCGATCGTCTCGAAGCGAGCGGGTGGGGCCGCCGGATCGAGGCGCACGGTCTCGACGTGGCCGCTGGTCGAGGCGAGCACGGACTGTCCGCGCACGACTTGGAACGAGCCGGGGAACTTCACATCGGCCTCGATCGTCAGCGGCACCGAGGACATAGGCAGCACGCGGCCGTGGGCGCGCAGCAGGCGGGCCATCCAGTCGAGGCCGGCCACATGGTCGCCGTGGATCTGCCAGAGTGCGGCGATGAGCAGATTGCCCACCGCATGGCCGTGCAGCTCCCCTGCGGATTCGAAACGGTGCTGGATGACATCACGCCAGGTCTGGCCCCATGTGCCATCGTCGCAGAGCGCGGCCAGGGCCATCCGCAGGTCGCCGGGAGGCAGTCCGCCCAGTTCGTCGCGCAGACGACCGGACGAACCTCCGTCATCGGCGACGGTGACGACGGCGGTGAGGTCCTCGGTGAGCAGACGGAACGCCCTCAGCGCCGCGTAGAGTCCGTGTCCTCCGCCGAAGGAGACGATATTCGGACCATCGTTCTGGGAGCCCGTGGTGATGATGGGCAGATCTTCGGTCTCCATGTCATTCTCTTCCCAGATCGCGGTGGCGTACGGTCACGGGAATGCCGGTCTGGGCCGACAGCAGGCGTCCGACACGTTCGCTGATCGCCACGGAACGGTGCTTGCCGCCGGTGCAGCCGATGCCGATCATCGCGTATCCGCGTCCCTCATGCAGATAGCCCTCGGCAACCGTGGACAGGGTCGCGGCATAGCGTTCGATGAATTCCTCGGCGCCGTTCTGTTCGAGGACGTAATCCGCGACATCGGAGTCGAGTCCGTTGTGTCCGCGCAGGTGGGGAATCCAGTACGGATTCGGCAGGAAGCGGACGTCGGCGATGTGGTCGGCGTCCTTCGGCAGTCCGTATTTGAACCCGAAGCTCATCACCGTCAGTCGCAGCGGTGGTGTGTCATCATCGCTGAAGCGCTTGCGCACCTCCGCGGACAGCTGGTGCACGTTGAGGTCGGAGGTGTCGACGATGATGTCGGCTCGGTGTCTCAGCGACTCGAGCTCGACACGTTCGGCTTCGATGCCTTCGAGGAGGGTCCCCTCCCCCTGCAGAGGGTGGGGTCGCCTCGTCGATTCGAAGCGTCGGACTAGGACCTCGTCGGAGGCATCGAGGAAGACGATGCGCAGGGACAGTCCCTGATCGACGAAATCGCTGATCGTCTGCTGCAGTTCGGTGTACTTCGTCCGGCCCTTGGCGTCGATGACGATCGCGATCTTCGGCAGGGCGCCGTCGGCACGGGCGACGAGCTCGACGAGCGGACGCATCATCTGCGGGGGCAGATTGTCGACGACGTACCAATCCATGTCTTCGAGCACATTGGCCACGGTGGTGCGGCCCGCTCCCGACATGCCGGCGACGAGCACAACCTCGATGGGGTGGTCGGATCCGTTCGATTCGGCCTGTATGCTCACGCGTCCTCCTCTGATCGTGCCCGTTCGGTCGGTGGGCACTGTGTCTCTCGGCACTACTCTAGGGCAGAATCGCCGAGCTCAGTCGGCCAGAGCCGCCGCGATCTTCGCTGCGAGTGAGGGACCGATTCCCCTCACCTCGCAGATCTCCTCTTCGGTGGCCGCGCGGACCTTCTTCACGGATCCGAAATGGCGCAGCAGAGCACTGCGCTTCGACTCCCCGAGGCCCGGAATGTCGTCGAGGACCGAGCTCGTCATCGCCTTCGCACGTTTGGACCGGTGATAGGTGATGGCGAAGCGGTGGGCCTCATCTCGCAGGCGCTGCATGAGGAAGAGGCCTTCGGAATTGCGCGGGAGGATCACGGGGAACGGGTCGTCGGGTACCCAGATCTCTTCGAGCCGCTTGGCCAGACCGACGACGGAGATGTCGACGATCCCGAGATCGGTCAACGCCCGCGTGGCGGCGGCGACCTGCGGGCCGGCGCCGTCGACGACGAGGAGGCTGGGCCGGTAGCCGAAACGCTCATCGGGCTCCTCGGAGGTCATCTGTTCGAGGTAGCGGCTGAAGCGACGGGAGACGACGTCGTACATCGAAGCCGTATCGTCGGCGGCGGCTTCATCGTGGATGGCGAAGTGTCGGTAGTCGCGCTTCTTCGCCATTCCGTCTTCGAACACGACGAGGGAGGCGACGACGTTCGACCCTTGCGTGTGGGAGATGTCGATGCATTCGATGCGCAACGGGGCCTCGGGCAGATCGAGGTGTTCCTGGATCTCCTTGAGCGCCTGACTGCGGGTCGTCAGGTCGGAGGAGCGTTTGAGCTTGTGCTGGATGAGCGCTTCCTTCGCGTTCTTCCCCACGGTCTCAATCGCCGCCTTCTTCTCCCCGCGTTCGGGCACCCGCACGGTCACCCGGGAGCCGCGCTGCTCGCTCAGCCAGGCTTCGAGGGACTCAAGGTCCGCCGGCAGGGTGTCGACGAGGATCTCCTTCGGGATGGCATCGGAGTCGAGCCCGGAGTAGGCCTGTCGGAGGTAGTCGGTAGTCAGTTCTGCGGGAGTGTGATCATCGGAGCGTTCGATGATCCAGCCGCGCTGACCGCGGATGCGGCCCTGGCGCACATGGAAGACTTGAACGGAGGCCTCGAGCTCCTCGGTGACGAGGGCGAAGATATCGCAGTCGGCGCTGACGGACAGGACCACGGCGGATTTGTCGAGGACCTTCTGCAGGGCGGAGATCTCGTCGCGCAGACCGGCCGCGCGTTCGTAGTCGAGTTCGGCGGCGGCGCTGGCCATCTCCTTCTGGCGGTGGCTGATGAAGCGGCCGGTATTGCCGGACATGAAATCGGAGATGCTGCGAGCCAGATCTTTGTGATCGTCCTTGCTGATCTGGCCGACGCAGGGAGAGGCACATTTGTCGATATAGCCGAGCAGGCAGGGCCTGCCGCTGCGTTCGGCTCGGCGGTAGACGCCTGCTGTGCAGGTGCGCATCGGGAAGGCCTTGAGCAGCAGATCGAGGGTGTCCTTGATCGCCCACACCTGGGCGAAGGGACCGAAGTACTTGACACCTTTGCGACGCTTCCCTCGGGTGATGAAGGCGCGCGGCACCTCGTCGTTCATCGTGATCGCGAGGTACGGGTAGGACTTGTCGTCGCGGAACATGACGTTGAACCGCGGGTTGAACTCGTTGATCCACGTCCATTCGAGCTGCAGCGCTTCGACCTCGGTGTCGACGACTGTCCATTCCACCGAGTTCGCGGTGTGGACCATCGTCGAGGTGCGAGGATGCAGCTGGGCGGGGTTGGCGAAGTACGAGTTGAGTCGGTTCCGGAGGTTCTTCGCTTTTCCGACATAGATCACCCGCCGGTCGGGGTCACGGAATTTGTAGACCCCGGCCGAGGTGGGGATCGAACCGGTGGCCGGGCGGTAGGTCGATGGTTCAGGCATTCGGATCAGGACTTGAGCATCGGTTTGAGAAAGCGTCCGGTGTGCGATTCGGCCACCTCGGCGACTTCCTCGGGGGTGCCCTGGGCGATGATCTGACCGCCGCCGCGACCGCCCTCGGGTCCGAGGTCGATGATGTGGTCGGCATTGCCGATGACGTCGAGGTTGTGTTCGATGACGATGACCGTGTTGCCCTTGTCGACGAGCCCCTGGAGGACCATGAGCAGCTTCGAGATGTCCTCGAAGTGCAGACCGGTCGTCGGTTCGTCGAGCACGTAGACGGTGCGGCCGCGGGAGCGCTTCTGCAGTTCGGCGGCGAGCTTGACGCGCTGGGCCTCGCCACCGGAGAGAGTCGTCGCCGGCTGGCCGAGTCGGACATAGCCGAGGCCCACTTCGACGAGAGTCTTGAGGTGTCGCGAGATCGCGGGTATCGCTGCGAAGAAGTCGTTGGCCTCCTCGATCGGCATATCGAGGACTTCGGCGATGTTCTTGCCCTTGAAAGTCACCTCCAGGGTCTCCCGGTTGTACCTGGCGCCCTGACAGACCTCACAGGGGACGTAGACGTCTGGCAGGAAGTTCATCTCGATCTTGATCGTGCCGTCGCCGCTGCAGTTCTCGCAGCGTCCGCCTTTGACGTTGAAGGAGAACCGGCCTGGCAGATAGCCGCGGACCTTCGCCGATTCGGTTTCGGCGAACAGCCGGCGAACATGGTCGAATACGCCCGTGTAGGTGGCGGGGTTCGACCGCGGGGTGCGACCGATCGGCGACTGGTCGACGTGGACGACCTTGTCGAGGTTGTCCAGGCCGGTCACGCGCTTGTGCCGTCCGGGGACCCGGGAGGCGCCATTGAGGACGTTGGCCATCTGCGTGTAGAGGATCTCGTTGACCAGGGTCGATTTGCCCGAACCGGATACGCCGGTGACGGCGGTGAGCACGCCGAGCGGGAAGGACACCGTGACATCGCGGAGGTTGTTCTCCACGGCTTTCTCGACCGTGACCCGCCGGTCCTTGTCGACGGGGCGGCGGGTCGGCGGAATCTGAATAGCGCGCCGACCGGAGAGGTAGTCGCCGGTGATCGATCCCGGGGCCTCCTTGAGACCGGGTACGGGTCCGGAGTAGACGACCTCTCCCCCGTGCTCGCCGGCCCCCGGGCCGATGTCGACGATCCAGTCGGCCGATTCGATGGTGTCCTCATCGTGCTCGACGACGATGAGGGTGTTGCCGAGATCCTTGAGCTTGTTGAGTGTCTCGATGAGTCGGCGGTTGTCGCGCTGGTGCAGACCGATCGACGGCTCGTCGAGGACGTAGAGGACGCCGACGAGACCGGAGCCGATCTGCGTGGCCAGGCGGATGCGCTGGGCCTCACCGCCGGAGAGCGTCCCGGCCGCCCGATTGAGGCTGAGGTAGTCGAGGCCGACGTCGAGGAGGAACCCGAGACGGGCGTTGATCTCCTTCATCACCTGCGCCGCCACGGCGGCATCGCGGTTGCTGAGTTCGAGGGAGCCGAGGAAGTCAGCGGCTTCGTCGAGGGCGAGTTCGGAAACCTCCGCGATGGACTTGTCCCCGACCTTGACAGCGAGGATCTCCGGTTTGAGGCGTGTGCCCTGGCAGCTGGCGCACGGGATCTCCCGCATATAGGACTCGTAGCGTTCCCGCGACCAGTCGGATTCGGTTTCCTCGTGTTTGCGCTGAATGTACTGGTAGACGCCCTCGAAGCCCGTCGAGTACGTGCGTTCGCGGCCGAAGCGGTTCTTGTACTTGACGTGAACCTTGTAGTCCTTGCCCGTCAGTATTGCGGTCTTCGCGGTCTTCGGCAGCTTCTTCCACGGCGTCTTCATATCGAAGCCGAGTTCGTCGCCGAGGCCCTTGAGCAGACGGTTGAAGTACTTCGAGACCTGTTTGCCGCCCGACCAGGGAGCGATCGCTCCGGAGCCGAGGCTGAGGTCCTCGTCGGGGACGACGAGGTCTTCGTCGACCTGCAGACGGGTGCCGATGCCGTCGCAGGTGGGGCAGGCACCGAAGGGCGAGTTGAAGGAGAACGAGCGCGGTTCGATCTCGTCGATCGCCAGCGGGTGCTCGTTCGGGCACGACATGTGTTCGGAGAAGGTGCGGGTCGTACCCTCGTCGACGAGTTCGATGTCGATGCGACCGTCGGCCAGTCCCAGCGCGGTCTCGACGGAGTCGGTCAGGCGCGGGCGCAGTCCGGATTTGGCCACGAGGCGGTCGACGACCACGGAGATCGTGTGCTTGTACTGTTTCTCCAGGGTGGGCGGTTCGCTCAGGCTGATCTGCTCACCGTCGACGATGGCTCGGGAGAATCCCTTGGACTGCAGGTCGGTGAAGAGGTCGACGAATTCGCCCTTGCGGGAGCGGACGACTGGTGCGAGGACGAGGAACTTCGTGCGCTCCTCGAGTTCGAGAAGCTGGTCGACGATCTGCTGCGGGGTCTGCTGCGTGATGACCTCACCGCAGACGGGGCAGTGCGGAGTGCCGATCCGCGCCCACAGCAGGCGGAGGAAGTCATAGACCTCGGTGATCGTGCCGACGGTCGAACGCGGGTTGCGCGAAGTCGACTTCTGGTCGATCGACACCGCCGGAGAGAGTCCCTCGATGAAGTCGACGTCGGGTTTGTCCATCTGCCCGAGGAACATCCGGGCATAGGAGGACAGGGATTCGACGTAGCGTCGCTGCCCCTCGGCGAAGATCGTGTCGAAGGCCAACGAGGATTTACCGGAACCGGACAAGCCGGTGAACACGACCGTCGAGTCGCGCGGCAGCGTGATCTCGACGCTCTTGAGGTTGTGTGCTCGTGCGCCCTTGACCCACAGGGTGTCCAGATGGGAGACGCCTGTCACTTGCTCACCGTTATTGGTTTTCATCACCTGACCACTGTATTACTCGGCACTGACATTGGTGTATTCCCAGCGGTTCCAAGGCTCATCTGCCGATCTCTCCGACCGAGAGGATGCGCAGAACGATATCGCCGGATTCGTCGCTGGCGGCCACGTCCACCTCAGCGTCGATGGCCCAGTCCCTGTTGTCGTCGGGATCGGCGAGGACCTGTCGGACGTTCCAAGTGTGGGAACCGGGTGTGATGTCGATATATTCCCGTCCGCGGGCCTTCTGGTCGACGTGCAGCTCTCCGTATTCGTCGTAGAAGTCCTCGATCGCGTCCTCCCAGGCCCGGGAGTCGAATCCGGATTCGGCGTCGAGGCGGCCGAGCTCCGTGTAGTTCGCGCGTTCGGCCAGCAGCACTCGGTGGAACAGGGCATTGCGGATCTCCGCGGTGAAGACCTTCGTGTTCTCGGAGAAGCGACGGTCCAGCGCCGGCAGATCGTCGGCGTGTTCGGTGGGGTCGAGTCCCTGCAGCGTCCGCCATTCGTCCAGCAGCGACGAATCCGTCCGGGCGATGGTCTCACCCAGCCATTCGATGATGGTCTCGAGTTCCTCGGTCCGGTTCTCCGCGGGGACGTTGTGGAGCAGTGCGCGGTAGACGTCGGTGAGGTAGCGCAGCAGGCTGCCCTCGGCCCGGGCGAGACTGTAGTAGCCGACGAACTGGGTGAAGCCCATGGCCTGCTCGAGCATGTCGCGGACGACGGATTTGGGCTCGAAGCCGCCTCGGTGCAGCCAGGGATGAGTCTCGACGAAATGGTCGAACGCCGGGTCGAGCAACTCGGCCAGGGGTGCGGGGCTTTCGATCTCGTCGAGGATCGCCATACGTTCGGCGTATTCGACGCCTTCGGCCTTGAGCTCGGCCAGGGTCTCTCCCTTGATCCGGTCGAGTTGGCCCTTGAGGATCTGGAACGGCACCGGGGTGGTCGCCTCGACGATGGAGACGACGTCCAGGGCGTACGTGTCGTCGTTCTCGTCGAGAAGCTCGAGCGCGGCGAGGACGAAGGGCGCCAGCGGCTGGTTGAGCGCGAACTGGGGGCCGAGGTCCTGGGTGGCGACGAGTTCGCTGCCACGGACCTCGATGAGGCCGGCGTCGATGAGGGAGCGTCCGATGCTGATCGCGGTGAGTTTGAGGTCGAGCCGGCGCTCCCTTGTCTCATGTGTCTTGTCGATGAACGCGCTGATGGTCGACACATCGGAGCCGGGGCGGGCGACGAGGTTGAGGATCGTCGAATGGTCGATCTTCATCCGCGGTCGCAGGGTCTCGGATTCGCCCTCGATGAGTTTTGTGAACGTCTCCTCGGACCAGCCGACGAAGCCGACCGGGGCGGCCTTCTTCTTGACCTTCTTCTTTTTCTTCTTGTCATCGTTCGCAGCCTTCGCCTCGGCCTTGAGGTTGTCGATGACGTGTTCGGGGGCTTGAGCGATGACGTACCCGCGCGTATCGAATCCGGCGCGGCCGGCACGCCCGGCGAGCTGCTGGAATTCGCGGACGCTGAGTCTGCGCATCTTCCGTCCGTCGAATTTCGTCAGTCCGGTCAGGAGCACAGAGCGGATGGGCACGTTGATGCCCACGCCGAGGGTGTCGGTGCCGGAGATGACGAGCAGCAGTCCTTTGAGGGCGAGCTGTTCGATGAGCCGGCGGTACTTCGGCAGCATTCCGGCGTGGTGGACGCCGACGCCGTGCAACAGCAGCTTGCGCAGACTCTGCCCGAATCCCTTGCCGAAGGTGAAGCCCTTGATGGCAGCGGCGATCGCGGCCTTCTGTTCTTTGGAGGCGAGGTCGACCGAGAGCAGGTTGGTGGCGAGGTCGATGGCTCCGTTCTGGGAGTAGGAGACGACGTAGACCGGCGCTTTGTCGCTGCGGACGAGTCCGCGCAGAGTGTCCGAGAGCGTCTCCGTCGAATATTCAAAGTCGAGCGGGACGGGCCTGGTCGCCGAGGTGACCACGGAGGAATCGCGTCCGGTCGTCTCCGTCATGGTGCGTCGGATGTCGGTGGTGTCGCCCAAGGTGGCTGACATGAGGACGAACTGGGTCTGCGGCATCTCGAGGAGCGGCACCTGCCAGGCCCAGCCTCGGGAGGGGTCGGCGACATAGTGGAACTCGTCCATGACGACCATTCCGGCGTCGAGCATTCCGCCTTCGCGCAGTGCCTGGTTGGCCAGGATCTCTGCCGTGGCGCAGATGACGGGGGCATCCGGGTTGACAGTGGAGTCACCGGTGATCATGCCGACGTTCTCGGCGCCGAAGGCGTTGATGAGGGAGAAGAACTTCTCGCTCACGAGGGCCTTGAGCGGGGCCGTGTAATAGGACCGGATCCCGCGCGTGAAGGACTGGTAGAGGGCGAAGAGAGCGACGAGTGACTTCCCCGAACCGGTCGGGGTCGCCATGATCGTATTGTCGCCTGCGAGGATCGTGAGGAACGCCTCGTCCTGAGCCGGGTACGGCTCCACTCCGATCTCTTGGCAGTATTCGCCGAACGACTCGTAGATCGTGTCGTCGTCGGCGAATTCCGCTGGGATCTCCTGCAATCTGGCCACGCTGATGCACAGACCTTTCCGATTAGACTGGTTCCATCCTATTGCTCGACACCAAGGAGTCACATATGCCGGTCTTCGCCGTCACCTACCACTACGGACCTGATACCGATACGCGGATGGAGCACCGCCCTGCTCACCGTCAATGGCAGGCGGAGATGAATGAGGCCGGGACGATTCTCGCATCCGGTCCCTTGGACGATGATCCGCAGCCGGGAGGACTGCTCATCCTCAGCGCCGCCGACCATGCGGAGGTCGAAGGTCACCTGGCTGCCGACCCCTATGCGTCGCTCGGTGTCATCGAGAAGACGGACATCCGCGAGTGGACTCCCGTGTTCGGGCCCTTCGCACAGGGCTGAGCGCCTTCCTGCCGGTCCGGGTCTGCCCGGACCGAACTGACACGGGCGGGGTCCGTCTCGAGTGATCGAGACGGACCCCGCCCGTTCTGTGCCGACACCGAGGCGGTCTCGGCACGTCCGGGTCCGGTCGGCTCAGGCCTCTTCGGACTCGTCGGACTGTTCTGCTCTGATGTCCTTGAAGGAGATTCCGTCCTTCTTCATCTTGATCAGTGAGGCGACCGTGGCCACCACCATTGCCAGGACGATGACCGTCAGGGACAGCCACGTCGGCACTTCGGGGATCGAATGGCCCCACGAGAGGAACTCCCAATCGCTCGAGTGCAGAGCGTGGATGACGAGCTTGACGCCGATGAAGGCGAGGATCGCAGCGATTCCGTAGTGGAGGTAGACGAGCTTGTCGACGAGTCCTCCGAGCAGGAAGTACAGCTGACGCAGTCCCATGAGGGCGAACACGTTCGCGGTGAACACGAGGAACGCGTTCTGGGTGACGCCGAAGATCGCCGGGATCGAGTCGAGCGCGAACATCACATCGGTCGAGCCGATGGCGATGAACACGATGAACATCGGGGTCCAGTAGGTCTTGTTGTCGTCGAGAACCACACGCAGCTTGTTGCCATGGTATTCGTCGACGACGTTGATCCGCTTCCGCAGGAACCGAATGAGGCCGTTTTCGCCGTCGCCTTCGTCTTCGGAGCTGAATGCCTGCCGGTAGGCGACGACGAGGAGGAAGATGCCGAAGACGAAGAAGACTTCGACGAAGGCGCTGATGATCGCCGCACCCGCGACGATGAAGATGCCGCGGAAGACGATGGCGATGATGATGCCGACCATGAGCACTTCCTGCTGGTACTTACGCGGTACCGAGAAGCTGCCCATGATGATGATGAAGACGAACAGGTTGTCGATGCTCAACGAGTATTCGAGCAGCCAGCCGGTGAGGAATTCGCTGCCATGCTGGGCGTCGCCGATGGCGAAGAGCGCACCGGCGAAGACAAGAGCCAGGGCGACGTAGAAGGCGACCCAGATGCTCGCCTCCCGCATCGACGGGGTGTGTGGTCGCTTGATGACCAGGAGAAGGTCGAAGACGAGGATCGCAACGACGATGATTCCCGAGGTGATCATGAACCATACGGGAATCGGAGATTCGCTCGCTGCAGCGGCGTTGCCGCCGGCTGCGAGCGTGGAGGACAGAATATCCATGGATGCCTTTCGTGGTGAACAGGATGTATCCGTGTCGAAAGTCTCTCCCACGCGGTGAATCTGCGTGCGCTCCGCGTCCGGACCCTTTGAAGGGTCGTGGTGACGACCGCGGATGGACGGGATACTCCCTTTCGCCAGCACACCAGTATAAACATGCGAGCATCACTCGCGCGTCACCGGTGCGGCTCAGGCGTGACCGGCCTCCTTCATCTGGCGCAGCTCCTGCTTGAGGTCTGAGAGTTCATCGCGCAGACGTGCGGCGAGCTCGAACTGCAGCTCTGCGGCCGCCGAATGCATCTGCGAAGTCAGCGATTCGATGAGCTCGGTGAGGTCGGCTGCCGGCGGACGCAGCGAGCCGGGTTTGCCGGCGGCTTCTCGCTGTTCGTCGGTCAGAGTCGAGTTGTAGCCGCGCTTGCCCTTGCCGTAGTCGAATTCGGTGAGCAGCTCTCGAGTGTCCTCGTCCTCTCGCTGCAGACGTTCGGTGATGTCTGCGATCCGCTTGACCAGCGGGGCCGGGTCGATTCCGTGCTCTTCGTTGAAGGCGATCTGGATGGCGCGTCTGCGGTCGGTCTCGTCGATGGCGGTGCGCATCGAGTCCGTGATCGTATCGGCGTACATGTGCACTTGGCCGTTGAGGTTACGGGCGGCACGTCCGATCGTCTGGATGAGCGATGTCGATGACCGGAGGAAGCCTTCTTTGTCGGCGTCGAGGATCGCTACGAGGGAGACTTCTGGTAGGTCGAGGCCCTCGCGCAGCAGGTTGATGCCGACGAGCACATCGAACTCACCGGCGCGCAGCTCTGTGAGCAGCTCCACACGTCGCAGCGTGTCGACATCTGAGTGGAGGTACTGGACGCGGATGTCGTGTTCGAGCAGGTAGTCGGTGAGGTCTTCGGCCATCTTCTTCGTCAGAGTCGTCACGAGCACACGCTCGTTCGCATCGACGCGTGTCTTGATCTCATCGAGTAGGTCGTCGATCTGTCCCTTCGTCGGTTTGACCTTGATCTCTGGGTCGACGAGGCCGGTGGGACGGATGATCTGCTGGACGAAGCCGTTGGCGTTGCCGAGTTCGAAGTTGCCGGGCGTGGCGGACAGGTACACGCTCTGTCCCACCCGCTCCCGGAATTCGTCGAACTTCAGCGGCCGGTTGTCCATGGCGCTGGGCAGGCGGAATCCGTGTTCGACGAGGGTGCGCTTGCGCGACATATCGCCTTCGTACATGCCGCCGATCTGCGGGACCGTGACATGGGATTCGTCGATGACGAGGAGGAAGTCCTCGGGGAAGTAGTCGAGCAGACAGTTCGGTGCCGATCCGGGGGCGCGGCCGTCGATGTGCCGGGAGTAGTTCTCGATGCCGGAGGTGAAGCCCATCGATTCCATCATCTCGAGGTCATATGTGGTGCGCATCTTCAGCCGCTGGGCTTCGAGCAGCTTGTTCTGCGTCTCGAACTCGCTCAGCCGCTTCTGCAGCTCCTCCTCGATCCCGCTGATCGCGGTGGCCATCCGGTTCTCTCCGGCGACGTAGTGGCTGGCCGGGAACACGTGGATGGTGTCCTCGTCGCGGACGATCTCACCGGTCAGCGGGTGGAGGGTCTGCAGCGATTCGATCTCGTCGCCGAAGAATTCGATGCGCAGCGCGAGCTCCTCGTACTGCGGGATGATCTCGACGGTGTCTCCGCGGACGCGGAAGGTGCCGCGGGTGAAGGCCATGTCATTGCGGGCGTACTGCATGGATACGAAGCGTTTGAGCAGTTCATCCCGGTCGCATTCGTCGCCTTTGTGGAGGGTGACCATCCGGTCGACGTACTCCTCCGGTGTGCCGAGACCGTAGATGCACGACACGGTCGAGACCACGACGACATCACGCCTGGTCAGCAGCGAGTTCGTGGCCGAGTGCCGCAGACGTTCGACTTCGTCGTTGATCGAGGAGTCCTTCTCGATGAACGTGTCCGTCTGAGGCACATAGGCTTCCGGTTGGTAATAGTCGTAGTACGAGACGAAGTACTCGACGGCGTTGTTGGGCAGCAGCTGTCGGAACTCGTTGGCCAGCTGCGCGGCCAGGGTCTTGTTCGGTGCCATGATCAGCGTCGGTCTCTGCACCTGTTCGATGAGCCAGGCCGTCGTCGCCGACTTTCCCGTACCGGTGGCGCCGAGGAGGACGATGTCCCGCTCTCCCGCGTCGAGCCGGTCGGAGATCTCCTTGATCGCCGTCGGCTGATCACCGGAGGGCGAGTACTCGGAAACAACCTCGAAGGGCGCCACTTCGCGGGTGACGTCGGGGCGGTGGCCGATCGCTGGCAGGGGGCGTTCTGAGCTCATAGTCCAACCCTAGCCCCCGCCCCTGACATTGGGCAGGCCGGAGCCGGTACGACATCGGCGGCGACGTGCCTGCAGCCGTGTGACACCGCGTCAGTCGAAGCTGTCGGGGACGAGCCTGCGACGCATCTCGAGGAAGTAGGGTTCCTTCGACTCCGCATATTTTCGTATCGACTCTGCGTTCGTCCCGCCCGCCGTCTCAGCTTCGGCCATGAGTTCGCGCTTGACCTGCAGGTAGCGGTCCCGCTCCCCTGTGTCCTCGGTGAGCAGGTCCCGGAATGTGCGGGCGAAGCGCGCACCGACGGAATCCGTCGTGCGCACATGAAGATTGACTGCCCGACCCGGGTCTGTGTTCGCGTGGAACCATTTCGGCTCTGTTCCGCCTTCACCGAGGTGGTCGCTCAATTCTGCACCGGGATACCCGAGCTCGGCCAGGCGCGGTACCAGCTCCCGGGCTGCGGTGAGGTCGGGGACGAGGAGCTGCAGGTCGATGACGTCCTTGGCGGGCAGCCCCGGCACCGAGGTGGAGCCGATGTGCTCGATGGCGAACTCGTCGCCGGTGCCGTGCCTCAGCTTTGCGAGCACTCGCTGTGCATCTCCTGCCCAGTCCGCGTCCGCGGGGTCGATGAGTTCGAGGGCAGCCTTCGGTGCTCGCTGCCCGGCCGCGAGATTGGCGGCGAAAGGACGGATCCGCAATTCGATGAGACGGGCGACCGCGGCCTTCGTCTCCTCCACCTCACCGGAGTTGTCGATGATGACGTCACAGGCCGCTCGTCGCGTTTCGTCATCGGCTTGGCGGGAGATCCGTGCGGCGGCATCATCGCGGTCCATTCCGCGGGAGTCCATGAGCCGCTGCAGCCGCACCTCGGCGGGCACGTCGACGAGGAGGTTGAGGTGGTAGGCCGGTGTCATGGAGTTCTCGACGAGCAGCGGCACGTCGTGGACGACGATCTCGGTGTCGGAATGCTCGGCGAAGTGCTCAGCGGTGCGGTCGCGGATCGCCGGATGCATGAGCCCGTTGAGCTGTGCCGTGTGTTCGGAATCGACGAAGGCTGCCGACGCCAGCGCCGCTCGGTCGAGCGAGCCGTCGGTGTGCAGCACCTGCGACCCGAAGACCTCTGCCAGTCTCTCGAGCAGAGGCTGTCCGGGTTCGACGACTTCGCGGGCGATCTTGTCTGCGTCGACGAGCACTGCCCCGTGTTCGACGAGCATTGCGGACACCGTTGACTTTCCGGCGCCGATTCCGCCGGTGAGACCGATTCTCAGCATGGGTTCATCCTACTGATCCAGTCGGTAGACCCGCACTCCCTCGTCGGTGAATATCGGATCGCCGACGGCGGTATCGAGGAATTCCGCGTACTCTCCCTCGCCTCCCGGCAGAAGCGGCGCTTCGGGGGCGAGGACGATGAAGTCGACTCCGGATTCCCGCAGATCGGCGATCGCCGAGGCGACTTCCGGACTGTCGGCGTCCGGCATGGGCTCCCCGTCGAAGACGGACCCGTGCAGCAGTTCGTCGAGGGCGTCCTCGGGAGCGGAATAGGTCACCGGCGATTCCGGGCTCGACCCGATGAAATAGCCGCCGGTCTCTCGATAGCGGAATCCGCTGACCGACTGCCACACCATGGCTTCGTCGGCGTGGGGCTCGGCCCATGCCAGCGGGCGGGGAAAGGTCTTGACGACGGATCCGGCGGGGACCACCTCGGCGATGGATTCGGTATAGAAGGCGGGAACGGTGACTTCGTGTGCGGTCTGCGGACCGGGGATGACGGCCACGGCGGCGAGGACGAGCAGGATGAGGAGGGCGCGGGCGCGCCGCAGCCTGCGGTGCTTCAGTGCCCATTGGACGCCGATTCCCAGTACCGCGAACAACGCGATCGTCGTGTGGAGGACGAGGCGCATGGGCAGGATGTTGTTGAGTACGGGAATCGCTTCGATGAGGGCGAACGGGCCGGTATCGACGAATACGCGACCGCCCAGGAGGACCGGGGACCCCAGCGCCAGCAGGAAGACGAGGAGACCGGTCGCGCCTGCGATGCGCACCGGAGCTGCGTGCGCGGATCGGCGTCCGAGGCCGATGACGATGAGCACGGCCGCCGCGAGGGCGGGTGCGCCGACGTAGGCTCCGAGTTCGGCGGGGTCGATGTCCATGATCCGTGGCAGCGGGGACACTCCGAAGCTCAGCCAGGCCGGGGCCGCGGGCAGGAACGGGTCGAGCAGGTCCGTGTTCCACACTCCGTGCGGGCGGATGGCGCCGGAGGGGGCGTTCGGGCCGGTCATCGTCACCAGCAGCGGGATCGCGCACAGGAGTGCGATGATCCCGGCGATGGCGGAGCCGAGACCGAGAGCCAGCCAGGGCCGAGCGCCGAAGAGGCGTCGGCCGAAGACGGCGAGGCTTGCCAGAAAGCACAGTGCGGCGAGGAATGTTCCGGCCAGGACTTCGGTGGAGACGTAGAACTGGAAGCCGAGGAGGACCCCGAAACCTCCGCCGAGCAGCCAGAGCCGGCGGCGGCGCAGCAGTGAGCGGCCGTGTGGGGTCGTGGTCCGTCCGAGGTCGAGGAGAGCGAGGATCACCCAGGCGGTCAGCGGCGGGGTGACGATATAGCCGAGGTTCGGGTGTCCGCCGAGTTGGGCGATGACATAGCTGGAGAAGCCTACCCCGCCGGCGGCGATGAATGCGGGCACACGGTCGAGGAAGCGGCGGAACAGCACCGCCGTGGCGAGGCTGCCCAACACCGGGAAGGCGAGGATGAGCAGGTTGTAGCTCACAATGGGTCCTGCCAACCAGGTCACGGGAGCAAGCAGGATCGCGAAGCCGGCCAGAGAGGTGTTCCACGCGCCGTTGACTCCCCCGCCGAGGGTGTTCATCGATTCCGTAAACAGCAGGCTGCCCGTCTGTCCCGGCCCGAACCCGAGGGCCTCGGCGAGCACTTGAGCGCCGTGTCCGAGCCACCAGATGAACAGGGACGTGTCGTCGTTCGAGGCGACGACGCTGCCGCCCGGGTCCGCGGCGACGGAGCCGAAGACGGTCAGGCTGCCGACGCAGAGGATGACGGTGTACCACAGCCAGGGGCGCAGGCACGCTCGAGGCGTGGGGGCATACACAAAGGGCTCCCGGCCTTCCGACCGGGAGCCCAAGTGGTGGCTGCTATCAGCTGCCTGCAAGCTTCTCACGCAGGGCTGCGAGAGCTTCGTCGCTGGCCAGGGTGCCCTCGTCGCTCGCCTCTTCGGAGGAGAACGATCCGGTGGCCGGAGCGGCGTCGGCAGAACCGACGGCATCGGCTGCGGAAGCCTCGGCGTCCGCTGCGATGGCCTTGGCGACCTGCTTCTTGTGCTCTTCCCAGCGTTCCTGAGCGGCGGCGTACTGCTGCTCCCAGGTTTCGCGCTGAGCCTCGTAGCCCTCGACCCATTCGTTGGTCTCGGGGTCGAAGCCCTCGGGGTACTTGTAGTTGCCGTCCTCGTCGTACTCCTGCGGCATGCCGTAGAGAGCCGGGTCGAGGAACTCTTCGGCCTCGGGGTCGACGCCTTCGTTCGCCTGCTTCAGCGACAGCGAGATGCGGCGGCGTTCGAGGTCGATGTCGATGACCTTGACGTAGATGGTCTCGTCGACCGAGACGACCTGCTCGGGCAGATCCACGTGGCGCACGGCCAGCTCGGAGATGTGGACGAGGCCTTCGATGCCGTCTTCGACGCGCACGAATGCACCGAACGGAACGAGCTTGGTGACCTTGCCCGGCACGATCTGTCCGATGACGTGCGTGCGAGCGAAGTGCTGCCAAGGATCTTCCTGGGTGGCCTTGAGCGACAGCGAAACGCGCTCACGGTCCATGTCGACATCGAGGACCTCGACGGTGACCTCGTCACCAACGGTGACGACCTCACCCGGGTGATCGATGTGCTTCCAGGACAGTTCGGAGACGTGGACGAGTCCGTCGACACCACCGAGGTCGACGAACGCACCGAAGTTGACGATGGAGGACACGACACCAGGACGGACCTGGCCCTTCTGCAGGGTCTGCAGGAAGTCGTGACGGACGGCCGACTGGGTCTGCTCGAGCCAGGCACGGCGCGACAGGACCACGTTGTTGCGGTTCTTGTCGAGCTCGATGATCTTGGCTTCGACCTGCTGGCCGATGTAGGGAGCGAGATCGCGGACGCGACGCATCTCGACCAGGGAGGCGGGCAGGAAGCCGCGCAGTCCGATGTCGACGATCAGGCCGCCCTTGACGACCTCGATGACGGTGCCGGTGACAACGCCGTCGTCTTCCTTGATCTTCTCGATGTCGCCCCAGGCGCGCTCGTACTGAGCACGCTTCTTCGACAGCATGAGACGACCCTCTTTGTCTTCCTTCTGAAGAACGAGGGCTTCGATTTCGTCCCCGACCTCGACGACTTCGCCGGGATCGACATCGTGCTTGATGGAAAGCTCACGTGCGAGGATGACGCCTTCCGTCTTGTATCCGATGTCGACGAGGACTTCGTCACGGTCGACCTTGACGACTTCGCCCTCAACGATGTCGCCATCGTTGAAGTACTTGATGGTCTCATCGACGGCGGCGAGGAAATCCTCAGCGGTTCCGATGTCGTTGACAGCGACCTGCTTCGGCTGCACCGATTCCGGCGTGGTGGTGGTCATATAGGTAGGGACTCCGATGGAATATTGGTCCAGATCCGGTACCCTGGCGGCAGGTCGGGAAAGTTGCCGCAAGAACCGAATCCGGTCTCGATTGCGAATTTGGACTTGTATGCACAGGCGCATACGGTTGTCAATGCTAGCACCTTCTTGGGCGTGAATGCACGCCGAAGAGTCGAATCATCACCACCTGGGGCCACGGAGGAACCATGAGCGAAGGAACTGACGGAGCCGAGGTCATCAGCGGTGGCTATCTCCCGATCGACGAAGAGGCTTCAGTCCGGGCCAATCGCAGCTACTGGGACAACTCTGCAGAGGAGTATCTGGCCGAACACGGCACGTTCCTCGGCGCTTCGGATTTCATCTGGTGTCCCGAAGGAATTCACGAATCCGATGTGCGGCTCCTCGGTGACGTCGACCGGAAGCAGGTGCTCGAGGTCGGCTGCGGTGCCGGCCAGTGCTCCCGGTGGCTGGCCGAACAGGGAGCGATCACCACGGGCGTCGATGTCTCCGCCGGAATGCTCGAGCAGGCGTCGCGTCTGCAGCGCGAGCATCCCCTGAGCACCGAGGCGACTCCCCCGACGTTCCTCCTCGCCGATGCCCGGCAGCTGCCGTTCGCGTCGAACAGCTTCGACGGAGCGTTCTCCTCCTATGGCGCCCTGCCCTTCGTCAAGGACGCCGAGGTCGTCTTCGCCGAGGTGGCCCGAGTCCTGCGCAGCGGCGGGCAGTGGGTCTTCTCGACGACTCACCCGATGCGATGGATGTTCCCCGACGTTCCCGGCGAGGCCGGCCTGACCGTCGAATACTCGTATTTCGACCGCACCCCGTACGTCGAACTGTCTTCTGACGGTCAGCCGGTCTACGCGGAGCACCACCGGACGATGAGCGATTGGGTCAGTCTCCTCGTCGATGCCGGCTTCACAATCGATTCGGTGACCGAACCCGAATGGCCCGAAGAGAATCGGACAGCGTGGGGAGGCTGGTCGCCGCTGCGCGGAGCGCTCATGCCCGGTACCGTGATCTTCTCCACCACCCTGCACAAGGGCTGATACGCGGCTCAGCCGAGCACGCTGAAGTCACCTGCCGGTCCCCCGCGCCCCGTCAGTGCGGCGGGGGCACGGCTGCCTGTCCCTCCCCTGACCGCGAGTCCGACGGCGATCTCCGATGTGTCCCGCAGCGCGGGGTCGGAAACTGCGGGCCCGACTCCGATCGCAGCGGCGATGTCGATGCCGTGGCCGACGAGGCTCCGGACATCCCATCCACTCAGCCCCGGCGCATCCCACTGGGAATCGTCGATCGTGCACAACGGGGAACAGATCCACCTGCCGGCTGTCGCGAAGTTCTCCAGCTCGCGTGCATCTTCGGTTTCGGTCGCCATGCCGTCAGCCTAGGTGAAACGCGCGGAGCTTTCGCCTATCGCTGTGCAATCCACTCAGTGAGCGGCGGCATGCCAGGAACGGCCGGTGCCGACGTTGACGTCCAGGGGCACATCGAGTTCGAATGCCGAACCCATCTCCTCTGTGACGATCGTCTTCACCTCATCGATCTCGTCGGGACGGACGTCGACGATGATCTCGTCATGGACTTGCAGCAGCATCGGCGACTGCAGACCCTGCAGCCGATCGGCGACCTTGAGCATGGCGATCTTCATGATGTCGGCGGCCGAACCCTGGATCGGTGCGTTGAGTGCGGCGCGTTCGGCCATGTCCCGCAGCTGTCGGCGGTCGCTGTGCAGCGCCGGCAGATAGCGGCGGCGGCCCATGATGGTCTCCGTGAAGCCCTTCGCGCGGGCCTGCTCGACGATGTCGTCGAGGTAGTCCTTGACGGCTCCGAAGCGCTCGAAGTACTGGTCCATCAGTCCCTTGGCCTCGTCGACACCGATCGCCAGCTGCCGTGAGAGCCCGTAGGCGGAGAGTCCGTAGACCAGCCCGTAGGACATGGCTTTGACCTTCGACCGCATCTCGGAGTCCACCTCGTCGATGCCGACCCCGAAAACCTTCGAGCCGACATAGGAGTGGAGGTCCTCGCCGTCCTTGAACGCCTGGATGAGCGCGGCGTCGCCGGACAGGTGTGCCATGATCCGCATTTCGATCTGGGAATAGTCGGCGGTGAGCAGAGTCCCGTCCGACACCTCGGGGTCGGCGATGAAAATGTCGCGGATGCGTCGGCCCGATTCCGTCCGCACCGGGATGTTCTGCAGGTTCGGGTCCAACGACGAGAGCCGTCCGGTGGCGGCCACGGTCTGCTGGTACGTGGTGTGGATGCGGCCGTCGTCGGCAACGGTTTTGAGCAGTCCGACGACGGTCTGCTTGAGCTTCGTCGAATCCCGGTAGGCCAGCAGGTGCTGGAGGAAGGGGTGTTCGGTCTTGACGAACAGTTCGGCCAGGGCTTCGGCATCCGTCGTATAGCCGGTCTTCGTCCGCTTGGTCTTGGGCATATCGAGTTCGTCGAAGAGCACGGTCTGCAGCTGCTTGGGGGAACCGAGGTTCACCTCGTGGCCGATCGCATTGTAGGCCTCTTGTGCACTGGCTTCGGCCTGTTTCGTGAATTCCTCGATGAGATTCGACAGTCCGGCCTCGTCGACGGCGATTCCGGTCGATTCCATGCGCGCGAGCACGGGCACGAGCGGCAGTTCGATATCGCGGTACACCTGCGTCATGTTCGCGTCGTCGAGCGCCTTCGCGAGCACCTCGTGGACTTCGAGCAGGGCGGCGGCGCGTTGGCCGTGAGTGGTCACCGCGGCATCCGAGTCGAGGTCGAGGGCGAGCTGCCCGGAATCGGATTCGGGTTCGCTGAGGTCGATTCCCGCTCGGTCGGAGGCGATCTGCCCGAGTTCGTAGGAGCGGGCGTCGGGAACGAGCAGGTAGGCGGCGAGAGCCGTGTCCCCGGCGATATCGGTCACGGACAGTCCCATCGACTCCCAAGCTTTGATCTGCAGCTTCGAGCTGTGGAGGATGAGCGAATGTCCGCCCAGCGCGGAACCGAGCTTGCCGATCTCCTTCTGCCCCGCCTCGGCGAGGTCGACGACCCATGCCTGCCCGGGTTCGGCGGAGACTGCGAGGGTGCGTGCCTGACCATGGCCGAGCTCGAAGGAGGCGTCGGAATCGAGCGCCAGCACATCATGGCCGGCAATCTTCGTCAGCAGAGCGTCGATGTCGACGGCCTCGATGTTCGTCTCCCGCGCCGGTGCCGGCTCGGCTTCGGTCCCCGCTTCGGGGAAGATCGCGGCCAGACGCTTGCCGAGGGCTTGGAATTCGAGCTGATCGAACAGGCTCGACAGTTCGGCCGGGTCGCCTTCGCCCCAGGCCAGGTCATCGAACTCCAACCCCAGATCGACGTCGTCGAGGAGGCGGTTGAGTCGGTAGTTCCGCTCCACCTCGGTGACATGATCGCGCAGCTTCTCGCCGACCTTGCCGCCGATGGAATCTGCGTTCTCCAGCACTCCGGGCAGGTCTCCATGGGCAGTGAGCCATTTGGCGGCGGTCTTGTCACCGACTCCCGGCACGCCGGGCAGATTGTCAGCCTTCTCACCGACGAGCGCGGCCAGTCCCCTGTAGTTCGCGGGGCTGACCCCATACTTCTCCTCGACAGCGGAAGGAGTCATCCGATTGAGGTCGCTGACCCCGCGCTTCGGGTAGAGGATCGTCACTCGGTCGGATGCGAGCTGGAACGAATCCTTGTCACCGCTCATCACCTCGACGGCGACTCCGGCCTCGGTGCCCATCCTCGCCATCGTTGCCAGGGCGTCGTCGGCCTCGAAACCCTCCTTCGTCACGACCCGGATGCCCATCGCCGTGACGATGTCCTTGATGAGGTCGATCTGCGGATGGAACTCGGGCGGAGTCTTCGCCCGACCGGCCTTGTACTCGGGGTATTCCTCGAGGCGGAAGGTCTGGCGTCCGAGGTCGAAGGCCACGGCCGCATGGCTGGGCTCTTCGTCGCGCAGGACGTTGATGAGCATGGAGATGAAGCCGTATATGGCATTCGTCGTCTGGCCGGTGCTGGTGGAGAAGTTCTCGACCGGCAGGGCGTGGAAAGCCCGGTAGGCCAGGGAGTGTCCGTCGATGAGCAGGAGGGATTCGTTTGAGTGACTCACATGGCATAGCCTAGCGTTCGAAGCTGACTTGAAGGAGAACCGATGCTGCGACCCGACGTGTCCCTGACCGCTCACACCACCTCTGAGGAGTTCGACACGCTGCTCGAGCAGCTGCGCGCACCGGGTTCCGGTGGTGAGCTGGCCGAGAGGATGGGAATCGAGTTCGTCGAACTCGCCCATGACCATGTGGTGGCCACTGCTCCTGTCGAGGGGAATCGGCAGCCGATGGGTCTCTTCCACGGAGGCGGACACGTCGTTCTCGCCGAGTCACTGGCCTCGATGCATTCGTTTCTGCTCTCCGGCGGCAAGAACGTCGTCGGCGTGGATCTCAATGCCACTCATCTGCGTGCCGCTCGTGAAGGTGTGGTCACCGGTCGCGCCGAGGTGCTCCATCAGGGTCGCACGATCGTCTCGCATGAGGTGAAGATGACCGACGAATCGGGTCGGCTGCTCTCGATCGTGCGGATCACGAACATGATTCTCAAGACCGAACCGAAGGGCTGAGGCGAAAGCTTCCTCTGCGTTTGCTCCCGCAACGAAAGCAGAGGGCCGGCGAATCCATCTCGGATTCGCCGGCCCTCTCAGGTTTCGGGTTCGGACCTGTCTGGTCCGGAAGGTCGTTACTTCTTCGAACCGATCTGCTTGAGCACGGTCTCGGCGACCTCGCGCATCGTCAGGCGACGGTCCATCGAGGTCTTCTGGATCCAGCGGAAGGCCTCGGGCTCGCTCAGCCCCATGGAGGTCTGCAGGAGGCTCTTTGCTCGCTCGACGAGCTTGCGGGTCTCGAAGCGTTCGGTGAGATCGGAGATCTCCGATTCGAGCGAGCTGATCTCGGCATGACGCGAGAGCGCGATCTCCAGGGCCGGGATGAGGTCGGCCGAGGTGAACGGTTTGACGACATAGGCCATGGCGCCGGCATCGCGGGCACGCTCGACGAGCTCCTTCTGCGAGAAGGCGGTGAGCAGCACGACGGGGGCGATGCGGGCGCGGGCGATGCGCTCGGCTGCGGAGATTCCGTCGAGGATGGGCATCTTGATGTCCATGACGACGAGGTCCGGGCGCAGCTCCTCAGCCAGGCGGATGGCGGATTCGCCGTCCGCAGCCTCACCGACGACGTCGTAGCCGACCTCGCGGAGCATTTCTACGATATCGAGACGAATCACGGCCTCGTCTTCGGCCACGACTACGCGGCGGACCGGCACGGACTCATCTGAAGTTGATTCTTCGCTGTTTGAAAGCACGTCACCAGTCTAGACCAGGCGCTCAGCGTCGTGGCCAGCGGACCGGCAAGTTTCTTCTGTGAGGGTGCCCACGGCCGGTGACGACGGCCACCGGAGCGTATCGATTGTGCAATCGGCCCGCCCACACAGTAGAATCGTCCCCGTCGCGCAGGCGGTCTCCCGGGACAGCTGGTGACGAGCCGGATTGGCGGAATCGGTAGACGCGGTGCACTCAAAATGCATTGTCGAAAGACGTGCGGGTTCGAGTCCCGCATCCGGTACAGACGAAGGCACTGTCGACCATGATGTCGACAGTGCCTTCTGCGTTTTCCGGCGGCCGGTGGCGTCAGCGACGCAGGTCGAGGGAGTACAGGAGCGTATCGAACCGCTCCTGACCGACCGCCACGAAATCCGGTAGCCGACCGTATCGGGTGAAGCCCAAGGATTCGTAGAGGCCGATGGCAGCCGCATTGTCACCGCGCAGGTCGAGGGTGATGACTTCTGTTCCGCGACGATGCGCCGCCCGAATGAGCGCTTCCATCAGCCCCTTCCCCACTCCCCGGCCCTGAGCCTCCGGAGCGACCGCGACCTTCTCGATGTCGACATGAGGCCGGAAGGTCGGTCGGGTGTAACGGTGCCAGAAAGCAAACCCGGTGATCTCGTCGCCGCTGCGAGCAATGGCCGCGGCCGCTTCCCCGGCCACTGTGCCTGCGGCCAGGCGTTCGACGAGTTCGCCGATCTCTGCGGTCGCGGGTGCACTCACCCAGCCGAGGGCTGCTCCCCCATCAACGAGACGGCCGAGCAGCGATGTCACTTGCTGGACATCGTGCTCGGCCAGCCCCTCGGCGGAGAGGAGATCAACTCTGGGAGCTGGCACCCTCGGTGCGGGTCTCGTCGACATCTGCCTCCTCCTCGGTCGGAACGTAGCCGTTGATGCGCGGGGCATCGAATCGTTCGACGTCCAGGATCTCATGGCGCTTGGCCACGATGGCGGGGACGAGTGCCTGACCGGAGACGTTGAGCGCGGTGCGGCCCATGTCGACGATCGGTTCGATGGCCAGCAGCAGACCGACGCCTTCGAGCGGCAGACCCAGGGTCGACAGGGTCAGCGTGAGCATCACGGTCGCACCAGTCGTACCGGCCGTGGCGGCCGAGCCGATGACGGCGACGAAGACGATGAGCAGGTATTGGATGAGAGAGAGGTCGATGCCGAAGAACTGGGCGACGAACACCGCAGCGATGGCCGGGTAGATCGCTGCGCAGCCGTCCATCTTCGTCGTCGCACCGAAGGGCACGGCGAAGGCGGCGTAGGAGTGGGGCACTCCGAAGTTGTCGGTGGCGACCTTCTGCGTCACCGGCATGGTGCCGATCGAGGACCGAGAGACGAAGCCCATCTGAGTGGCCGGCCAGACTCCGGAGAAGTACTGGCGCACGGACAGTCCGTTCGCCCGGGCCAGGGCCGGGTAGACGATGAAGAACACGATCGCGAGGCCGATGTAGACGGCGACGACGAACCACAGCAGCGATCCCATCGTCGACCAGCCGTAGGAGTTCACGGCGTTGCCGATGAGGCCGAGCGTACCGATCGGAGCGATGCGCACGATCCACCAGACGACCTTCTGGACCACGGCCAGGGCCGCCTCAGTGAACTCGAGGAACGGTTCTGCGGCCTTGCCGACCTTGACAGCCGCGATGCCGATGGCACCGGAGACGATGATGAGCTGGAGGATGTTGAAGTTGACCTCGGAGGTCACGGCTCCGGACTCATCCGGTGCGGTGGCCACCTCGAGTCCGAGGAAGTTCACTGGGATCAGTCCGGTGAGGAAGCCGAGCCAGCTGCCCTGGGAGTCCGGTGCACCGGCGCTGAGCGAAGAGGCATCGGCGTGGGCGCCGGGCTGCATGACGACGCCGATGATGAGTCCGAGGACAACGGCGATGAGGGCGGTCAGCGCGAACCACAGCAAGGTCGACATCGCAAGCCTGGCGGCATTGGTGACCTTGCGCAGGTTGCCGATGCTAGCGATGATCGCGGTGATCACCAGCGGTACGACGGCGGCCTTGAGCAGGGTGACATATGACGAGCCGATGGTGTCCAGGGTCTGGCCGAGCCAGTTGTCAGCGTTGTCGCTGACTGGTCCCCAAGAGCGGGCGATGAGCCCGAGGATGACACCGACGATGAGTGCGATGGTCACCTGCACTCCGAAGGACTTGCTCCACGCGGGCAGTCTCATTGAATTCCTCTCCTAGCGGGTCCTCCCCTCTGAGATCCGCAGAGAGGATTAGGCAACAGAGAGCACAACTGTTGAGCAATCTGGGAAATTCCATGAATTGGTGTGATCCGCATCGCACTCCGGGCTCACGCATCGCGCAACCCCGGACCCCCACCCCACACACCTGCGGACACAGAGACGCCGCCGGCGCCTGCCCCGTGATCATGGGGCAGGCGCCGTCGGCGTTCGGGCCGGGGGACAGTCAGTGGCGGGGCGAGTGGCCCTCGCGCACGATCGGCACCTCACGGGTGATGGGCGCCTCTGCCACGACTCCGTACCCGGCCAGCGGATCCTCCTCGGAGTCCGAGGCATCCTGATAGGCGGCCGTCACACCCTTGGCGGCATCACCGATGGTGTGGATGCGCAGGGCGTTCGTCGAACCCGGGATTCCAGGAGGAGAACCGGCCACGAGGATGCTCTGATCGCCTTCGCGGGCCGTGCCGTCGGCCAGCAGAACGGCATCGACCTGACGCGCCATCTGGTCGGTGTGGCGCACGGTCTTCACAAGGTACGGCCGGACTCCCCAGGTCAGCGCAAGCTGGTGACGGACCTGCGGGTCGGGCGTGAAGCCGAGGATCGGCCAGGCCGGACGCAGCCGGGACATGCGTCGCACGGAGTCGCCGGTCTGCGAGAAGGTGCACAGAAGGTCGATATCGAGTTGTTCAGCAATCTGCACGGCCGCCGCGGTGACGGCTCCGCCCTTCGTGTGCGGGACGGTGCCCAACTCCGGAATCCGTTCGAGGCCGTGCTCCTCGGTGGAGCCGATGATCCGGCTCATGGTCCGGATCGCCTCGACCCAGTGGGCACCCACCGAGGTCTCGCCGGAGAGCATGAGCGCATCGGCGCCGTCGAGGACGGCGTTCGCGCAGTCGCTGGCTTCGGCGCGGGTGGGCCGCGGTGCATCGATCATCGTCTCGAGCATCTGCGTGGCGACGATGACGGGCTTGGCCTGTTGACGGGCGATCTCCACGGCCCGCTTCTGCACGATCGGCACCTGCTCGAGCGGCAGTTCGACGCCGAGGTCGCCGCGGGCGACCATGATTCCGTCGAAGGCATCGATGACCTCATCGAGCTGGTCGACCGCCTGCGGCTTCTCGAGCTTGGCGATGACCGGGGCGGTGATTCCGACCTCATCCATGACCGCACGCACATCGTTCATGTCCTCGGGGCTGCGGACGAACGACAGGGCAACCCAGTCGAAGCCGAGCTGCAGACCCCATTTGAGGTCGTCGACGTCCTTCTCGGACAGCGCGGGGACGGACACCGGCACTCCGGGGAGGTTGATGCCCTTGTGGTTGGAGATGGTTCCGCCGATCTCGACCTCGGTGACCACGTCGGTGTCGGTCACCTCGGTGGCACGCAGGCGGAGGCGACCGTCGTCGATGAGCAGCGGGTCGCCCACGGACACGTCTTCTGCCAAGGTCGGCAGGGTCGTGGATACAAGCTCTACGGTGCCGGGGACGTCACGGCTGGTGATCGTGAAGGCAGCCCCTTCGACGAGCTCTTCCTTGCCGTTGGAGAAGGTGCCTACGCGGATCTTCGGACCTTGGAGGTCCAGCAGGACGGCGACGGGTCGTCCGGTGTCGAGAGCAGCCTGGCGGACCCAGGCGAACTTCTCTTCGTGCTCTTCTCGTTTTCCGTGGCTGAGGTTGAATCGAGCGACATCGACGCCTTCATCGACGAGCTCGCGGATCTCTTCATAGGAGTTCTGGTTCGGACCTAAAGTTGCGACTATCTTTGCACGCCTCATACGCTCCACCCTACCTAAAGTCTCAGCGGGCGGTCACCACCGCTCACCGCTGGTCACGGGCGGTGTGCGCGCGGCACTTCGCTGTGCCGCACCACCGCCTCTTCTCAATTTCTGACATGCATCATCTTAGCATTTGAACCCTTCGTCGGCAGGTCGGACGGTTGCCGGCAGCCGCGTCGACCCGGTGAGGAAGCGGTCGACTTCGGCGGCCGCGGCACGTCCTTCCGCGATCGCCCAGACGATGAGCGACTGTCCGCGCCCGGCATCGCCGGCGACGAAGACTCCGGGCCCCGCCCCATAGTCCTCGGTTCGTGAGAATGCACCCTTGGCTCCCGCTTCGAGGTCGATCGCGGCAGTCTCCGGTCCGCTGAATCCCAGGGCCAGCAGCACGAGATCGGCGGGGATGACGTGCTCGGTGCCCGGTGTCGGGAGGCGGCGGCCGTCGACGAACTGCGTCTGCGCGACTTCGATTCCGCAGACTCTGCCCGACTCGTTCCCGACGAATCGAGTGGTCGATGCCAGGTAGCGCCTGGTTCCGCCTTCCTCGTGTGAGGATTGGACCTCGAAGATCCGCGGGACCGTCGGCCACGGTGAGTCGGCATCGCGGTCGACCGGCGGCTGGCTGCCGATGGCCAAGGTCGTCACCGAGGCGGCTCCCTGGCGCAGAGCGGTGCCCAGGCAGTCGGCCCCGGTGTCGCCGCCGCCGATGATGACGACGTGCTTGCCGGCGGCATCGATGAGCTGGCCGGAGTCAGCCGTCGATGCCGCGTCGGCCGCCTGCGCCTTGTTCGACGGCACGAGGTAGTCCATGGCGAATTCGATTCCGTCGAGGTCGCGCCCCGGCAGGTCCATATCGCGGGGCACGGTGGCACCGGTGGCCACCAGCACCGCATCGAAGCGGGTCTGCAGCTCGGCGAAGCCGATGTCGCGGCCGATCTCGACTCCGGTTTCGAACCGAGTGCCTTCGGCTCGCATCTGGGTCAGTCGACGGTCGATATGGTGCTTCTCGAGTTTGAAGTCCGGGATCCCGTAACGCAGCAGTCCGCCGAGGCGGTCCTCGCGCTCGAAGACGACGACGGTGTGCCCGGCTCGGGTCAGCTGCTGGGCAGCGGCGAGTCCGGCCGGTCCGGACCCGATGACAGCGATGGTGTGCCCGGTGATCCGGTCGGGGACGACCGGAGTGATGAGGCCGGCGGCGAATCCGTCGTCGACGATGGAGACCTCGACCTGTTTAATCGTCACGGCGGGTTGGTTGATGCCGAGCACGCAGGCGTTCTCACACGGTGCCGGGCAAGCCCGGCCGGTGAATTCGGGGAAGTTGTTCGTCGCGTGGAGCAGCTCCACGGCGCGCGACAGCTCCCCGCGATACATAGCGTCGTTGAACTCCGGAATGAGGTTGCCCAGAGGGCATCCCTGATGGCAGAACGGCACTCCGCAGTCCATGCAGCGAGAAGCCTGTCGACGCAGCTGTGCGGGATCACCCTTTTCGTAGACCTCGGAGTAGTCCATGAGCCGGATGGGCACGGGCCTGCGGGCAGGGAGTTCGCGTTCGGTGGTGGTGAGGAATCCTCGCGGATCAGCCATGGGTCGCCTCCAGAATGGTCTGCCAGGTGTTCTCGGAATCGGCGGTGTCGCCGCTGTTCGCGATCTCTTCCTGGATGTCTTTGACCCGTGCATAGGCGACGGGAATGATCTTGGTGAAGCGGGACAGGATGTCCTGGCCGCGGTCGAGTCCGGCCAGCAGTTCGCCGGCCAGCGGGGATCCGGTGGCCGCGACGTGGTCGCTCAGCAGCCCCTGCAGGACCGGAGCGTCGGAGTCCCCGATGCCGCCGAATCTGAAGACGCCTGCAGCCCGTTCCTTCGGGTTTAGCCGGCTGGGGTTGAAGTCGAGGACGAACGCCGTTCCGCCGGACATTCCGGCCGCGAAGTTGCGTCCGGTGGATCCGAGGATGACTGCCACTCCCCCGGTCATGTATTCCAGTCCGTGGTCGCCGATGCCTTCGACGACGGCTTCCACCCCGGAGTTGCGCACGAGGAATCTCTCTCCGACCATTCCGGACAGGAACATCGATCCGGCCGTTGCTCCGTAGCCGATAACGTTGCCGGCGATGACATTGTGTTCGGGCCGCGTGGGGTTCTCCGGGCGGGGCGCGATGCTGATCGTCCCTCCCGACAGTCCCTTACCGACGTAGTCGTTGGCGTCCCCGTGCAGATCGATGCTCACACCGTGCGGTAGGAAAGCACCCAGGGACTGTCCCGCAGTTCCGTTCAGGGACACGCGCACAGTTCCCGCAGGAAGGCCGTCCCCGCCGTGAGCCTGGGTCACCCGGTGGCCGAGCAGCGTGCCGACCGAACGGTGCGTATTCGCCACCTCGGCGTTCAAGTGCACCGGTACTCCCGCGGCGATCTCCGCTCCCGCCTGTTCCAGCAGGCGATCGTCGAGCTCGCCCGTGAAGTCGCGTGGGGTGCGTGTTCGACTCACCCTCGCCGAGGCGGGGGTGCCGTCGAGGTCGGTCGGGACAGTCAGGATCGGAGTCAGATCGAGGTCCAGCCCCGAGGCGGCCGCCCGGTCTGCGTCGATGCGCAGTCGTTCGACCGCGCCGATCGCCTCATCGAGGCTGCGCAGTCCCAGCTGAGCGAGGTAGCCGCGGACCTCCTCGGCGATGAAGGTGAAGAAGTTCACGACGTGATCGGCCTGACCGTGGAACCGTTCGCGCAGCTTCGGGTTCTGTGTGGCAACGCCGACCGGGCAGGTGTCCTGATGGCACACGCGCATCATAATGCACCCGGAGACGACGAGGGCGGTGGTCGCGAAGCCGAATTCCTCGGCCCCGAGCAGGGCGGCGATGATGACGTCGCGGCCGGTCTTCAGCTGCCCGTCGACCTGGACGCTGATGCGTTCGCGCAGTCCGTTGAGCACGAGAGTCTGCTGGGCTTCGGCGAGTCCCAGCTCCCACGGGGTGCCGGCGTGCTTGAGCGAGTTGAGCGGGCTGGCGCCCGTGCCTCCGTCGTGGCCGGAGATGAGCACGACATCGGCTCCGGCCTTCGCTACTCCGGCGGCCACAGTCCCGACACCGATTCCGGAGACGAGTTTGACGTGGACGCGGGCGGCCGCATTGGCCCGACCGAGGTCGTGGATGAGCTGAGCGAGGTCTTCGATGGAGTAGATGTCATGGTGCGGGGGCGGTGAGATGAGCCCGACTCCGGGAGTGGCGTGGCGGGTCTTCGCGATCCACGGGTACACCTTCTCCCCCGGCAGCTGACCTCCTTCGCCGGGCTTGGCGCCCTGAGCCATCTTGATCTGCAGATCGTCGGCGGCGGTGAGGTAGTGGCTGGTGACGCCGAACCGTCCGGAGGCGATCTGCTTGATCGCCGACCGACGCTCCGGGTCGAGCAGACGCTCGGTGTCTTCGCCGCCCTCTCCCGTGTTCGACTTCCCGCCGATCCGGTTCATCGCGATTGCCAGCGTCTCGTGGGCCTCGGCCGACAGGGAGCCGTAGCTCATGGCCCCGGTGGAGAAGCGACGCATGATGGCCTCGGCGGGTTCGACCTCGGAGATGTCGATCGGTCCCGATTCGGTGGGGACGAGGTCGAAGAGTCCGCGCAGGGTCATCAGCTCAGCGGACTGTTCGTCCACGGCACGGGTGTACTGACGGAAGATGTCGAAGCGACCGGTCGCCGTCGAGTGCTGCAGCTTGAAGATCGTCTCCGGGTTGAACAGATGCCCCGGACCTTCCCGGCGCCACTGATATTCGCCACCGACGAGCAGGTTCCGGTGCGCCGGCCGCGGATGGTCCTCGCGGTAGGCATCGGCGTGCCGCGCTGTGGTCTCGGCCGCGATGTCGTCGAGCGTCTTGCCGCCGAGCTGGTGCGGAGTCGATGTGAAGTGTTCGTCGATGACCGAATCCGCCAGGCCGAGGGCTTCGAAGGTCTGCGCCCCGTGGTAGGACTGGACGGTCGAGATGCCCATCTTCGACATGATCTTCAGCAGGCCCTTGTTCAGCGCCGTGAGCACATTGGCCACGGCCGCCTCGGCGCTGATGCCCCGGATCCTCTCAGACTTCACGAGATCCTCGGCCGACTCCATGAGCAGGTACGGGTTGACCGCGGAGGCGCCGAAGGACACGAGCGTGGCCGCATGGTGGACCTCGCGGACGTCTCCGGCCTCAACGATGATGCTCACCTGGGTGCGGCTCCGCTCCCGCACGAGATGGTGGTGCAGGGCGGAGGTCAGGAGCAGGGACGGGATCGGCGCGTACTCCGAATTCGACTCCCGATCCGTGAGGATGAGGAACACCGCTCCGTCGGCGACCGCGGCGCTCGCCTCCGCACACAGATCCGCGAGGCGACGGGCCATCCCGTCCTCACCAGCACCGATCGGATACAGTCCCGACAGCGTCACCGAGGGCCTGGTGATGTCCTCGCCGAGGTGGCTGCCGACCAGGTGCGCGATCGCCGTGAGTTCGTCGTTGTCGATCACCGGCCGTTCGAGCAGGATATGCGCGGAGTCCGGCTGAGTTGAGCACAGCAGATTGCCTTCGCGACCGATTCCCGATGACATGCTCGTGACGATGTCCTCGCGGATGGAGTCCAGGGGCGGGTTCGTCACCTGGGCGAAGTTCTGGTGGAAGTGGTCGAAGAGCAGCCGCGGACGAGTGCTCAGCGCCGCGATCGCTGTGTCGCTGCCCATCGCGCCCAGGGGTTCGGCCCCGGTCTCGGCCATCGGGGCGATGAGCACTCGCAGCTCCTCCTCCGTGTATCCGAAGGTCCGCTGCCGTCTCCGGACCGAGGAGCTGGGGTGGCTGACATGGACGCGGGTGGGCAGTTCGGCCAGGCGGGTGGCTGAGGCCTCGACCCATTCGCGGTAGGGATGTTCGGTGGCGAGGCTGTTCTTGATCTCCGTGTCGGAGATGATGCGTCCGCCCTCGACATCGACGAGGAACATCCGGCCGGGAGTCAGCCGCCCGCGGGCAGTGACATCGGCTTCGGGCAGGTCGACGACCCCGGCTTCGCTGGCGAGGACGACGGTGTCGTCAGTCATGATGTATCGGGCCGGGCGCAGCCCGTTGCGGTCGAGCACGGCTCCGGCGAGTCGGCCGTCGGTGAACGCGACGCAGGCGGGGCCGTCCCAGGGCTCCATGAGCAGAGAGTGGTACTCGTAGAAGGCCCGCCGCTCTTCGGACATGGCAGGGTTGTTCTCCCAGGCTTCGGGGATCATCATCAGCATCGCCTGCGGCAGCGACCGGCCCGAGGCGACCATGAGTTCGAGGACCGAATTGAATGACGCGGAGTCCGAGGCTCCGGCGGGGATGATCGGGAAGATGCGTTCGAGTCCCTTGGTCGTGTCGGCGACCGGGGATTCGAGCAGGTCGCTGGCCAATGCGGATTCTCGTGCCTGCATCCAATTGCGATTGCCGCGCACCGTGTTGATCTCACCGTTGTGGGCGATCGTTCCGAACGGCTGTGCGAGCTGCCAAGAGGGAAAGGTGTTCGTGGAGAACCGGGAGTGGACGAGAGCGATCGCCGAGGTGAGGCGTTCGTCGCCGAGCTCGGTGAAGAAGCGGTCGAGCTGAGCGGTCGAGAGCATGCCTTTGAACGTCAGCGTAGCCGGCGACAGAGAAGGGAAGTAGAGCCCGGCGTTGTCGAGCCGTTTCCGTACGATGAAGGCCCGTCGGGCGAGGTCGTTCTCATCGCGGGCCGGATGGTCGGCGTCGAGCCCGAAGAACACATAGCGCATGGACGGCATGGTTTCCGCGGCGATCCGACCGAGCACTCCGGGGTCGACGGCCACGGGCTCCACGTGGATGAGCTGCAGCCCCTCTTCTGCGGCGATCCGGGACACGAGGACGTCCTGGTCGACGCCGGCTGATTCAGCGCTGAAGTCGGGCTGCGTCTCCGCGGTCAGCGGCGCAGTCACGGCATTGAGGTCGGTGGCGTAGTCCTGGGCGAAGAAGCCGATGCCCATCGCGTAGTCACCCGGAGCCGGCAGCGACGTTCCGGATTCCGCGAGGTGCGAGGCGAAGTAGTCGTGCGGGATCTGGATGGTCAGTCCGGCACCGTCGCCCGTGCCGTCGTCGGAGCCGATTCCGCCGCGGTGTTCGAGCCGGCGCAGGGCGTCGAGCGCCTGAGTGATGACCAGATGGTCGGGGCCGCCCTTGAAGCGGGCGATGAGGGCCAGACCGCAGTTGTCGTGTTCGAGCGCCGGATCGTAGAGCCCGATGCGGCCAGGCGGGGCCGTGGTCCTGGGGGTCGACTGAGCGCTGTGGTTCATGTTCTGCCTTCTCGGTGTAGAGCATTTTCCGAAAAGACGACGCTGTCCTCTGCGGTATGGACGAGCCCGGAAACCGTGTTCTCCGAGCCCAGCTGTGAGATCGCTCTCACAGCCGGAATCTCAACTTACACCATGTGCAATTTCAGAAGAAGCAGAAAAAGGAACGAACTGTGAACCTATTCGTCTTAGCTTTCGGACGAGCGGGTGCTCTCATCGCGGGGCGCCGGACCCGCTTTTCCGCGCACATCGGGCACGATCGAGATCGCCGAGGTGACCGCTCCGAAGAATCCGAAGCTGTGGCGTCCGCTGAGATCGAGGCCCGATTCGTCGTCGCGCTCCGATTCATCTGCGTCGGCGGCCGCGGTCGCCGACGCAGGATCGGACGGAGCGGCCGTGCGGGGGCCGTCCTGAGCGTCGGGGTCGGCCACCCGCGCCACGGACGGCAGAGGTGCTCCGGAGTTCTCGGCCGCCTCGGCGATATTGGGTGCATTGATCTCGAAGGTGTGCTTGCCGCGGCGGTGGCGACGCAGCAGGGTACGGGATCCGTGCATGTAGACGCCGGTCTCGTAGGTGCGATGGCGCAGACGGGAGACGATGAGCCAGCCGAGGCCGATGAGCAGCGCGAGGATGGCCGTCCAGAGGTTGAGCGGCAGTCCGAGGAGGAGGCGCGCGTCCTCGGCGGCCGGTGTGCCGATCCGCAGAGCTTCGAGCAGGACCCGACCGAGGCCGAACAGGCACAGGTAGAGGGCGAAGACCTGACCGTAGCCGAGCCGGAGGCGTTTGGACACGATGATGAGGACCACGCAGGCGATGAGGTTCCATGCAGATTCGGTGACGACCATGACCAGTTCGAGGCGACCGTCGAACCAGTCGCTGAAGGCACCGGCGACGTGGCCCAGGATGAGGCCCGGTGCGGCCGAGTCGAGCAGCGGTCGGAACCTGATGCCCTGGAAGCGGGTGAGCAGCCAGACGGCGAAGAAGCCCAGGATGCTTGCTCCCCAGAAGCTGAATCCGCCGTCCCAGAGGGCCAGCGCCCGCAGCGGACTGCCGTCGGGACCGAAGTACGTGTCCGATGCCGAAATCAGATGTCCGAGACGTCCGCCGATGACGGCGGCCGGAAGACCGACGACCGCAATGGCCCACAAGTCTCCCCTATGGCCGCCGCGGGCGCGCCATTGGATGCTCGTCATCCACACGGCGAGTCCGATGCCGAGGATGGTGAAGATGACCCATGCCGGGCTGAAGCTCATGCACACCCTTCTGCGACCTCGGCGGCGAGTCGACCGACTCCGGCCACTCCTTCGGAATCCAGTGCCCGGACGAGAGCTGACCCGACGATGACGCCGTCGGCGTATTCGGCGACCTCGGCCGCCTGTTCGCGGTTCGACACCCCGAGGCCGACGCAGGCGCGCTCGGCTCCGGCTTCCTTCAGCCGGGCGACGAGTTCACGGGCATGGTTGTCGACTTCGGAGCGGACTCCGGTGACACCCATGGTGGAGGCGGCGTAGACGAATCCGGAGCTGTGCTCGACGATTCGGGCGAGCCGTTCGGGCGTCGATGAGGGTGCCGCGAGGAAGATGCGGTCGAGCTCGTGCGTCTCCGACGCCGCCAACCACGGTCCGGCCTCATCGGGGATGAGATCGGGAGTGACGATGCCGCCGCCGCCGGCCGAGGCGAGGTCGCGGGCGAAGCTGTCGATGCCGTACTGGAGCACGATGTTCCAGTAGCTCATGACGACGGCGGTGCCGCCGGCTGAGGCGATGGCTTCGACCGCGGTGAAGATGTCCTTGGTCCGCACTCCGTTGTCCAGCGCCGTCTCACCGGCGCGCTGGATGACGGGTCCGTCCATTCCGGGATCGGAGTACGGCATGCCGACCTCGATGATGTCGACGCCGTTGCGGACGAGCTCGACCATGGCATCGGTCGATCCTTCCACCGTGGGGAAGCCGACCGGCAGATAGGCGATGAGAGCGGCCTTGCGGCCCGCCTCGGCGACGGCGTCGAGGGTGGTTCCTGTGCGTGGGCCCGAGTGCGTCATACCTGAACCGCTCCTTCGTCGATGTAGTCGAACCATTTCGCGGCGGTCGTCATGTCCTTGTCGCCGCGGCCGGAGAGATTGACCAGCAGGACCGCGTCGGGTCCGAGCTCACGACCGACGCGCATGGCTCCGGCCAGGGCATGAGCGGATTCGATGGCGGGGATGATGCCTTCGGTGCGGGAGAGCAGCCGCATCGCCTCCATCGCGTCGACGTCGACGACAGGTTCGTAGGTCACCCGACCGATGTCGTGGAGGTGGGAGTGTTCGGGACCCACCGAGGGGTAGTCGAGTCCGGCCGAGACCGAATGGGAGGCCTGTGTCTGGCCATCGGAGTCCTGGAGGATGTAGGTGGCCGAGCCGTGGAGGACACCGGGGCGTCCACCGGAGAACCGGGCGGCGTGATGGCCGGAGTCGACTCCTTCGCCGCCGGCCTCGAAGCCGAAGATCTTCACGTCCGAGTCGCCGAGGAAGGCTGCGAAGAGACCCATGGCGTTCGATCCCCCGCCGACGCAGGCGCAGACGGCGTCGGGCAGACGGCCGGCCATGTCCTGGATCTGTTCGCGGGCTTCGATGCCGATGACGTTCTGGAAGGAGCGGACCATCGCAGGGAACGGGTGGGGGCCGGCGACCGTGCCGATGACGTAGTGGGTGTCGTCGACATTGGCCACCCAGTCGCGCATGGCTTCGTTCATCGCATCCTTGAGGGTGCGGGTGCCGTTGGTCACGGCGTGGACCGAGGCGCCGAGCAGACGCATGCGCGCGACGTTGAGAGCCTGGCGCTGAGTGTCCTCCTCACCCATGTAGACCACGCAGGACATGTCGAGCAGTGCTGCGGCGGTCGCCGTGGCGACTCCGTGCTGTCCGGCTCCGGTCTCGGCGATGAGGCGAGTCTTGCCCATCCGCTTGGCCAGCAGGGCCTGGGCCAAAGCGTTGTTGATCTTGTGGCTGCCCGTGTGGTTGAGATCTTCGCGCTTGAGGAAGACACGCGCACCGCCGCAGTGCTCGGCGAAGCGCGTGGCCTCGGTGAGCAGCGAGGGTCGGCCGATGTAGTTGCGCTGGAGCGTGAGGAGTTCGTCGGTGAAGGCCGGGTCCACCTGGGACTTGCGCCAGGTCTCTTCGATCTCGTCGAGGGCCGGGATCAGCGCTTCGGGGATGAACCTGCCTCCGAACTCGCCGAAGTACGGTCCGGTCTCCTGGCTCAAATCGGTCATTGCGGTCCTTCTCGATCTCCTCGTGGCGCCGGCGGGTGGGGCGACGGGGCCCCACCCGCCGGACGACGGTATGGGTGCAGTATGAGCCCATCGTCGGCTACTTGCAACGGCCGACGCGGGCGGGGTTCAGGATACGGACAGCGAGCGGCGTTCCCGGCCGAGGGCGGTGTACTCCTCGACCGCGGCTTGCGGGCGGCCGCCGGTGACGAGAGCTTCACCGACGAGCACGAGGTCGGCGCCTGAATCCGCGTACTTCGACACCTCGGCGGCCCCGGCGACGCCGGACTCGGCCACGAGGGTGCATCCTTCGGGGGCAAGTTCGGCCAGGGGCGCGAACCGGTCTGTGTCGACGCTCAGATCCTTGAGGTTGCGGGTGTTGACCCCGATGAGTTCGGCATCGAGTTCGGCGGCGATCTCCAGCTCTGCGCGGTTGTGGGTCTCGACCAGCGCGGTCATCCCCAGTTCCGTGGCGAGGGCATGGAACTCGCGCAGCTGCACGGGGTCGAGTGCTGCGACGATGAGCAGAACGATGTCGGTGCCGTGGGCCCGGGCCTCATGGAACTGGTATTCGTCGACCATGAAGTCCTTGCGCAGGACAGGGATGTCCACTGCGGCGCGCACGGAGTCGAGGTCGGCGAGGCTGCCGTTGAAGCGGCGGTGCTCCGTGAGCACGCTGATGGCCCGGGCGCCGCCGGCGGCGTACAGGCCGGCGAGGGTGCCGGGGTCGGGAATCTGTGCGAGGTCCCCACGGGAAGGTGACTTCCGCTTGACCTCGGCGATGACGCCGAAGTCCGCGGACAGGTCGAGGGGCGGACAGGTTCGGCCGCGGCGGCTCGAGCCGTGATCTCGCTCAGCGGAACTTCGCCCCGGCGGGCCTGCAGGTCCTCCCGCACGCCGGAGACGATGTCGGTGAGGACCGTCATTTCTTCTTCGGCTTATTGCCCAGTCCGACGGCACGCAGGATCAGGCCGACGACCACGCCGAGGGCGACGATGCCGATGGAGATGTAGGTGATCGTGGGGTTGTGGATCGTGAAGCCCACACAGCCGACGCTGATGCCGATGAGCATGATGATGACTCCGGTCCATCCCGCCACCGAGTTGCCGTGACCGGGATCGGCGATCGCTGCGTAGTCGATCGTGGATTTGTCGAGATCTGCGGCCCCGTTGCGGGCGATGGACTGCGACATGGCGCTCCTTAGTGTGAGTGCGTGACACGCGTATGGAATCTTTCCTCCATTGTGTCACGCTTCGTCGTCTGACCGGACACCGACCCGGTCACAAGGTCATTTCGAATCCGGCTCGGCATCCGGACCATTCGGCACTTCGTCGTCGGGGTCATCTTCGACGTCTTCTCCGCGGGAGAGTGCGTCCCAGGTCGCGGCCGAGTCGAATTCACCGCCGGCGGCTTCCGCAGTGCGGGCGTAGCGGTTGGAGCTCGTCCACCCGTTCGAAGCGACGGAGACCCAGACGATGCCGATGACGCCGATTCCCGCGGCCACTGCCGCGATGATCGCCCAGGAGGTGGCTCCCGGCGCCGAGGCGGCACTCAGTGCAGTGATCCCGTAGCCGATTCCGGCGATTCCGGCGAGACCGAGGACGACGAAGCGCCCGATCCGTCCGAGCATTGCGGCGAGCAGTCCCGAGACGGCAATGATCGCCACACACGCGGTGGCCACGGGTGAAGCCTGTGAACTCGCATCCTCGGTGACCTTCGCCACACCGCTGGGTCCGAGCGTGTCTCCGCCGGCTCCGACCTGCCAGGCGGAGATCGTCAGCGCCCACAGCGCGGCGGCGATGACGAGGATGATGAGGACTCCGCGTGATTTCGTCATGGCCTCACCTCTGACTTCCTTCGGCCGTGTGAAGGGCCGCAGCGGCGGCGCGGAGCACGGCAGCGGCCTTGTTCTCGGATTCCCGGTATTCGGTCTCGGGGACGGAGTCGGCGACGAGCCCTCCTCCTGCGTAGACGCTCATGGTGCCATCTCGGAGCACTCCGGTGCGGATGGCGATGGCGAGGTCGAGGTCACCGGTGAAGGACATGTAGCCGACCACTCCACCGTAGATTCCGCGACCGACGGGTTCGAGTTCGTCGATGATCTGCAACGCCCTGGGTTTGGGTGCGCCGGACAGTGTGCCGGCGGGGAACGTCGCCCTCAGCACGTCAATGGCGGTGGTTCCGGCTGCGAGTTCACCGCGCACGGTCGAGCTGATGTGCATGATGTGGCTGTAACGGACGATGTCCATGAACTCGCTGACGTCGATGGTTCCGGCCACGCAGACCTTCGCCAGGTCGTTGCGTGCGAGGTCGACGAGCATGAGGTGCTCCGCTCGTTCCTTCTCATCGGCCAACAGCTCCCGAGCCAGCGAGTCATCGGCTTCCGGAGTGGCGCCGCGGGGGCGGGAACCGGCGATCGGGTGGGTGAGCACCTCTCCGGACCGGACGGTGACGAGCGCTTCGGGTGAGGAGCCGATGATGCTCACCGGTTCGCCTGCGTCGTCGTGGAGGTTGAGCAGGTACATGAACGGGCTCGGGTTCGCATGCCGCAGCATCCGGTACACGCTCAGCGCATCGGCCTCGCACGGGGTGTCGAAGCGCTGGCCGATGACGACCTGGAAGATCTCGCCGTCGACGATCTTCTGCTTCGCCGTCTCTACGCCGTCGAGGTACACCTGCGGCTGGGTGCGGGTGGCCACCTCGGGGTCGGCTTTCCGGGGATGCAGGATATCGGGCGGGCTGGGCTGCTGCAGGCGGTCGCACATCGCGGCGATGCGGTCGACTCCGGAGGCGTGGGCGTCCTCGATTCCGGTATCGGTGCCGTTGACGTTGAACACATTGGCCACGAGGGTGACCATCCCCGAATAGTGGTCGAAGACGGCGATGTCGCCGGGGACCATCAGCTGCACCGTGGGCAGGTGGTGTTCGTTGGGCCGGGGCGGGCCGAGCCTTTCGAAGCGGCGGACGATGTCCCACCCGAAGTACCCGACGAAGCTCGAGACCATGGGCGGCAGATCCGATTCGTCCTCGGCCACGGCGAGGAGCTCGAGAGCCGCGGTGACCGCGTCGAGGACGTCGCCGTCGGTGGGGATGCCCACCGGCGGAGTGCCGGTCCAGTGGAATCCGTCCTCGGTCGAGATGAGGGTGGCGACCGGTGCAGACCCGATGAACGAGTACCTGGCCCAGGAACCAGCGACGGCGGATTCGAAGAGGAAGCTTCCGGGTCCGCCGTCGGTGAGTTTGCGGTAGAGGCTCAGCGGGGTCTCCGAGTCCGCGAGCACCTGGGTATGCACCGGCACCAGCCGGTGTTCGGCGCCCAGCGCCCGGAACTGGTCGAGGCTGGGACGGATCGGCAGGTCGGTCGTGTTCGCTGCTGTGTCAGTCGACACTGATGGTCCTTCCGGTGAAGCAGGTCGGGGTGTTCGTATGGCAGGCCGGTCCGGTCTGGTCGACGAGCATGAGCAGGGCGTCGGCATCGCAGTCGAGGGCGAGTGAGCGGACATGTTGGACATGGCCCGAGGTTTCCCCCTTCACCCAGTATTCCCTGCGGGACCGCGACCAGTAGATGGCCCGCTTCGTCTCCAGTGTGCGGGAGACGGCCTCGACGTCCATCCAGGCGAGCATGAGCACGTCACGGCTCGTCGCCTCTTGGACGATGACGGGGATGAGCCCGTCGTCGTTCATCCTGATGATCTCCCGCCAATTCTCCGGGGTGGCGTCGATATCGCTGCTCATCGGACGTCGATCCCCTGCGCCCGCAGTTCCGCCTTGACCTCGGCGATGCTCAGTGTGCCGAAGTGGAAGACGCTGGCGGCCAGCAGCGCATCGGCACCTGCTTCGACCGCCGGGGCGAAGTGTTCGACCTTGCCGGCTCCGCCCGAGGCGATGAGCGGCACGTCGACGGCGGCGCGGGCGGCGCTGATGAGTTCGAGGTCGAAGCCCTCGCGTGTGCCGTCGGCGTCGATGGAGTTGAGGAGGATCTCGCCGACGCCGCGATCGGCGGCTTCCCGGATCCAGTCGATGGCGCAGCGGCCTGTGCCTTCGCGACCGCCGCGGGTGGTGACCTCGAATCCGGATTCCGTGCTCGTCCCCTGTGTGCGGCGGGCGTCGAGGGACAGGACGAGGACCTGGTTGCCGAAGTGCCGGGAGATCTCGCTGATGAGCTCCGGGTTCTTGACCGCCGAGGTATTGACCGAGACCTTGTCGGCCCCGTCGCGCAGCAGACGGTCGACGTCGGAGACGCTGCGGATCCCTCCGCCGACGTTGAGCGGGATGAAGACCTCTTCGGCGCAGGCGCGGACGACGTCGTGGACGGTCTCTCGGTCGCCGCTGCTGGCCGTGACATCGAGGAAGGTGAGTTCGTCGGCACCGGACTCGCCGTAGCGGCGGGCAAGTTCGACGGGGTCGCCGGCGTCCTTGAGGTCGGCGAACTTCACTCCCTTGACGACGCGTCCGCCGTCGACGTCCAGACACGGGATGACTCTGACAGCTACCACGCAGTCCTCCTAGATTCCCAGGCCCCGGTAGCGATCCATTCGACGGGCCAGGCGCCTGGCCGATGGTTCGCGCATGAGCGAGATGAGTTCGAATTCGAGTGTCGCCCCGACACGGGCGACGAAGTCCAGGGGTTCGTCGCTGGCATCGGAGTGCTCGGCGATGATCCGATCGACGACTCCGTTGGCCTGCAGCATCGGAGCATGCACGCCCTGGCTCTGTGCCATCTCGGCGGCCCGGTCGGTGGTGCGGTGCACGATCGCCGAGGCGCCTTCGGGCGGCAGAGGCGAGAGCCAGCCGTGTTCGGCGCTGAGCACCCGGTCGGTGGGGATGAGGGCCAGAGCCCCACCCCCAGATCCCTCGCCGAGGATGAGCGAGACGGATGGGGCGTCGAGGTTCGCGAGATCGGCGAGGCTGCGGGCGATCTCGCCGGCGATACCGCCCTCCTCGGCTTCCTTCGACAGGGCCGCGCCGGGGGTGTCGATGACGGTCACGAGCGGCAGGTGCAGCTCCGCGGCCAAGCGCATTCCGCGCCGGGCCTCACGCAGGGCCGCGGGCCCCATGGGAGCACGGGAGTCCTGCCGGAACCGGTCCTGGCCGAGGACGATGCACGGCGCGGAGCCGAACTTCGCCAGCGCCAGCAGCAGTCCGGGATCCTTCTCCCCTTCACCGGTGCCGTTGAGCGGAAGCACGGTGTTCGCGGCGGTGCGCAGCAGGTCACGGACTCCGGGGCGTTCGGGACGGCGCGAACTGCTGATCGCGGCCCAGGCATCGGAGTTCGGATCGACGGTCTGAGGTGCCGTGTCCGGATCCGGCACCCGAGCCGGGACCTCTTGGGCGCCCATCAGCACGTCGAGGACGCGGGAGACGGTGCCGGCGATGCGTTCGGGACCGATGACGGCGTCGACGATTCCCATCTTGTGCAGGTTCTCCCCGGTCTGCACGTTCTCCGGAAACTTCTCCCCGTAGATGGCTTCGAACACCCGAGGGCCCAAGAATCCGATGAGGGATCCGGGTTCGGCCACGGTGACATGTCCCAGCGATCCCCAGGAGGCGAAGACTCCTCCGGTGGTGGGATGGCGCAGGTACACGAGGTAGGGCAGTCCGGCCTTGCGATGGGCGATGACGGCGTTGGTGATCTTCACCATCGACAGGAAGGCGATGGTGCCCTCCTGCATGCGCGTGCCTCCCGAGGCGGGTCCGGCAAGCAGCGGCAGCCCCTCGAGGGTCGCACGTTCGATGGCATCGACGAGGCGTTCGGCCGCGGCCACTCCGATCGAGCCGGCGAGGAACCGGAATTCGCCGGCGATCACGGCCACGCGGCGGCCCGCGATGGTGCCTTCGCCGGTGATGATGGATTCGTCGACTCCGGACTTCTCCGCCGCGGCGTCGAGTTCAGCGGCGTAGGCTGCCGAGATTCCACCGGCGGGCTGGACCGGTGTGGTGTCCCAGGACAGGAACGATCCTTCGTCGAGGACGATCTCGACGAGTTCATGAGCATTCAGACGCGTCATGGCGGTCCCGTTCAGTTTCCGTCGGCGAGCCACGCCACGATGGATTCCGCATCCTCGTCGAGCAGCGGCGGGGCATCGTGAGCAGTGCGGGTGGTTTCGACCTCACCGGAGGCTCCGGCGTCGAAGAAGCGCAGGGGCGGTCCGGGCAGGTCGATGTCACCGAGCACCGGGTGGTCGACGGAGACCTTGAGTCCCTGGCTGAGCGCCTGCGCCCACTGGTAGACCTCGGGCAGGTTGCGGACCGTGCCGGAAGGGATTCCCGCCTCGGTGAGCTTGGCCAGCAGATCGGCTGCGTCGAAGGCGGAGAAGCGGTCTTCGATGAGTTCGATGAGCGCAGGCCGGTTGGCCACTCGTGAGGCGTTGTCGGCCATCCCCTCGGTCGCGGGATCGATGTCGAAGGCGGCGCAGAACTTCTGCCACAGGTTCTCGTTGCCCACGGAGATCTGCACGGCGCCGTCGCGGCACTTGAAGAGTCCGTACGGCGACAGCGACGGGTGATGGTTGCCGCCCGGCTGCGGTTCCTGTCCGGCCACGGTCGCCCTGGTTCCCTGGAAGGCGTGGACGCCGACCATTCCCGCGATGAGCGAAGTGCGCACAACCTTGCCCTTGCCGGTGCGTTCGCGTTCGAGCAGTGCGGCCAGGACTCCGTAGGAGCCGTAGATCCCGGCGAGCAGATCGGCGATCGGCACGCCCACTCGCTGCATGTCATCGGGGCCGGAGCCGGTCAGTGACATCAGACCGGCTTCGCCCTGGGCGATCTGGTCGTAGCCGGCCCGCGAGGCTTCGGGCCCGTCGTGGCCGAATCCGGTGATGGAGAGGATGACCAGGCGCGGATTGATCTCCATGCAGCGGGCGGTGGAGAAGCCGAGGCGGTCGAGAACTCCGGAGCGGAAGTTCTCGATGAGCACATCGGCGCGGGCGATGAGTCCGGTCAGGATGTCCTTGCCCGTCTCGGATTTGAGGTCGAGGGCGATGGATTCCTTATTGCGGTTGCAGGAAAAGAAGTAGGTGGCCTGAGGTTTGTCCGCAGGCCCGACGAAGGGAGGACCCCAGGACCGCGAATCGTCGCCTTTGCCGGGGTTCTCGACCTTGATCACTCGCGCACCGAGGTCGCCGAACATCATTCCTGCATGAGGGCCGGCCAGGGCACGCGAGAGGTCGACGACGGTATATCCGGTCAGGGGACCTGCCGCAGCCTCGGGTGTCTCGTTCGCCATTCCTAATCCTCCTTGAAGTGGGTGCGTCTCTTGATGAGCATACGCAATCGTGCGACCTCCGCATGGGCGCGGCGACCGTCTGCATGCTGGATCGCCATCACCGCGCAGGTGGTGCCGTCGGTGAGATCCAACAGGGGCCAGGGGTCATCGCCTTCGGGTGAGAACGTCACGCCGAGGATCTGTCCCCAGTCGAACCGGCGGGTGCGCACCATGTTCTTGACCACCAGGCCCTCCTCGGTGGGCCGAGCCTGGATATCGGAGATGCGCAGCAGGGCGGCTCCGAAGATAATCCCCAGCAGGTTCATCCATATCATGTCGAGCGCTGTCCACGGTTCCCAGTCCACGACGAACAGCGCCACGGACAGGACCGCGAACCCCGCGGTCACCGCAACGGCACCGACGATGCTGATGATGCGCACCTGTCGGGGCCGGAACACAGCGAGATCAGATTCGGCAGGCGCCAATGTTCGTCACCAGGATCGCACGCGCCCCGGCCCCGTAGAGTCGGTCCATGACGTTGTTGACTTCCTTCGCCTCGACCATGACCCGCACGGCCACCCAGCCGGTCTCCTGCAGCGGAGACACCGTCGGGGATTCGAGTCCCGGGGTCAGCGAGATCGCTTCGGGCACCAGCCGCTCTTCGATGTTGTAGTCGACGAGGACGTACTGGCGGGCGACCATCACCGATTCGAGGCGGCGTTTGAGCACGCCGATTCGGGACTCGGCTCCGGCGCGCTGGATGAGCACACCTTCGGATTCGAGGAGCGGTTCGCCGAAAGTCTCGAGTCCGGCGGCGCGCAGGGTGGAACCGGTTTCGACGACATCGGCGATGGCCTCGGCGACTCCGAGCTGGATGGAGACCTCGATCGCTCCGTCGAGCTGCACGGTCGTCGCGGCGATGCCGCGTCGCTGCAGGTCGGCGTCGACGAGGTTCGGGAAGCTCGTGGCGATGCGGGCGCCGGCCAGCTGGTCGGGCGAGGAGAAGGAGCCGACGGTTCCGGCGTAGAAGAAACGGGAGGCGCCGAATCCGAGTCCGAGCACCTCATCGGCTTCGGCCTGTGACTCGAGCAGCAGGTCGCGGCCGGTGATCCCGGCGTCGAGGATGCCGGAGCCGACGTAGATGGCGATGTCTCTGGGGCGCAGGTAGAAGAATTCGACTCCGTTGACTTCGTCCTGATGGACCAGTGTCTTGGTTCCGCGTCGAGTGGAGTATCCGGCCTCGCTGAGCATGTCGGAGGCGGCTTCGGACAGTGCGCCCTTGTTGGGCACGGCTACACGCAGCATGGGGTCCCTTTGGAGTTCGATGGCGTCGGTTTCGGTCTGGTTCGTGGGAGGGTCTTACAGGTGGGTGTTGACATCGTCGAGGGTCAGTCCCTTGGCGATCATCATCACTTGCACGTGGTAGAGCAGCTGCGAGATCTCCTCGGCGAGCTCTTCCTTCGTTTCGTATTCGGCGGCCATCCACACTTCGGCGGCCTCTTCCACGACCTTCTTGCCGATCGCATGGACTCCGGCGTCGAGTTCGGCCACGGTCTTCGAACCGACCGGTCGATCGAGGGATTTCTGCTGGAGTTCGGCGTAGAGAGTCTCAAAGGTCTTCACTTCTCCAGACTAATGCATCCTCATCGACCGCAGCATTCGGGGTCTCATGTTCCAAAACGCCGAATACAGGCGGTCCCCCGCACCGCAGCCTCCGCCGGTCAGTCCTCGGGGTCGCGGCCGATGTCGGTGGCCGGGCGGTGAGGTGCCGAGATCGTCTGGCGTGAGCGCTTCGACCAGTCGATGAGTCCGAGGATGACCATGACGAGGAAGAACAGGTATACGGCTCCGGAGAAGACGAGTCCGCCGGAGATCGCCAGCGGGATGCCGACGAGGTCGACGGCGAGCCAGACGAACCAGAACTCGACGATGGCCCGGCCCTGGGCGTACATGGCCACGATCGAGCCGATGAAGATGTACGCGTCGGGATACGGGTTCCAGGACCATCCGCCCAGGGCGAGCACCCAGCCGAAGACTCCCGTGCCGATGACGAGTGCCGCGAGCAGGATCGCCCGCTCCTTCCAGGTGGCCCAGCGGACGAGAACCTCACCGGCGGCGGCCTTGGACTTCTTCCACTGCGTCCAGCCCCAGACCGCGGCGACGATGATGACGACCTGCCGGGAGGCGTTGCCGCCGAGGCCGGCCGAGATGCTGGCGGAGAAGAGCAGGATGGAACCGAGGATCTGCACCGGCCAGGACATGATGTTCCGGCGCAGCGCCAGGACGACCGTGGCCAGGGCACAGATGTTGCCGAACAGGTCGGAGTACGGAACGGGTTTGCCCAGCAGTTCGAATGCCGGGGTGTTCAACCAGGCGAACAGGTCCATCGCAGGCTCTCTTCAGGTGTGGGCCGCACGAGACGTTCGGCCCGGATCGGTCAGTGGGTGTGAGCGGCGGCGAGGCTCCGCAGTTCGCTGATGGCCGCCGCGGCATCCTCGGCGCCGTAGACGGCGGAGCCGACCACGAGGACGTCCGCACCGGCGTCGACGACGCGGTCGATCGTCGACGCGGAGACTCCCCCGTCGACCTGCAGCTTGATCTCGAGTCCGGCAGCGGAGATCGCTTCGCGAGTCCGCGTGATCTTCGGCAGGCACACGTCGAGGAACTTCTGACCGCCGAAGCCGGGTTCGACGGTCATGATGAGGATCTGGTCGAACTCGCCGAGGAGGTCGATGAAGGGTTCGATCGGGGTAGCCGGTTTGAGTGCGAGGCTCGCCTTCGCTCCGAGGCGGCGCAGTTCCCGTGCCAGGCGCACGGGGGCGGCAGTCGCCTCGGCGTGGAAGGTCACCGAAGCGCAGCCGATCTCCGCGTACACGGGAGCATTGCGATCGGCGTCGGCGATCATGAGGTGCGCATCGAGCGGGATCGGTGAGATCGCCTGGATGCGTTCGACGACGGGCGGGCCGAAGGTGAGGTTCGGGACGAAATGGTTGTCCATGACGTCGATATGGGCCATATCGGCGGTGCTGATCTTCTCGAGTTCACCGCGCAGGTCGGAAAAGTCCGAGGACAGGATGGAGGGGTTGATGTCGATGGACATGGGTCATTTCGCCTTTCGCAGGAGGGCCAGGAACATTCCGTCGCTGTTGTGCAGGTGCGGCCAGAGCTGAGCGTATCGCCCGCCGCCCCGGGGCACCGAGGCGAACGATTCGGCCTCGGCCCCGGTGATCGCCGACAGCACAGCCGGTGTGTCGAGCTGTTCGATGTCCTCGGTCCCGGACTTGGCACGCAGTCGGAGGACTTCGTCGACGATGAGCACGGTTTCGGCATAGTGCGGAGAGCACGTCGAATAGGCGACCACTCCCCCGGGGAGCAGGCGTCGAGCGCTGCGGCGAGCAGTTCGCGTTGGAGTCCGGTCAGAGCCGTGATGTCCTCGGGTCGTCTGCGGTAGCGGGCTTCGGGGCGGCGACGCAGTGCGCCGAGCCCGGAGCAGGGCACGTCGACGAGGATCTTCGAGTAGGGGCCGCTGGCGTCGCGTCCGTCCCGGAGTGCGGAGGTGACGTTCGTCAGTGCCTTGGTGGAGTCGCGGACGAGTTCGACGCGGTGTTCGCTGGAGTCGAAGGCCTCGAGGGTCAACGATTCGCCGGCGGCCCTGGCCGCGAGGACGGCGGCCTTGCCGCCGGGTCCGGCGCACAGGTCGGCCCAGGTGCCGGCAGGTGCCTCCACATCGGCCAGGGCGAGGGCGACGAGAGCAGACCCCTCGTCCTGGACGCGGGCGCGTCCGTCGGCCACGGCCGCGACGTCTCTGGGCACCGCGGTGTCCAGGGTGACGCCGATCGGCGACAACGGTGTCGGATCCCCCGGCAGTTCGGTGCGGTCGATGAGTCCGGGCAGGGCGGTCACGCCGACCTTCGCGGGCGCATTGTCGGCTGCCAGGAGGGCTTCGAGTTCGGCGTCGTCGCGGCCGTGACCCTTGAGCGCCTGGGTGAGGGCCCGGACGACCCATTCGGGATGGGAGTGTTCGATCGCCAATCGGGTGGTCTCCGAGGTCTCGACGGTGACGCGATCGAGCCAGACGGCGGGTTCGGCTTCCGAGATGCGACGGAGCACGGCATTGACGAATCCGGCGGTCTTCGCAGCGGAGCGCTTGATCACGGCCACGGTTTCGGACAGTGCGGCATGGTTGGGCACCCGCATCGACAGCAGCTGGTGGGCGCCGAGGCGCATTGCGGCCAGGGGCTCGGGGTCGATCTTGTCGATGGTGCGGGACGAGGCGACTTCGATGACCGCATCGTAGAACTTCTGCCGCCGCAGGGCTCCGTAGGTGAGTTCGGTTGTGAAGGCCGCATCCTGGGCGCCCATACGGGTGCGGGAGAGTTTGGCCGGCAGCAGCAGGTTCGCGTACGCGTCTTTCGTCGCCACGTCGAGGAGGACTTCCCAAGCGATGCGCCGCGGCAGATTCTTCCCCGACCGTTCCGACTGTGGTGCTCGACCCTGCCGTGTGCGGTCGAGGTCGCCTCGACCGCGACTCTGCCTGCCGCCTCGGCGGTCTCTGCCTGCTGCTTCAGCCATGGATCTTAAGCTTCCTCTTCGGTATAGGGGTCGAAGGTCACGTCCGAACGGCCGCGCAGGAAGTCGACCGTGGCCATCCGGGACTTGCCGAAGGGCTGGATCTCCTCGACTCGGACCCAGCCGTCGCCGCAGCGCAGCACCGGCTGCTGCTGCCAAGTGGTCAGTTCGCCGACGGCGCCGGAGGCAGTCACCTCGGGAGCGGGTGTGAGTCCGAAGAGCTTCGTCCTCTTGCCGTCGAGCTCCACCCACGGTCCCGGTGCGGGGCTGGTTCCGCGTGCGCGGTCGATGACCTGGGCGGCGGGTGCGCACAGGTCGAGGTGGGCGTCGGTGACGGTGATCTTCTCCGCATGGCTGGACTCTCCGGTCTGCGGGGTCTCGCTGGCGGTGCCGGCGGCCAGTTCGTCGAAGGCGGCGACGAGCTCGGGAGCACCTCGGTGCGCATAGTCCTCGAGTGCCGAGGCGACGTCGGGGTGGTCGAGCGGCAGTTCGAGTCGGCGCAGCACGGGTCCGGTGTCCATGCCTGCATCGATGCGGAACACACTGACTCCGCTGGTTGTCTCACCGGCGATGAGTGCGCGTTGGACGGGAGCGGCCCCGCGGTAGGCCGGCAGCAGAGAGAAGTGGAGGTTGAACCAACCGAGGCGGGCGGTCTCGAGTGCGGCTGGTCCGGCGATGGCGCCGAAGGCGACGACCGCGACGGCATCGACGTCGAGGTCCCGCAGCTGGGCGATGACGTCGCCGCGCAGTCGACCGGCTTCGATGATGGGCAGTCCGAGCTCGAGAGCACGGGTCTTCACCGGTGACGGAGTGAGGACTCTTTTCCGTCCCACGGGCGCATCGGGTCGGGTGAGCACCGCACGGATGCGGTGGTCCGATTCGGCTAGGGCCTCGAGAGCCGGAACTGCGACATCAGGGGTGCCTGCGAAGACGATATCCACGATTTGGATTCTACTGGTTCGCCGTTCCATCACAGCGACCGGGGAGCATCGATGCGCGCTCGCACCTGCGGCTGCTTCTTCGCCGAGCGCGACGCGATGATCTCGGCCACTCTTGTCCCGACCCGGTCTCCGGCGGAGAACGGGTAGGCGCTGACGCTGCGCTGCCCGTCCTCGGCATCCTCGCGCAGGAGCTCCTCCACCTCTCCGATCTCTCCGATCACCTCATCGATGTCGGCACCAGCTCCCGTGAGTTCGAGGATTCGTCGGTAGGGCGGGAAGCCGAGGACCTTTCGGTCTCTCAGCTGCCGTGACATGAAGGTCGTGGGGTCGAATGCGGTCAGGGTCTGCCGGATGAGTTCGTCTTCGTCGCCGAGGTAGACGGCTCCCCCGTCATCGCGTGAGCGGACGAGGGAGGCCGCGCGCAGTCGGCGTGCCACGCTTTCGTCGATCGACTTCATCCACGGTCCCGGCCACAGCGAGTCCAGGAGGATCGCTGCAGCGTATCCGCCGAGCGCATAGGGTTCGGCCCCCGTCGTGGCCACCACGAGTCGCGGGGACTCGTCGAGGGCGGTGGAGATGTGATCGCCTCCGGATTCGACGATCTCGATGTCCGGCAGAGCTCGGGCGAGCTCTTCGACGGTGCGGGCCCGTCCGCGCACGATCGACCGGACTTGGTGCGAGCGGCAGCGTTGGCAGCTGAAGGTCTCCGAATGATAGCCGCAGGACCGGCAGGCGAAGGGACCGACCTCCGATTGTGTCGTCAGCGTCGCTTGGCATTGCGGGCAGCGAGCGACTTCCTGGCAGCGGGCACAGGCGAAGACCGGATAGTAGCCGGCCCGCGGCACCTGCACGAGCACCGGGCCGGGCACTCCCCCGTCGCGGGGACGCGGGCGCAGGGCCGTGCGCATGATCTGCCAGGCCCGGCTGGGGATGCGCTGCCAGGCGAAGGGATCTCGGTCCTCGTCGGGGACGAAGACGACCGGTGCGGCATGACGTCTGGCCGGACCGACCGGTGTGACGTCGGCCAGCCAGCCGATTTCGACGAGCCGCTGCACTTCGGCGCTGCGGTCGGTAGAGACGAAGAACAGTTCGGTGTCCTCGATCGTCGTCCGAAGCAGGCAGACCTCCCGGGCATGCGGGTAGGGGGCGTGCTGGTCGAGGAAGTTGAGGTTCGCGTCATCGGTGCAGATGATGAGGCCGAGGTCGGCGACGGGTGCGAAGGCCGCTGCTCGCGTGCCGATCGTGATCCTAGTGTGTCCGAGCAGTCCGCGCAGCCAGGCCTGCCACCTCAGCTCCGGTGACTGGTCGGCGCTGAGCACTGAGATCTCCGCGATCCCGGCGCTGGTGAGAGCCGAATGGAGCACCGCGAGCTCTCGATGGTCGGGCACGAGCCAGAGCACGGATCGGCCTGTTTCGAGCGTCGTCCGTGCGGCATCGAGTCCAGCGCGGATCCAGCTGAGTCCCGGAGTCGCCCCGGGAGTGCAGGCTAGGGCCCTGCGCCGAGGCGGTGCCACAGGATCCACGGCCGTGAGTTCCTCCCCCGCTGCGAGAACCCACTCGCCGAGGCGGCCCACCAGCTGCGGATCATCTGACGATCCGTAGTTCTCGCTGGCCGCAGGATTGTCGGTCTCCGCATTGTCCGGCGCAGCCGGTGTCCCGGCTTTCTCCGCCTTGAGCACGGCCTTCTCCCCGCGGGCGTGACGCGGAGGGATTGCTAGGCGGAGCACATCAGCGAGTGTGCCGCCGTAGCGACGGGCGACCGCTTCGCTCAGGGCGAGCAGATCCTCACTGAGCACCTGGACGGGTCCGCTGATGCGTTGGATCGTCGCCAAGGGCCCGATGTGGTCCGATGAGTCGACGCGTTCGAGCAGATAGCCGTCACGCAGCTTCCCGGCGAACTTCACCCGCACCCGCACACCGGGCAGGGCCGCCTCGGCGAGCTTCTCCGGGACCGCGTAGTCGAAGGTCCGTGCCAAGTGCGGGACGGGGTGGTCGATGAGCACTCTGGCGACCGGATCGGTCGGGGCCAGGGGCACCTGGCCCTCGGCCGAGGTTCCGGTGTCGATCGGGAGGGGTTCGTCCACGCCGACGACAGATCAGTTCGAGGACACGGCGCGCAGCAGATCCTCGGCGCGGTCCGTGACCTCCCAGGTGAAGTCGGGCAGTTCACGGCCGAAGTGGCCGTAGGTCGAGGTCTGCGAGTAGATCGGGCGCAGCAGGTTGAGTTCCTGGATGATCATCGCCGGGCGGAGGTCGAAGACCTCGCGGATGGCCCGGGAGATCGCGTTCGGGTCGACTTTCTCCGTTCCGAAGGTCTCGACGTACAGTCCCATCGGGTCGACACGGCCGATCGCATAGGACACCTGCACTTCGGCACGCGCGGCGAGACCGGCGGCGACGACGTTCTTCGCCACCCAGCGCATCGCGTAGGCCGCGGAACGATCGACCTTCGAGGGGTCCTTGCCGGAGAACGCACCGCCTCCGTGCCGGGAGAATCCGCCGTATGTGTCGACGATGATCTTCCGCCCGGTCAGACCGGCATCGCCCATCGGCCCGCCCGTGACGAACGGGCCGGCGGGATTGATGTGGATGTTCGCGCCCGAGGTGTCGAGACCGGAGTCGGCGATCACCGGGTCGATGACGAGTTCCTTGATCTCCGTATGCAGCTGGGACTGGCTGGCCTCAGCCGAGTGCTGGGTGGAGACGACGACGTTCTCGATCGACACGGCTTCATTGCCGTCGTAGCCGAGTGTCAGCTGAGTCTTTCCGTCGGGGCGCAGGTAGTCGAGTCGACCGGACTTGCGCACCTCCGAGAGCTGCTCCGCCATCCGGGAGGCCAGGTGGATGGGCAGCGGCATGAGCACATCGGTGGAGTTGTCGGCATAGCCGAACATCAGTCCCTGGTCTCCGGCTCCGAGGCTGGTGCCGTGGTCGGAGGATTCGACGGCCTCACGGAAGTCCAGCGGGTTCGTCACACCGGAGTGGATGTCCGTGGACTGGCTGCCGATCGATACGGAGACCCCGCAGGAGTGTCCGTCGAAGCCGGTGTCGGAGGAGTCGTAGCCGATTCCGGTGATGAGGCTGCGCACGATTCCGGCGACATCGGCGTATGCGGCCGTATTCACCTCACCGGCGACGTGGACCAGACCGGTGGTGACCATGGTCTCCACGGCCACTTTGGCGTTGGGATCCTGACTGAGCAGGTCGTCGAGCACCGCATCGCTGATCTGGTCGCAGATCTTGTCGGGATGTCCCTCGGTGACTGACTCGGATGAGAAGAAACGCAGATTTGTGTGTGTCACGTTGTCGATTCTACGTGGGTGAACTTGTCGGACAGGGTCGCGATGACCTTTTGTGAAACATGGTCCTTCGACCCGAGGAATTCCTCACCGACGGTGACGTCACCGCGGTCGGAGGTGATGATCTGGACCTTGGTGTCATCGTGGCCGAAGGCACGGTCGTCGGAGACGTCGTTGAACACGAGCAGGTCGACGCCCTTGCGCAGGAATTTGGACCGCGCGTAGTCGAGGGCGGTCGTGTCGGCATCGCCGGTCTCCGCGGCGAAGCCGACGATGATCTGTTGGCTCAGTCCGGTCTGCCGACTGCGTTCGTCGACGAGTCCGCGCAGGATATCCGGGTTCTGCACGAGGCGCAGGGTCAGCCCCTCGTCCCCGGACTTCTTCATCTTCGAGTCCGTGGTTTCGGCGGGCCGGTAGTCTGCGACGGCTGCGGCCATGATGATGGCATCGGCACGCTCCTGAGCCGAATGCATCGCTTCCTGCAGCTCGAGAGTGGATTCGACCGGCGTGATCGTGATGTCGGCGGGCAGCACTGACAGCAGACCGGTATCGATGTTCGCGGCGACGAGCTCGACGTGCGCGCCTGCGGCATGAGCGGCCTTGGCGAGGGCGATGCCCTGCTTCCCCGAGGAGCGGTTGCCGAGGAACCGCACTGGGTCGAGCGGCTCCCGGGTGCCGCCGGCGCTGATGACGATGTGGCGACCCTCCAGGTCACCGCGAGCAAAGGTGGCCGCGGCTGTCGGATCACCGGCTGCGCCGTTCTTGACCGAGAGTGCGTAGTCGACGATGTCTTCGGGTTCCGGCAGACGTCCGGGACCGGAATCGGGGCCGGTGAGACGCCCGACTGCGGGGTCGAGGACGTGGATGCCGCGGGAGCGCAGGGTCGCGATGTTGGCCACGGTGGCGGGATTGAGCCACATCTCCGTGTGCATGGCCGGAGCCACGACCACCTCGGCGGTGGTGGTGAGCACGGAGGCGGTGAGCAGATCGTCGGCCCGTCCGGCGGCGATCTTCGCGATGAGGTCGGCGGTTGCGGGGGCGATGATGACGAGTTCGGCCGCCTGCCCGATCCGGACATGGTTGACGGTGTCGACCTCGTCGAAGACGTCGGTGGTCACCGTCTGGCCGGACAGGGCCTCGAGGGTGGGGGCACCGATGAACTTCAGCGCGTTGGCCGTCGGGACGACCTTGACGCTGTGTTCGAGCTCCCGGAGTCGCCGGATGATGTGTGCCGCCTTATACGCGGCGATCCCACCGGCGACGCCGAGTACGATTCTCACTGGTCGCTGAAGTCGATCGCGCCGTCGTTGCTCACAGGAGCGGTGGCTTCGGCCTCGGGTGCGGCCTGGATGAAGTCGGCTTCGGAGACCTCGCGGGCGACGATCTTCGACTCGTTGACCTCACGCAGAGCGATCGACAGAGGCTTCTCGTTGGTGCCGGGCGTGACGAGCGGACCGACGTTCTCGAGCAGTCCCTCCTGCAGCTGGGCGTAGTACGAATTGATCTGACGGGCGCGCTTTGCCGCGATCGAGACCAGTTCGTACTTCGAACCGGTCACGCCCAGCAGATCGTCGATCGGAGGATTAGTGATGCCTTCAGGCTGTGCGGGCAAGGAGATTCCCATCTAATCGGAAGTGGATATACCCATCAATGATAGGAGTTCTTCGGCCGCAGTGCGAACGTGGTCGTTCACGATGGTCACGTCGAACTCCGATTCGGCGGCCAATTCACGTTCGGCGGTGATCAGACGCCGCTGCTGCTCCTCCTCGGTTTCGGTGCCCCGACCGGTCAACCGGGACACGAGCTCCTCCCAGCTGGGCGGGGCGAGGAAGACGAAGCGGGCGTCGGGCATCTTCTCTTTCACCTGGCGCGCACCCTGCAGATCGATCTCGAGCAGCGCCGGAATTCCCTCGTCGAGCTTCTCCTCCACAGGAGCCGAGGGTGTGCCGTAGCGGTGGCGTCCGTGGACGACCGCGTATTCGAGCAGTCGATCCTCGGCGATGAGTGCGTCGAAGGCGTCGTCGGTCAGGAAGTGATAATGAACACCATCGATCTCACCGGGACGTCTGGGCCTGGTAGTGGCCGACACTGAGAACCAGACCTCGGGGTGGTTCTGCCGAATATAGGTGCTGATGGTGCCTTTTCCGACGGCGGTCGGACCCGCGAGGACGGTGAGTCGATTGTTCACAGATCTGAGGTTGTCACACTCAGGAATATTTCTCCAACAAGGCGGACTTCTGGTGCACGCCGAGACCCTTGATCCGCCGAGAGGTGGCGATGCCGACCTCTTCCATGGCGGCTTCGGCTCGCCGGTCGCCGACTCCGGGCAGAGCCCTGAGCAGATCGAGCACGCGCATCTTCGCCAGTGCTTCGTCGCCTGCTGCCTTCTTGAGCACGGCCGCGAGATCGGTATCGCCGGTCTTCAGCGCCGACTTCACTTCGGCTCGTGCCTGACGCGCCTTGAACGCTTTGTCCAACGCAGCGGAACGCTGTTGCGGGGTCAACGGTTCGAGTGCCACTTTGTCTCCTCTGTCACCATGAACGGGCAGGTAGGGAAGTTGTCTCAGTCTAAGACAAAATCCCTGCCGAGAGGCGATATCAGCAGAAATTTATGGCGTGGCGAGCCGGAATCCACCATCCGGATGACCGTCGGATCCGGATGCCTCTGACAGTCCTGCGATCCGAAGCCCAGGCTCAGTCCGCTGCCGTCAGCGCGCGGTTGAGCGCGGCTGCGGAGTCGGCCAGTCCCTCGGGCCCGGCACCGAGCACTGCCCGGGACGCGGTGGCGAGCACCTGTCCCGAAGCCAGGGCTCGGTCGCCGAAGACCGCACGCAGCTCGGCCCTGCCGGCGCCCTGTGCGCCGACGCCCGGGGCGAGGATCGGTCCCCCGCAGTCGCTGGGATCGAATCCCAGGTCTTGGGCGGCCGTGCCGATGGTCGCCCCGACGACGAGTCCGAAGGGACCGAGCCCATCGGCCGAAACCAGTGCCTGAGCATTGCGCTGCCGCACGCGGGACACGATCGAGCCCGCCACCGAATCACCATCTCTCGCGGCGTGCTGGACCTCGGCACCTTCCGGGTTCGAGGTCAGGGCAAGGACGAATATGCCTTTGCCGTGGGCGGCCGCAAGTTCGAACGCCGGTTCCAGGGCCCCGAACCCGAGGTAGGGCGAGACCGTGATCGAGTCCGCAGCCAGCGCCGAGGCGGGGTCGAGGTAGGCCTTCGCGTAGGCACCCATGGTCGACCCGATATCGCCGCGTTTGATGTCGAGAACGGTGAGCAGCCCCGCATCCCTGGCCGCGGCCAGGGTCTCTTCCAGAGCGGCGACTCCGGCGGAGCCGTACTGTTCGAAGAACGCCGACTGCGGCTTCACCGCGGCCACCGAGCCCTTGAGTTCGGAGACCGTGCGGAGGGCGAACTCCCGGACGCCTGCGGCGGTGGCCGGCAGCCCCCAGGAGGCCAGCAGATGCTCGTGCGGGTCGATGCCCACGCACAGCGGTCCGTGCTCGTCCATGGCGACTGCCAGTCGGGTGCCGAACATCAGGCGCTCCAGTCCTGCAGGCTGCGCACGTCGAACTTCGAGTCCCGGATGACCTCGAGGGAGGTCACTGCGGCGGCGAATTCGGCCAACGTCGTGATCAACGGCACGGAGTTCGCGGTCGCGGCCGCTCGGATCTCATATCCATCGGCGCGTTCCTGTCGACCCGAGGGCACGTTGATGACCATGTCGATGGTACCTGCGGTGAGGTAGTCGATGACCGTGCGGTCCTCGGCGTCGGCTTCGAAGTGCTTGTGCACCTGCGTGGTCTTGATCCCGTAGCGGGAGAGCACTGCCGCTGTGCCGGTGGTCGCGACGACGTCGAAGCCCATGTCGACGAGTTCCTTGACTGGCAGCACCATCGCGCGTTTGTCCCGATCGGCCACCGATACGAAGACCGTGCCCGAGGTCGGCAGCTTCACGGATGCTCCGAGCAGTCCCTTCGCGAAGGCGGTCGGGAAGTTGTGGTCGATGCCCATGACCTCGCCGGTCGAGCGCATCTCGGGTCCGAGGATCGAGTCGACGATCTTGCCTTCGACAGTGGTGAACCGACGGAACGGCAGGACGGCTTCCTTAACGGCGATCGGATGATCGAGCGGCAGGGTCGAGCCATCACCTTCCGTGGCCAGCAGGTCACCGCGCAGATCGTCGATCGTACGGCCCACTGCGATGAGAGCCGCGGCCTTGGCCAACTGGGTCGACGTGGCCTTCGAGACGAACGGCACGGTCCGCGAGGCCCTCGGGTTCGCTTCGATGACGTGGAGGACATCGGCGGCGATGGCGAACTGGATGTTGAGCAGTCCGCGCACACCCACACCCTCGGCGATGGCCTTCGTACCCTGGCGGACACGCTCGAGCACGTCTTCGCCCAGGGTCAGCGAGGGCAGCACGCAGGCGGAGTCACCGGAGTGGATTCCAGCCTCCTCGATGTGCTCCATGATTCCGCCGATGTAGACCTCGTTGCCGTCGAAGAGCGCATCGACGTCGATCTCGATGGCGTCTTCGAGGAACCGGTCGACGAGGACGGGACGGTCCGTCGAGATCTCCGTGGCGCTGGCCATATAGTCGAGCAGCTGGGTGCGGTCGTAGACGATCTGCATTCCGCGTCCGCCGAGGACGTAGGAAGGACGCACGAGCACCGGATAGCCGATGTTCTCGGCGATCGCTGCGGCTTCCGCAGCGGTCACTGCTGTGCCGTGCTTGGGTGCGGTGAGTCCGGCCCGGTCGAGAACGGTGCCGAACTCTCCGCGGTCCTCGGCCAGGTCGATGGCTTCGGGCTGGGTGCCGAGCACCGGCACGCCTGCGGCCTTGAGCTTGTCGGCCAGGCCCAGGGGGGTCTGCCCGCCGAGGGTGCACACGACGCCGAGGACCTCGCCGGCGGCGAGCTCGGCATGGTAGACCTCCATGACGTCTTCGAACGTCAGCGGTTCGAAGTACAGGCGATCAGCGGTGTCGTAGTCGGTCGACACGGTCTCCGGGTTGCAATTGACCATGATCGTCTCGTACCCGGCCGAGCCGATCGCCATTGTGGCGTGGACGCACGAATAGTCGAACTCGATGCCCTGTCCGATCCGGTTCGGTCCGGAGCCGAGGATGATCACGGCCGGACGATCGCGCGGCATGACCTCGGTCTCGGCATCGTAGGACGAGTAGTGGTACGGGGTCTTGGCTTCGAATTCGCCGGCGCAGGTATCGACGGTCTTGAACACCGGGCGCACGCGCAGGGCGTGGCGGATGCCGGTGACGACACCGGTGTCGAGGACACGCAGGGCCGCGATCTGGTCATCGGAGAAGCCGTGGTTCTTCGCGACCCGCAGGACCTGTTCGTCGAGTTCGTCGGCATCGCGGATGTAGGCGGCCACCTCGTTGATGAGCTGGATCTGGTCGAGGTACCAGGGGTCGATCTCGCAGGCGTCGAAGACCTCTTCCGCACTGAGCCCGGCGGCGAGTCCGCGTTGGACCGAATGGATGCGGTCTGCGGTGGCGTGCGAGATGGCTTCGAGCACGGATTCGCGAACGTCGTCGTCGGAGACGTCGGGCAGGTCGGCCCAGCTGAAGGATGCGTCTTTCTGCTCGAGTGAGCGCATGGCCTTCTGCAGCGCAGTGGTGAAGTTGCGCCCCAGGGCCATGACTTCGCCGACGGATTTCATCGTCGTCGTCAGGGTCGGATCCGCGGCCGGGAACTTCTCGAAGGTGAAGCGCGGGATCTTCACGACCACATAGTCCAGGGTCGGTTCGAAGCTGGCCGGGGTGACCTTCGTGATGTCGTTGGGGATCTCGTCGAGCGAGTAGCCGACGGCGAGTTTCGCGGCCATCTTCGCGATCGGGAAGCCCGTGGCCTTCGACGCCAGCGCGGAGGAGCGGGACACACGCGGGTTCATCTCGATGGTGATGATGCGTCCGGACTTCGGGTCGACGGCGAATTGGATGTTGCAGCCGCCGGTGTCCACGCCGACGGCGCGGATGATGGCGATGCCGATATCGCGCATCGACTGGTATTCTCGGTCGGTCAGAGTCAGCGCCGGGGCCACGGTGATCGAATCACCGGTGTGCACGCCGACGGGGTCGACGTTCTCGATCGAGCACACAACGACGACATTGTCCTTGTTGTCGCGCATGAGCTCGAGTTCGTATTCCTTCCACCCGAGGATCGATTCCTCGAGCAGCACCTCGTGGGTGATGGAATCGGACAGGCCGGCGCCGGCGATGCGGCGCAGATCGGCTTCGTCGTAGGCCATTCCCGAACCGAGGCCGCCCATGGTGAACGAGGGACGGACGACGACCGGGTAGCTGAGCTCCTCAGCGGCGGCCAGGGCTTCGTCGAGGGTGTGGCAGATGGCGGACCTGGCCACCTCGGCGCCGCAGGCCTCGGCGATGTCCTTGAACTTCTGCCGGTCCTCACCGCGTTGGATGGCATCGACGTCGGCGCCGATGAGTTCGACGCCGTACTTCTCGAGCACTCCGGCATCGTGCAGCGCAATGGCCGCGTTGAGGGCGGTCTGTCCACCGAGGGTCGGCAGGAGCGCATCGGGGCGCTCCTTCTCGATGATCGTCTCGATGATCTCCGGATCGATGGGTTCGACGTAGGTCGCATCGGCGATGTCCGGGTCGGTCATGATCGTCGCCGGGTTCGAGTTGATGAGGATGACGCGCAGGCCCTCGGAGCGCAGCACACGGCAGGCCTGGGTTCCCGAATAGTCGAATTCGCAGGCCTGACCGATGACGATGGGGCCGGAGCCGATGACGAGGACGGATTTGAGGTCTTGTCTCAGTGGCATTGGGTGTTCTCCTTAGGCCTGAACAGCCGAATCGGCCTGGGAAGCGGACATGAGGTCGACGAAGCGATCGAACAGGTAGCTCGAATCGTGCGGGCCGGCCGCAGCCTCGGGGTGGAATTGGACGGAGAAGGCGGGAATGTCGAGGCAGGCGAGTCCCTCGACGACATCGTCGTTGAGGCACACATGGGAGACGGTCACCCGGCCGTAGTCGGCCTTGTGCGGGGCGACGGTCTCGCCCGTCAGCGGTGCGTCGACGGCGAAGCCGTGGTTCTGCGAGGTGATCTCGACCTTGTCTGTGGTCCGATCCATTACGGGCACATTGATGCCGCGGTGGCCGAAGGGCAGCTTATAGGTGCCGAATCCCAGCGCCCGACCGAGCAGCTGGTTGCCGAAGCAGATGCCGAAGAACGGCAGCCCCGCGTCGAGGACGGCACGCAGCAGTTCGACCTGGTCGTCTGCGGTGGCGGGGTCGCCGGGGCCGTTGGAGAAGAATACTCCGTCGACGCCGAGGGCTCGGATCTCGTCGAAGCTGATCGTCGACGGCAGCAGATGGACGTCGATTCCGCGTTCGCTCAGTCGTTCGGGTGTCATCGATTTGATGCCGAGGTCGACGGCGGCGACGCAGAACTTCCTCTCCCCCTTCGCGGGGATGAGCGTGGGCTCGGTGATCGAGACTTCGTCCACGAGGTTGGCTCCGGCCATCTGCGGGGAGGCCTGGACTCGGGCGAGCAGTTCGGACTCGGACGCCTCGGCGGCGGGTCCGGAGAAGATGCCCACGCGCATGGCGCCCTTGTCTCGCAGGTGTCGGGTCAGGGCTCGGGTATCGACGTCGGAGATGCCGACGATGCCGGACTCGGTCAGCCAGTCGACGAGGTCGCCTTCGGATCGCCAGTTCGACGAGATCCGGGACGCGTCGCGGACGACGTAGCCGGCGGCCCAGATCTGGGCGGACTCGTCATCGGTGCGGTTGATGCCGGTGTTGCCGATGTGCGGCGCGGCCTGGATGATGATCTGTCGGTGATACGACGGGTCGGTCAGCGTCTCCTGATAGCCGGACATAGCGGTGACGAATACGGCCTCACCGGTGGTCTCGCCGAGGTGTCCGTAGGCGGATCCGTGGAAGGTCCGGCCGTCTTCGAGGACGAGGACAGCGGGGGTGGTGGAAAAGCTCATTGTGCCTCTTCGATCATTTCGCGGATGCGGTCGACGGTGGGGGTGGTGGATGCGGCGTAGCGGGCGCGGAAGCCCGTGTCGACGAGGGTGTCGCCGAGGTGCCAGGTGATGCGGATGATGCCTCCGCGTTCGACGAATTTCCCGATCATCCCGTTCGTGGTGTCCACGGAGACGATGTCGCGGCGAGGGATGAGGAAGTCCTCTCGTCCGGCCAGGTCCATGATCACTCCCCCGTCGGTGACGACGAGTTCCCCGGTGGTGCGGATGCCCAGACCGTGGACGGCGACACGTTCGAGCGGATGGCCGGCCTTCGTGGTCGACACGTAGGAGCCTTCGACGGGTTCGGACACGGATTTGATGCCGATATGGGGCTTCGGCGGGGAGGCGACCTCTGACTGGGCCTGTTTGCGTCGGCTCCATCCCCACGCGATCGCGACGATCACGAGGAGGATGACTGCGGCGACGATGAGTGTGCCTACTGTTGTGTCCATGTTGCTCCTGCCGGGTGGGGTGTGGTGAGTGCCCCTGCGGCCAAGACCCGGTGGCCGTAGAAGAAGGTGTCGGTGACCTTCGCGGTCACCTCGACGCCGGCGAAGGGGTTGTTGCGCCCCTTCGTGGCGTGGTCGGCGGGTTCGATGCGGTGCGGTGCGGCCGAGTCGACGAGGACGATGTTCGCGCTGGCCCCGATCTCGAGGCTGCCGTGCCCGGAGGCGCCAGTGATGCGGGCCGGGGCCGACGACATCACGCGGGCCACATCGCCGAAGTCGAAGTCGTGGTCCGCCATGGCTGCGACCACGATGGACAGCGCGGATTCCATGCCGACCATGCCCATGGCCGCGGCGGTCCATTCGCTGCATTTGTGTTCGGAGGTGTGCGGGGCGTGGTCGGTGCCGACGACGTCGATCGTGCCGTCCGCCAGGGCAGCCCGCAGCGCCTGCACGTCCCTATCCGTGCGCAGCGGCGGGTTGACCTTGTACACGGGGTCGAAGGTGCGCACGAGTTCGTCGGTGAGCATAAGGTGGTGCGGCGTCACCTCGGCGGTCACGGCGACTCCCCGGGCCTTTGCCCAGCGGATGAGGTCGACGCTGCCGGCAGTGGAGACGTGGCAGACGTGCAGCCGGGATCCGACGTGTTCGGCCAGGAGCACATCGCGAGCGATGATCGATTCCTCGGCGACGGCGGGCCAGCCGGGCAGTCCGAGTTCGGCCGAGACCGCTCCCTCGTTCATCTGTGCGCCTTCGGTCAGGCGCGGTTCCTGTGCGTGCTGGGCGATGATCCCGTCGAAGGTCTTGACATATTCGAGGGCGCGGCGCATGAGCAGCGGATCGGAGACGCAGATACCGTCGTCAGAGAACATCCGCACGCGGGCACCCGAGCGTGCCATCGCCCCAAGTTCAGCGAGCTGCCGGCCTTCGAGACCGGAGGTCACGGCGCCGACGGGCACGACTTCGGTGAAACCGGCGGCGCGGCCGAGGCGGTGGACCTGTTCGACGACTCCTGCGGTGTCGGCCACGGGTGCGGTGTTGGCCATGGCGTGGACGCAGGTGAATCCGCCCGACGCCGCCGACTGTGATCCGGTGAGCACCGTCTCGGCGTCTTCCTTGCCCGGTTCGCGCAGGTGGGTGTGCATGTCGACGAGTCCGGGCAGCGCCACGAGGCCTGCCGCCTCGACGGTTTCGTGATCGCCGGTGCTCAGCAGCTCGGGATCGACGATGCGTCCTCCCTGGATCGCGATATCGGCGACTCCGCGCCCGAGGACGTCGGCTCCGCGGATGAGGTAATCAGTCATTGGTCTCCTCCTGACCGGTCAGCAGACGGTAGAGGACCGCCATGCGCACGCTCACTCCGTTCTCGACTTGGTCGAGGACGAGGGCGCGGGGTGAATCCGCTGCGGCAGCGGAGATCTCGAAACCGCGGTTCATGGGACCCGGGTGCATGATGAAGGTCGACTCCGGCAGCTTGGCCAGTCGGGCCGCACTCAGTCCCCACAGACGGGCGTATTCGCGTTCATTGGGGAAGAAGGACTCCTGCATCCTCTCGTGCTGGACCCGCAGCATCATCACGGCTGCGAAGTCCTCGGCGCTCAGGGCCGAATCGAAGTCGAAGTGGACGGTCACCGGCCAGTCCTCGACTCCCCATGGCAACAGGGTGGGCGGGGCGATGAGGTGGACGTCCGCGCCGAGGCCGGCGAGCAGGTGGACGTTCGACCGCGCCACCCGGGAATGCAGGATATCTCCGACGATGGCGACCTTCGCGCCATCCAGTCCCTGACCTCGCGGCCCCCCGGCCACCGGCCCCGAGGCGGGGACTCCGGCCAGTGCCCGGCGCAGGGTGAATGCGTCGAGCAGAGCCTGGGTGGGGTGTTCGTGGGTGCCGTCGCCGGCGTTGACGACGGGGACGTCGATCCATCCGGTGTGGGCCAGGCGGTGTGCGGTGCCGGCGCCCGAGTGGCGGACGACGATGGCGTCGGCGCCCATGGCCGAGATCGTCTGGATGGTGTCCTGGAGGCTCTCCCCCTTCGATACGGACGATCCCTTCGCGGAGAAGTTGAGTACATCGGCCGAGAGCCGTTTGGCTGCGGCTTCGAAGGACAGTCGGGTGCGAGTGGAATCCTCGAAGAACAGGTTGACCACTGTGCGTCCGCGCAGCACGGGCAGCTTCTTGACTTCGCGTTCGGAGACGAGAGTCATCTCCTCGGCGATGTCGAGGATGCCGATGGCGTCTTCTCGGCTGAGCGTCGCAGTGTCGAGCAGATGCTTCATTCGCGGCCTCCCGAGATGCTCACGGAGTCGTCTCCGTCGATTTCGGTCAGGGAGACGTTGACGCGTTCGCTGCTCGACGTCGGCAGGTTCTTACCCACATGGTCGGCCCGGATCGGCAGATCCCTGTGGCCGCGGTCGACGAGGACGGCGAGGCGGACCTTGGCAGGGCGACCGACATCGGCGAGGGCGTCGAGGGCGGCTCGGATGGTGCGTCCGGAGAAGAGCACATCGTCGACGAGGACGACGGTCTTCGCATCGATCCCCGCTGCCGGGATGGAGGTGGGTTCGGGCGCCCGGTAGGAGCCGCCGCGCAGATCGTCGCGGTACATCGTGATGTCAAGGCTGCCGGCGAGTTCGGCTGCGGTCTCCGGCTGCCCGGAGATGGAGGCGATCGCCTCGGCGAGGCGATGGGCGAGCGGGACGCCGCGGCGTGGAATTCCTAAGAGCACGAGGTCGTCGCTGCCCTTGTTGGATTCGATGATCTCGTGAGCGATGCGGGTGATCGCCCGCGAGATATCGGGGGCGTCCAGCACTGTTCGCTGTGTCATATTTCCCCTTCTCCGCCTCTCTGGACGGTGGTTAAAGGAGTGGTTCGATTCGATTGTAGACCCGGTGGGATGCCCACCGGCAGGCGGGTCCGGAATCCGGACCCGCCGGCTCAGATGAGTGTCGGTTTGACGTCGAGGATGCGCGAGAGCAGCCCCGAGACGAAACCGGGAGAATCATCTGTGGAGAACTGTCTGGCCAGGGACACTGCTTCGTCGATGGCCACCTTGTCGGGGACCTCGTCGTTGTACAGCATCTCCCAGGTTCCGATCTCGAGCAGAGACCGGTCGACGGCAGGCATCCGGTCGAGGGTCCAGCCTTCGGCATAGGTGGAGATGATCTCGTCGATCTCCGCCTGCTTCTCGGTGATGCCCTTGACGATCTCGACCGCGTATTCCTTCATCGGATAGTCGGGATCGTTCGACCGCATGGTGACGAGTTCGTCCATGGCCAGCCGACGCTGGCCTGCTTCGAAGAGCAGCTCAAGAGCCCGGCGACGAGCTCGGGTACGTGCCGATGCCACTTACTTGACGCGACCGAGGTAGTCGCCGCTGCGGGTGTCGACCTTGACCTTGACGCCCTCTTCGAGGAACAGGGGCACCTGGATCTCGTAGCCGGTCTCCAGAGTCGCAGGCTTCGAGCCGCCGGTCGAACGGTCGCCCTGGAGCCCGGGTTCGGTGTGGGTGATGGTCAGTTCCACCGACGGCGGCAGCTCAACCGAGAGCGGGGTGCCTTCGTGGAAGGAGATCTGCAGGTCCTGGTTCTCGAGCATGTAGTTCGCGGCATCGCCGACGAGTTCTGCGGAGATGTTGACCTGGTCGTAGTCCTTCGCGTCCATGAATACGTAGTCGGTGCCGTCATGGTAGAGGTACTGCATATCGCGGCGGTCGACGTTCGCGGTCTCGACCTTGGTGCCGGCGTTGAAGGTCTTGTCGATGATCTTGCCCGAGATGACGTTCTTCAGCTTGGTGCGGACGAAGGCCGGTCCTTTTCCAGGCTTGACGTGCTGGAATTCGAGCACCTGCCACAGCTGGTTGTCGAGGTTGAGCACAAGGCCGTTCTTCAGGTCGTTCGTTGTCGCCACTAATTCGTCCTTCTTCGGTTCAGTCATGATCACCGAATGGTGATCGCAGTCGGCAAAGCGCGCCTCACTGCCCCGAGGTGCGGGGTCGACGAACGCGCCACTGGGCAATTCTAGCAAGCCCGGCGGGAGCCTTCCATCCGGGCGGGGTCAGTTGAGGCCGATGCCGATGCCGAGCGGAACCGTCGGCGAATCCTCGCCGATCTCCTGGTAGGCCGTGAAGAGGATGGAGGCATCGGGGATCTCGACGGTGCTGGGTTCGCCGATATCGCTGAGCAGCACCATCCGCAGCATCGCTCCGCGCGCTTTCTTGTCCCTCTTCATCGTGTCCAGCAGCTGCGGCCACACATCGGAGCGGTAGCCGACGGGCAGTCCGAGCTTGCCGAGCAGTTCGCGATGGAGGTCGACGACCTCATAGGGCAGGCTCTTGATCATCGAAGCCACCTCGGCGGCGAAGACCATGCCCACCGACACGGCGGCACCATGGCGCCACTGGTAGCGCTCCTTGTGCTCGATCGCATGGCCGAGGGTGTGGCCGTAGTTGAGGATCTCCCGACGTCCGGACTCCTTGAAGTCGCCGGAGACGACTTCCGCCTTGACTCGGATGGAGCGTTCGATGAGTTCGCGCAGCACGGGGCCGTGCACATCGCCGATCTCGTCCTTCGAATGGTTCGACACCAGATCGAGGATCGCGGGGTCGGCGATGAATCCGGTCTTGACCACCTCGGCGAGTCCGGTGAACAGTTCGTTCTCCGGCAGGGTCCCGAGCGTGTCCAGGTCGACGAGGACTCCGGCGGGAGCGTGGAAGGAGCCGACGAGGTTCTTGCCTTCGGCGGTGTTGATTCCGGTCTTACCGCCGACAGAGGCATCGACCATGCCGAGGACGGTGGTGGGGATGTGGATGACCTTGATTCCGCGCAGCCAGGTGGCGGCGACGAATCCGCCGAGGTCGCTCACCGCTCCCCCGCCGACGGTGATGATGGCATCGGTACGGGTGAAATCGGATTGGCCGAGGACCTGCCAGCAGAATGCGGCGACCTGGACGTGCTTGGCCTCTTCGGCGTCGGGAATCTCCGCGGCCACGGCCTCGAAACCGGCGGCGGCGAGGTCGTCACGGACGGTCTCACCGGTGGTGCGCAGTGCGCGTGGGTGGATGACGAGGACCTTCTCGACGCGGTTTCCGAGCAGCTCGGGCAGTTCGCCGAGCAGTCCCTGGCCGACGAGGACGGGGTAGTTCCCGCCGGCGTCCACATTGATGCGTGTGAGGCTCATTCGTCCGTCTTCCTGATCGTTCATCGTCTTCTCTCAAGGCTCGGTCGCCCGGTGCGTGCTCGGTTCCGAGACGCCGTTTCCGCTGGCCGGACCCAGCCTAGCCCTCACAGGCACTCGGCGGCGAAACATCCGACCAGTTTGGTCGCAGACGTCTCACCGCCGGGGCTGTACTCAGCTCTCGTGGTGAGAGCCGTCGTCCTCGGAATTGGCGTACTTCGCGTATTCCTCGGCACGCCGCAGGCCGGTGAGGACGTCGACGACCCGATTGACCACCGTCGACGGCGGTGAATTGGAGGCCTGGACGCGGAAGGTCGCAACCTGTTCGTAGAGTGGTTCGCGTTCGTTGACCAGCGCCAGCCAGTTCTCCACCGGGGTTCCGGCGCCGCGCAGCAGCGGCCGATGCGGAGCGGTCAGCCTCTGGGCGACTGTGTCGACATCGATATCGATGTGCACGACCTTGATAGCAGGATGCTTCAGCTGTGCCCGGGTACCGGGATTGAGGATCGCGCCTCCGCCCAGGGAGACGATGCCCGGCCGATCGAGCAGTCGACGCAGCGCCCTGCGCACGACCTCCCGTTCGATGCGCCGGAAGTGATCTTCGCCGCGTTCGACGAAGATCTCCGAGATGACACCGTACTTGTCGACGATGTTCGCGTCAGTGTCCGTCAGCGGCAGGCCCAGCCGGTCAGCGAGAAGCCGACCGATCGTCGACTTCCCTGCTGCCGGCGGCCCGGAGAGCACGATGCGCGAGAACGCGGCGGGGACCGGTTCCAGGGGCGGAACCGGTTTGGGCAGCGGGGTGTGGTTCATCGTCCGATGCGGAGGTTCTCCGGAATGGCCGCGACATAGGCGTCCAGGTTCCGCTTCGTCTCGGCAACGGAGTCTCCGCCGAATTTCTCTGCGACGGCCTCGGCGAGCACGAGTGCCACCATGGCCTCGGCGACGACACCTGAGGCGGGCACTGCGCACACGTCGGAGCGCTGGTGGTTCGCCTTCGCGGCTTCTCCGGTTTCGACGTCGACGGTCGCCAGGGCGCGCGGCACCGTGGCGATCGGCTTCATTCCCGCACGCACACGCAGCGGACCGCCGGTGGACATTCCGCCTTCGGTGCCGCCGGCACGGTTGCTTGTGCGGCGGAATCCGTCGGGTCCGACTTCCAATTCGTCATGGGCCTGGGAGCCGGGACGCTTCGTGGTGAGGAATCCGTCCCCGACTTCGACGCCCTTGATCGCCTGGATGCCCATGAGGGCACCGGCCAGGCGGGAGTCGAGTCGACGGTCCCAGTGCACGTGGGAGCCCAGCCCCGGCGGCAGGTCGTAGGCGAGGACTTCGACGACTCCGCCGAGAGTGTCTCCGGCTTTCTTCGCCGCGTCGATCTCCGTGACCATCGCCGCCGACAGCTCCGCGTCGAAGCAGCGGACCGGATCGGCGTCGAGAGCCTCGACATCGGCTGCGGTCGGCAGTGCGGGCAGCGCATCGGGGGCGTGTTCGGCTCCGCCGATCGCCACGGTGTGGGAGACGAGGGTGATGCCCAGTTCGCCGAGGAACTTCGCGGCCACGGTACCCAGTGCCACGCGCATCGCGGTCTCACGCGCCGAGGCACGCTCCAGCACGGGTCGGGCTTCGTCGAAGCCGTACTTCTGCATACCGACGATATCGGCATGCCCCGGACGCGGCCGGGTCAGCGGGGCATTGCGCGCCAGTCCTTCGAGTTCGGACGCGTCGACGGGGTCTGGGCTCATCACGGACTCCCATTTCGGCCATTCGGTATTGCCGACCTCGACCGCCACCGGCGAGCCCAGGGTCCGTCCGTGTCGGACGCCGCCGAGGAGACGCACCTCGTCGGCTTCGAACTTCATACGTGCGCCGCGGCCATAGCCGAGTCGGCGGCGAGCCAGGCTCGCACGAATATCGTCCCTGGTGATCGGTACATGGGCGGGAAGCCCCTCAATGATCCCGGTCAGCGCTTCGCCGTGGGATTCGCCTGCAGTCAGCCATCTCAACATTCCACCGATTCTACAAAACGATCGGGGCGAATACGGACCCCAGCCACATGCCGGATAGCATGGCGGGCCCGAACGCGATCGTCACTCCGCGGACCTGCCGGGCTCGCACCGCTCCGATGAGTGCCCAGACTCCGGCGATGAGCATCATCACCACGAGCACGACGACAGGTGCCCACGGGTCGAAGAGACCGGCCACGGCGAAGACGATGAACGCGAGCTTGACGTCCCCGAGCCCCATCGTCCGCGCCCGGAGCACTCGACCCAGCAGGTGCATTGCGGCGAAGAAGGCGATGGCGACGAGTCCGGTGAAGAACGACCAGATCCACATCGGCAGCGCCCCGAGCACGGAGCCTGTGATGATGAGTCCCAGCGCGACCAGCGTCAGAGGGATGACGACCCGATCGGGCAGTCTGCGCACGCTGAGATCCGCGGTGACGAGGAACGGTGTGGCACCGGAGACGAGGCCCAGCAGCAGTGCGGAGACGATGCGATCGGCCGGGTTCGGCTGCCCAGGGTCGAATGTCTTCCCGCTCAGCGGCGCATAGGCGCTCCACCCGGTCTCCAGTGGTGCGAGCACCGCAAGAGTGAAGGCGACGGAGACTGCTGCGGCGATGACGAGCCCGACCATCATTGGACCCGGTCCGCGCGCCCAGCTGGAGTCCTGCCACAGCTGCAGGTGTGCGGAGTCGTTGAGCCAGACCCGCGGGGTTTTGGCAAGCATGAGGCCGCAGGCAAGGGCGGCCAGAACCGTGACGACGATGGTCAACCCGTGCAGCACTCCGGTGTCCATCGCGATCCCCGGTTCAGTCCTGAGCCCGGGCGGGCGGGCCCTCGAGCGCTGCGTACATGGCCGCTGCGACCCGCGCGGTCAGGTCATCACCTGCAGGCAGGTTCTCCGACGAGGGCAGGTTCGCAATCATCGCTGAGTCGTCGACCTCGGCGGCGGCGAGGAACATCTCGAACTGGGCGACAGCCTGTTCGACGAGCATCGCCGTGCCGTCGACGGGGTGCAGGCCATGCGCTGCGGCCGCGGTGAGGAACACCGACTCCGCGGCGTAGGCGACGTCGAGGACGACCCCACCGGGGACCGGTGCCTCCCAGATCGGGTTCGGGGCCGCCTCGGCGGGGAGGGTGGAGATGACGATCGCCGACGGCGCGACCCGGACCAGGTCCCCCACCGAGGCAGTCAGTCCGATCCGCTCGGCCAGGTCGAGGACCCGGCGTGCACGGTCGGGGTTGCGGACGCGGAAGTCGACGTGAGTGATCCCGAGATCGCGGCAGGCCACCAGCGCCGAGGCGGCCGTGGCCCCGGCGCCGAGGATCGTCGCCCGTCCGGCTCCCGCACCATCGGCCGCGGACGGATCCGATTCCATGTGCGGGGCGATGGCGCGCACGATTCCGCGGACATCGGTGTTCGCCACCCGCACCTGGTCCTTGCCGCGGACGAGGGTATTGCCGGCCGCAGTCAGTGCCGCCGTCTCGTCGACACTCCACCCGCGTTCGGCGGCCAGGGTGACGAGTCGGTCCTTCAGCGGCATCGTCAGTGAGAACCCGATGTGGTCGGGATGGGAGTCGAGGAAGCCTTCGAGCTCAGCAGCTTCGAGCTCGAACCGGGAGTATTCGCTCGACTCCATGCCGAGAGCCGCAAAGGCGGCGCGGTGGAGCAGCGGGGATTTCGAATGTGCGATCGGGGAACCGAGCACTGCGGCGAGGATCCTCACTGGCTATCCGTTGTCCTTGCGGTGCTCACGCAGCCACTTGCGGTAGATCTCGACGTTCTTCTTGTGGTCCTCGTAGTTGTCGGCGAACTTCGTCTCGCCCGTGTCCGGGTTCGTCGCGACGAAGAACTGCCAATCGCCGTCGGCGGGATTGAGCGCTGCCTCGACAGCGCCCTTGCTCGGCGAGTTGATGGGGCCGGGAGGCAGCCCCTTCTTCTTGTAGGTGTTGTACGGCGAGTCCGACTGGCGTTCCTTCTTCGTCGTCGTCAGGTCGGAGCGTGCTCCGTGGATATAGGCCACGGTCGCATCCGATTGGAGCAGTCCCCCGGTCTGCGATTTGTCGGAGATGCGGTTGAGGAAGGACCTGGCCACCTTCGAGCGCACTTCGGGGTCGCCCGGAGACTCCTTCTCCACGAGGCTGGCCAAGGTGAGGATGCGGTTGGCGTCTTTGCTCTCGATTCCCAGTTCGTCGAGTTCGGTCTCGGTCTTGTCGACCATCTCCTGGACGACATCCTCGGCGGTCTTCTGCTTGTTCAGTTCGTACGTCGCCGGGTACAGGTAGCCTTCGAGGCTCGGGGCATCGATATCGAGCCCGTAGTCCTGCGGGGTCTTGTCATCGATGGCCTTGTCGACCTCATCGGTGTTCATCCCCGATTCGATCATGATCGACTTGATCTCTTCGACCTGTTTGCCTTCGGCGACCGTGATCTTCGGCGGGGCGATGGGATGGATGAGCGCTTCGACAGCGGCCTTCGAGCTCATCTTCTCCCGCATCGTCCAGGTTCCGGCCTGGATGGTCGCGTCACGGCGTTCGACCTCGTCGAGGAAGGGTTCGGAGTTCATGATCACTCCGGCTTCGACGAGCTGGTTGGCGACAGTGCGGGCCGAGGACCCGGGAGCGATCTCGATCGAGACCTCGTTCGTGCCCTGGCCCTCGTAGTCGCCTTTGGGTCCGAACAAGTCGTCGAAGACTCCCCCGGCGGCACGCACGCCGAAGAATCCCCCGATGCCGAAGACGAGGATGCAGATGATCACGATCGTCGTCGTCCGACGCCGGCGCATCATCCTGCGCCGCTTCTTCGCGCGGACTTCTGCGCGGGTCAGTCCTTCGTCGGACGAGAACTCTTCGGTGATGGGAATCATTCGTCGTTCTCCTCGTCGGGCATCTCACGACCGGCGGGAACACCGGTGTTGTGTTCGTACTCGAGGGCATTCTGGAGGATGATCACGGCGGCTTGGGCGTCGACGATCTCACGTCGCTGGCGTGATGACTTCCCAGCCGCAGCGAGGGCATGGTGAGCCTCGACCGTGCTGAATCGTTCGTCGACGAGCCGGACCGAAGTGCCGGTGGCTTTGGCGATCCGACGGGCGAATTCCAACGCCGAGGTGGCTGCGGCCCGGGCGGCTCCGTCGAGGGACTTCGGGTCCCCCACCAGGAGTTCGATGGGTTCGTATTCGTCGACGATGTCGCGCAGCTGCCTCAGCGCCGCCGGTTCGTCACTGCGACGGACGACGGTGAGCGGAGTGGCCAGAATCCCGCCGGGATCGCTGGAGGCTACACCGATCCGCACGGAACCGATATCGAGACCCAGCCGGCGACCTCGGCGGAAACTCACTGGATGGCTGCCTTGACCGCCGCGATGGCAGACGGGATCGCCGCAGGGTTGCTGCCCCCGCCCTGAGCGAGGTCGGGCTTGCCGCCGCCTCCGCCGCCGAGTTCGCCGCAGGCCAGCGACACGAGCTTGCCGGCCTGCAGTCCCACGGAACGAGCCGCCTCGGTAGTGGCGATGACGACGACGGGCTTTCCGTTGCTGACGCCGATGCCGACGATCACGGCCTGACGGTCGGAGACGCGGTTGCGCAGGTCGGTGACCAGCGTGCGGATGTCTCCGGCATTGGCGATGTCGCCGAGCTCGGCCTGAACGAAGAGGGTCTGGCCCACGATCTGCGCTTCGTCGAGGAACTTCCCGGCCGAGGCCAGCAGCTGCTGAGCATTGAGTCGGGCGATCTCCTTCTCTGCGTCCTTGAGCCGGCTCATCAGGTCGGACACGCGTGAGGTGACATCGGTACCGGGGACCTTGAGCATCTCCGAGAGCGAGGACACGATGGTTCGCTCGGCGGCCAGCGACCGGAAGGCGTCCATGCCGACAGCAGCTTCGATGCGCCGGACTCCGGAGCCGACGGAGGCTTCGGAGAGCACGGAGATCGGGCCGACTTCGGCGGATGCGCCGACGTGGGTGCCGCCGCAGAGTTCGCGGGAGAAGGGTCCGCCGATGTCGACGACGCGCACGACGTTCGGATACTTCTCGCCGAAGAGCGCCATGGCCCCGGACTTCTTCGCGTCGTCGAAGGACATGTATTCGGTGCCGACTTCGTAGTTCGAGCGTACCGCGAGGTTCGCAACCTCTTCGATCTCGGATCGCATCTGGGGGCTCGGGGCTTCGGGGAACGAGTAGTCGAAGCGCATGTATCCGGGCTGGTTGAGCGAGCCGGCCTGCACGGCGTGGCTGCCGAGGATCTCGCGCAGCGCAGCGTGGACGAGATGGGTGGCGGTGTGGGCCTGGGCACCTTGGAACCGGTGGTCGTGGTCGACGGCGGCGAGCACTTCGTCACCGACGCGCAGCTCACCGTCGACGACCTCGACCCGGTGGGCCGGCAGACCTTTGACCGGGTTCTGCACGTCGCTGACGCGGGCGGTGAAGCCGTGGCCGGAGATGAGGCCGACATCGGCGCGCTGACCGCCGGACTCGGCGTAGAACGGGGTGAGGTCGAGAACGACGTCGCCAATCTGGCCGGTGGTGAGCACCTCGGTGGCGACGCCGTCGACGACGATGCCGCGCACGCGGGAGTCGGCCTCGAGTCGGTCATAGCCGACGAATTCGCTGGTGCCTTCGTCGAGCAGGGCCGAATAAGCCGACAGGTCGGCGTGGCCGCCGCCCTTCTTCGCCTTGGCATCGGCCTTCGCGCGGGTGCGCTGCTCGCTCATCAGCTCACGGAACCCGGACTCGTCGACGTTCAGTCCGGCCTCGGATGCCATTTCGAGGGTGAGGTCGATGGGAAAACCATGGGTGTCGTGGAGGGCGAAGGCGATGTCTCCGCTGATGGTCTTGTCGTCACCGCTCAGCGACTGTGCGGCATTGGCGAACAGCTGGGTGCCGGATTCGAGGGTCCGCAGGAACGCCTTCTCCTCGGCGAAGGCGACCCGGGAGATTCGGTCGAAGTCGGTTTCGAGTTCCGGGTAGGACAGCTTCATGGCCTGCATGGACACAGGCAGCAGCTCGGGCAGGACTTCTTCCTTGACGCCGAGCAGGCGCATGGCTCGCACGGCGCGGCGGAGCAGGCGGCGGAGGATGTAGCCGCGGCCTTCGTTGCCGGGGCGCACTCCGTCGCCGATGATGATCAGGGCCGAGCGGACGTGGTCGGCGACGACGCGCAGCTGCACATCGGCGTGCTCGTCCTCGCCGTAGGCCCGACCGGCCAGTCGGCTGGCGGCCTCGATGACGGGGAAGACCTCGTCGATCTCGTACATGTTCTCCACGCCCTGGAGCAGGAAGGCCACACGTTCGAGTCCCATTCCGGTATCGATGTTCTTCGCGGGCAGGTCGCCGGCGATGTCGAAATCGACCTTCGAACGGACCTCGGAGAGTTCGAACTCCATGAACACGAGGTTCCAGATCTCGATGTAGCGGTCTTCGTCGGCCACAGGCCCGCCCTCGACACCGTAGTCGGGGCCGCGGTCGAAGTAGATCTCGGAGCAGTAGCCGCCGGGACCGGGCTGTCCGGTGTGCCAGAAGTTGTCTTCGTTGTCACGCAGCTGGACGCGCTCACGGGGAATGGAAGTCTCTTCGAGCCACATGTCGATGGTTTCGGAATCGTCCTCGTGCACCGTCGCCCACAGCAGTTCCGGGTCGAAGCCCAGTCCGCCCTCGGCGACGGGGTTCGTCAGCAGCCCCCAGGCGAACTTGATGGCGTCGCGCTTGAAGTAGTCGCCGAACGAGAAGTTGCCGTTCATCTGGAAGAAGGTGCCATGGCGGGTCGTCTTGCCGACCTCTTCGATGTCTCCGGTGCGCACGCACTTCTGCACGCTGGTGGCACGGTTGAACGGCGCCGGCTCACGACCGGTGAGGTAGGGAATGAACTGCACCATTCCCGCGATGTTGAACAGGATGGACGGATCGGAGCTGATCACCGACGCCGAGGGGACCACGGTGTGCCCGTTCGCTTCGAAGTAGTCCAACCAGCGTTGTTTGATCTCTGCCGTCTTCAATCCAAGGCCTTTCAGATATTGCCCGTGCGTCGCCCTGCTATTGAGCCCGACGCGACACCTACTCGTGCGTACCCGCACTTACCAGGGACTAGTTTAATGGGTCAGTCGCAATATGCGAGATGGCGCGGCGTGCCGTGAATACACGACTGCCCGGAACCAAAAGGCTCCGGGCAGTCGTGGTGGCGCGCTGTGCTGTGTTCAGCAGATCAGCGCGAGTAGAACTCGACGACGAGCTGAACGTCACAGGTGATCGGCACCTCTTCGCGCTTCGGGGCGCGCAGCAGGGTTGCCTGCAGACCCTCGAGGTTCACGTTGAGGTAGCCCGGCGTTGCGGGCAGGACGTCCTTGTGACCACCGGCGGCGGCGACCTGGAACGGATCCATCGAAGCCGAACGCTCGTGCACCTGGATGGTCTGGCCTTCCTTCACGCGGAAGGAGGGACGGTCCACGCGCTGTCCGTCGACCGTGATGTGACGGTGGACGACGAACTGACGGGCCTGGGCCATGGTGCGGGCGAAGCCCGAACGCAGGACGAGGGCGTCGAGACGCGATTCGAGGAGCTCGACCATGGTCTCACCGGTCAGGCCGGGAAGACGGTTGGCTTCCTTGTAGGTCTTGAGCATCTGGGCCTCACGGATGCCGTACTGCGCGCGCAGACGCTGCTTCTCCTTGAGGCGGACCGAGTAGTCGCTGTCGTTGCGACGACGGGCGCGTCCGTGCTCACCTGGAGGGTACGGGCGACGCTCGAAGTACTTCTCGGCCTTGGGTGTCAGAGCAATGCCGAGTGCGCGCGAGAGGCGCGTCATGCGGCGATTACGTGCTGGTGCTGGCACTGTATTACCTTTCATCAATGTGTTCTGTCGCGAAGGGCCCAAAAGGTTCTCGCCCCGAACGCGACTGTTGTTTCCCCGGATGGGAAAGAGGGATTGAGCGTCGAGATCCGCTCGCACCGACCGCCTTTAGGGTGCAGGCACAACAGCTGTCTATCTTAGCGGGTGGAAGTCGCCCGTCGCAAAGCGGATCCGCGCGATCGCCGCTGTGATCTTCCCGACTGCTTCCGACGGCGTCCCCCGAGCGACCGGTCGATCCGAGCCGACCGCTTTCACTGCCGGCGGCCGTCTTCGTGGCTGTCGATAGCGGCATCGGCCACGGCCGCTCCGGATCCGCTGTAGATGTTGATCACCGCGTGGACTCCGGCGCGGCCGAAATGCGCTGCCTGGTCGGGGCGTTGGACGACGGCGGCGATGGTCCCGGGGAAGCCGGCGATGCGCAGCTGTTCGAGGGCGAAGGTGTTCGAATCGTGCAGCGCCATGGCCAGCACCACGGTGTGGGCGCTGCCGCCGACGACGAGGCGGTGCCAGAATTCGTGGTCGGTGGCGTCACCTTCGAGCACGTTGAAGTCGTCGGCGCGCAGGGCTTCGACGACGGTGAGGTCATTGTCGATGCCGATGACGCTGCGGTCCCCGCGTTCGACGAAGCGTTCGTAGGCGCCGCGGCCGATGCGCCCCATGCCGAGGACGACGACTTCCGCGTCTCCGGTGTCCAGAGGCTTGTCGTTCGCCCGCAGCCGACTCTCATTCTCATCCGGAAGGATCACGTCGAGCTTCGCGACGATCTGGAGGCTGTAGGCATTGGCCAGGGAGGAGCCGATCATACCCAGGGCCACAGCGAAGGCGATGATAGTCAGCCAGCTGTCCTCGAAGAGACTGTTCTCGACGCCGACAGCGACGACGATGAGCGCGAATTCGGAGAAGTTGCTCAGGGCCAGGCTGGTGCGCACGCTCGTGCGGTTGCGCAGACCGAAGAGCCTCCCCATGAGGTAGAAGCTCGCGAAGTTGAACGGCAGCAGCACGACGCACAGCAGCAGCGCCATGAGCAGATCCGACCAGGTGGGGACCGCTTGGAGTCCGATGACGACGAAGAACCCGACGAGGAAGAGCTCTTTGACGCTGAAGAGTGCCTTCGACATTTCCACGGCTCGCGGGTGGGTGGAGAAGAGCAGTCCGAGCACCAGGGCCCCGAGGTCTCCGTGGATGCCGACGGATTCGAAGGCGACGTACCCGGGTCCCAAGGCCATGACGACGCCGAAGAGGACGAGAAGCTCACCGCGTCCGGCGCGGTCGAGGATCCGCCGCAGCACCCAGACGGCGGGGACGATCAGAACAAGAGCGAAGGCCCACGGGCTCGGCGGCTCCTCGCCTGCGATCGTGATGAAGGCGACCGCTGCGAGGTCCTGGAGGACGAGGATCGCGATGGCGATCTGACCGTAGTAGGACCCATCGTCGGAGCGGTCTTCGAGCACTTTGACCACGAGCACTGTGGAGGAGAACGAGAGAGCGAAGCCCAGCAGCGCCAGGGTGCCCACTCCCCCGCCGACGCTGACGATGCCGATGGCGGCGGCAGCTCCGATCGTCCCGGCGCCGAGGAGGACCACCGTGATCATGTGCAGCGCCGCAGTGCCGTGGGCTTCGGGTTGGAGAAGGGAGCGCAGGTCGAATTTCAGTCCGATGGTGAACAGGAGCAGGACGACCCCGATGTCCGAGACCTGCTGCAGTCCAGCGAAGGCGGTGAAGCCGAAGAGGTGCAGGAGGAACCCGGCAGCAAGGAAGCCGACGAGCGGCGGGATGCGCAGCTCATGGGCGATGAGTCCGAGCGTCAGCGCGGCGGCGGTGGTGATGACGATCTCTGCCATGCCGTCCTCCTCGATCGGCGCCGTCCGCGACGGCTGTGTCCGTCACCGCGTCTGACTACAAAGCTATCAGGGCCGCAGCAGCCGCCGGAGGTTTTCGAGCCTTTCTGTCATGCTGCGTTCCATCCCGTTCGTGCTCGGCGTGTAGTAGCGCTTCCCGCGCAGAGTCTCGGGCAGATACTCCTGATCGGCGACCCCGTGCGGATAGTCATGCGAGTATTTGTAGCCCTCACCGTGGCCGAGCTCCTTCGCCCCCGGATAGTGGGCGTCGCGCAGATGCATCGGCACCTGTCCGGCGAGCCCGTTCTTCACATCGGCGATCGCGGCATCCAGGGCGCGGTAGCTCGCGTTCGACTTCGGGGCCAGGGCGAGATAGGTGACCGCTTCGGCGAGCGGGATCCGTCCTTCGGGCATGCCGATGTTCTGCACCGCCGTCGAGGCGGCCACCGCGATCGGCAGCGCCTGCGGATCGGCCATTCCGATGTCCTCGGCCGCGGAGATGACGACCCGTCGAGCGATGAAGCGCGGGTCCTCACCGGCGACGATCATGCGCGCAAGATAGTGCAGGGCAGCGTCGACATCGGAGCCGCGGATGGATTTGATGAACGCGGAGACCACGTCATAGTGCTGGTCGCCGTTCCTGTCATAGCGCAGAACGGTCTCGCTGCTCGCCTCGGCGCAGGCGGATTCGGTGATCGAGATCGGCTCGTCGCCCGTCTCCTCCGTTTGGGCGGCGGCGATTCCGGCGGCGGCCTCGAGGACGGTCAGCGACCGGCGGGCATCGGCTCCGGCGATGCGGACGATGAAGTTCCGGGCCTCCTCAGTGAGGGTGAACTGCCCGGCCAGCCCGCGGTCGGATGCGACGGCACGGTCGAGCAGATTCCCGACAGCTCCGTCGTCGAGCGGACGCAGGGTGAGCATGAGCGACCGCGACAGCAGAGGTGAGATGACGGAGAACGACGGATTCTCCGTGGTCGCGGCCACGAGCACGACGAGACGGTTCTCCACCGCCGGCAGCAGGGCGTCCTGCTGAGCTTTGGAGAAACGGTGGATCTCGTCGAGGAACAGCACCGTCGTGCGACCGTACATCTCCCGTTCACGGCGGGCGTTCTCGATCACCTGGCGCACGTCCTTGACGCCTGCGGTGATGGCCGAGAGTTCGACGAAGGTGCGGCCCGGGGCGTGGGAGATGACATGAGCCAGAGTGGTCTTCCCGACCCCGGGCGGACCCCACAGGATCACCGAGGAGGCGCCCGCCCGATCTCCCCCGCTGGCTTCGACGAGCTGGTTGAGCGGGGATCCGGGGAAGGTCAGGTGCTCCTGGCCGACGACCTCGGCCAGGGTCCGCGGTCGCATCCGCACCGCGAGCGGGTCCAGGGCGCGGCCCGAGGATGTCCCGGGGGAACCGGCGAAGCCCGGACCAGGTGTTTCCTGGTCCGGGCCGTCGGAGAACAGATTGGGTTCTTGGCTCATCAGGCCTCGGCGTCGTCGTCTTCCGGTTCGAAGTCGACTCCGGCCTCGGCGCGCTGGGCGTCGGTGATCGGGGCCGGTGCCTGCGTCAGCGGATCGAAACCGCCGCCGGACTTCGGGAAGGCGATGACCTCACGGATCGAGTCGACGCCGGCGAGCAGGGACACGATGCGGTCCCAGCCGAAGGCGATTCCGCCGTGCGGTGGTGCACCGAACTTGAAGGCTTCGAGGAGGAAGCCGAACTTCTCCTCGGCCTCTTCCTCGCTGATGCCCATGATCTTGAAGACGCGCTCCTGCACATCCTTGCGGTGGATGCGGATGGAACCTCCGCCGATCTCATTGCCGTTGCACACGATGTCGTAGGCGTAGGCCAGAGCCGCGCCCGGGTCCTCTTCGAGGGTGTCGAGGAATTCGGGCTTCGGTGCGGTGAAGGCGTGGTGGACGGCCGTCCACTGTCCGCCGCCCACGGCGACGTCTCCGGCGGCCTGTGCTTCGGCAGCCGACTCGAACAGAGGCGCATCGACGACCCACACGAACGCCCAATCGCCGTCCTTGATCAGTCCGGTGCGGGCAGCGATCTCGTTGCGGGCGGCACCGAGGAGCGCACGGGAGGAATTCGCCTCACCGGCGGCGAAGAAGATCGCGTCGCCCGGCTTCGCATCGGCCGCCTCGGCGAGTCCTGCCTTCTCCTCATCGGAGATGTTCTTGGCCACGGGACCGGACAGGGTTCCGTCTTCGCCGATGAGCACATAGGCCAGTCCCTTTGCGCCGCGCTGCTTGGCCCAGTCCTGCCAGCCGTCGAGCTGACGGCGCGGCAGCGATCCGCCGCCGGGGTAGACGACGGAGCCGACGTAGGGCGACTGGAAGACACGGAACGGGGTGTCGGCGAAGAACTCGGTGAGGTTGTGCAGTTCGAGTCCGAAGCGCAGGTCCGGCTTGTCGGAACCGTACTTCTCCATCGCCTCGTGGTAGGTGATGTGCGGGATCGGCGTGGTGATGTCATAGCCGATGAGCTTCCACAGTGCGGTGAGGATCTCTTCGGCCAGAGAGATGATGTCCTCCTGCTCGACGAAGGAGGCTTCGATGTCGAGCTGGGTGAACTCCGGCTGACGGTCGGCGCGGAAGTCCTCATCGCGGTAGCAGCGTGCGATCTGGTAGTAGCGTTCCATGCCGGCGACCTGGAGAAGCTGCTTGAACAGCTGCGGCGACTGCGGCAGGGCGTACCAGGTGCCGGGCTTCAGGCGAGCCGGGACGAGGAAGTCACGGGCACCTTCCGGAGTGGACTTCGTCAGGGTCGGGGTCTCAACCTCGACGAAGCTGTGTGCGTCGAGGACCGACCGTGCGGCTTTGTTGACATCGGAGCGCAGACGGATCGTCTTCGCCGGGCCCGAACGGCGCAGGTCGAGGTAGCGGTAGCGCAGGCGGGTCTCCTCGCCCACGGCTCCGGAATCCTCGGCGTGATCGGAGACCTGGAACGGCAGGGCCGCGGCTTCGGAGAGCACCTCGACGGCCGTGTCGATGACCTCGACCTCACCGGTGGGCAGGTTCGGGTTCGTGTTGCCTTCGGGACGGACCGACACGGTGCCGGTGGCCTTGACGACGGTTTCGTTGCGCAGCTGGTGGGCATCGTCCTCACGGACGACGACCTGCACGATTCCCGAAGCGTCACGCAGATCGATGAAGGCGACACCTCCGTGATCGCGACGACGATCGACCCACCCGGTGAGGGTGACGGTTTCTCCTGCGTTCGCGGCTCGCAGGCTTCCGGCTTCGTGGCTTCGCAGCACCTAGGGCTCCTTTGTGATGTTGTGGTCTAGCGCGTGAACAATGATAGTCGCCCTGCGCTCAGCTCCGGTACACGCGGGGCCAGAGGTCGTCGACTGCCAGAGTCCACGTATCCGGATCGGCCGTGGACTGCTCGCCCGACCGGATGTCCTTGACCTCGTGACCGGACTCACCATCGGTGAACCAGACGAACGGGATGTCGCGGCGCTCGGCGTAGCGGATCTGCTTGCCGAACTTCGCAGCGTTCGGCGACACCTCGCACGGGATGTCCCTGGACCGGAGCTTCGCGGCCACGGCGTCTGCCTCGCTTCGGCGGGCCTCCTCGGTGACGGCGATGACGACGGCCGAGGGAGTGCCGCGAGTGGCGCCGATCTGTGATTCCTCGCCGAGGATGAACGCCATGAGGCGGGAGACGCCGATGGACATGCCCACCCCGGGATAGTTCTTCTTCCCCACGGTGACGAGTGAGTCGTAGCGACCGCCGGAGGATACGGAGCCGAGCTCCTCGTGACCGATCAGCTGGGTCTCATAGACCGCTCCCGTGTAGTAGTCGAGACCGCGGGCGATCTTCAGCTGGGCGACGACGACCCCGGGAGCGCGAACGGCTGCGGCTTCGAGCAGCGTCGTCAGCGATTCGAGTCCGGCATCGAGCAGCGGGTGCTCGACGCCGAGGGCACGCACCTCATCGGCGAAGTCCGGGGAGTCGGATTCGATGGCGGCCAGCTGGAGGCAAAGACGCTGCTGCTGCTCATCGGCACCGGCTTCGGTCGCGAGCAGCTTGCCGACCTCGGCGGGACCGATCTTGTCGTACTTGTCGAGACAGCGCAGCACGGCCTGGATGTTCGTCAGTCCGATTCCGCGGGCGAAGCCTTCGAGCAGCCTGCGGTCGTTGACGACGATCTTGATTCCGGGCACGCCGAGCGGGGCGAGCCGCGAGAACGCATCGGCCACAGCCAGGGGGATCTCGACCTCGAAGTGTCCGGGCAGCTCCCCATCGGCGATGACGTCGATATCGGCCTGGATGAACTCACGGTAGCGGCCGGCCTGCGGGCGTTCGCCGCGCCACACGGGCTGGACGCGGGCGGCCTTGAACGGGAAGCTCAGTTCGTTCGCATTGTCGGCGATATAGCGAGCCAGAGGCACCGTGAGGTCGAAGTGGAGACCGAGCGGATTGCGTTCGGCACCGTCGGAGTGGAGGCGGGAGACGGCGAAGATCTCCTTGTCGATCTCTCCGTCCTTGGCCAGTTGGCTGATCGGTTCGACGGCGCGGTGGTTGAGAGCAGAGAACCCGTGCAGGGCGAAGGTGTGCTCGAGGGTGTCGATGATGGTCCTCTCGATCACGCGTTCGGCCGGAAGCCGTTCCGGGAATCCGGACAGACGGGCTGACTTCGCCATGGTGCTCCTTGCTTTCGTTGGGGTGCGATGCCGTGCGGCACCGCTGATTCGTGTGGTGTCTGACTCGGGGGGGCGGAGGCGTCAGAAGAACGGATTCGTCGCGAGTTCCGTGCTCACCCGGGATGCCGGACCGTGTCCAGGATAGATCGGCACATCCGGCAGCGTCGCGAACGTCCGCAGCGACTCCTGCATCGCCTGCGAGTCTCCCCCGGGCAGGTCGACACGGCCGATGGCTCCGGCGAAGACGACGTCACCGGTGAAGATGACCTCTTCCTCGCCGTCGACGACGCGCAGCAGCATGGACCCTTCGGTATGGCCGGGAGCGGCCACCGCGGTGATGCTCAACCCGGCGATCTCGAAGCTCTGTCCGTCGGTGACGCCCTCGGTCTCAGGGACGTTCCAGTCCTGAACGAGCGGTGCGAGCATCGCCGCGAACTGCGGGTTGAGCGTCGTCGCCGGTGAGTCCAGACGGTACTGGTCGGCAGCGCCGAGGTGGACGGGCAGGTTCCAGCGAGCGAGCACATTGGTCAGGCCCAGAATATGGTCGGGGTGACCATGGGTGAGGAAGATCGCCCGTGGCTCCAGTCCCTCCTCGCTCAGCAGCTTCTCGAGCCCGGGTGCGCAGTCGTATCCGGAGTCGATGAGAATGCAGTCGCTGCGCCCGGCAGCGCGCACCGCATAGCAGTTGACGTCGAGGAATTCGGCGTTGGTCGAGAACACATCCATGAGCAAAGTCTATCTACACGCGCGCCGATGGTTATGCTGGGATAACGTCTATCCCACAATCGAGTGATCGGCGGGTGTGAAGACCTGCCGGTTCGACCGATGGAAACAAGGTGAGAACCATGTCGACCCCGACACCGAAGCCGACCCCCCGTCCGTCGTCGCTGCCGCGTCCGCAGGCCGCACAGGTGGTCAATGCCAGCCATATCGACCACGACGCCGAGGTGGCTCGCGCGGTGAGTCATGGTCGTGCCGATGCGGACGGCAATGTGTTCGTCACCACTGCCGACGGTGAGCGGGCCGTCGGTCAGTACCCGGACGCCACCCCCGACGAAGCACTCGAGTACTTCGCGAAGAAGTACGTCGAACTCGCCGAGAGCGCGGTTCTGCTGCGCAACCGTCTGTCCGCCGGCGCTCCCGGACGTGAGGTCGTCTCAGCGGCGAAGACGCTGCAGGAGACGCTGCCGAAGGCCAATGTCGTCGGCGATCTCAAGGGACTGAGCGCCACGCTCGACACCCTCATCTCCGATGCCGAGGCCACGGAGTCCCGACAAGCCGCCCGCGCTCAGGCAGCGAAGCTGGCCGCCGCGGAGGACCGTGAATCCCTGGTCGTGGAGGCCGAGACTCTGGCCAAACAGGATCCGGCGAAGATCCAGTGGAAGCAGTCAGGTGCCCGCCTGCGTGAGCTCTTCGCCCAGTGGAAGGACATGCAGCGCAGCGGTCCGCGTCTGCCGCGTTCGGTGGATCAGGAGCTGTGGGCCCGGTTCTCCCAGGCGCGGAACACCTTCGAACACAAGCGCAAGGAGTTCTTCGCCGAGCTCGACAAGGTCAATGCCGAGGGCAAGCGGATCAAGGAGAAGATCGTCGCCGAGGCGGAGTCGCTGTCGGCCTCGACCGATTTCCGCACCGTGTCCCAGAAGTACAAGGACCTGATGAGTCAGTGGAAGCGCGCCCCACGTGCCTCCCGCAAGGACGATGACGCGCTGTGGGCACGGTTCCGTGCGGCTCAGGATGTGTTCTTCTCCGCCCGTGATGCGGAGAACGCCGCCTTGGACGAGGAATTCAAGAGCAACCTCGTCGTCAAGGAAGAGCTGCTGAAGAAGGCTCAGGCGCTGCTGCCGATCACCGATCCGGTGGCGGCCAAACGCGACCTGCGCGCCATTCAGGATGAGTGGGAGGAAGCCGGAAAGGTCCCTCGCGCCGATGTCTCTCGGATGGAGAACGGACTGCGCGATGTCGAACGTGCGCTTGCCGATGCCGAGGAAGCCGCTTGGCAGCGCAGCAACCCGGAGACGAAGGCCCGCACCTCGGGTGCGCTGAGCCAGCTCGATGATTCGATCGTCGAGCTCGAGAAGAAGCTCGAGACCGCGAAATCCGGCGGCGATGAGAAGGCCGTCGCCGAGGCTCAGGAAGCTCTCGACGCCCGCCGCGCCTGGAGGGATCAGCTCGCACAGACCGCCGCAGAGCTCGACTGAGGCCGCTGGGCGCTCGTCCACAGGTTCTGACGTTCGAGTCACCGCCTGTCCACAGGCGCTGACGCGAGCCTTGTCAACGCCTCCACACCCGACGATAGTTCGGGTATGGAGGCGTTGTTTCATCTGCGGGACTTCGGGTACGAGCAGCTCACCGAGCTCACCCTCGACGGACTGCTCATCCGACTGACGGAATCGACATGGGTGCGCAAGGGCGCGATCCTCTCTCCCACCGAGCGGATGGCCGCACTGCATTCGCTCATCCCGCCTGGTCTCGCGCTTTCCCATGACAGCGCCTGGTGGGTGCATCGCGGTCTCGGCCGGGCTCCCGCACCCTTGAACTTCATCACTCTGCCCAGACGACGGTGGATCGCCGATGACGGCTTCGACGTCCATGAGACGACCCTCGCCGACGATGATTGGTGCCTCATAGACGGCCTGCCGATCACAACGGAGGAGCGCACGCTCTACGACCTGCTGTTCCCGCACTTCCGGTACCGCACCGCGGAGTCGCCGCGGGCGCTCAAGGGCATCATTGCGGAGATTCCCAGCGGTCTGCGGCACCGCCTCCGGGACTACCTCACCGAGGTGGCCCGTCGGCCGTTCGTCGCCCAGATGCGCGCGGCGCTGGACAGAGAGGATCAGCCGCCGGAGATGCGGTAGACGTCGAAGACCCCTTCGACCTTGCGCACGGCGGAGAGCACCGTGTCCAGATGGCTCGCATCGCTCATCTCGAAGACGAACTTCGATTGCGCCACACGGGCTCGTGAGGTCCCGACCGACGCCGACAGGATGTTGACGTGGGTTTCGGTGAGCACTTTCGTGATGTCGGAGAGCAGGCCGGCACGGTCGAGAGCTTCGACCTGGATCTGGACGAGGTAGATTCCGCTCGTCTTATCGCCCCAGGACACCTCGACCATGCGTTCGGGTTCGCGTTTGAGTGACGTCACGTTCGGGCAGTCGACGCGGTGCACGGAGACTCCCGAGCCGCGGGTGACGAAGCCGAGGATCTCGTCTCCGGGCACCGGGGTGCAGCAGCGGGCGAGTTTGACGAGCACATCGTCGACGCCCTTGACGATGACGCCTTCGGACGAGGAATGATGTCCCGAGGACTGGCCGGTGCGGTTGCGCGGCTCCGGCGGCAGCACGACCGAGTCGTCGTCCTCCCCGACTTCCTTGGCCAGCAGATCGACGACGTGCTGGGCCGAGGATACACCGTTGCCGATCGCGGCGTAGAGGGCGCTGACATCCGGCAGCCGCATCTCGGTGGCGACGACCTGGAGAGCTTCCTGGCTCATCAGCGAAGCCGCGGAGATCGAATGGCGGCGCATCGCACGAGCGAGCTGTTCGCGGCCGTTCTCGATCGCCTCTTCCCGGCGCTCCTTCGAGAACCACTGCCGGATCTTGCTGCGGGCACGCGGGCTCTTGACGAAGCCGAGCCAGTCGCGGCTGGGGCCGGCGTTCTCGTCCTTCGAGGTGAAGACCTCGACGGAATCACCGTTCTTCAGTTCCGTGTCCAAGGCGACGAGGCGGCCGTTGACGCGGGCACCCATCGTCTTGTGTCCGACCTCGGTGTGCACGGCATAGGCGAAGTCGATGGGGGTGGCGCCCGAAGGCAGGCTCATCACCTCGCCCTTGGGCGTGAAGACGTAGACCTCCTTCGAATTCACCTCATAGCGGAGGCTGTCGAGGAATTCGTCGGGATCGGAGACCTCGCGCTGCCAGTCCAGCAGCTGTCGCAGCCAGGCGGCGTCGTCGACTTCTCCGGCGTCGGAGACCTTCACCGAGCGTGCGGTGTTCGAAGTCACGGCCTTCGAGGACTTGTTCAGGTCCTTGTACTTCCAGTGGGCGGCGACGCCGAATTCTGCGCGTCGGTCCATCTCGTGGGTCCGGATCTGGATTTCGACGGGCTTGCCGGCCGGGCCGATCACCGTGGTGTGCAGGCTCTGGTACATATTGTACTTCGGCATCGCTATATAGTCCTTGAACCGTCCGGGAACCGGGTTCCAGCGGGCGTGGACGATGCCGAGGGTGGCATAGCATTCGCGCACGGATTCGACGAGGACGCGGACACCGACGAGGTCGTAGATGTCGGCGAACTCGTGTCCGCGCACGACCATCTTCTGATAGATCGAGTAGTAGTGCTTGGGGCGCCCCGTGATGGAGGCTTCGATCCCGGATTCCTTGAGCTCTCCCTGGAGCTCCTCGGAGACGGTCGCCAGATACTTCTCGCGTTCGGGAGCCCGGTCCGCGACGAGTCGGACGACTTCGTCATAGACCTTCGGATGGAGGACCTGGAACGACAGGTCTTCGAGCTCCCATTTGATCGTGTTCATGCCCAGCCGGTGTGCCAGCGGGGCGAAGATGTCGAGGGTCTCTCGGGCCTTCTTCATGCTCGACGAAGCCGGAACGAATCGCCAGGTGCGCGCGTTGTGGAGACGGTCCGCGAGTTTGATGACGAGGACGCGGATGTCCTTGGCCATCGCCACGATCATCTTGCGCACGGTCTCGGACTGCGCGGCTTGCCCGTAGGTGAGCTTGTCGAGCTTCGTGACTCCGTCGACCATCGCCGCGACTTCGGATCCGAATTCCTCGGTGAGCTCCTCGAGCGAGTACGAGGTGTCTTCGACGGTGTCGTGCAACAGGGCTGCGGCGAGGGTGACCGGCAGCATGCCGATCTCGGCGAGAATCGTCGCGACTGCGATGGGGTGGGTGATATAGGCGTCACCGGACTTCCGGGTCTGCCCGCGGTGGGCCTCCTCGGCGACCTTGTAGGCCCGGACGACGAGGTCGATGTCCGCTTTCGGATGGTTCGACTGCAGGGCCCGGATCATAGGGCCGAGCACTCGCGGGTAGCCAGGGTTGTTCTGGGCCCTGGCCGCCCACCAGGCTAAGCGGGAGATGCCTCGCGGACGGCGCGAATCAGCGGACGAAGCCACAACATCTCCTCTCTCGGGAATCAGACTTCGGCGTGAGTCACCGGTGGGACGTCTGCTTCCCCGTTCTTCAAGCGTAGTTCACGCACGGCCTCCTCCTGTGCCTTGACCGCCGGCTCGTTGGCACGGAGGACGGCGTAGAGGGGGCTCGCGACGAACAGCGTCGAAGCGGCTGCCACTATAGTACCGATGAACAGCGACAGCGAGATATCGACCAGCGTGCCCGCGCCGAGCAGGAACACGCCGATGAAGAGGATCGAGGCGATCGGGAGAACGGACACCACCGAGGTGTTGATCGAGCGCACGGTCGTCTGATTCACACCGAGGTTGACGAGTTCGGAGAATTTGAGGTTCCGCTTCTCCTCGAATCTGCTCGTGTTCTCTCGGATCTTGTCGAAGACGACCACCGTGTCGTAGAGCGAGAAGCTGAGCACTGTGAGGAAGCCGATGATGGCCTCCGGTGTGACTTCGAAGCCGGTGGCCGAGTAGATGCCCATGGTCACGATCATCACGGCGAAGAGTCCGACGATCGCGGCGACCGACATCTTCCAGGTGCGGAAGTACAGCGCCATGACGACGAGCGCGATGGCAACGAAGATGACGAGTGCGCGGATCATCTTCGACGTCACGTCCTGTCCCCATTCGGGACCGACGAATGTCGAGGTGACGTCTTCGACTTTCACGTCGTAGCCCCCGACGAGGGCGTCGCGGACGTCCTGCATCTGCGAGTCGGTGAGCTGGTTCGTCTCGATCTGGACGGCCGTGTCGCTGGTCGGCGTCAGGCGCGGTTCGGATCCGGACACCGCCTCGTTGACGATGCCTTCGCCCTTGGCTGCCGAGGTGTCGCTGACGTGGTCGACCTGGAACTGCGAACCGCCTTTGAAGGCGATGCCGAAGTTGAAGCCGAAGATGAGCGGGACGAGCAGGGACAGGAGGACGAGGACGCCGGCGATGCCGAGCCACAGCTTCGCCTTGCCGACGAACGGGATCGATGATTCGCCGCTGTGCAGGCGGTTGCCCCAGGCAAAGAACCGTTTCACTTGTCAGCCTCCTTGCCATCCGATGCTGCCGAGTCTTTGGCGGCATCGTCCTCTTCGGCTCGTCGAGCCGCGGCCTTACGTTCGGCGATGGTCATTCCGCCCGTCGCAGTCGCGGTCTTCGACCCTTTCGACTTCGCCGACTTCGCGGCTTTGCTCTTCTTCGTCGAGGTCTCCTCCGTTTCGGACGCGGCTGCTGCCGCAGTCGTCTGGGAGTCCTCGGCTGCTATTCCGGCCTTGCGCATCCGCGCTTTCTCACGACGCTTCGCCTCGGGCGACTTGTCCTTGTCATCGATCGACAGGTTCAGCGCTCCGCGGTATGCAGCGGGTTTGACCCCGAGCAGACGCGGATCCATACCCGACATCGGGTGGCCCTCGCCGAAGAACTTCGTGCGGGCCAGGAACTGCAGCATCGGGTGGGTGAACAGGAAGACGATGAGCACGTCGATGATCACGGTCAGACCCAGGGTGAAGGCGAAGCCTCGCACCGAGCCCACGGCCAGGATGTAGAGAATGACCGCGGCGAGCATGTTCACGGCCTTCGAAGCGTAGATCGTGCGCTTGGCGCGGTCCCAGCCGACTTCGACGGCGGAGAGCAGATTGCGCCCGCTGCGCAGCTCGTCTCTGACACGTTCGAAGTAGACGATGAACGAGTCGGCCGCCATGCCGATGCCGATGATGATACCGGCGACACCCGCCAGAGACAGTCTGTAGCCGTATCTCCACGATGCCAACAACAGCAGCAGATACGTGAGCACACCGGCGACGACGAGGCTCGAGACCGTGACGAGGCCGAGCACTCGGTACTGCAGCAGCGAGTAGACGACGACGAGGAGGAGTCCGACGAGTCCGGTGAGCAGACCGATCTTGAGGTAGTTCGATCCCAGGGTCGGCGAGATCTGGTCCTCGCTCTGGACCTGGAAGCTCAGCGGCAGCGAACCGTTCTTGAGCTGATTGGCCAGAGTCTGTGCCTCGTCGAGGGAGAAGTCACCGGTGATCTGCGCGTTGCCGTCGGTGATCACTGCGTCCGAGGACGGAGCCGAGAGCACGAGACCATCGAGTTCGATCGCGAACTGGTTGTACGGCTGCTGTTTGCCGGTGATGTCAGAGGTGATCTGCTTGAAGATCTCACGGCCGGTCGCATCGAAGGACAGATTGACGGCAGGGTTGTTGGTCTGCACGCCGTTGGCTCCCGCTGCATAGCCCGCACTGGCATCGGCGAGGTGATCACCGGAGAGTTCGACGGGTCCGAGGATGTACTTCGCCTGTCCGTCCTCGGAGCATGAGACGACCGGTTCGTCCGCGGGCTTCTGCTGGCCGCCCGTCCGGTTCTTCTTATTCGTGCAGTCGAGCTCTGTGTATTCCTTGATGATCTTGTTCGTCTGCCACTCAGAAGCATCCTTCTCGGGATCGAACAGAGGCCGCGGTGTCGAGTCGGTGACCTTCGAGCCTTCGCTCGATCCGCTGCCTTGCCCGGACTTCTCCGTGTCCTTGCTCTTCGATTCCGAGGACTTCGTCTTCGAGGAGGATTCGTCGGTTTTCTTCTCAGCCGATCCTCCGGCTTTGACGACTTCGCCGCCGCCGGACGGAGCCTGCTCCTGGCCCTGGCCGTCGCCCTTCGAATCGGCACCGGTGAGGTCCTCGAGGCGTTTGCGCTCCTCGTCGCTCAGCCCGTCATCGCCGCCCGACTCCTGGCCGCCGCTCTTCTCCTGCTCCTTCTGGATCTGCTCCTGTGAACGCGGGTCACCGACCAGCGCCACACGACGGAACACGAGCTGAGCCGATGAGCGCACGAGGTTTCGCGTCTCCTCATCAGGGTTGCCAGGCAGGTTCACGACGATATTGCGATCGCCCTGCGTCGTGATCTCTGCTTCGGAGACCCCGGTCGAGTCGACGCGCTGGCGGATGATAGCCACGGCCTGGTCGAGCTGCTCCTTGCTGATGTCCGTGCCCTTGGATACCTGCGGCTCCAGGATGATCGACGTTCCGCCCTCGAGATCGAGTGCGAGTTTCGGACTCGTCGTGGCATTGGACCAGATGACTCCGCCGGCGATGATTGCGGCGAGGACCACAGTGATGATGGTCAGCCACAGGAAGCGCAAACCAGGGCGTGGTTTTTCTTCGATATCGGACACGTTTCAGCTTTCAGTCGGGAGCAGAGTGTGAGAACGGATCAGTTCTTCTTGTCAGTATCCGAGTCCGTGGAATCGTCGTCCGCGGCGGCGGAGTCGGCATCGGTCTCAGCTGCAGCGTCGGCGTCGACGTCCTCGGTCTTCGCAGCCGTTTCGTCAGCGATGACGTCATCAGCTGCGTCTTCGTCTTTTGCGTCCTTCTCGGCGCGCTTGCGTTCGTTCATGGCGTCGAGCTCGGCATCGGTGATGGCCGGCTTCTCCTCGGCGGCGTCCGCATCGTTATCAGCATCGACGGCGGGCGCGGCGGCTCCAGGAGCGTCGAGGGACTCGGCGGCCTGGTTGTTCTCAATCTGGCCGATGGCCTGGCGGTGGACGCGCAGAACAGTTCCGGGTCCCGATTCGATGGTCACCTGGTTGTTCTCTTCATCGATGGAGAGCACGGTGCCGAAGACACCGAACGTCGTCATCACGGTTGCGCCGGGCACGAGCCCCGACTTGATCTGCTCCGCACGCGCTTTCTGCTTACGCCGAGAATTGAACAGGAAAAAGATCAGCAGCGCAGCAAGCGCAAGAGGGATGAGCAAATCCACAGATATCAGCCTTTCATATGAATGAATCAGTGAACCAGCTTAGTTCGTCCTCACCACTCATAGCGAACTCAAATGCGGGGTTCAGAACTCATAGTTTGCTGGGATCTGCATTTTCAGGTGCTTCCAGGCCGCCGTGGTGGCCACGCGGCCACGTGGGGTGCGGCTGATCAGCCCCTCCCGCACGAGGTAGGGCTCGGACACGGTTTCGACAGTATCGGCTTCTTCGCCGACGGACACTGCGAGGGTGCCCAGCCCCACCGGGCCCCCGCCGAAGCGCTTGCACAGAACCTGCAGAACCGACCGATCGAGGCGATCGAGACCGAGTTCGTCGACCTCGTAGACGCGCAGAGCGTTGGTGGCGGCTTCCTCGTCGATGAGTCCGCTGCCGCGCACCTGCGCCCAGTCGCGGACGCGGCGCAGCAGACGGTTCGCGATTCGGGGAGTGCCCCGGGACCGCGTGGAGATCTCTTCGAGCCCGGCCAGTTCGGATTCGATGCCGAGCATCCGGGCCGAGCGCTGCAGAACCGTGAGCAGGTCCGCACTCGAATAGAAGTCGAGCAGGGCAGTGAAGCCGAAGCGGTCGCGCAGAGGCGCCGGCAGCAGACCGGACCTGGTGGTCGCACCGACAAGGGTGAACTGTGGGAGGTCGAGCGGGATGGCAGTGGCGCCGGGACCCTTGCCGACGATGACGTCGACTCGGAAATCCTCCATCGCCACGTACAGCATCTCTTCCGCCGCCCGTGCCATCCGGTGGATCTCGTCGATGAAGAGGACTTCACCCTCTTCGAGAGAGGACAGGATGGCGGCGAGGTCACCGGCATGCTGAACGGCCGGACCGGACGTCACCCGCAGGCTCGAGTTCATCTCATGCGCGATGATCATCGCCAGAGTGGTCTTGCCGAGCCCGGGAGGGCCGGAGAGCAGCACATGGTCGGGAGCCTTCTGTCTGGCCTTCGCCGCGTCGAGCACGAGCGATAGCTGTTCACGCACCTGCGGCTGGCCGATGAAGTCGGTCAGGCCCTTCGGACGCAGCGCCGCCTCGGCATCGCGATCTGCAGTCTCGGCGCGACCGGAGACGAGCCTCTCCTGTTCGGCTCCGGTCAGATCCTGCTCACCGAAGTCCACCTCGTAGGAGTCACGGTCGAAGGAACTCGTCATTTCTTCGCACCCAGGACCTTCAGCGCGGCCTTGAGGACCACGGAGGTGCCGGCATCAGCACCGGTCTCCTTGACGACCTCGGCGACGACCTCCTCGGCCTGCGCTTCCTTCCAACCGAGTCCGACGAGAGCGTCGACGACCTGCTGGTTGCCGCCGCCGAAGGACAGGGTCGGCCCGGAAGCGGCGGCGGTGAGCTTCGGCAGTTTGTTCTCGAGTTCGAGGATGATGCGTGAGGCGCCTTTCTTCCCGATTCCGGGCACCCGGGTGAGCGCATTCGCGTCCTGGTTCGTGATCGCGGCGGCGAGCTCGTCGGGCCCCATCACGGACAGGATCGCCATCGCCAGACGCGGACCGATTCCGGAGATCGACAGCAGCACCTCGAAGGTGTGGTTCTCGTCCTCGGTGCCGAAGCCGTAAAGGGTCATCGAGTCTTCGCGCACCACGAGGCTGGTGACCAGTTCGATCTCGGCCCCGTGCCGAGTCCCGGCCAGGGTATCAGGGATGACGTGGACCTTGCGGCCGACACCGTAGGTGAGAACGACGAGGTGGTCAGCTGCGATCCGATGCACAGTACCGGCGAGGAAACTGATCACGAACAGCCTTTCTTGGGGGAACACGTGTACGAATCCAGGTTAGCAGGCACCCGCTCCCCCATGCTCATCTGGCGCGCCGCATAGCCTCGGCCCATTGCTGCTGAGCCTTCGTCAGTCCGCTCCCCTGCCGTCCGCCGGATTTGCGTTCGGTGAGGTCCTTGTTCATCCCCGGAGTCGATTGGGCCGACAGTGCCCCACGCCAGGAGTGGCAGATCGCGATCGCCAGGGCATCGGCAGCGTCGGCGGGCTTCGGCGGTGCGTCGAGGCCGAGGATCCGCGTGACCATCGAGGTCACCTGCTTCTTGTCAGCTCGTCCGGAACCGGTGATCGCGGCCTTGACCTCGGACGGGGTGTGCATGGCCACGGGCAGTCCGCGGCGGGCAGCCAACCCCATGGTCAGTCCCGATGCCTGGGCAGTGCCCATGATCGTGGACACATCGTTGCGGGCGAAGACCCGTTCGATGGCCACGACATCGGGACGGTACGTATCCAGCCACGTGTCGAACGCCTCGGCGATGGCACCGAGACGCAGGTCGACGGAATCGACCGAGGGAGTCCGCAGGACGTCGACGGCCACCATCTTCGCCTTCCGGGCGGGCAGGGTGTCGATGACACCGAGCCCGCACCGGGTCAGTCCGGGATCAACGCCGAGGATGCGCATCAGGCATCGAGTTCGGCGAGGACCTCATCGCTGACATCGGCGTTCGAGTAGACGTTCTGCACCTCGTCGCTGTCTTCGAGCGCGTCGATGAGGGCGAAGACCTTCTGCGCGGTATCCGCGTCGAGGCTGACCTCGAGCTCGGGCACGAAGGAGGCTTCGGCCGAGTCGTAGTCGATTCCGTCGTCGACGAGGGCGGTGCGCACGGCCACGAGATCGGTGGCCTCGCAGATGATCTCGAACTTGTCGCCGATTTCCTTGACCTCTTCGGCTCCGGCGTCCATGGTCGCCAGCAGAATGGCCTCTTCGTCAGTCTCCTCCGCATTGACCGTGATGACGCCCTTGCGGTTGAAGTTGTAGGTCACCGAACCGGGATCGGCCATCGAACCGCCGTTGCGGGTCACGGCCACACGGACTTCGGAGGCGGCACGGTTGCGGTTGTCGGTGAGACACTCGATGAGCAGCGCCACACCGCCGGCGGCGTAGCCTTCGTACATGATCGTCTCGTAGTTGACTCCGGAACCGTCGAGTCCGCCGCCGCGCTTGACCGCGCGGGTGATGTTGTCGGCGGGAACCGAGTTCTTCTTCGCCTTCTGGATCGCATCGAACAGCGTCGGGTTGCCGTCGGGGTCGGGACCACCGTTGCGAGCGGCAACCTCGATGTTCTTGATCAGCTTGGCAAAGAGCTTGCCGCGCTTGGCATCGATGGCAGCCTTCTTGTGTTTAGTCGTTGCCCATTTGGAATGACCTGACACTGGTGTTCCTTCCTGTAGTTACAGCCTCTCAAGTCTATACGCTGACCGTGGAAGCTCGTGCAGACGTCTGTTCGCGGTTCCGTGCGGACTCGCACCGTACTGCCGTCGCGAGTTCAGTCGATGACCAGCGGCACTTCGGGAACGGACCCGGCGGTGGCCAGATCGATGAGGCCGAGCAGGTTCCTCGGATAGATCGTCTCCGTCGTGGCCAGGAGCTCCTCGCGGGTCCACCAGCGGAATTCGAGCAGGCTGCGTTTCTCGATGTCCGTCCACACCGCGTCTTCGAGTTCGATGTCCTCTGTGGTGCGGAACGCGAAGTAGGTTTCGACCTGGCGCAGCGACTTCTCCGTGAAATCGAAGACTTCGTCACGAGTGGCCAAGGGACCGATGAGTTCGTGAGGTTCGCATTCGATCCCGGTCTCCTCCGCCAGTTCCCGGGCTGCCGTCTGCGCGGCCGACTCGCCGAGTTCAGAGCCGCCTCCGCAGGTCATCCACCATTGGTGGCTGGGCGTCAGCAGATCCTGCGCCCGGATCAGGAGAACCTCGTCGCGCTCATTGAGTAATACGACCCGTGAGGCTTTACGAGGTTTCATGTTTCTCCAGTGATCGGCGGCGAGGGGAGGCAAGTGTTTGCAGAATAATGATGCTGGGGGATTTCGGCAAGAGCGCGACAGCGGTCCAGAGAACGATATCGGCTCTGTGCGCTACCGACCAACTCGACGCTCATGACGCGGAGTCGGGTGCGGAGGCGGCTTCGGGATCTGCCGCTTCCGGAGGATGTCGCTCATCCTCCGACTGTGTCCGATCCCCGCCGCTCAGACGGCGGTCCCACCAGTCGAGGATGGCTTCGAAGCGCTGTCTGCGATGGCGGGGCTGGCCGGCTCGGGAGAGTTCGTGGTTCTCGCCGGGGAAGATGAGCATCTCGGTGTCGACTCCGGCTCTCTGCAGGGCCGCATAGTACTGCTGGGCCTGTTCCAGCGGGCAGCGCAGATCGAGTTCCGAGTGCATCACCAGCGTCGGTGTGCCGACCTGTGGGGCGTGAGCCAGGGGTGACTGGCGTTCGATGGCCTCACGGCTGCGGCTCGTGTACTCCTCGGTGAAGAAGCGGCCGATGTCGGAGGTTCCGACGAAGCTGTCGGGGTCGAGGTAGCCGCGTTCGACGATGGCGGCGCGGAAGCGATGGTCTGCGGCGATCGTCATAGCTGTGAGATAACCCCCATACGATCCGCCCTGGATGCCCAGACGGTCGCGGTCGAGCGAAGGATCGGTGTCGAGGACATGGTCGAGAACGACGAGCACGTCGGACATCGCCGGAGCTGCCATATCGCCTTGGACGGCGGTCCCCCAACTGCGGGTACGGCCGCCGGAACCGCGCGGGTTCGAGAATACGACGGCGTAGCCTGCGGATGTGAGCACCTGGGTCTCGTCGAACCACGAATGCGTGTACTGGGCGAAGGGTCCGCCGTGGATGTTGAGGATGACGGGAAAAGGTCCGTCGCCAACCGGTTTGGCCAGCCAGCCGGTGATTGTTCCGGAAACGCCTGGCACCCGCAGCACCTGGGGCAGGACGGAGTTCGCCGGTGCCGGATGCTCCTTGACGATGGCAGAGACGCCCGTCGCCGAGGCGGCCAAGGATTCCACGCGCTCGCCGAGGGTGATGCGGCCGAGCACTGCGGGAGACTGCGGTGTCGATCCGGTGAAGACGAGGGTGTCGCCGTCGAGGTCGAAGCCGTTGACGACGGTCGTGTCGTCGGTGAGGAACTCGAGTTCGTCGAATGCGATCTCCGCCGCGTCGAGGCCGATGCGAACGATCCGTGTGGCTCCGTCGGCGTCGACGGCGGCGATGACCGTTCTCCCATGGACCTGTGGTGGAACCCCGGCCAGGGCCACGGTTTCCGGGTCGGACAGCCGCCTCGTGGAGCCGGTGCTCACATCGTGGATGAAGAGACCTGGCATCTGTCCGACGAAGTCGAGTTCGTCGCGTGTCAGGGCGTTGCCGAGCAGCAGGACGGTGTCTTCGTCGAGCCATCGGTGCACGCCGACGTCCATGGAGGGCAGGTCGAGCGGTGTCGGCTCCTCTCCCCGAGCAGCCAGACCGTCGAGCGCAGGTCCGGCTGTCCCCAGTCGGGGCGGAGGGAGGAGATCACGGACACGCGCGTGCCGTGCGGAGAGAACTGCGGGTCGTGGACGTCGGTGTCCGGGGTTGTCAGCAGGGTCGACAACGGCACTTCGGAGGCCCCGCGCAAACCGACGGTGCCGAGTCCGGGTTCGGCGAGGTCGACGAGGAAGGCCCGGGCCGGACGGTCATTCGTATAGCCGAGGCCGTTGGCCAGGTAGGTTGCCGTGGTGATCCGGCGTGGGGCCTCTTCGGCCGCAGGAATGGCGTCATCGAGTCCGTAGCGGCCGGGTTCGGCGACCCGGGCGACGTAGAGGGCCCTGGCGCGGGAGTCGTCGAGGACGAATTCGGACACGCCGAGGTGGTTGTCCGTGATCTGGTGTGCCGTCTCCAGACTGTCGCCGACGAAGAGCTGCGGGGCGGCTTTCTTCTCCGCGCTCAGGTAGCCCGACCAGTTCCGCCCGCACTGCGGGTTCGAGTCCGACCACGAGTGGGTCAGCCGCCTGGAGCTGTCCTCTGTCAGCGAGAACAGCTGGGCGAGGTAGGTGTTGGTCTCAAGGTCGGGTCTTCGGATCGTGATGACGGTGTCTCGACCGCGCAGCACGGGTGAGGAGTACTCGGCAACAGCGCCGAGGTCTTCTGGATTCATCTGTTCCATTCCTTTGACAGGCGTGCCTGCACATCGGCGTGCACTTGCGGCAGAGCCTTGGTCTGGGCGATCACGGGCAGGAAGTTCGCATCTCCACCCCAGCGCGGGACGACGTGCTGGTGCAGGTGAGCGGCGATTCCCGCGCCGGCCACCGGTCCCTGGTTCATGCCCAGGTTGAACCCGTGGGGTCCGGATACGGCACGGATGACGCGCATCGCCTTCTGGGTGAATTCGGCGAGTTCGACGGTCTCCTCTTGAGTCAGATCCGTAAAATCGGCGACATGCCGATAGGGGCAGATGAGCAGGTGTCCCGGGTTGTACGGGTAGAGGTTGAGCACCACATACACGGACTCACCGCGGGCGACGATGAGTCCGTCTTCGTCGGTCTTCGACGGTGCCGTGCAGAACGGGCATTCCTCGGCCCCGGCGTCCTTCGGTTTGTCCTGACCGTCGATGTAGACCATCCGATGCGGGGTCCACAGGCGTTGGAATCCGTCGGGTTCGCCGGGAAACCCAGCAGCAGCCTCGGGGTAGGCAATCCCCTCGCCGAGGCGGCCGTCTGAGTTCTCCTGTGCGGTTCGGTCGCTGCCGCCTCCGCTCATACCTGGGCCTTGGTTTCGATCGAGTCGAGGATCCGTCGCACCGCCTCGGCGACGGGAACGCCGTTCTCCTGTTCACCGCTGCGGAAGCGGAAGGACACTGCTGCGGCGTCGCGATCCTCTCCCCCGGCGATGAGGGTGAAGGGCACCTTCGACTTCGACGCATTGCGGATCTTCTTGGGGAACCGGTCGTCGCTGTCGTCGAGCTCGACGCGGACCCCGGCCTTGCGCAGCTGGTCGGCCACCTCGGCGAGGTAGTCGTTGAACTCGTCCGCCACGGGAATGCAGGTCACCTGTACGGGCGCAAGCCACACGGGGAAGGCACCGGCGTAGTGCTCGGTGAGCACGCCGAGGAAGCGCTCGATGGAGCCGAACTTCGCGGAGTGGATCATCACCGGCTGTTTGCGGGAGCCGTCGGCGGCGACGTATTCGAGTCCGAAGCGCTCGGGCTGGTTGAAGTCGAGCTGGACGGTCGACATCTGCCAAGTGCGTCCGATGGCGTCGCGGGCCTGGACGGAGATCTTCGGACCGTAGAAGGCAGCGCCGCCCGGGTCGGGGACGAGCTCGAGTCCGGTCTCCTGGGCGACCTCCTCAAGCACGCTCGTGGCTTCGGCCCACTGTTCGTCGGAGCCGATGAACTTGTCGGCCTTCTTCCCCTCCTCATCGCGGGTGGAGAGTTCGAGGTAGAAGTCGTCGAGGCCGAAGTCGCGCAGCAGGCTGAGCACGAAGCCCAGCAGGTGACGGATCTCTGCGGCGGCGTCTTCCTGCGCGACGTAGGAGTGCGAGTCGTCCTGGGTCAGTGCGCGGACGCGGGTGAGGCCGTGGATGACTCCGGAGGCTTCGTCACGGTAGACGGTGCCGAACTCGAACAGGCGAAGCGGCAGATCGCGATAGGAGCGGCCGCGGGACCGGTAGATGAGGTTGTGCATCGGGCAGTTCATGGCTTTGAGCCGGTAGGGAGTGCCCTCCCTGACGACCTGTCCGGACTCGTTGCGGACCTCGTCGACGGACATGGCCGGGAACATGTTCTCGCCGTAGTAGGGCAGGTGCCCCGAGGTGTAATACAAAGTCTCTTTCGAGATGTGCGGGGTGCCGACGTATTCAAAGCCCTCGTCGATGTGGCGGGCGCGCACGTAGTCTTCCATTTCGCGTTTGATGACGCCGCCCTTGGGATGGAAGACGGGCAGGCCGGATCCGAGCTCCTCGGGGAAGGAGAACAGGTCCATTTCGGCGCCGAGCTTGCGGTGGTCGCGACGCTCGGCCTCTGCGATGCGGTCCTGGTAGGCCCTGAGGTCGTCCTTCGACGCCCAAGCAGTTCCGTAGACGCGCTGCAGGCTCGCATTCGCCTGGTCGCCGCGCCAATAGGCCGCCGAGGATCGGGTGATGGCGAAGCCGTTGCCGATGAGCTTGGTGTTGGGCAGGTGGGGGCCGCGGCAGAGGTCCTGCCAGACGACCTCGCCCTTGCGGTCGACGTTTTCGTAGACGGTGAGTTCACCTCCGCCGACCTCGACAGAGGTCTCCTCGTCGCTGCCCTTGCCCTTGTCGTCGATGAGTTCGAGCTTGTACGGCTCGTCGGCCATCCGCTCGCGGGCCTCTTCTTCGGAGACGACGACGCGATTGAAGGTCTGGCCGGACTTGACGATCTGGGCGGCCTTCTTCTGAATCGCCTTGAGGTCCTCGGGGGTGAAGGGTTCGACGGTGTCGAAATCGAAGTAGTAGCCGTCGGTGATGTAGGGCCCGATGCCGAGCTTGGTTCCGGGGAAGAGCTCCTGGACGGCCTGAGCGGTGACGTGGCCGGTGGAGTGGCGCAGGATGTCGAGTCCGGCGTCGGAGTCGATGGTGATCGGAGCGATCCGGTCTCCTGACTGCAGCTCGCGGCTGAGATCGGCAGGTTCGCCGTTCAGCCACAGGGCGACGACTGTGCGGTCGGTGGAGAAGATCTCCGTTCCGGTCAGACCCTCTTTCCAGGGAATGCTTTCGCCCGCGCAGTCGATGCTGTCTGCCACTGATCTTCTCCGTTCGTCTGTATTCATTCGAGCAACCCGTCCGGTGGGCTGCTCACCCTCAGATTCTAGTACCAATTCGGTTGCGACAAATCAGTTGGGTGGCAGTCGAATGACTGCCACCCATGCTGAGTCTGCCGGGGCCTGAACCCGAGCTGTCAGGGCCGTATGCGCCCTGTCACCTCGGGGTTCGGACCGTCATTGCTTGTAGAACTCGAAGTCCGTTCCCTTGCCGAGGTCATCGATGAGTTCGAGCTTTAGGTGCATCCCATCGATCTCAGCCTTGGGGACTCCGAAGGCGAATTCATAAGTCGTTTCGCCGCCTGCGGGAACCGGGTCGGCGAAGGCCAGGGAGCCCTTGTAGTTTCCGCCGTCGAAGACGTCGTCGTATTCCGTGCTGCCGCCGTTGTTGGCGGACAGATTCGCGAGAGTCATCTCCAGGTCGGAGCTGGAGTTGTTCTTCACGGTCATCGTCACGATGGCGACCTCACCGTTGGACGACTCGGCGCCGGAGGCGGACGACGAGACGGTGCCCTCGCGGACATTAATCTGGGCGGTGACGTCGGTGCCGATCTCGACCTCGCCTGCCTGAGCAGGCGCGGCGTTGCCGCCGTCGGAGCCGCCGGAGCCCTGGCCAGGGTCCTGGCCCGCACCCTGGCTGGGGTCGGCGGGCGCGGAGGAGCTGGCCGCTTCTTCGGCTGCGTTGAAGATGAAGGCACCGAACATGACGGTCGCGACGATCGAGATGATCGCGATGACTACCGAAAGGAACCCGAGGATGATGCCGGTGATGTTGAGGCCCTTGTTGCTGGCGAGGCCCTTCTTGACGGCGGAGAGTCCGATGAAGCCGAAGATGACCGCTGCGATGCCGAAGATCGCGCCGATACCGAAGAAGAACGATCCGATGACGCCGACGATGCCGCCGATGAGGGCGAGGATGCCCCAGATGTTCTTCGAGGTGTTGCCACCGGCACCCGAGGGATACTGCCCGTAGCCGGAGTTCGGGTTGGCCGGAATGAACTGATCGGAGGATCCGTCGGCACCGACGTAGGCCGACTGCTGTCCGTACTGGTTGGCGTCGTATCCCTGCGGGTTGGCGTCGTAGGGGTTCTGCCCATACTGGTTGTCCCCGTACGGGTTCTGGTCAGGCTGGCCCTGACCGTACTGGTTCTGATTGTTCGGATCCTGGCCGTACTGGTTCTGGCCATACTGATTCTGGTCATTCGGCGCACCGTAGTTCGGCTGTGAGTCGTACTGGGGAGCCTGCTGTCCGTACTGCTGCGAACCGTCGTAGCCGCCCTGACCGTAGTTCGGCTGCGAACCATTGGGCTGGTCACTCGACGATCCGTACTGCTGACCGGGCTGCCCCGAAGCGTACTGACCGGACTGCTGACCGCCGTTCTGATCGTTGCCGTAGTTGGGGGCATTCGGCGGCTGGTTGTTCGGGTTCTGCCCGTTCGGGTTGTTGGGCGAACCGTCACCCGAACCGTACGGGTTCTGAGGAGTAGACATAGGTGCTCCGAGTCATCGTCGTTTAGTACAACACCTAGCGTACTAGCAAACCCCATTGATACCGCATGCTGACCGCGTTTCAGTCCTGGAACACGGTGAACGAAACTTACACAATCCGCATCCGCGCCATGAGTCTCCGATGTCACTGTCTAACCACACCAGTCATCGCCTCCCGCCGACGGCCTCCCCACGTATGCGCGTCATCGCTTTCCGACGCAGGAGACACGGTCGCAGCAATGATGCCGCTCGGCCGCGATCCGGCCGTTTGGTACACCTGGCTCTGAATTGCACAGCGAAGAACGTGATGATTCCAGAGGAACCCGCACCAAAACCGCCTTCCGCGGCGGCCCCACCTCTGAATCGGCGCAACGACTCAGCCGGTGTTCGATAAGCAAGCATGGACTCGGAGGCGTCAGATAGGTGTGTAAGGACTGCGTCCGATAAGTGTGTAGGAAGACTGCCCGGGAAGCGATGAGCGAACCAACTGCATCGGACCGAGTAGGGCCCAGCTTGGGGCGAAGAGCCCATATTTGAAACTGGGCTACTGACCCTGAAGCGGGCTGTAGCGAAACTGAGCTCGAGCGTGAATGCACGAAGCCCGAGTGGATCACTCGGGGCTCCTTCTGTGCGCGATACTGGGATCGAACCAGTGACCTCTTCCGTGTCAGGGAAGCGCGCTACCGCTGCGCCAATCGCGCTCTATTCATTTGTTGCACCGGAACCCGAGGGTCCCTGTGCGCGATACTGGGATCGAACCAGTGACCTCTTCCGTGTGAAGGAAGCGCGCTACCGCTGCGCCAATCGCGCTGGTCAACCGACGTTTCTGTCGGTCGTCCGAGGTGGCGACGGGATTCGAACCCGTGTATACGGCTTTGCAGGCCGCTGCCTCGCCTCTCGGCCACGCCACCGCCAAGGCAGTGCCATGACGCCTCCGAGCGGATGACGGGACTCGAACCCGCGACCCTCACCTTGGCAAGGTGATGCTCTACCAACTGAGCCACATCCGCATTTCTCGCTGCCCGGTTTCCCTGGCAACGAGATATAACTCTATACGCAGGTGGCGGCATACGCAAAATCAGGATCGGGTGATCGTGCTCACACTCTTCGATCAAGCTTTCAGGGTCACCATCTTATAGTGGTTGGGTGAATGCAGAGAGCCCGCAGACCCGCCCCAAAGGCTGGTTGTCACGCCACCACCGACAAGGTCCCCGACCGTGGCGCAAGCTGCGTCTGGGCTTCCTCCGGTGGCGCCGCACAGTGCTGGCGAATACGCACACGGCTCGCATCTATCGCAGCATCGTCGGCGGACTCGGCACGCTCATCGTGCTCATCGGCCTCGTTCTTGTTCCGCTGCCCGGTCCGGGCTGGCTCATCGTCATCATCGGCCTGTTCATCATCTCCAGTGAGTTCCGCTGGGCTCAGCGCCTTCTGCACTTCGTCCGCGTGAATGTCGAACGCTGGACGCATTGGATCATGGCGAAGCCCCTATGGGTGCGGTGGACCATCGGTGCAGCCACTGCCGCCTTCGTCGGAGTCATCGTGTGGTTCGCACTCAGACTCACGGGTCTGCCCGATTGGGTCCCGGATCTGCGCGTCCTCGATCTGCTCGGTCTGCACTGAGACGAACGGCGCCCGTCACACCCTCGATCGAGGGTGTGACGGGCGCCGTCAATGCAGTCTCGGTCGGCAGGGTTCCGTCGAACCCTGACCCGGCTCAAGACGACAGGGCTGTCAGGCGGGAGAGGCAGCGCATGTACTTCTTCTTGTATCCGCCGGCCAGCGACTCCTCCGTGAAGACCTTGTCGAGGGCCGCGCCGGAGTTGATGATATGCACATTGCGGTCGTAGAGCCGGTCGACGAGAGCGACGAAGCGCAGAGCCACACTCTCGTTGTCGATGGCGCGCACGTTCTCCCACACGGCCGCGTCGACGCCGTCGACCATCCGACCGTAGCGTGAGGGGTGGACGGTGGACAAGTGACTGAGCAGCTCGGAGAAGTCGTCACGAGCGACGACCCCGTCGAGCCGGCTCGCGGCCGAGCCGAGTTCGGACTCCGGCAGCGGATCCGCCGGAGCGGTGATCTCACGGGCACGATAGTCCTTGCCGTCGATGCGGTAGACCTCGAACTGATCGGCCAGCGCCTGAATCTCACGCAGGAAGTCCTGAGCGGCGAAGCGGCCCTCCCCCAGAGACCCGGGCAGAGTGTTGGACGTCGCTATGATCTTCACTCCCGCGTCGGTGAGTTCACGCATCAGCCGGGACATGAGCACGGTGTCGCCGGGGTCGTCGAGCTCGAATTCGTCGACGCAGACGAGCTTCATCTTCGACAGGTCATCGCGGGCCCGTGCGAAGCCCAGAGCTCCGACGAGGTTCGTGTATTCGACGAAGGTGCCGAAGGTCGCCGGCTTCTCGTTGGCGTGCCAGGCCGATGCCAGCAGGTGCGTCTTGCCGACACCGTAGCCGCCGTCGAGGTAGACACCCTTGGCACCGGACTTGCCCTTCGAGAACAGCTTGCCGAAGAATCCTGGGCTCGTGGAGCGTTGAGTGAATTCCCGCAGCTTGTTCCGCGCGTCTTCCTGCGAAGGTTCGGCGGGGTCGGTGCGGTAGCTGTCGAATGACACATCCTGGAACTGAGGCGGCGGCACCAGTCCTGCGATGAGCTCTTCGGGGGCAACCTGTGGGGATCGGTCGCTCAGTGCGACCAGAGTCTGCTCGGCATTCACTCGGCCTAGTCTAAGGCAGGCCAGAGCGCCCGGTTCAACTCCGCCCAGGTGATGTGGCGGCCGTCACACAGACCCCACAGAAGCGGGGAACTCAGTTGCTCAGTTGTTGAAGTCGAAGCCGAGGCGGCCGAGCTGCTTCGGATCCCGCTGCCAGTCCTTGGCCACCTTGACATGCAGGTCCAGATAGACCTTCGTGCCGAGGAGCCGTTCGATGCCCTGCCGGGATTCCGAGCCGATGGCCTTGAGTCGGCTGCCGCCTTTGCCGATGATGATGGCCTTTTGGCTGGGACGTTCGACAAAGAGGTTGACGTGGACATTCCACAGCGGATTGTCCTCGCTGCGCCCTTCACGAGGGTACATCTCCTCGACCTGAACAGCCAGCGAATGGGGCAGCTCGTCCCGCACACCTTCGAGGGCCGCTTCGCGGACGAGCTCGGCGATCATCTTCTCCTCGGGCTCATCCGTGAGGTCGCCGTCGGGGTAGAGCGGAGGAGATTTCGGCAGATGCGCCGCGAGCACCGAATCAACGGTGTCGACTTGGAAGTCCTCGACTGCGGAGACGGGGACGACATCGGCGAAGTCGGCGAGTTCGCCGACGGCCAGCAGCGCCTCGGCGATCTTATCCTTGGGCACCCGGTCGACCTTCGTCACGAGCGCCACGATCGGGGTCCGCCCGTCCAGCAGCTCCAGCTGGGAAGCGATATAGCGGTCGCCGGGACCGATCGGCTCATCGGCCGGCAAGCAGAAGCCGATGACGTCGACTTCGCCCAGCGTGGACGCTACGAGATCGTTGAGCCGTGAACCGAGCAGGGTACGCGGTTTGTGCAGTCCGGGGGTGTCGACGAGGATCAGCTGGTGGTCGTCCTTGTGGACGATTCCGCGGATCGTGTGCCGCGTCGTCTGAGGTTTGGCCGAGGTGATCGCGACCTTCTCCCCCACCAGCGCGTTCGTCAGCGTCGATTTGCCCGTATTGGGGCGTCCCACGAAGCAGGCGAATCCGGCCCGGTAGTCCTCGGGGTAGTCCGTGCGAAATTCCATCTCAGTCCTCTTCCTTCGTCCCCGAACCATCGGCTGCGGCGAACTGCGCGTCGTCTCTGCTGTCCTCGTGGGTGCGGGTGACCCGCACGTGGGTGATCCGGTGGCGGCGGCCCTGCCCCTCCATGGCTTCGATCTCGAGCCCTTCGATCTCGGCGTGCGAACCGTCGATGGGCACCCGGTCGATGAGCTTCGAGAGCAGCCCGCCGACACTGTTGACGTCATCCTCGTCGATGCGCACATCGAAGTATTCGGCGAAGTCGGAGATCGACATGCGGGTGCTGATGATGAACGATCCGTCGTCGGCGGCGACGAGTTCGTCATCGCCGTTGTCGTATTCGTCTTCGATCTCGCCGACGATCTCCTCGACGATGTCCTCGATGGTCACGAGCCCGGCGGTGCCGCCGTATTCGTCGACGAGGATCGCCAGGTGCGTCGAGTCCAGCTGCATCTGCCGCAGCAGATCGTCGGCCGGCTTCGTCTCCGGAACGAACAGGACGGTGCGGGCCAGATTGCCCACGGGACGGTCGGCCTCCTCGGGGTGGAGGTGGAGGCGACGTGCGACGTCCTTGAGGTAGGCCACGCCGCGGACGTCGTCGAGGTCCTCGCCGCAGACGGGGATCCGGGAGAAGCCGGAGCGGAAGAACAGATTCATCGCCTTCTGCATGCTGACATCCGCGTCGACGGTCACGAGGTCGGTGCGCGGGACCATGACCTCGTTCGCCGAAGTGTCGGAGAGATTGAACACCGACTGGATCATCTCGCGTTCGCCGTCTTCGATGATATCGGATTCGCTGGCGCGTTCGACGAGGTCACGCAACTGTTCGGAGGTCACGAACGGACCGTCCTTGTACACCTTGTCCGGAGTCAGCAGATTCCCGAGCACGACGAGGATGCGGGTCAGCGGTTTGAGCGCGACGAGGACGATGCGCACGACCCAGCTGAGGTTGAGGCTCACGGCCAGGGACCGACGTTTGCCGATCGTGCGCGGGGAGACTCCGGTGATGATGAAGACCGCCACCGAGGCGGTGAGCACCGTGAGGAAGACCATGAGCGGGCCCACGGAATAGTAAGAGTCGTAGGCCAGGGCGATGAAGACCGTGGCGAGGGCTTCGAGAAAGTTGCGGACGAAGATGATGACGTTGATGTTCGTCGGCAGGTCCGCGAGGATCCTCTCCACGCGCACGGCCGCCCTCTTGCCGTCCTCCTTCGCTTCCTCGACCGCATGATGGGAGACGTTGAGCAGCGCAGCATCCACTGCAGACAGCGTAGCCGCGATGATCAGACACAGTGCCGCGCCGAGGAAGAACATGAACACGATCAGACCTCGGTGGGCGTGGGGATGTCGGTGCGACCGTCGTAGCGGGCCGCGAAGAAGGTCAGCAGCAGATGCCGCTGGAGGGCGAACATCTCCTCGCGCTCTTCGGGCTCACCGTGGTCGTAGCCGAGCAGGTGGAGGAATCCGTGGACGGTGAGCAGCAGGATCTCGTCCATCGTCGAATGGCCGGCTGCCGCGGCCTGAGCTTCGGCGACGTCGGGGCAGATGATGATATCGCCCATCTGGCCTTCGGTCGGCTTGTCCGGCTCACCGCGGTGGAGCTGATCCATGGGAAAGGACATGACGTCGGTCGGACCTTCGAGGTCCATCCAGGTCACGTGGAGTTCGGACATGGCCGCCGAATCGACCATGGTCACGGCCAGCTCCGCACCGGGATGCATGTGCAGGGCTTCGCCTAAGTATTCGGTCAGGGCCACGACTTCGTCGAGGTCCACCTCGGCGTCGGTCTCGTTGAGGATCTCGGTGTTCACTCGGCACTCCCCCACAGGTCGTAGGCTTCGACGATCTTCGTCACCAGCGAATGCCGGACGACGTCCTTGCTGCCCAGTTCGCAGAACTGCAGGTCATCGATTCCGTCGAGGATGTCGCGGACGACCTTGAGTCCGCTGCGGGTCTTACCCGGCAGGTCGATCTGGGAGATGTCTCCGGTGACGACCATCCGGGATCCGAAGCCGAGGCGAGTGAGGAACATCTTCATCTGCTCGGCCGTCGTGTTCTGGGCTTCGTCGAGGATGATGAACGCGTCGTTGAGGGTCCGCCCGCGCATATAGGCCAAGGGAGCGACCTCGATCGTGCCGGTCTCGATGAGCAGAGGGATTGACTCGGGGTCGACCATATCGTGCAGTGCGTCATAGAGCGGACGCACATAGGGGTCGATCTTGTCGTTGAGCGTGCCCGGCAGATACCCCAGGGACTCTCCGGCTTCGACGGCCGGCCGGGTGAGGATGATCCGCGAGACCTCTTTGTGCTGAAGGGCGTTGACGGCCATGGCCATCGCCAGGTACGTCTTGCCGGTGCCGGCCGGGCCGATGCCGAAGGTGATCGTATGGTTGCGGATGGCCTTGACGTAGTCGTGCTGGCCCATCGTCTTCGGACGGATCGACTTTCCCCTGGTGGAGAGGATGTTCGTGCCCAACACCGCCGAGGCGGCCGCCCCTTCGGATGAGAATGTCGTGACCCGGTCGATCGTCTCTTCGTTGATGCGATGGCCAGCCGTGTGGAGCTTCTTGAGTTCACCGATGACGCTGACGAACGCTTCGACGCGCTTGGGTTCGCCGGTGACCTGGACCTGGTTCGCCCGGACGTGGATGTCGAGGTCGTCGAAAGTCTTCTCCAGGGCGCGCAGGTTCGATTCCCCGGGACCGAAGAAAGCGACGAGGTCGATGGAGTCGGGGATGACCAGCCGCACGGTGTCGCTTTCGGCACCGCGCATGTCCGCCACGGCATCGTTGACTGCGGCGCCGTCACCGGTTGCGGTGGTGTCCGAGTCGGAGTGGTTCATGGGGTTCGAGTTCGATGGGGTGATGTCCAGAATGTTCCTTTGCAAGTGGGCGCACCATCTGCGGCAGCGCCTGAGTGTGCTTTCATCCTAGTCCGATGCCTCACCAACGGCCCAATGAATTCTGGGCGAGGACGAGCCCGGCCGGTCCGGCCGATGACGAGCGCAGAATCGTCGGTCCCAGCAGCACCGGAGTCGCCCCTCGACCGGTCAGGGCCTCGAGTTCGCCGTCGCTGATGCCGCCCTCGGGGCCGACGACGAAGACGATGCGCTCCGGCAGGTCCGAGGAACCGTCCGCGGTCAGGTCCGCCAGTGCGTCGGAGAGCCTGTGCTGGGAGGTCTCGTGGAGGACGAAGACCGCATCGGCCTCGTCGAAGGATTTGGCCAAGGAGGCTCCGCGGACGAGTTCGCGCAGCACCGGGAACCGTGAGCGTCTGGCCTGCAGGGAGGCCGCACCGAGGAGGTTCTCCCATTTCGCGGCCAACTTCTCCCGCTTCTTCGCCGGCCAGTCGGCGATCGAGCGTTCGGCGGCCCAGGGAATGACTTCGTCGACGCCGATCTCCGTAGCCGTTTCGATGGCCTGCAGATCCCGGTCGCCCTTTGCCAGGGCTTGCACAAGGACGAGGCGTGGGCCCGTGGGCTCCTCGTTCGTCACCGCGGTGACGTCGATCGTCAGCTCATTCGCCGAGGCGGCCGTGACGGTTCCGCGCGCACGTGTGCCGTCACCGTCGACGATTTCGATCTCCTCACCGGGACCGATCCGACGCACCCGCACCGCGTGCCCGGCCACGTCCTCACCGAGGGTGAGGACGGAACCGACGACCGCCTCGGCGGCGGTGGCGGAGCGGAAGACGGGAAGACTCACCGACCGGCGAACCTCTCACGCATGCGGGAGAACATTCCGCGGTTCTCGGTCGAGATCTGGGCGCGCGGTGTCTCTTCTCCGCGCAGTTCGGCGAGCTTTTCGAGCAGTTCGCGCTGTTCGTCGTCGAGCTTGTCCGGGGTGAGGACGTCGACGGTGATGAGCAGGTCGCCACGGGTCTCCGAACGCAGGCGGGTGGCGCCGAGCCCAGGGAGCTTGACCACGGTGCCGGACTGGGTGCCGGCGGCGATGGAGAGGTCCTGGGTGCCGTCGAATGTATCGAACGGGATGGTCGCGCCCAAGGTCGCGGCGGTCATCGGCACGGAGACCGCGGCACGGAGGTTGTCGCCGTCGCGCTGGAAGACTTCGTGGCGGGTGACCATGACCTCGACGAAGAGGTCGCCGGCAGGTCCGCCGCCGGGGCCGACCTCTCCTTGGCTGCTCAGTTGGATCCGGGTGCCGTCGGAGACCCCGGCGGGAATGCGGATCTTCATGGTCCGCTGCTTGCGCACGCGTCCGTCGCCCTGGCAGTTGAGGCAGGGATTCGGGATGACGGTGCCGAAGCCGTGGCAGGAGTTGCAGGTCTGATTCGTGACCATCTGGCCGAGCAGGGTCCGGGTCATGCGCTGGACGCTGCCGGCTCCGTGGCACAGCGAGCAGGTCTCGATCTTCGTGCCCTCCTGCGTGCCGGCACCCGAGCAGGTGTCGCAGACGACCGCAGTGGTCACGTCGAGGTCGACGTTGCCGCCGAAGGCCGCGGTCTTCAGGTCGATGTTGACGCCGACGAGGGCATCCTTGCCGCGCTGTGTGCGCGGAATCGGGCCGCCGGCCTGTCCGCCGCCACCGCCGAAGAAGGTCTCGAAGATGTCGCCGAAGCCGCCGAAGCCGCCGCCGGCGGGGAAGCCCTGACCGTTCTCGCCGCCGCCCATATCGTAGTTGCGGCGCTTCTCCGGATCGGAGAGCACATCATAGGCCAGTGAGATTGCTTTGAATTCGTCTTCGTGACCGGGATTGACGTCCGGGTGGTACTTGCGTGCAAGCTTCCGGTACGACGACTTGATCTCAGCCGCGGAAGCGTCCTTGGACACTCCGAGTGTTTCATAGTGATCGGCCACAGAAACTTCTCTCTCCCTGACGTAGTGGTCTTCTCTGTTCGTGGTGGTGGCTGCGCTGGTCCGCGATGCTCACCGGTGGTGTGGTGTCCGGTTGCGGGCGCCCCTGGTCGTCATGTTCACGGTCCTACCCTCGGTCGAGGATCGAGGACACGTATTTGGCGACGGCGCGGACTGCCGAGATCGTCGTCGGGTAGTCCATTCGGGTCGGGCCGAGCACTGCCAGTCTGGCCGACGAACCCGCGTCATGACCATATTCGGCGGCGACGACGGAAGTCGAGCTGAAAGATTCGTGAGTATTCTCACGCCCGATGCGCACGCTGATCCCCTCATGGTCTTCGGCCATCGAGGTGAGCAGCTTGAGCAGGACCACCTGCTCTTCGAAAGCTTCGAGGATCGGGGCCATCTTCTCACCGAATTCGCTTCCGGAGCGGGCGAGATTCGCGGTCCCTGCCATGATGATGCGCTCTTCACGGGTGGCGGCGACGAGGTCGACGACGGCGGCCCTGGTCTGTGTCAGACCTGAGTCGTCACGGACTGTCGGCTCACTGGGTTCGGGGGCGACCGCCTCGGCGGTGGGGCTCGACCCGAATACCTGCGCGAGCGTGCGCCCGGCGAATTCGGCGTTGATCTGGTCGCGCAGGCCGCGGACGGCGTCTTCTTCGAGCGGGGTCGGAGTGATGACGGACTTCTGTTCGACCTGACCGGCGTCGGTGATGAGGACGACGAGTATCCGGCCGGGGCCGAGGCCGACGATCTCGATGTGCTTGATGCGCGCCCGCGACACCGTGGGGTATTGGATGAGCGCGACCTGTCGGGTGAGGCCCGAGAGGACGCGGACGGTGCGGTCGAGCATCTCGTCGAGGTCGACATCACCGTCGATGAGCTGGAAGATCGCGCGGCGTTCGGCGGTGGTCAGCGGTTTGAACTCGTCGATGCGGTCGACGAACATCCGGTATCCGAGGTCGGTGGGGATCCGGCCGGCCGAGGTGTGGGGTTGGGCGATGTAGCCATCTTGTTCGAGCTGGGCCATGTCGTTGCGGATCGTGGCCGGAGAGACGCCGAGGGTGTGGCGCTGGACGATCGCCTTCGATCCCACGGGTTCGTTGGTGGCGACGAAGTCCTCGACGATGGCGCGCAGCACCTGTGCACGTCTGCTGTCGTTCATCGCGGGCCTCCTCTCCGTCTGCCGGGGCCGGCCCGTACTCGACGATCCGACCATGGGTGCAGTGCCCGTGTTTGGCACTCCTTGAGTCTGAGTGCCAATTCTACGCTTCTCGATCACGGAATTCATTTCTGGGGGTGGCCTGCGGGTCTGCGCGCCTGCGGGTCCGTCCTTGATTATGGTGGGTGCCCGTGAATGCTTTTGATCGCTATGGCCCCGATGTGCTCTCCGGTTCCTCACCCTCGTCGCACCGCCCGAAGAAGTCCCGCCAAGTCGAACTCGGCCTGGGCATGGTTCTCGAGGATGCGATGAGCGGCTATGTCGGAGCTGTCGTCGGCGCGGAGAAGACTGCGGCCGGTGTCGTCGTCAAACTCGAGGACCGCGTCGGCAAGGTGCGCGCCTTTCCGCTGGGACCGGGCTTCCTCCTCGAGGGGCAGCCCGTCGATGTGCAGCTGCCGAAGAGGAAACCGCAGCAGCCCGGGCGGACGGCTTCGGGCTCACGTGCCGTGGTCGGGGCGAAGGCTCGGGTGGCTCGCGGTTCGCGGATCTGGGTCGAGGGCAAGCACGATGCCGAACTCGTCGAGAAGATCTGGGGCGATGATCTGCGCATCGAAGGCGTCGTCGTCGAACCATTGGGCGGTCTCGATGATGTCGCCGACAAGCTCGAGGCCTTCGGACCTGATCGGGATCATCGGGTCGGTGTCCTCGCCGACCATCTGGTGAGCGGGACGAAGGAATCGAAGATCGCCGAGGCGGTCCGTGCCGATCCCCGCTACCGTGATGTCGTCCACATCATCGGTCACCCCTACATCGATATCTGGCAGGCGGTGAAGCCCCATGTCGTCGGCATCCGCGATTGGCCGGTCGTTCCCCGCGGGGAGGATTGGAAGACGGGAATCCTCCGTCGCATCGGGTGGCCGCATGCCGACCATCGAGATGTCGCTCGCGGGTGGGTGCGCATCCTCGGGAAGGTCAGCACCATCGCCGATGTCGAACCGACGCTGTCGGGTCGGGTCGAGGAGCTCATCGACTTCGTCACCGTCGGCTGAGTTCCTCCGGTGGCTGGACGTCGTCGACGTGTGCCGAAACTGTCACAGGAGTGAGGCTTTCCCGACATCCCCGGGACACGTCGCTCGGATAGGGTGAATGACAAGAGTTCTCGAAAGGATCCCCATGTCGTTCAACCCCAACCAGCCCGGCAGCCGACCGATGCCGCCGAACTACTCTCAGGCTTCCGGTCCGCAGCAACCTTACGCGCCGCAGAATCAGCAGTACTCTCAGCCGCAGACGCACCGTGGCCAGCCGGGTTACGGCTCTCAACAGGCCTACGGTGCTCAGTCGACCCCCAGCGGTCAGCCAGGATACGGCCCGCAGCCAGGATACGGCCCGCAACCCGGCTACGGTATGCCGCAGATGCACAATCCTGCGATGTTCGACTCCCGCGCTCTGCCCGAGCATGCCTACGGACCCGGCTCCGAGCAGTTCTGGATGGCGCACAAGCCGGACCGGACCACGGCTCTGTGGACCCACCTCGGCTCTCTCATCTTCGGCTTCATGCCGCTCATCATGTTCATAGTGAAGAAGGACGAATCACCCTTCGTCCGCGAGCATTCGCGTCAGGGTCTCAATGCGCTGATCACGAACACGATCGTCACTTTCGCGGCCCTCTTCGTCTTCGGCATTCTCGGTTTCATGCTGGCACTGGTGACATTCGGGATCGGCATACTCATCATGTATGCAGCACTCATCGTTCCGCTCGTCTACGTCGTCATCTACATCATCGCCGCCGTCGCAGCGAACAGGGGCGAGGGTTATAAGTTCCCGCTCACCATCAACTTCGTGAAGTGAACTTTCCTCTTCACCCCGCGCACTCTGAGTTAGTGTGGAGTGATCGCACACTCTGAAGGGACTCTCATGTCGGACAACCCGCAGCAGCCGAACAATGGACAGTCGCAGCCGATGCCTCCGAACTATTCGCCGCAGTCGGGCTCGCAGCAGCCGTACACTCAGCAGCCGCCGCAGGGCAGTCAGCCTCAGTACGGCTCACCGCAGCAGAACCCGCAACAGGGGTCGCAGCCGGGCTACGGCTCTCAGCCCCAGACCGGATACGGCTCACAGCCGCAGAACCCGGCATATGGACCTCGGCCGCAGAATCCTCAGCAGGGTTCCCAACTGGGCTACGGCTCGCAGCAGGCCTATGGCAGTCAGCCCGGCTACGGCTCGCAGCAGGCCTACGGTGCTCCGCAGGGATATGGAATGAATCCGACAGGGAATCCCGGTTCATTCAATTCCCAGGGGCTGCCGCCCCAGGCTTTCGGCCAGGGTTCGGCTGGATTCTGGCAGCCGAACCCGTCAGAACGCTCCACCTCGGTGTGGACACAGATCGGCGCCATATTCACCGCTTGGATCGTGCCGCTCATCATCTTCCTCGTGAAGAAGGATGAGTCGCCCTTCATCCGCGAACAGGCACGTCAGTCGCTGAACTTCCAGCTGACCCTCATCATCGCCTATATCGTCGCCGACATCCTCGCCGTCATCACCTTCGGCATCGGCGGAATCCTCTTCTTGGTCATCTGGGTCGTTGCCCTGGTGTTCATGATCATGGCCGCTGTTGCCGCCAATAAAGGTGAGGTGTACAAAGTTCCGATCAGCATCCAGTTCATCAAGTGAATCGAGAAGGGTGAACTCGACCGGGGTCGACTCAACGCCTCACGACCAGTCAGCGCCTCCGGGCCGTTCCCGTCTTTTGGGAGCGGCCCGGTTCCGTCTCTGCTGTTCAAACCACGCCGAAGAGCGCGGGAGGAAGGCGAACACGACACTCAGAATGCCCAGGAGTTCGAATCCGCTGATGAGCAGAGGACTCAGAGGCGTGATGACGAAGAGACCCAGTGCCAGATACGCCAGTGCCACCCACCGTGCGCGACCGGTGCCGACGAGCATCCGCCAGGCATACGCCGCGAAGCCGATCATCACGACCACTCCGGCCACCCCTCCGACGACGAGGATGACGCGAGCAAGCAACTCGGTGATGTCCCCGGCGACCGAGACACCTGCCACCTCGGTCGAGTCACCGATCCTGTTCAGGACCCATCCGAGCACCCGCAGGACCCGTCCGCCGGTGAATGCCGCAACGATCAGTGCCAACAGAACGAAGAACGGAGCCACAGCCCCGAGAACAGCCGCAACGACGACCTCCCAGGGACGGTGAGAAACGCTCTCATCGACGGCGGGGACCGCTGGCACTCTCCCGGCCATCATCGCTTCACGTGCAGCGGCCGCAGCGGCGAATCTCTGTTCGTTCGGCCCACGATATGCCGGCTGAGCACGGTATCCCGGCCGAGGTCCAGGTACTGAGCTCTGCCGCCAGTGCTCTTCGGGCCCATCACAGTCAGGAGAACTCATCGTCATCCCTTCCGCGTCCGCACGATCGCCCTCGCCCACCTTGACACTACCGGTGTGATCGCGAGCGCGGAAGACCTGTGCCGGAAGTCGACTCAGATGTATTCGGTGAGGATGCGCACCATATAGTCGGCCATGAGGCGTCCCTGCAGAGTCGGCTGGAACCAGCCGTCCTCCGCACCGTCGGCGTCGAGCAGTCCCTGCTTGATGAACGTCCTGATCGCCTGCTCGCTGCCCGGAGCCAGAGTATCCAGACGCAGCTCCCGGTCGATCCGAGCGGCGAGCATGATCCGTTCGATCTCCCGGGTCTGGTCGTCGAGGACCTCACGTCCGATCGACGGGGACTCCCCCGCCGCCAACCTGTCCGCCCAGGCACGGGGGTGTTTGGCGTTCCAGAACCGGACTCCCCCGACGTGGGAGTGTGCGCCGGGTCCGAAACCCCACCAGTCGGCATTGCGCCAATAGGCCATATTGTGCTCACAGCGCGTATCGGCACCGGTCGACCAATTGCTCACTTCGTACCAGTGCAGGCTCGCAGCGGCGATAGCGGCGTCGGCGATCTCGTACTTGTCGGCCAGGTCGTCCTCATCGGGCATCGGCAGTTCGCCGCGGCGGACCATCGCGCCCATCTTCGTTCCCGGCTCGACGATGAGGGAATAGGCCGAGATGTGGTCGACCTCGTTGGACAGTGCCACGTCGAGAGAGCGTCGCCAATCGTCGATCGACTCCCCCGGAGTGCCGTAGATGAGGTCGAGGCTGAGCTCGAGACCGGCGTCCTTGACCCAGCGAGCCACCTCGGGGACCTTCTCCGGATCGTGAGTGCGGTCCAAGGTCGCGAGCACATGCGGCACGGCCGACTGCATGCCCATGGAGATGCGGTTGAAACCGGCTCCGGAGAGAGTCGCAATGTAGCCAGGGTCCAAGGTGTCGGGGTTGGCTTCGGTGGTGACCTCGACGTTCTCGGCCAGGGGGAAACAGGCACGGATATCGTCCATCACCCCGGCGAGCACCTCCGCGGCGAGCATCGTCGGTGTGCCCCCGCCGAAGAAGATCGTCGAGACCTCACGGTCGCCCGCTCCCGCCTCGGCGAGGGTGGACACCGACAGATCGAGCTCACGGGCGAGATTGCCGCGGTAGTCCTCACGGGAGGCACCCGGTCCGAGGTCATCAGCGGTGTAGGTGTTGAAGTCGCAGTAGCCGCAGCGGACCCGGCAGTACGGGACGTGGACGTAGAGACTCAGACCCCGCTCGGCGGAGCCGATCCCCGCCGAAGTCGGCAGGGAACCGTCGCGCGGAGGGACCTCACCGGTCGGTTGTGCGGGCACTTACTTCTTGCTGTCCTTCGTCTCCGGCTCATCGGAGGACAGGGCCGCGATGAACGCCTCCTGCGGAACCTCCACGGTGCCGACCATCTTCATCCGCTTCTTGCCTTCCTTCTGCTTCTCGAGCAGCTTGCGCTTACGGCTGATGTCACCGCCGTAGCACTTCGAAAGAACGTCCTTGCGGATGGCGCGGATGGTCTCACGGGCGATGATGCGCGAGCCGATGGCAGCTTGGATGGGCACCTCGAACTGCTGGCGCGGGATGAGCTTGCGCAGCTTCCCGGCCATCGCCACCCCGTAGGAATAGGCGTTGTCGCGGTGGACGATCGCGGAGAACGCATCGACCTGGTCGCCGTGCAGCAGGATGTCGACCTTGACGAGGTCGGAGGCGTCCTGGCCGTCATCGGAGTAGTCGAGGGAGGCGTAGCCCTTCGTCCGGGACTTCAGCTGGTCGAAGAAGTCGAAGACGATCTCGGCCAGTGGCAGACGGTAGCGGATCTCCACGCGGTCCGAGGACAGGTAGTCCATGCCCTGGAGTTTGCCGCGGCGGTCCTGGCACAGCTCCATGACAGCGCCGATGAAGTCGCTGGGGGTGAGGATGGTCGCCTGAACCATCGGTTCGCGGACTTCCTTGATCTTGCCCGTCGGGTATTCACTCGGGTTCGTCACCACGGCCTCCGAACCGTCTTCCATGGTCACGTCGTAGATCACGGAGGGGGCGGTGGAGATGAGGTCGAGGTCGAATTCGCGTTCCAGCCGGTCACGCAGCACTTCGAGGTGGAGGAGTCCGAGGAATCCGCAGCGGAAGCCGAAGCCCAGAGCCGTCGAGGTCTCGGGTTCGTAGGTCAGGGAGGCGTCATTGAGTTTGAGCTTGTCGAGGGCATCACGCAGCACCGGGTAATCGGAGCCGTCGATCGGGAAGAGTCCGGAGAACACCATCGGTTTGGGTTCGCGGTAGCCGCCGAGTGCGTCTGTCGCGGGTGTCGCGGCTGAGGTGACGGTGTCGCCGACCTTCGACAGTCGCACGTCCTTGACTCCGGTGATGAGGTAACCGACCTCGCCGACGCCCAGACCCTTCGTCGCCTTGGGTTCGGGCATGGAGGCACCGATTTCCAGCAGCTCATGAGTGGTGCCGGTCGACATCATCTCGATCTTCTCGCGCGGGGCCAGAGAACCGTCGATGACGCGGATATAGGTGACCACACCGCGGTAGGTGTCGTAGACGGAGTCGAAGATCATCGCGCGCGCCGGGGCGTCGGCGTCGCCGACGGGTGCGGGGATATCGGTGATGATCCGGTCGAGGACCTCCTCGACGCCTTCGCCCGTCTTGCCGGACACGAGCAGGCAGTCCTCGGGTTCGCAGCCGATGAGGTTCGCGAGCTCTTCCGCGTACTTCTCCGGCTGCGCGGCGGGCAGGTCGATCTTGTTGAGCACGGGGATGATCGTCAGGTCGTTCTCCATGGCCAGGTACAGGTTGGCCAGCGTCTGGGCTTCGATGCCCTGAGCGGAGTCGACGAGCAGCAGTGCGCCTTCACAGGCGGCCAGCGACCGCGAGACCTCGTAGCTGAAGTCGACGTGGCCGGGAGTGTCGATCATATTGAGTGCGTACGGAGTCTGCTCGTGTTCCCACGGCATGCGCACGGCCTGGGATTTGATGGTGATCCCGCGTTCGCGTTCGATGTCCATCCGGTCGAGGTACTGGGCCCGCATATCGCGGTTCTCGACGACGCCGGTCATCTGGAGCATACGGTCGGCCAGGGTCGATTTGCCGTGGTCGATATGAGCGATGATGCAGAAATTGCGAATCAGCTCGGGTGAGGTGGCAGACGGTGAGATCCGCTTTGCAGCTTCCTTATTCACCTGAGGTGACATGAACGCCCTTCCTTTGACAGACCAGGTCCCCGGACAGACCAGATCTCCCATTGTTCCATGACTTGCGCACGGACCTGGAATCCACAGGCGTGTGCGGGCTGGTCGGACGCGTCTTGCGCGATTCGACCGCGCCGAAAGGCGCCGACCCCTGCACCGAACGCCGGCGATCGGGGAAGATGGTGGCATGAGCGAGTTCCGGGTCATGAGCTTCAATCTCCGCTATCCCGCCATGGACGGTCACCCGGTGGCTGAGCGGCTGCCGATCGCCGCCGAGCTCATCCGGCGTGCCCATCCCCACCTCATCGGCACCCAGGAGGGCGAGCTCGACCAGCTCGAGACGCTCATCGGTCTGCTGCCTGAGGAGTACATCTGGCTCGGAGAGGGGCATTCCGGCGGCAATTCCGGCGAGTTCACGGCCGTGATCCTCGATTCAATGCGCTTCGAAGTCGAAGCCGTCGACATCAGCTGGCTGTCCGAACAGCCAGAGACCGTGGCCTCGGAATCGTGGGGAGTCTCCCATGCGCGCACCCTGACGACCGTCGACGTCCGCGACCTCACATCCGACCAGCGGCTGCGCATGCTCAATACCCACCTCGATCACAAATCCGAGCGCGCACGGCTAGAATCAGGTCGGATCATGGCCGAGACCATCGCCGAGGCGGCCCACCCCTGCGTGGTCACCGGCGACTTCAATGTCGCCACCGGTTCCCCGGTCTACGACTTCTTCTGCACCGAGCTCGGTCTCACCGACACCGCCGCTGAGGTGCCCGGCGAGGGCATCGGCACCTTCCACCGCTACAAAGGCCCGAAAGCGGGTGAGCCGCGCATCGACTGGATCCTCACCACCCCGGGCCTGCGCACGCTGTCCACTCGCATCGACACGTTCGATATCGACGGGAAGTATCCTTCCGACCACTTCCCCGTCGAGGCAGTCCTCGACTTCACCTGACTGCACCGGCTCGCACGTCTGCGTCGGTTCGTCGATCTGCGCGGTGTGGGACGGCCGACTCGTTTAGGCTGGACGTATGAATTGGAAATCACTGGTCAATCGGGCCGCCAGAATCGGAGTCCGTGAGGGGCTGCGCTACCTGCGTGAGTCGCAGTCGAAGAAGAAACCCGGAGGCTCATCGCAGGCCACGGACGCCCGCCGGCGGGATTCGGCACGGTCGGGCGATGGCGGTGCCGCCTCGGCGGGTTCTGCTGAGCATGCCGGCTCAGGCGGTACGGGGACGTATCCCGGTGATTTCACGGGGTCGATCAAGGTCAGCTACTCCCCCGATCTCGACGGCGATGCCGATCCGGGCGAAGTCGTCTGGGGGTGGATCCCCTTCGAAGAGGACTACTCGCAGGGCAAGGATCGGCCGTCGCTGGTCGTCGGCCGTGACGCCAGGTGGGTGCTCGCTCTCATGCTCACGAGCAAGGATCACATCCCCGGCGCCGTCGGCGAGGTCCGCGAGGACCGGCATGCCAAGTGGATGAACATCGGCACCGGCGACTGGGATTCGCAGGGACGGCCCTCTGAGCTGCGCCTCGATCGGATCATCCGACTCGATCCCGATTCGATCCGCAGGGAAGGCGCGATCATGCCCCGTGACGTGTTCGATCGGGTGGCCGAGCACATCTCCGGCTGAGACCCGATTGGTTCCGGGCTGACCGGTCGGACCGAGCCCTTGCGTTCCCGCGCAACTGGGCCACGCAGGGATTTCCAGCCCGGGACCCGAGGCTGTATCATTGGTGATTGTGTCTTCATCAAGGCGTGTGTCTCGCCTAGGTCGGGTGAAGATGCCATCGGATTCGATGTCGTCGATGTGTTTCCCCGCGGAGATGATCATGTCGGTTCGATGCGCCCTCACGACCGTGTACCACTAACACGAAAGAGTGTTGAAATTGGCTAATATCAAGTCCCAGATCAAGCGGAACAAGACCAACGAGAAGGCTCGTCAGCGCAACAAGGCTGTCCGGTCCGAGGTTCGGTCCTACGTCCGCGTCGTTCGCGAGAACATTGCTGCCGGCAACAAGGAAGAGGCACAGCAGGCTTATGCTGTGGCTGCCCGCAAGCTCGACAAGGCTGTTTCGAAGGGTGTTCTGCACAAGAACAACGCTGCGAACCGCAAGTCGCGCCTGGCCACGCAGATCAACGCTCTCTGAGTCAACGACTGAGGCTATAGCTGCCACGGGGTCCGAACCACACGGTTCGGACCCCGTACTTTTCCCTTATTGCTACCTGACGGCGGCCCAGATACCTCGCGCGAGGTATCTGGGCCGCCGTCAGGTAGTAATCAGCGTTGGCGGGCTAGGCGGGCGACTTCGGAGACGAACCACTCGACGGCATAGACGGGGTCGCGCCCCCCGCCCTTGACGGCTGCATCGGCCTCGGCCGCGGCGATGAGCGACTGGCCGAGCGCCACCTCGTTCCACCGCCGAACTTCCCGGCGCGCACGGTCGACCTGCCACGGCGCCATCTTCAGTTCCGAGGCGAGCTCTCCGCTGGTACCGGAGAATCCCTGCACCTTCGCCATGCCGCGCAGCTTCATCGCCACCGCCGCTACGAGCGGGACCGGATCGGATCCGGTCGACAGCGCATGCCTGAGCAGACTGAGCGCGTTCTTCGCGTCGCCGGCCACTGCCGCATCGGCGACCTTGAAGCCGGTGGCTTCGACCCGACCGCCGTAGTACTGATCGACGACCTCGGCAGTGATCGTGCCTTCGGTGTCTTCGATGAGCTGGTCGACCCCGGCGTTGAGCTCGGCGAGATCGGAGCCGAGCGCCGACATGAGCGCGGCCATTCCCGCTTCGTCGATGCGCCGCTTCGCGGTCTTGAACCGGGTATGCGCGAACTTCTCCCGATCGCTTTCGTTCTTCAGCACCGCCGCGTCGATGCGTGGGAAGCCGACGGAGTCGAGCTTCTTGATGAGCTTCGCTCCTCGATTGCCGCCGGAGTGCAGCAGCAGCACCACGGCGTCGTCGTTCGGGGCGTCCAGGTAAGCAAGGGCGTCGCTCAGGAAGTCCTCCGAACATTTCTCGACGGCATCGACGACGATGAGCTTCGACGAGGAGAACAGAGACGGGGAAGCCGCCATGGCCAGTTCACCGGCCTGGTATCCGGCAGCGTCGATTTCGATCTCTTCGGGATCCTGCTTTCGTGCGGCCGACACGATGCGGTCCTTGGCTATGCGCACGAGCACCGATTCGCCGCCGGAGATCATGACGACCGGGGCGGGTTTCGCCGAGCTCCACGGGATCAGGGTCTTCTTCACTGCCATGGACCCCAGCCTATCGCGGCCGACCGACACGACGGACACGGCTGTCCCCCACCTGCGATCTCACCCCTTGTCCTCGGGACAGCTGTGGGCTGTGCTGAATCGACTGTCGGCGTAGAGCGCCACCGAACCGCAGTGATCGGTGCGCAGCACAGGCACGGGACCGAAAGAGCGCAGCGACTTCTCGCTCGGATGCCCGTAATTGTTCGCCCCCACCGAAATGACACCGAGGCCGGGTGCCGCGGCGGCGAAGAACTCCGGAGCCAGGTCGGAAGAACCGTGGTGAGGTGCGACGAGCACATCGACCGGCTGTATCTGCTGAGCCAGCACGTACTGTTCCTCGGCTCCGACGTCGCCGGGCAGCAGGGTGCTCAGCCCCTCCTGTTCGACCCGCACCACAAGGGAGTCTTCGTTGCGCAGCTCCTCATCCTCCGCTGCGGGCACCGACCGCAGCGGCGGCCACAGCACGTCCAGCCTCGCCGACTCGAAGTTGAGCGTCTGTCCGCGGTGGGTGGGAACCATCTCGACGCCGGTGTCGGCGACCACGCGCCGGGCTTCAGGCGTGGTCGCGACGTTCGCGGATACGAACAGTCGGCCGACCTTGCGCCCCCAGGCTGTGCCCGCGTATCCGGCGAAATGGTCGGCGTCGAAATGGGAGATGAGCAGGTCGAACTCCTCGATCCCGGATGAGTCGAGGCAGGAGTCGATCGGTTTCGGTTCACGCCCAGTGTCGACGACGAGGCCCCGACCATCGCCGAGGTTGATCACAGCCCCCGATCCCTGACCGACATCGCAGATGAGCACCAGCCAGTCCTCCGCCGGCGGCTTCGCCCTCACCGTGACGATGACGGCGGCGGTGAGCAGGCAGCACAGGACGAGGACGGGCAGGCCCCAGAGCCGTCGACGCACGAGCATCCATGTTCCGGCCACGGCCACAGCAAGAAGCCCGAGTGCCAGCAGCGTTCCGACCGGCGGCCCCGGCCAATCGAGGGCGGCTCCGGGCAGTGCGGCGCAGACTCGGGCGACGAGGACGATCCACCATGCCGGGAAGGATCCGATCCACGCCAGCAGGGCCGAGGCGAAGTCCGCTCCGGGCAGTCCTGTCGTCCCGATACCCGTGGTCACGAGGCTGAGGAAGCCCGCCACCGTCGCCGGCATGACCGCGGGCGCAGCCAGGGCGTTGGCGGCCACCGACCACAGTCCGATGCGCGGATCGATCGCCACGAGCACCGGAGTGCAGGCGAGCTGGGCGACGAAGGGCACGAGGAGTGCGGTGACGAGCACTGTGGGCACCAGCGGCAGGTGCACCGCGAGACGGCGCAGCAGAATCGGGACGACGAACATGATCGCGGCCGTGGAGACCACGGACAGGACGAACCCCACCGAGGTGGCCAGCACCGGCACGAAGGCGAGAAGCAGGCTCGCCGTCGAGCACATGACAGCGACCGGGGAGATCCCGCCTCCGCGCAGGAACACGAGTGCAGCGGCCATCGCCATTCCGGCCGCGCGGATGGCGCTGGGTTCGAAGCCGACGATGAAGACGTAGCCGAGGCAGGTGAGCACACCGATGCTCACTCGCAGTCGCGGTCCGGCGCGGCAGGCTCCGGCGAGCAGTCCGGCACCGAGGCTGACGATCGTGACGTTGCTGCCCGATACGGCCGAGACGTGGGTGAGGGAGACTACCCGCATATCGTCGACCATCCGGTCCTCCTGCGGAGAGGTGTCGCCGACGACGAGTCCGGGTAGGAGCCTGCCTCCGTCGTTGCCTGCGGCGACTGAGTCGACGCGGAGTTCCGTGCGCAGCGTCTCACGCCACCTCCACAGCCCGTTCGGCTCGGCCAACACTTGGGGTTCCGTCTGGGTGGAGCGGATATCGTCGAGGCGCTCCGTGCGCATCCGCACTCTCGCTCCGTCGGCAACGACTTCGGGGCTGAGCACGTGAGTGAACCCGGTGGGCGTGAGCAGAGTCAGCCTGGTCCATCCGGACGCCCCTGGTTCGCTGTGACCGACGATGAGTCCTGTGGTCTCGGCTTCCGCCTCCGGTCCAAGGGCGGCGGCCAGGGCGGTGATCTGGATCGTCAGCAGACAGGTGAAGACGAGGACACCGACACCGAGGTGGTGGTGCCGTCTCAGGACCACGATCCCGACGATTCCGAGCAGGGGAATGCCGAACAGCGCCCACGGCTCCGGTGACAGTAGCGCACTGGCCCAGAGACCGGCGGCGCAGCAGAGAAGACGCACGGATCCAGGCCACAGCGCCGCCCGTTCTCGCAGCCAAGCGACTACGGACACACACCTTCGTCGCAGGACTGCGCGTCTGCGCTCCCACGAATGCTGCCGGGACCTTCGCTTTCGCGACCGCGAGGGCTGCACGGACCGCCGCGACCGCGTCTGCGGCGGCGAGTGGTCCGGGTCAGCCGACCGTGACAAGGTCTTTGAGGCTTTCGAAGGTCTTCGGTCCAATGCCTTTGACGAGAAGCAGGTCCTCGACGCTCGCGAAGGGCTGCTGGCTGCGGTGGCTGATGATCGCCTCTGCAGTCACGGGGCCGACGCCGGGCAGGGTCTCCAGAGTGGTGGCATCGGCGGTGTTGAGATCGACCTTTCCCGCCGGACCGGGTGCCGTGCCGTTGGCCCCGGCCGATGCGGCAGCAGTTCCTGCGGACCCGCTGCCTGTCCCTCCGTCCGCAGCTCCCCCAGCCCCAGCCGACCCGGTCCCGTCAGACCCATCCCCGTTCTGGCTGGTCCTATCCGGACCGGCACCCGCGACGCCGCCGACCGGTTCTTCTCCCTCCTTCGGGATATGGATCTGCTCCCCGTCGGTCAGCACGCGCGCCAGATTCACGGCCTCGCCGTCGGCACCTGCGCTCAGCCCGCCTGCGGCTTCGACGGCATCTTGGACCCGTGCTCCCGCCTTCAGCGTGACCACGGAGGGATCGTTCACCGCCCCGGTGATATGGACGATCACGTCTCCGTTTGCATTCGCCGCCTTCGCCGAGGCGGCTCCCTCCTTTTCCTCGGCCGTTCCCGCCGCCCCTTCGGCCGGTTCCACACCGGCCGCGCCCGTTCCTGCCCCGTCCCCGGTCGCAGCCGGCGACTGGCCGGCTTCCGCGACCTGCCCGGGACCATCGCCGCCCGGCGACTGCCGCGGCGCGGGTCGGAAGAGGAGGAAAGCGAGGACGAGGATTCCGATCGTAGCGATGCCGACGGCGACCAACACGGGCAGCCGCACGCGACGGGGTTCGACGGGTTCCTCATCACCGGCGGTGTCGGCGGTATAGACATCGCCGGGCACCCAACCGCCGCGTTCGGCACTGGCGCCCAGGAGGCCGGCGAAACGATCATCCGGAGACACAGCCATGCTCCGACGTTAGGGCCTGCTGATTCGCTGCGGCCAGGACGGATTCCTCACCTGTGGAAACGACTCCTACGTCCACAGACCGGAGGTGGTCAAGTCACCTGAGAGTCCCCAGGCTGGAGTGGGTGAGTCAGGGTTTCGTCTGCACGGTCACACCGACCGTTCCGGGTCCCACATGCGCTGTGATGATCGTCGACAGCGTCCTGAATGAGGGCTCGAATCCGAGTTCGCGCAGCCGTGAGCTCAGCAGTTCCGCATCGGCGGTGTCCATCTCCCCTTCAGCGTTCTGCACCTCGACGTGCACGGTGTCCTCGGGGTCGGCCACCTTGGCGGCGGCCTGAGCGGCAAGGGCGACGATCTTCTCCAGCGCTTTGGCCCGGGTGCGCACCCGGGCGAGCGGAACGACGATTCCGGCATTGAGTCCGAGCACAGGAACGATCTGCAGGGCCCGGCCCAGCAGCGAAGAGGCGGCACCGATCCGGCCGCCTCGGCGCAGGTATTCGAGGCTTCCGGGGGCGAACACGGAACGGGTCTCAGCCGCGCACCAGTCGGCGATGGTTCCGGCGATCGATTCGGCGTCGAGTCCCTGCCGGATCCCGGCCGCGGCCACGGACAGCGCTCCGGCCAATCCCGCCGAGGTGGTCCTCGAATCGACGACATCGACGAGGATGCCCTCGGTCTCGGCAGCCGTGACCGCGGAGTCGCGGGTGCCCGAGAGCTCCGCGGACATGGTCACGACGATGATGGCCTCGGCTCCGTTCTCGCGCAGACCGGCATAGGCTTCGGAAAACTGCGTCGGGGCAGCCATGGAGGTGGTGACCTCGGTGCCCTCGATCATCTTCGTGCACAGATGCCCGGCATCGACCTCACCGTCGGCGAAGGCGACTCCGCCGATGAGCACGGTCAGCGGCACCACGGCGAAGAGGCCTCCGGTGGCCTCACTCAGCTCTTCGCGCTCACTTGCGGACAGCTGCGCCGTGGAGTCGGTGACCAGTCCGATTCTCATGGACGGCCAAGTGCTCGGTAGGTCCAGCCCGCTGCCCGCCACAGTTCGGGAGTGAGCACATTGCGACCGTCGACGAGCACTTTCCCGCGCACGAGCTCAGCGGTCGCCGCGGGATCGAGGTCGCGGTATTCGCGCCATTCCGTCAGCAGCAGCACGGCTTGCGCCCCGGTGATCGCCTCGGCGGTGTCGGCGACGTAGTCGAGTTCGGGGAACGACTTCTGCGCATTGCCGATCGCCTGCGGATCGGTGACGGTGACCAGCCCGCCCTGGGTGGCAATGAGTCGGGCCACGGCCAGCGCCGGGGAATCACGGACGTCATCGCTGTCGGGTTTGAAGGCGGCACCGAGGATGGTGATCTTCTTGCCGATGAACGACCCGCCCAGAGCATCGCGGGCGATGTCGACCATCCGCACACGACGGCGCATGTTGATCGAATCGATCTCCTTGAGGAAGGCCACCGCCTGATCGGCGCCGAGCTCTCCGGCTCTGGCCATGAAGGCGCGGATGTCCTTGGGCAGACAACCGCCGCCGAACCCGAGTCCGGCGTTGAGGAATTTGCGGCCGATCCGGTCGTCCATGCCGATCGCATCGGCGAGCTGAGTGACATCGGCCCCGGAGGCCTCGCAGAGTTCGGCCATGGCGTTGATGAACGAGATCTTCGTGGCCAGGAACGAATTCGCGGCAGTCTTGACCAGCTCGGCAGTCGCGAAGTCCGTGATCATCCGAGGTGTGTCTTCGGCGAGGATCGATGCATACACCTCGTCGAGGGTCGCGGCTGCGGCCTTGCCGGGCTCGCCGTCGGCGACTCCATAGACCAGACGGTTGGGGTGGAGAGTGTCCTCGACGGCATGGCCTTCACGCAGGAACTCCGGGTTCCACATCATCGCGGCTCCGGTGTCGGCGATGATTCCGGACAGACGCTCGGCGGTGCCCACGGGAACGGTCGACTTTCCCACAACCACTGACGTCTCAGTCAGGTGCGGGTGCAGCGAATCCACGGCCGCATCGACATAGGTGACATCGGCGGCGAACTCTCCGGGCTTCTGCGGAGTGCCCACGCACACGAAGTGCACGGTGGCGTCGGCGGCACGGGAGACGTCAGTGGTGAACTCGAGCTTTCCGCGTTCCTGAGCCTTCACGAGGAGTTCACTCAGTCCCGGTTCGAAGAAGGGCGGACGACCCGAGGTCAGCGCCTGGACCTTGGCGGTGTCGACGTCGACTCCCGTGACCTCATGGCCCAGGGACGCCATGGCAGCCGCATGGACCGCGCCCAGATATCCGCAACCGATGACTGAAATCTTCAAACCGAGCTCTCCTGGGAATTGGCATGCGTTTTCGACCACACTATATGCCACCCGGTTGCACGATATGTGGAGGTTGAAACAGTAGGCTTGGAAATGTGAAGCGTTTCCTTGATTTCCTCACCAACTCACCGGCCGCCGTGACGTTTGCCGTGCTCACCGTGCTCGGCATCGTGGCTTTCGCCATCCCCGGGCTGCACCCTGCGGCTTGGACCATCGGACTCGTGCTGTGCCTCGGCGTGATCGCGGCGCTGCTGATGTTCCACGGCGAATGGCGACGTGCCCAACAGCAGATCGACGCGCTGCGACAGCAGCTGAGCGTCGAACGCGGTCGGTTGGACACCGTCGGACTGACCCCGGTGGAAGAGACCGTCGAGCTGCTTCCCGATGAGCGTCGCGCTCGCCGCATCCTCGAACTCATCCCGGATTCCTCGGGCCTCATCCAGTCCCTGCGTCTCGATGCGACCTTCGCCACCGTCGCCGTCGACGAACTCGAACCGCTCACCACCTTCTGTGCCGAGTTCAAGAAGGCCAGCTTCGACAACCCGCGCTCGCACACCGCATTCATGAACCTCTATCGAGCAGCCGAAGGCCTGTCGATGTGGGTGAAGGAGGAGACCCAGGTCTCCCCTGCTGATTCCGAGGTCCGTGAGATCCGTCCCGGTGATGCCCGCAAGGACGGCTGGCGCGGCTACACCGAAGCGCAGAGCCGCGGCGAACGCCTCAGCGATGACTTCGTCTCCTCCCGCTGGGAGTTCAATCAGACGGCACTCGAACTCGGGCTCGTCTCCGGCGCCCCGCCGTTCAACGACTGAGCGAGTTCAGTGCCGGATCCACCACGTCTCCAGCGGCGCCACAGGTGTGCGGCGTTTGTGCTCTGACCGACGGTACTTCTCGATGAGCGCCGAGGCGGCCGCGGGCTCGATCGCCCTCCCCTCGAGGAAGTCATCGATCTGGTCGTAGGTCAGACCCAGCGACGATTCGTCCGTCTGCCCCGGTTCGTCATCGAGCAGGTCCGCAGTCGGGACCTTGACGATGAGATGTTCGGGAGCTCCGAGGTGGCGCAGCAGTTCCCGTCCCTGCCGCTTGTTCAGCCCCGCCAGGGGGACGACGTCGGCCGCACCGTCACCGAACTTCGTGAAGAACCCGGTGACCGCCTCGGCGGCGTGATCGGTGCCGACGACGAGAGCCTTCTTCTCGCCCGCGAGTTCGAACTGGGCGATCATCCGCATCCGGGCTTTGACGTTGCCCTTGCCGAAATCGGTGATCGGCGTACCGGTCGCCTTCTCGTACTCCTCGGCGGCCACATCCGTGGCGGCGCCGATGTTGATCGCCAGCTCATGATCGGCGCCGATGAAGGACAGAGCGTCCTGGGCGTCCGACTCGTCGGTCTGCACATGATGGGGCAGGCGCACGGCCCAGAACTCGGCGTCGGCACCGCGGCGGCGCAGATCCTCCACGGCCAGCTGACAGAGCCTGCCGGCCAGAGTGGAGTCCTGTCCGCCGCTGATGCCGAGCACGAGGCCCTTGACACCGGTGGTGAGCACATAGTCGACGAGGAATTCGACCCGTCGGGCGACCTCCGTCGCCGGGTCGATCTGCGGTCGCACGCCGAGGGCGTGTCGGATCTCGTCCTGAACTCTGTCGTTCGTCATGCTCTCACCAGTCGTAGTCGAAGGGGACGTGCGCCTGAGTCCGGCGCCCGTATACATGCAGTCTCCCAGATGCTGTGTTACGACGAAGTATCGCCGTGGCCTCAGGCGTCGGGAACGATATTGACGAGCTTCGGTGCGCGCACGATCACCTTGCGCACCCCGGCTCCGCCGAGGGCCTTGAGAGCGTTCGGCGATTCGAGAGCCAGCCTCTCCAGCTCCTCTGCCGAGATGTCGGGAGCCACCTCGAGGCGTGCACGCACCTTGCCCTTGACTTGGACCACGCAGGTCACGGTCTCGGCGACGAGGTGGTTCGGATCCGCCTCGGGGAAGGCCGCATAGGTGACCGTCGATTCGTGGCCGAGACGCGACCACAGCTCTTCGGCCAGGTGCGGAGCGAAGGGCGCGAGCATGATCGTCAGAGGTTCGAGGACCTCACTGGTCGCACCGCCCTGCTTGGTGGCGTGATTGGTGAGCACGATGAGCTTGGAGATCGCGGTGTTGAACCGCAGATGGTCCATGTCCTCGCGTACACCGTCGATGACCTGGTGGAGGACCTTGAGCGATTCGGCGTCGGTCTCGCCGTCTGCGACCACGGAATCGCCCGTGGTCTCGTCGACGAAGAGCCTCCACACGCGCTGCAGGAACCGCTGTGCGCCGACGACGGCGCGGGTGTCCCAGGGACGGTCCTGCTCCAGCGGACCCATCGACATCTCGTAGACACGGAAGGTGTCGGCTCCGAATGCGTCGTACATCTCGTCAGGCATGACGGAGTTCTTCAGCGATTTGCCGATCTTTCCGTACTCCCGGTTGACCTGTTCGCCGCCATACCAGAAAGTCAGTTCACCGTTCGATTCGGTCCTCTCCTCCACCTCGGCGGCGGGGACGTAGACACCACGGGAATCGGTATAGGCGTAGGCCTGGATGTAGCCCTGGTTGACCAGACGGTGGAACGGCTCGGACGAGGAGATGTGTCCGAGGTCGAAGAGGACCTTGTGCCAGAACCGGGCGTAGAGCAGGTGGAGCACGGCGTGTTCCTGCCCGCCGACGTAGAGGTCGGCGCCGCCGCGCGGTTTCGAGGCTCGCGGCCCCAGCCAGTACTTCTCGTTGGCGGGGTCGACGAGGCGTTCGTCATTGTGCGGGTCCGCGTAGCGCAGCTGGTACCACGACGATCCGGCCCAGTTGGGCATCGTGTTCGTCTCACGCTGGTAGGTCTTCGGACCGTCACCGAGGTCGAGTTCGATGCTGGTCCATTCCTGATTCCGGCTCAGCGCGGGTTCGGGACGGCTGTCGGCATCGTCGGGCGCGAACGTCCGCGGTGCGAAGTCGTCGACCTCGGGCAGCTGGACGGGCAGCATCTCGTCGGGCAGCGCGATGGGGGTGCCGTTCTCGTCATAGACGATCGGGAACGGTTCGCCCCAGTAGCGCTGACGCGAGAACAACCAGTCGCGCAGTCGGTACTGAGTGGACTCGGTGGCCAGTCCCTTTCCGGCCAGCCATTCGGTGACCCGGGCCTTCGCCGCGTCGATCTCGAGACCGTTGATGTCGATCTCGGCATTGGCCGAGTTGATCATCACTCCGGTGCCGGCGAACGGAGCGTCCTCATCGTGGTCGGCCGGAGGCTGCACGGTGCGGATATAGGGCAGTCCGAAAGTCTTCGCGAAGTCCCAGTCACGGGCGTCTTCGGCGGGCACGGCCATGATCGCGCCGGTGCCGTAGCCCATGAGCACGTAGTCGGCGATGAAGATCGGAATCTGCGCCCCGGTGGCCGGATTGAGCGCATAGGAGCCGGTAAAGATGCCGGTCTTCTCCCGGCTCTGCTGCCGGTCGGCGTCGGTTTTGGCCGCAGCGGCGCGCTGGTAGGCGGCGATCGCCTCGGCGGGGGTGGCCTCTCCCCCACGCCAGGACTCGGGGGTGGACTCATCCCATGTCTGCGCGGTCAGTTCGGCGACCTGCGGGTGTTCGGGGCTGAGGACGAGGTAGGTGGCACCGAACAGGGTGTCCGGGCGCGTGGTGTAGACCTCGATCTCGGAAGTCTCGTCACCGGCAACGGGCAGGCTCAGCAGGGCGCCCTTCGACCGGCCGATCCAGTTGACCTGCATCGCATGGATCGCATGCGGCCAGTCCAGCACGTCGAGGTCGTCGATGAGGCGGTCGGCGTAAGCGGTGATGCGCATGTTCCACTGACGCAGACGACGGGTGAAGACCGGATAGTTTCCGCGTTCGGACAGGCCCTCGGCGGTGACCTCTTCATTGGCCAGCACGGTGCCCAGTCCGGGGCACCAGTTGACCGGGGATTCGGAGACATAGGCGAGGCGGAAGTCCTGCAGGACGTTCTCCCGCTCGGCCGGGCTCAGATCCGACCAGGCGCGACCGTCCGGTGTGGGGCGGGCACCGGAGGCGAACTGCTCGATGAGCGTGTCGATCGGACGGGCAGCGCCCTTGGCTTCACCGTCGGGGGTGGTCGCCTCGGAGTCGTACCAGGAGTTGAAGATCTGCAGGAAGATCCATTGCGTCCATTTCACGAACTCGTCGTCGGTCGTGGCGAAGCGACGGCGCACATCGTGGGCCAGGCCCAGGCGACGCAGCTGTTCGGTCATGTTCGCGATATTGGCATCGGTGGTGATGCGCGGGTGCTGACCGGTCTGCACCGCATAGAGATCGGCGGGCAGTCCGAAGGCGTCGTATGACAGGGCGTGCATGACGTTGTGTCCGCGCATCCGCTGGTACCGGCCGTAGACGTCGGTGCCGAGGTACCCCAGGGGGTGACCGACGTGCAGGCCCGCACCGGAGGGGTACGGGAACATATCCATGATGTACAGGGACTCGCGCTCGCTGAGGTCGGCCGGCGGACCGTAGGGCGACGAGACGTCCTGGGGCTCGAGGACGCTGAGGTCTCCGGTGGGGTTCGGGGTGTGGAACGTGCCCGATTCCTCCCATGTGCGCTGCCAAGACTTCTCGATCTCTTCGGCCAGCGCCGCGTCGTAGCGGAAACCGGTCTCCTCAGGGTTCGTCGTCATTACCTTCCTTCGCTGAACAGACGTGAGCGGGTTCAGACCATCGTACTCTGAACACCCCCTGATTCGACTTGGTTAGACTGCTCACAGGGCAGCGGACGCCGGTTATCTCGGCAAACGTGATCGATTTCACTGAGATCCGGCCGAACTGTAGGATAACCGAGCAGTAACTTACGTCCTCGAAGGAGACTCATGAGCTCAACGACCATGCCGCAGTCGTCAACACCCGTCGTCGGTTTCGAGGTCGATACCGCCTCGTCGACGACCGATATCTTCCTCAACACGGTAGCTGAGAACCCCAACCGGCCTCTGGTCGCCAAGCCCGACGGGGACGGTTGGGACGAACTGACCGCGGCCGAATTCCTCGCTGAGGTCAAGGCGGCCGCGAAGGGACTCATCGCCTTGGGCGTGGGAGTCGGTGACCGGATCGCAATCTTCGGCCCCACCTCCTATGAGTGGACGCTCAGCGACTATGCCATCTGGTACGCCGGCGGAATCTCCGTGCCGTTCTACGACACCTCCTCGGAGAGCCAGCTCAACTGGATGCTCACCGACGCCGATGTCACACGTGGGCTCGTCGCCACCGCCGAGCATGCCGATCGGGTGCGGGCAGCGGCCGCGGCCGGCGGACGCGAGGAGCCGGCCCTACGGGTCTGGGACGAGGGCGCTTTCGCCGATCTCACCGAAGCCGGCAAGAACGTCAGCGATGACGAACTCGAAGCCGCCCGCTCACAGGTCACGTCCGAATCTGTGGCTACGATCATCTACACCTCCGGCACCACCGGCAAGCCCAAGGGCTGTGTGCTCACCCACGCGAACTTCGTGCAGACCGCCCAGGCCGCGCGCCACCAGATCCCCAGCGTTCTGGACACGAAGATGCGCTGCCTGCTGTTCCTGCCGCAGGCTCACGTCTTCGCCCGGTTCATCGAGGTCCTGGCCATCAGCAACGGTGCTGTGCTGGCCCACCAGTCGGACCTGACGAAGCTCACCGACGCCATGGGCAGCTTCCGTCCCTCGTTCATCCTCGGCGTGCCCCGCGTCTTCGAGAAAGTCTTCAACTCCGCACTTGCGACCGCTCAGGCGGGAGGCAAGGAGAAGATCTTCCGCCGTGCCGAGCAGGTCGCCGTCGCCTATTCGAAGGCACTCGACACCGGCAAGGTGCCTGCCGGCCTCAGACTCCAGCACGCCCTGTTCGACAAGCTCGTCTATTCGAAGCTGCGCGCGGTCATGGGCGACAACGTCACTCATGCGGTCTCCGGCGGCGGCGCACTCGGCTCTCATCTCGGCCACTTCTTCCGCGGACTGGGCATCATCGTCCTCGAAGGCTACGGACTCACTGAGACCACGGCACCGATCACCGTCAATATTCCGGAGAAGTCGAAGATCGGAACCGTCGGCGTGCCGCTGCCGGGCGTCTCGGTGGCGATCGCTCCCGACGGTGAGATCCTGACCAAGGGCGTGCCGGTCTTCCTGGAGTACTGGAACAACCCCGAGGCCACGGCCAAGGAGTTCCACGACGGCTGGTTCGGCACCGGTGACCTCGGCTCACTCGATGACGACGGCTACCTCACGATCAACGGCCGCAAGAAGGAGATCATCGTGACCTCCAGCGGCAAGAACATCGCCCCGGCTCCGCTCGAGGATGTGCTGCGTCGTCATCCGATCATCGGCCAGCCGGTCCTCGTCGGTGAGAACCGCAAATTCGTCTCGGCGCTGATCTTCCTCGATTCGGAGATGCTCCCGGCCTGGTTGAAGAACCATGATCTGCCGCAGATGGATCTGTGCGAAGCCGCCTCCGACGATGCGGTCCACGCCGAAGTGGCCAAGGCAGTCGAGCAGATGAACAAGACCGTCTCGCGCGCCGAAGGAGTCAAGAAGTTCACGATCCTGCCGATCGAACTCACCGAGGACAACGGCTACCTGTCGGCCAAACAGTCGGTCAAACGTCACCTCATCAACAAGGACTTCGCCGCCGAAATCGACGCGCTCTACGCGGGCTGAGGTGCAGTCGCTGCCGGCCAGGATGATCCGCCGAGCACGGCTCGTGGGCACGGCCCGGGCCCGGACCTCGAACGGCCCGGGCCCGGACCTCGAACGGTCCGGGCCCGGACCTCGAACGGTCCGGGCCCGGGCCGTGCTCGTCTCGCCTCGGCGAGGGCTTGCCTCAGCGTCGTAAGCTGAGGGCAGAAGTCGAACTCATCGAACTCATTGGAGGCAGCGTCATGTCCGAGAACACCGATCACACTCCCAGCTATGTGACAGAAGGCGCGGAGTTCAACCGCGATACGAACTACATCGACGATCGCATCCTCAACGATCCGAATGCTCAGTGGCCCGTCGAACCGGGCCGGTATCGCCTGATCGCCGCCCGCGCCTGCCCGTGGGCGAATCGGACGATCATCGTCCGTCGCCTCCTCGGGCTCGAGGATGTCATCTCCCTCGGCATGCCCGGCCCCACCCATGATGCGCGGTCGTGGACGTTCGATCTCGACCCGGGCAGCGTGGACCCAGTGCTCGGCATCGAACGGCTGCAGCAGGCGTTCTTCAAGCGTTTCCCGGATTATCCGCGCGGAATCACCGTGCCAGCCGTCGTCGATGTGCCCACCGGCGTCGTGGTGACCAACGACTTCCCGCAGATCACCGAGGACTTCTCCACTCAGTGGACCGAGTACCACCGTGAGGGTGCCCCGAATCTCTGGCCCGAGGAATCACGGGAGGAGATGGAGAAGGTGATGCGTCATATCTACACGGAGATCAACAACGGAGTCTACCGCTGCGGTTTCGCCGGTTCTCAGGACGCCTACGACGCCGCCTTCGACCGCCTATTCAACGCGCTCGATATCGTCGAGGACCGGCTTAGTCGTTCACGTTTCCTCATGGGTGAGACCATCACCGAGGCGGATGTGCGTTTGTTCACGACACTCGTTCGCTTCGATCCCGTCTACTTCGGCCACTTCAAGTGCAATCGTCAGCCGCTCACGGCGTTCGAGAACCTGTGGGGCTACGCCCGCGATCTGTACCAGACACCGGGATTCGGGGACACGGTCGACTTCGTACAGATCAAACAGCACTACTACATCGTCCACCAGGATGTGAACCCGACGCAGATCGTGCCCAAGGGACCGGATCTGTCGGGCTGGCTCAGCGATCACGGTCGCGACAGCAAGTTCGGCGGATCGCCCTTCGGCGAAGGGACGGCCCCCGGACCGGTCAAGCCAGGCGAAGAGGTCGCACCCGCCCATACGGCATCCGCCTGGGTGAAGTGATGTGCGGTCGAGTCGGCTCGCTGGGTGAACTGAACCCCCGGCTCGGCCGGCTCGACCGGCTCGACCTCACGAGCCGTACTCCTTATCTCAGGAGTCGAACTGTCCGGGCTCGATATGATCGTCTTCGGTCGTGTCGAGCCCGGCGGCCTTCTTCCGCCGCTTTTTGCGGACCTTGAGCACGATCCATACGACGACGAAGACGATGACGGCGACGATGACGAGGTTCTGGAAGTAGCCGGCGTAGGTCTCGACGACCGACCAGTTCTCACCGAGGGTGAAGCCGGCGACGATGAGGATCGTGTTCCAGATCGTGCTGCCCGCCGTGGTCAGCAGCAGGAACTTGATCAGTCGCATATCACGCATGCCGGCGGGGATGGAGATGAGCGACCGGAAGATCGGGATCATCCGCCCGAAGAACACAGCCTTATCCCCGTGCTTGTCGAACCAGTCGACGGTCTTGTGCACATCATCGACGTCGACCAGCGGCATCTTCACCGCGATGCGGGCGATGCGTTCGATGCCGATCCACTTGCCCAGAGCCCACAGCAGAACCGCGCCGACGACCGAACCGATCGTGGCGAAGACGATGGCGGCCACGATGTTCATCTGCCCTTGGCTCGAGGTGAAACCGGCCAGGGGCAGGACGAGTTCGCTGGGAATGGGCGGAAATATGTTGTCGAGGAAGACCATGAACCCGACACCGGCCGGCCCCAGAATCTCCATGATCGTCACGGTCCAGGCCGAGAAACCGGTGAGGCTGTCCGCGGCACTTCCGCCGGCTGCGAGGACATCGGCAGGCACTCCCCCGGCAGGCAGGCCGGAAGTGAGGCTGCCTGCGGCAGCGGGTGCGAAATCAGCGACGGACGCAGGCGAATCAGTGATCGGCATGGTCAAAAGCCTAGATAAGGGCGCGGCCTGCAGCTCACAGTCCGCTCACAGCGGCTAGTGTGGAAACGAACACCTCAGACCGGAAAACGAACGCACCTTGCGGATACGCATCGAAGGAGCACACGTGGCACCTGCCAAAGTACTGGCCTCGCGCAACACCGTCGCTGAGGTCGGACACAATGCCGTCAACAGACCCGGACCCGCCCACCTCATGCGCGCCGTCCAGCGTTTCGGACAGCGTCTGGGCAATCAGTTCGGTGCCGCGATCACCTACTTCCTCGTTCTCGCGGTCATGCCCATCGCCATGGTCAGCCTCGCGAGCATCGGCTTCGTCCTCGACATCGCCCGCCCCGAACTCCTGCCCGAGGTCACGAAGCAGATCGAGGCCTTCACCGCAGGCAACTCCTCACTGACGAAGACACTCGAAGGCTACCTGCTGCAGTGGCAGGCAGTCGGAATCATCGGTATTCTCACCGGCCTCTACACGGGTCAGGGATTCATCGGCAACCTCGGTGCTGCGGTACGGGCACAGCTGCACGACGATTTCGACGATGCCGTGCCGGAGAAGTCGTTCGCAGCCAAGGTCCTCGGCAATATCGTCACCCTCATCGGCCTCATCATCGGACTCCTCCTGGCCGTGGCACTCACGGTAGTCGGCACCGGCCTCCGGTCGATGATCGCCGATCTGCTCGGACTCTCCGGCTTCGCCTCGAGCCTGCTGTTCATCGTCCCGGTCATCCTCACCTTCGGAGCCGCCTGGATGATCTTCTGGTTCCTGTTCACGATGCTGCCGGAGAAGCCGGTGGACAAGCAGGCGAAGAACCGCGGCTCCCTCATCGGCGCAACCGCGTTCCTCATCCTCATCAACTTCTCCACCGTGCTGGTCAATCTCTTCTCCGGGAACAAGGCCGCTGGTGTTTTCGGATCGATCATCGCGATCATGCTCACGCTCAACGTCTTTGCCCGCATCATCCTCTTCATCGCCGCTTGGATCGGCACGGCGAAACCGCCGCGGCCGCGTGAAGAGGAGCCGGAATACCGCTTCGTCGAGCCGAAGGTGCAGGCACAGAGCCTCGGTGCTCTCATCACCGGAGCGGGAATCGTGACGCTGACCCTGCTGGGCTTCAAGCGGTTCGAGGAACGCCGGTCCGATCGCGAATTGGCGAGACGGTAGACTGTTGGCGCATCCGTTTTAACTGACCGAGGGGACACGACCTTTGACTGACGCTACGACTGCTCGCCTGGACGATTGGGCGAAGAAGCAGACCGCCGCCGAAGAACTCATTCCGCTAGTCGGACGCCTGTACCGTGAGAACGACGTTCTGCTGACCCTGTTCGGACGGTCGCTGCTGAACAAGTCGGTGACCGGAATGATCAAGGCTCACCGCTACGCTCGCCACTTCCTCGGCGAAGAGCTCGACATCGAGATCACCCACCGCATCGTCAAGGCACTGTCGGGACTCAACCTCGCTCCTGCTCGAATCGATCTGGGCCGCCTCATCGAGAAGCTCGATGATCCGAACGCCGATGTCGACGCCTTCCTCGCCGCCGAGCTCGCCGAGGTCGTTCAGTCGCAGTCGGGCAAGGGCGAGACCCGCGACATCGTCCTCTACGGCTTCGGTCGGATCGGTCGTCTGCTCGCTCGCATTCTCATCGACCGTGCCGGTGGAACCGGTATGCGTCTGCGCGCCATCGTGGTGCGCCGCAATGGGGAGAACGACATCGTCAAGCGCGCCTCCCTGCTGCGCCGAGATTCGGTGCACGGTGCCTTCGACGGCAGCATCGTCGTCGATGAAGAGAACAACACCATCCAGGCCAACGGCACCCTCATCCAGGTCATCTACTCGAATGACCCCTCTGAGGTCGACTACACCGCGTACGGAATCAACGACGCCATCATCGTCGACAACACCGGAAAGTGGCGCGACGACGAGGGCCTGTCCAAGCACCTCGCCTGCCCTGGCGCATCGAAGGTCCTACTCACGGCTCCCGGCAAGGGCGACGTCAAAAACATCGTCTTCGGAGTCAACGACGGCGAGATCCTCGACACTGACACGGTCGTCTCGGCCGCATCGTGCACGACGAATGCGATCACCCCGGTGCTCAAGGCCATCAACGACAAGTTCGGCGTCCGCAACGGCCACGTCGAGACGGTCCACTCGTTCACCAACGATCAGAACCTCATCGACAACTTCCACAAGGGTTCCCGCCGTGGCCGCGCAGCCGGGCTGAACATGGTCCTGACAGAGACCGGTGCCGCCAAAGCAGTGGCCAAGGCTCTTCCGGAGCTGGCCGGAAAGCTCTCAGGCAATGCGATCCGCGTGCCCACCCCGAACGTGTCGATGGCGATTCTCAACCTCAATCTGGAGAAGACGACCTCCGTCGACGAACTCAACACCTACCTGCGTGAGGTGTCGATGCATTCGCCGCTGCGCAACCAGGTCGACTACGTCAGCTCCCCCGAGCTCGTGTCCACCGACCTCGTCGGCTCCAAGCGTGCCGGAGTCGTCGACGGTCTGGCCACGATCGTCGATGAGGACCGTGTCGTCGTCTATGTCTGGTACGACAACGAATTCGGCTACTCCTGCCAGGTCGTGCGGTGCGTGGCCAAGATGGCCGACGTCGACGTCCCGGCCTTTCCCTGATTTCGCCGAGGCGGCCCACCGAACCGTTCGGATGAGCGGTCGGTGACCGGCTGAGACAGGCGCCCGGAGTCCACAGACTCCGGGCGCCTTCGTCATTCATCGCAGCGCGCCAAACCCCCTTGAGAGTGCCAGGACCTCCTGCAGGAACGGGAAGTTCTGGCAGTTTCGAGAGGGTCTATCAGCAGTGCGAGAGTTCAGTCACTCCGCGGCGTCGGACTCCATGGCTTCGTGGAGCCAGATCGGGGTGAAGGTCGCGAACCGCTCCGCCAGTTCATCGTCGCTGTCGAGGATGACGGCCAGTCGGTCATCGGCGTTCGCCATCTCATTCGCCCAGATGGGTCCCAAGCAGGCCAGCAGCAGACACGCGATGACGATGGCACCGGCCAGGATCGGAGTCTGAGCCCACAGCAGCATGCCGAACAGGATCCCGACGATGGCGAAACCGACAGCTACCGCGAGTCCGGCGTTGCGCGTCCGCGGAGCTTTTGCTCGAGCCGGTCGCGTAGCAGCGATCGAGTCGAGCACATCCCGGTTGATCCGAGTCCAGGCGATGATCGCACCCAGCGCACAGACGATGCCGATCATGATGAGACTGAACGCCGAGAACAGCAGCACCGCATCGATATGATCGCCTTGGGCTTGGACGGCGGCCCCGAGTCCGGCGACGAGCATCGCCAAGGCCAGCACCAGCATGCTCAGCAGCCGGGCACGGCGCACCGCGATGAGCTCGGCGATCGCTCTGGCCAGGAACGCCCGCTGTGCCGCAGGGTCGTCGGCCTGGCTCACCGCACGTACCCGAGCTTCTTGTCCACTGTGTGCGGGAACTGCTCGCCCGCCAGATACAGTTCGAACAGGCGATGGAACTGCTCGGCCAGTCGCATTCTCCAGCCGTCGGTGTCTCCGCTCATATGCGGGGTGATGATGACATTGTCCATCGACCACAGAGGATGATCCGCGGGCAGCGGCTCTTCGTCGAAGACGTCGAGTCCGGCTCCGGCGATCTGTCCGTCGCGCAGGGCGGTGACGAGTGCATCGGTGTCGACGGTGTCGCCTCGGCCGACGTTGATGAACACGGCGGTGTCATCCATGGCGGCGAACGCCTCGGCGCCGATGAGCCTCTCGGTCTTCTCCGTCAGAGGTGCGATATCGATGACCCAATCGAATCCGGCCGCATGCTCGGGTAGGGCGGCGGAATCGATGACCTCACCGAAGTCGGCGTCGCCGCTGCGGGCACGCGATCCGGCACCGGTGACCTCGATATCGACGGCACTCAGCAGCCGGGCGATCCCCCGGCCGATCGCTCCGGTGCCGACGATGAGGGCCTTGGAGCCGGCGATATCCCGGGTCGACCGGCGGTTCCATTTCCCCTCGGCCTGATCAGCGAGGGAGCCGATCGAGCTCTTCGCGTGCATGAGGATATAGCTCAGGACGAACTCGGCGATCGGGCGGTCGAAGATCCCCCGAGCGTTCGTCACCGTCACCGGCGAGTCGACGAGTTCATCGAAGAGCAGCGAATCCACGCCCGCTGCTGCGGCGTGCACCCATTCGAGCCGGTCGGCGCTGCCGAAGGCATCCTCGAGTGCGGTGGAGAAGAAATCCCACATCAGCAGCACATCGGTTCCGGGCAGCGCCTGGGACAGGGTCGACGCCTCGGCGACGCGCAGTTCGATCCCGTCCCGCTCCCCCAGATCAGTGATCAGTGCGGGGATCTCTGTCCCGGGTGAGTTGAGTATGGTCAGTACCGTCATTCCTCGGCTCCTCCGACAGTGGGCTTTCTGCCACACTAACCGATGAAGCCTCGGCGGGGGTGGAAACCGGCGCGGACGCGATCACCGCGTTCTCCACTCCCACGTCGAGGTTCTCCCGCTTCGCCGGTTCGTTCTTCAGCGTCTGCGCCAGCGGAGTGTTGGGCAGGAAGCAGAGGAAGACGAATCCGAGGACGGCCAGCGGAGCCACCCATAGGAACAGGGGCACGAGGGCGTCGTTGTAGGAGGTGATGATGAGCGAATGCATCGGCTCCGGCAGCTTCGACACGATCTCCGGGGTCAGCCCCGTCGAGGAGATCTTGGGAATGTGACCCTGCGGGGCTGTCTTCGCGATCTCCGTGATTCCGGACTTGATGTTGTCCATGAGTCGTTGGGTGAATACGGACCCGATGAACGCCATGCCGAGGGTGGCACCGACCTGGCGGAAGTAGTTGTTCGATGCGGTCGCTGTGCCGACCATAGACACCGGGAAGGCGTTCTGGACGACGAGGACGAGAGTCTGCATGCTCAGGCCCAGACCGAGTCCGAGCAGCGCCAGGCAGCCGATGGTCTCCCAGGCCGAGCTCTCTGCCTTCAGCTGGGAGAGCAGGACGAGCGAGGCGGCCATGACGAGGATGCCGGTCAGCGGGTACTTCTTGTACTTGCCGGTGCGGGAGACGATGAAGCCGACGAGGGTCGAGGACACGAGCATGGTGCCCATCATCGGCACCATCATCAGGCCTGCGACGGTGGCGTCGATGCCGTGGACCATCTGCAGGTAGGTGGGCATGTAGGAGAGTACACCGAACATGCCGATGCCGACGAAGAGACCGGCGATCGTGCACAGCAGGAAGTCGCGGTTGGCGAACAGCTGCATCGGGATGACCGGTTCGCTGACCTTGAGTTCGACGAACACGAAAGCGACCGCGGCGACGATTCCGGTGACGATGAGCCCGTTGATCTGCCAGGATCCCCATTCGAAGTCGTGTCCGCCCCAGGCGGAGGTGAGCACGATGCAGGAGGTGACGATGGAGATGAGCGCCATGCCGATGACATCGATCTTCGGTCGCGGTCCGCTGCCCCTGGAATGCTTGGGCACCTTGAGGAACACGGCGGCGGCGATGAGAGCGATGATGCCCAGCGGGAAGTTGATGGCGAAGGCCCAGCGCCAGCCGGGTCCTTCTGTCAGCCAACCGCCGATGAGCGGCCCGGCCACGGACGACACGGCGAAGGCCGAGCCCATGATGCCCATGTACTTGCCGCGTTCGCGGGCGGGGACGACGGAGGCGATGATCGACTGCGAGAGGATCATCATTCCGCCGCCGCCGATGCCCTGGAGCACGCGACCGAAGATCAGCGTCGACATCTCATTCGCGATGAGGGCGAAGACCGACCCCAGCAGGAAGCAGCAGATGGCGAACATGAACAGCGGTTTGCGTCCGAACAGGTCACCGACCTTGCCGTAGACGGGCATCATGATCGTCGAGGCGAGCATGAATGCGGTCGAGACCCACAGCATCTGGTCGACGCCGTCGAGTTCGCCGACGATGGTCGGCAGCGCGGTCGCCAGCACCGTCTGGTTGAGCGAGAACATGAACATCGCGATCATCAGGCCCACGAAGAGCAGAATGATCGCCGAGGTGGCCATCGGCTCGGTCTGTTCGTCGGGTCCCGCGGGTGCTGAGCTCTTCGAGGTGGTTGCCGTCATCGTCGTCACATCAGTCTCGTGGTTGCTTCTCATCACAGCTTTCGTCATTGCAGTCGGTCCAGTACCTTGCGGAACAGGCTCAGGGATTCTTCGAAGATCGCTTTGGTCCCGCCCTTGTCGTCGACTGTCTCCGGATTGGCCTTGATCGCCTGTCCCGCATGAGTCAGCGGGACGCGGCAGAGTTGGGTGAGCATACGCGCGCTGCGCCAAGCGGAATCCTCGGAGGAAAACTCCTGGCCGAGGTGGCGCAGTCGGTCGAGCACATGGCCGGTGACGATCTCTTCGAGTTCTTCTGCCCGGTCGAAGCTCTTGCTCACGAGTTCCGGATACAGGGCGAAGAGGCGGCGGCGCCGAGCCGGCAGTTTCGGATCGACGGATCCGATGAGCAGTGCTTCACGCACGAAGCGCGCAGTGTCTTCGGCCAGAGTGTCGAGTCCGGCGGGGCTGTGGACGTAGTCGAAGGCCAGGCCTTCGTCGACGCTGACCTCGGATCCGAGACCGACGATCGCGTCCTCTTTCGTTTCGAAGTAGTTGAAGAAGGTGCGTGTGGACACGCCTGCGTCTGCGGCGATGGTCGCCACGGTGGCGCAGGACAGGCCGTCTTCGAGGACGCGGGTGATCGCCGCCTCATGGAGGGCATTGCGGGTCAGCCGCGCCTTCTTCGAGCGCAGGGTTTCTTCAACGGGCATAAGTACATTTTGCACCACATGCAAACTTTCGCCAACTGCAAATCTGCATTTGTGCACTATTTCACTGTGTGCAGAGTTTCACATGAGCATCTTCAGCCGTGCTCGATGCTGTTCCAAGGTCTGCAACTGACCGAGCAGCGCCGCCTGGCCCGCTCCGTCAGCGGTGTCCTGGCGCTGCAGACGGGAGTGGAGTTCCTTTGCGATGCGTTCGAGGTCGTAGTCGAAGAGGCGGGCGACGATGCCGCGGGCGAACCGATCGATCCCGTCGCCCTCGATGACCGGCAGCGGGGTAACGAGCAGCTGGGCCACATAGGGCCTGAGATCCTCGGCGCTGACTTCGAGCACGCGTTCGGCCCATTTCGACTGGGCAGGGCCGGCGGCACCGAGCCCCCCGGCCTGCTTGATCGCTTCCTGGATCCGCCGGTAGCCGGGGTGTTCGAACGCCTTCGCAGACAGTGAGTCGAAGAGCTTCGCGTTGACGACCTCGGGATGCTGGAGAGCGACCATGAGGGCACCCTTCTCCGTCTTCAGCCGGGCAGGGTTGATCGGAGCCGAGAGGTTCGAGACGTCGGGGCGTTCTTCGTAGACGTATTCGATGCTGCGTTCATCGGAGATCTCCCCCGCCGAGGCGGTCGCGGGCTCCGGGGCCGCCTCGGCGGGTGCCGATGACGGAGCAGCAGGCGGAGGCGGTGGTTCGCTGCGGAAGCTCTGCGCGGGGGCCGCGGGAGGACCGTCGCGGAATCCCGGCCGGTTGGCCGACTGGTTTCCGGTCTGTCGGTTCTGCTTCGGCTGCCGGGCGGCGGTGCGGACGGCGGTCTCCACCTCATCGATGTCGACCCCGATGCGGCCGGCGACGAACCGATAGTAGTGGGACAGGCTGTTGCGATCGCGGATATCGGTGAGCACGTCGGCGGCGGCACGCACCGCGGAGATCCGACCTTCGACGGTGTCGAGGTCAAAGCGGGAGATCGCGGTGGTGATGACGAATTCGAAGAGCGGCTTGCATCCGTCGATGAGTTCGCGCAGCGCCGCGTCTCCTTTCTGCATGCGCAGGTCACAGGGGTCGAGCCCGTCGGGTTCGACGGCGACGAAGGTCTGGGCGGTGAACAGGTTCTCGAATTCGAAGGCCTTGAGCGCAGCCTTCTGACCGGCGGCGTCACCGTCGAAAGTGAAGATCACCTGCCCGGTCGGGTCGTCGCCGAGGAGGCGTCGGATGATCTTCACGTGTTCAGCGCCGAAGGCCGTGCCGCAGGTGGCCACGGCCTGGTCGACTCCGGCGAGGTGGGCGGCCATGACGTCGGTGTAGCCCTCGACGACGACGACGCGTTTCGTCTTCGCGATCGATTTCTTCGCCAGGTCGAGCCCGTAGAGAACCTGGTTCTTGTGGTAGAGCGCGGTCTCCGGAGTGTTGAGGTACTTCGGTCCCTTGTCGTCGTCATAGAGACGGCGGGCGCCGAAGCCGATGGTCCGTGCCGTCATGTCCTTGATCGGCCAGATCACCCGACCGCGGAACCGGTCGTAGATTCCGCGACCGCCCTCGCTGGCCAGACCGCCGGCGAGGATCTCCTCATCGGTGAATCCGGCCTTGCGCAGGTGGCCCGTCAGGGCGTCCCAGGATTTCGGGGCGAAGCCGATGCCGAACTCTCGGCTCGACTCGGCGGGGAAGCCGCGGCCGGTGAGGAATTCGCGGCCGATCTGTCCGGCCTCGGATTCCAGCGCCTGGGTGAAGAAGCGCTGCGCGACTTCGTGCATCTCCAGCAGCCGCTGCCTGCGGCTCGCCTGTTCCCGGTCCGGCCCTTTCCCGTCCTCGTAGCGCAGGTGCATTCCGGCCTTGCCGGCCAGAGTCTCGACGGCTTCGACGAAGCTGAGCTGTTCGACCTTCTGCAGAAAGGTGAACACGTCTCCGGATTCTCCGCAGCCGAAGCAGTGATACATCCCGACCTGCGGACGCACGGTGAACGACGGGGTCTTCTCGTCGTGGAAGGGACACAGACCCTTGAGCGATCCGATGCCCGCGGTCTTGAGGGTGACGAATTCCCCGATCACCTCGTCGATTCGGGTGCGGCTGCGCAGTTCGTCGATGTCCTCGCGTTTGATGAGTCCGGCCATGGTCTAGAGCCGATCCTCCGCTCCGGCGTTGAGGTGGTGGTACAGGGCCCAGGCGGAATGGTCGGTCAGGGACGCGATCTGGTCGACGATCACGCGCAGGCGTGTCGAGTCGTCGGCGGCCTCGGCGTGATCGGCGCGGAACATCGGATCGAGTTTGTCCGGTGACTGCCAGTACCAGTCGGCGAGTTCGTTGATGACCGCGGCCTGGATGTCATGCAGCCGCAGTCGATCCTCGGCGACCATCACCGTGAGGGTGGCCATCCCCTTGAGCACGGCGATCTCAACAGCGGTCGCCTCGGGAACGACGAGTGAGGCCGAGTACCGAGCGAGGGGTTCCCAGCCGAATTCCTCCCGCGTCGCGGATTCCGCGGCACCGACGAAGCGCCCGATGAGCTGACTGGTCATGTGTTTGAGACCGGCCTGCGCACGGCGGGATCCGTCGAAGACCTCCTTGGGCCAGTAGGCAGCTGCCTGCAGGCGACCGAGAGCCTTGTCCATCTCCGTATCCGTGGTCTCCGGCAGATACCACTGACGCGTGATTTCGAAGAGTTCGGTGCGGCGGTCGTCGGCGGCGAAGTCGGCAAGGTCGAGGTGGCCCGCGACGATGGCGTCCTCGACGTCGTGGACGGAGTAGGAGATGTCGTCAGCCAAGTCCATGACCTCGGCTTCGATGCATTTCTGGCCGTTGTCGATGCCGTCTCGATAGAAGTCGAAGACGGCACGGTCGTCATCGTAGACACCGAATTTGCGCACCCCGGAGTCGCGGCGACCGGCCGTGGCTTCGGCCCGCGGCCACGGGTACTTCGTCAGTGCGTCGAGGCTCGCGCGGGACAGGTTGAGACCGGCCGGGCGGCCGTCATCGGCGATCACCTTCGGTTCGATGCGGGTGACCAGACGCAGGGTCTGGGCGTTGCCTTCGAAGCCGCCGATGTCTGTGCACAGGGCATCGAGGATCGTCTCCCCGTGGTGACCGAAGGGCGGGTGACCGAGGTCGTGGGACAGACAGGCGGTATCGACGATATCGGGATCACAGCCGAGGTAGCGGGCGAGTTCGCGTCCGACCTGGGCGACCTCGAGGGAGTGGGTGAGACGGGTGCGGACGAAGTCGTCCGTGCCCGGGGACACGACTTGGGTCTTCGCGCCGAGGCGGCGCAGCCCCGAGGAGTGGAGGACGCGGGCACGGTCGCGTTGGAAGGCCGAGCGTCGTGGATTCTTCGCCGGTTCGCTCACCCACCGTTCCTCGTCCCAGGGCGAGTAGACCGCCACGGTGCCCGTCCGCACCGAGGTGTGCGGGTGAGTGTCGAAGGGCATTCTCATCCTCCAGAGATGTCGAGTTCGGCCTCCGACAGCAGCGACTTCCCGCTGGGATCGAAGATACGGGAGTCCAGCCAGCCTTCGGGCAGGTGCGGCTTCTTCGGTCGGGTGGTGCGGCCGCGGGATCCTTCGGCGGCTTCTCCCGGGTAACCGGCGTCCTTGTCGAGCTGGTCGAGCAGTCCGGCGAGCTCTTCGAGCGAGGACACCATGGCCAGCTGGCTGCGCAGCTCTCCGCCGACGGGGTAGCCCTTGAAGTACCAGGCGATGTGTTTGCGCAGGTCGCGAACACCGAGGAATTCGTCCTCGAAATGGTCGACGAGGTATTCGCCGTGTTTGTACACGGCCCGTGCCACCTCGGCGAGTCCGGGACGGTGGCGGTCGTCGCTGCCGTTCAGCGCATTCGCGAGGTCGCCGAACAGCCACGGCCGTCCCTGACAGCCTCGACCGATGACGACGCCGTCGCAGCCGGTCCTGGCCATCATGTCCAGGGCATCCTCGGCGGCGAAGATATCACCGTTGCCGAGCACCGGAACGGTGTCGCCGAGGTGGTCCTTGAGTCGGGCGATCGCGTCCCAGTCCGCAGTCCCCGAGTAGAGGTCAGCGGCGGTGCGGCCGTGCAGGGCCACGGCCGCGACACCGGCGTTGCGAGCGGTTTCGGCGGCGTCGAGGAACGTCGTGTGATCGGCGTCGATGCCTTTGCGCATCTTCACGGTCACGGGCACGTCCCGGCGGGCCGCCTCGGTGACGGCCGTTGTGACGATGGACTTGAACAGGTCCTGTTTCCACGGCAGTGCGGAGCCGCCGCCCTTGCGGGTGACCTTGGGCACGGGGCAGCCGAAGTTGAGGTCGATATGGTCGGCCCGATCCTCTTCGACTAGCATCCGCACGGCCTGGCCCATGGTCACCGGGTCGACTCCGTAGAGCTGGACGGAGCGCGGGGTCTCATAGGATTCGTGGTGGATGATGCGCATCGTCTTCGGATTGCGCTCGACCAGCGCCCGGGTTGTGACCATCTCGGTCACATAGAGGCCCGCCCCGTATTCTCGGCACAGCCTTCGGAAGGCCGTGTTTGTGATCCCGGCCATGGGCGCGAGCACGACGGGCGAGGACAGCTCGATGGGCCCGATGCGCAGGGCTGTTTCGGGCTTCGGGGATGCGGTTTCTGGGGCAGGGCTGATGACACTCACGGAACCATTATCCCAGTCAAGTCAAAATCGCACATTCGTCTGCTTCTCCTCACCTGTTCACGGTCGGAATCCATGCCGCTGCGGACGCGCTCCTCCCCGTGGCTCCGACTCACCTGTTCACCTCAACTGATTCGGTGCGCAGAAATTCCCGCACGTCCCATTCGGTGTCGACGGAAAGTTCGGCGGCGAGCCGGTCGTCGTGGGTGACGATCACCATGGCACCGCCGAATCCTTCGAGCGCGGTCACCAGTGCTTCGAGCGATGACAGGTCGAGATTGTTGCCCGGCTCGTCGAGGATGAGCAGCTGCGGGGCCGGGTCCTGGAGGAGTCCTGCAGCCAGGGCGACACGGAATCGTTCCCCTCCGGACAGGGTCTGACAGAGCTGGTCGGTGCGTCCGGCGCGCAGCCCCATGGCCGCGAGTATTTCGTGGACGCGATGCGGGTCGAGCTGCGGGTTGCCCGATCGCACCGCTTCCATCACAGTCAGCTCTCCCGGCAGCCGGTACTGCTGGTCGAGGTGAGCCGTCGGAGCGGCGACGGTGATGTCGAGGTCGCCGAAGAGGTCGGCGATCGGCGGTCCGGGTTCGACCCCGGCGTGTCCCCCGGCTGCGTCGCCCGTGCCTTCGCCCTGTCCGTCCTGGCCGTTGGCAGCTGCCAGGATCGCTGCCAGCAGGGTCGACTTCCCTGCCCCGTTCGGACCGGTCAGCCGGATCCTTTCCGGTCCGACGATCGTCTTGGGCCGCTCGGGCCTCGCCGAGGCTGCCGTGGAGATCCCGAGGACCCGTTTCGTCGCATGGACGTGGGTATCCGGCAGGTCGAGGCGGACGCTCGACGTCCGACGCAGCGCGTCCTTGGCTGAGTTGAGTTCGTCCCAGGCCGCCGCTTCGTCGGCGGCTTTGTCGCCGCGTCGTTTGGCCGCTGACCTCTCGGCGAAGTTCTTCAGCCCGTTCATCACGATCTTCGGTCGACGCTTGTTCTCCTTGTCCTTCTTGGCTTTCCGGTCGGCTCGTGCGAGTTTCGTCTCCAGTTCGATCCGCTGGCGCTTCTCGATCTGGTGGGTCTTCTTCGCGTCGGTGACCTTCTGCTGTTTGGCCTCCTCTTCGGCGGCGACCATGGTTTCGTAGTCGTCGAAGTTCCCGCCGTAGACACGCAGCCGGTCGGTCATCTCGATGATCGAGGACATATGCGTCAGCAGGTTGCGATCGTGGGAGATGACGAGGGTGGGCCCCCGCCGTTCCGTGAGCAGGGTCGCCAGCAGACCCCTACCGTCCTCGTCGAGATTGTTGCTCGGCTCATCGAGGATCAGCCAGGAGTCGCGGACCAGTGCCGCTCGGGCCAGTCCGATGCGAGTGCCCTGTCCGCCGGAGAAGCTGCTCAGGCTCCGGCCGAGGTCGCTCGGGCTCAGGTGCAGGCCGAGATCGGCCAGCGCCGCCAGAGCCCGCTCTTCGATGTCCCAGTCGTCGCCGATGAGCTCGAAATCGGAGTCGGTCGCATCTCCGTTCAGGGCGCGGTGCAGAGCCACGCGAACGGAGGCGATATCCAGTGCGGAGTCGACTCGCTGCGTCGAGTGCGGCAGCAGCTGGTCGATGTAGACCGCACCGTCAGCACCCGTGACGGTTCCCGCCGAGGCGCGCAGCCGACCGGCGAGTATTCGAGCAAAGGTGGATTTCCCGATCCCGTTGTCGCCGACCAGTCCGACGAGGTCAGCGGGGATGGTGGCGGTGAGTCGGGAGAAGATCTCGGTATCGTCGCCGAGGCGGTAGTCCAGTTCGGACACAATGATTGCTGCAGGCATGAGGGTCCTCATTTCGTGTACGCAGAAGCGCTGCGGGTCCGCGGCACCCGCAAGTCACGGCACGAGGATTCACTTCACAGCTGAGACGTCCTTGAACGGAAATGGAACATATCCATGGTCGCCGAAGCGGCTCGTCCGGTCAAGACCACCCCTCCTTACTACCTGACGGCGGCTGAGCAACCTGGCGTGGAGTGGTCCCCAATAGTTGGACTGCTGTGGGGTCAGCATAGAGCGGTTACGGCCTCTGTGGCATTGGCGGTCTTGGTCCGATACTCCATCGGAGCAAGACCGCCAAGTCGTGTCGAGATCCTCTCAAAGTTATACCAGTGAATGTACTCATCGATCGCGGTCTTGAGGTCCTCGACAGTGTCGAACTTCTGCAGATAGAACATTTCAGACTTCAATTGCCCGAAGAAGTTCTCCGCGACCGCGTTATCCCAACAATTTCCCTTCCGCGACATCGACGGGCGTGCACCATACTCGGCCAAGATCGCCGCCCACGACACGTGCTGGTACTGAAACCCCTGGTCCGTGTGCACCAACGGTGCCTGACCCGGCCGAAGCCCCTGGCATGCCCTGATCAGTGACTCGTTCGTCAACGCCGTGTTCGGTGACGTCGACATCGAGTACGACACCACACTGGTATCGAAGAGATCAATGACCGGTGACAGATACAGTTTCTGATCCGCCACAGCGAATTCCGTGACGTCAGAGACCCATTTCTCATTCGGTTCCTCAGCAGTGAAGTCCCGGTTGAGGACATTGCCAGCCACACGGCCGACCGTGCCGCGGTGGGAGTTGTACCGCTTCCGGCGCACCTTGGTCTTGATCCCCATGTCCTGCATCAACCGCAGCACGGTCTTCTTCGCAATCGACAGGCCCTCTTTGACCAAGACAGTCATAATCTTGCGGTGCCCGTAGCGTTCGTTGCTGTCGGTGAAGATCTCCCGGATCCGGGCCCTCACCTGCACATACGGGTCAGGTCTCTGACCGAAGCGTTTCTGGTGATAGAAAAACGTCGACCGCGCCAACCCCGCAATGCTCAGCAGCAGTGACAGTGGGTAGTCCGCCTTGAGACTGGCAACAATGCGTGCTTTTACAGCTGCCCGTTCTGCCTCAAGGCCTTCAGTTTTTTTAAGTACGCGTTCTCCGCTTCCGCCCGCAGCAGCCGGTCTTGTAACTGCCGGTACTCGGCCAGGCTGATGTCCTCGACCCGAGTCTTCTTCGCCATCACATCCGGCTTCGACGGTGCCGGGTCGGCATCCGGGTCCTGCCCGTGATCGATCGCGCGCATGCGAGCTGTTTTGCCCTTCCCCGATGCTTTGCGTGGGGTGAAAGCGTCCTCGCCCTTGTCTCGGTATTCCTTGACCCAGTCGAGGATCGGTCGCGATGATGCCAGGCCGAGTTCCTTGGCGAGTTCGACTTTGTGTTCACCGTCGAGGTATCGCTTCGCGGTCGCGATCTTCTGCTCTGCTGGTATGCGCCGGGGCTGGTGGGGTTCCATGACCGATATTGTTCCACGCACTAACCACCGGTCGTGGAGGAGTTTGAGTGTGGGTTTGTGGACGTCGAGCTTCGTGGCTGTCGCAGCGTATCCGTAGCCGTGGTCGAACAGTTCGATCGCGGCACGGGCTTGGACGTTGGTGATCAGACAGTCCTTGCGCATGGAGTAGTCCCTTCAAGTTGGTTTGTGTTGATCACAGTCCAACTTTCGGGGACCACTCCAGCGCGAGGTTGCTGGGCCGCCGTCAGGTAGTAAGAAGGGGTCCGGCAGGGTCAGACGATGATAAGCATGAGTTCGGCGGGCTCATCGTGGGGGTTGGCCAATTGGTGCGGAACGTCGCCAGGAGCTTGGGCACAGTCGCCGGAGTGCAGAGTGGTGCGGCGGTCGATGGTGACGATCTCGATGCTGCCTTTGAGGACGAAGAAGCTCTCACGCGATCCGCTGCGGTGGGCAGCGAAAGCGGAGGTCTCGCTGCGCGGGTCGAGGCGGTAGTGGACGACGTCCATGTTCTCGATCGCCGACGGCAGGTCCCGGCGCCAGACTCCTTTCCCGAAAGTTGAGGCCGCGGGGATCGCCTCACTGCGGGTGATGGCGACTTCCGGGGCGGCCAGCAGTTCGCCGACGTCGACGCCGAGGGCGCGGGAGAGCCCCATGGCGTTCGAGACCGATGTGTCCTGCTCGCCTCGTTCAATCTTCGACAGAGCGGCGCGGGACAGTCCTGCCCGGACCGCGAGCTCGTTGAGGGTGAGATTGTTGAATTTGCGCCGTGCTCTGATGCGGGCACCGAAGACACGTGCGCCGAGATCCTCTTCTTTCACCATTGGAGCATCATAATCTATTCTTGGATCGTAGAATCATCTCTCACAAAGGAAACTTGACTCCATGGCGGCAGTGCTGGCTCTCTCACCGATCCTCATTGCCATCGCCCTGCTCCTGCTCAAGCAGAGCTCGTGGGTCGCGGCCCTGGCCGGAGCCGTGCTCGCGGCCGTTCTCGTCGTCTTCGCCTTCCCCACCCCCGCCTCGGTGCTGGTGGATTCGGGGATCGACTACTTTCCGCTCATCCTCGAGGTCGCGCTCATCCTGCTCTTCGGCATGCTGCTCGCCCGGCTGCTCGAGTCCGCCGGGTCGATGTCGCAGATCTCCTCGTGGGTCGAATCGCTGTCGCCGGGTCGCCCTCTCGGTGTCGCGCTCGTCGTGTTCGGGATCGTACCTTTTGCCGAATCCGTCACGGGCTTCGGCATCGGCGTCACCGTCGGGGTGCCGATCCTGCGCCACCTCGGCTGCACTCTGCGGCAGTCGGCGATCCTCGGCCTCCTCGGCCTCATCGCCGTTCCATGGGGCGCTTTGGGTCCAGGCACCACCGTCGCGGCGGCGCTGGCCGGCTCGGATGTCGACGAACTCGGTTTGGCCACGGCGTGGATCAATGCGATCCCGGTCATCATCGTCGCGATCGCGGTGGTCGCGATCATGCGCCCGACTCCCGCCTCGGCGCTGGGGATCATCGGGGCCGGTGCGCTCATGTGGGTGGGGATCCTCGCTTCCAGCTATGTCATCGGCATGGCGCCGTCGGGGATCATCGGATCGCTGATCGTCATCCTCGTTGTCGGTGCGCTGTTCATGATCGGCAAACGGACCACGGGGCTCACCCGCAGTCTCGGCGTGGCGGTTCTGCCCTATGGGGTGCTCACGATCGGGCTGCTGTTGGCGCGGGCTCTGCATTCGGCAGTGCCCTCGTTGATCACGCAGATCATCGCCTCTCCCCCGTTCTGGCTGGCCGCCGCCTGCCTCATCGCCGCCGTCGCCGTCGAGGGCAGGCGCACCGTCTCAGTCGCGGCGGTGCGCTCCTGGGTTCCCATCGGGGTGGGCACTGCCGCATTCATGCTCATGGGCTGGATCATGACGACGACGGGGATGAGCGAGGCGATCGGCGGGCTGCTGCCGGCCGGGCTCGTTCTGCTCACTCCGTGGCTGAATTCCATCGGGGCGGTGCTGACAGGGTCGAACACGGGGGCGAACTCGATGTTCACCGGCACCCTGACCGCGGTCGCTGCGTCGTCGCATGTCTCGGCGCTGCCGGTGGTCGCGGCAGGAAACGCGGCCGGCTCACTGGCCGCTCTCGCCGCTCCCCCGCGGGTGGCCATGGCCGTGCAGATCGCGGATTCGTCGGTGGGCGCCTCGGCGCGGGACATCTCCTGGGTGCAGGGGCGCGCGCTCACGGTGGCCGGGATCAACGCCCTGGCCGTCGGACTGTGGGTCCAGTTCTTCGCCTGAGGGGCGCTCGATACGCGGCTCAGGTCGGGGATGCAGGCCGGCTTCGCATGACCGCAGACGGTACGAGTCTCAGACGCGGATGATCTCGCGGGGGAAGTTCGTGAACGGTTCGCAGCCGGTGTCGGTGATGAGCACCGGTTCGGACAGTTCGATTCCGTAGCCGTTCATCCACATTCCGCCGATGAGGTGGAACGTCATTCCCGCCTCGAGGATCTGGTCGTCCTCGGTACGGATCGAGATCGTCCGCTCACCCCAATCCGGCGGATATCCGATGCCGATCGAGTAGCCCAGGCGGCTGGGCTTCTCGAGTCCCGACAATGCGAGCACACGATTCCAGGTGCGGGCTAGTTCCGCAGTGGGCACCTCGGGTGCGGCGACGTCGAGGACTGCGGACAGCGCCTCGGCGACGACTCCCTCGAGGCGCACGAGTTCCTGCTTCGGTCGCCCGGTCACCGCTGTGCGTGCCAGCGGGACGTGGTAACGGCGGTGGACTCCGGCGAGTTCGATGCTCACCGATTCGTCGCGTTCGAACTTTCGGTCTGTCCAGCTCAGGTGCGGAGTGTCCGCGCTTTCGCCGGTGGGCATGAGCGGCACGATCGCCGGGTAGTCGCCCCAGACTCCGTCGCCGCCTCTGGTCTGGGCCTCGGAGATCGCGGCGGCCACTTCGTTCTGGCCGACTCCGACGCCGATCGTGCCCAGCGCCGCGTCCATGGCAGCGGTGGTCACTTTCGAAGCCTTGCGCATGAGCTCGATCTCCGCCGGGGATTTGACCGCGCGAATCCAATTGACAAGTTCGAAGCAGTCGACGAGGCGCCATTCGGGCACTCCGTTGACAAGCGCGCGGAAGCCCCGCGGGGAGAAGAAGTGTGAGTCCATCTCGACGCCGACCGGCATGGTCGAGGCTCGGGCGACCTCCCACCGTTGGCGCAGGGCGAAGGCGACCCAATCGAAAGGGTGGATATGGGGACGCTGCACATAGCGTTCGGGATAGCCGACGATGTCCTCGGGCGGCAGCCACGAGGTGTGCGAGGCTCCGCGGGCGTCCATATCGCGCATGAACAGGGTCATCGGTCCAGACGAGGGCACGAACAGCAGCTGCGGGGTGTAGAAGGACCAGGCGTTGTATCCGGTGAGGTAGTAGATGTTCGCCGGATCGGTGACGATGAGCGCGGCCAGACCCTGGTCGACCATGCGATTGCGCACCGAGGCGATGCGCCCGAGATATTCCTCGGCACTGAACGACAGTTCGTTCGCGCCGATCGTATCGACCCCACCGGGAACCGGCTGCGGGCGTGCCTTGACCTCTTTGCCGGCCTGCCCCTGCTCGGCTCCGGGACGCATCCCGTACACATCCGGGCGATTATCTTCGCCGCCGTAGAACAGCTCACCCTCATTCATGATCCCAGTGTGGTGACCCTGCTCACACACTGTCAATCACTGTCGACGCGCGTGTTGTCGGCAGCCCTCCGTTCGGTGCGGCGGCGGGGATCTGCGGGATTGCGAAGCGGAGTTTCAGGCGGTCCTGGAACAGCGGATCCGGACGCCCGCGCGAGCGCAACGTGGACACGGATACTCGTCGGTCGCCTCGGCGATTTCTGACGAATCCAGAACCAAAGAATTTCAGTTTCGACTGAATTCGCATACCAAACAGCGCATTTCAGCAGAATCGGTGATAGATTGATCTGAGGCGCACATCACGGAGGTGAAGAATGGACCCGCTCCTGCCGAACGGCAGCGGTTCCCGACTGGGGAATCTCGACGAGAAATCTAAGGCGATCATCGTCGAACTGCAGCACGACGGAAGGAAATCCTATTCGGCCATCGGCAAGTCCGTCGGCCTGTCCGAGGCCGCCGTGCGCCAACGGGTGTCGCGGCTCATCGACTCGGGTGTCATGGAGATCGTCGCCGTGACCGACCCGCTGAGCCTGGGATTCGCGCGGCAGGCGATGGTGGGGCTGAAGGTCCGCGGGGACATCACCGCGGTCGCCGAGAAGCTGCACGACTACGACGAGATCGACTACCTCGTAGTCACCGCCGGTTCGTTCGACCTCCTGGTCGAGATCGTGTGTGAATCGGATCGGCATCTGATCGAGTTCGTCAATGAGGAGCTCCGCTCGATCGATGCCGTCGTGGATACGGAGCTCTTCATGTACCTCTCACTCGAAAAGCAGAAATACAACTGGGGGACGCGATGACAGACAATGTCACCAAGGCCGGCACTCCTTATCAGGATGCCATCCGCAACAACGTGTGGATGCACATGTCACCACACCAAGCACTGTTCAACGGTGGTGAGGCGCCGGTCATCGTACGCGGCGAAGGCCACCACATCTTCGACGACAAGGGCAAGAAGTACCTTGACGGTCTCGCGGGCCTGTTCACCGTCCAGGTGGGGCACGGACGCGAGCAGATCGCCAAGGCGATGTACGACCAGACTATGAAGCTGCCGTTCATGCCGCTGTGGTCGTATGCCCATCCGCAGGCGATCGAGGTCTCGGAGCGTCTGGCCAGCTATGCGCCGGGCGATCTCAACCGGGTCTTCCTCACCTCCGGCGGCGGCGATTCCGTCGAATCGGCGATGAAGCTGGCGAAGAACTACTTCAAGCTCGTCGGCAAGCCCGGCAAGCACAAGATCATCTCCCGCGCCACCGCCTACCACGGCACCCCGCACGGTGCGCTGTCGGTGACCTCGCTGCCGGGGCTGCGTGAGCAGTTCGCTCCCCTGGTCCCCGGCGCTCACAAGGTGCCGAACACGAACTTCTACCGGGCACCGGAGCATCTCGCACATGACGAGAAGGCCTTCGGCCGCTGGGCCGCCGACCGCATCGGTGAGGCCATCGAGTTCGAGGGCGCTGACTCCGTCGCCGCGGTCTTCCTCGAACCCGTGCAGAACTCGGGCGGCTGCTTCCCGCCGCCTCCCGGATACTTCGAGCGAGTCCGCGAGATCTGCGACGAATATGATGTGCTGCTCGTCTCTGACGAGACGATCTGCGCCTACGGTCGCATCGGCGACATGTTCGCCTGCAACGACTTCGGATATGTTCCCGACATCATCACCTCGGCCAAGGGCATCACCTCCGGCTATGCGCCGCTGGGTGCGATGATCGCCTCCGATCGTCTCTTCGAGCCCTTCGGTCCTGGCGGCGATGAGACCTTCTACCACGGCTACACCTTCGGCGGTCACCCCGTCGCCTGTGCCGCCGCGATGGCGAACTTCGATGTCTTCGAAGAGGAGAAGCTTAACGACCACGTGCACGAGAACGCTGCGGCGTTCAAGTTCACGCTCGAGAAGCTCAAGGACCTGCCGATCGTCGGAGACGTCCGCGGTGAGGGATTTTTCTACGGAATCGAACTCGTCAAGGACAAGGACACGAAGGAGTCATTCACCGAGGAGGAGTCCGAGCGGATTCTCAAGAACTTCGTGTCGGCGAAGATGTACGAAAGCGGTCTGTACTGCCGCGCCGACGACCGCGGCGACCCGGTCATCCAGCTGTCGCCTCCGCTGACCGTCGGTCAGAACGAGTTCGACGAGATGGAGCAGATCATCCGCGGCGTCCTGCAGGAAGCCTGGACAATGTTCTGACCTCCCTTATTACTACCTGACGGCGGCTCAGCAACCTCGCGCGAGGTTGCTGAGCCGCCGTCAGGTGGTTCTGGGGTGAAGTTCAGCGGTTCCTGTCACGTTCCCGGGCCTCGCGGCGGGTCATCGGCGGCCGCTCCCCTGCTGGGCCCACTGGATCCTTTGAGCCCGCCGGACTCCCCGGAACCTCGCGTGCGGGTTCCGGGTGTCCGTCCGCGGCTCCAGCCGCCTCGGCGGTCGCGCGCTCGGTCGTCTCTCCACCGGACACGGCCGGAACGGGCGAAGCTGCGGAAGCGACGGGCCGTCTCGGTGGGCGAAGGCCGGAGCGGACGACAAGGACGCCGAGTCCGGTCGTCAGCGGAATCGCGATGACCAGGCCGATCGAACACACGAGGATGCTCACCACCTCCACCGACATGTCGCCGAGCGTGAACGTGTCGAACAGCGGCTGGTCGTGTGCGGAGACGATGATGAGCGTCATCAGCGCCGAGCCCACATACGCGAAGGTGATCGTATAAACGGTCGAGGCGATATGGTCGCGGCCGATGCGCATCGCCCGGGAGAACAGCTGACCTGGCTTCATCTCCGGAGCGGCGGCCGCCAACTCCCACACAGCCGAAGCCTGGGTGATCGTGACGTCGTTGAGCACTCCGAGCCCGGTGATGAGGATTGCGCACACGATCATGTCGGTCATCCCCAGGTCGGTCGTATCGACCAGCAGATACCCGTCCTCCGAATACGCGATGCCCAGATTCGCCCAGGACGTCATCCACGCGCCGAGGATGCCCGTGATGATGATGCCGAGCACTGTTCCGAACAGCGCCGTCGACGTCCGCGTCGAGATTCCGTGCGCTAGGTAGAGGGCGATGACCATGATCAGACTCGCCGAAACCATCGCCACCAGCACCGGAGGTTTGCCGTCGAGCATGGCCGGGAGCATGAAGACGAACAGCACAGCGCCGGCGAACCCGAGTCCGATCAGTGCGCGAAGTCCCCGCAGACCGGCGACGAGGAGGACGACGATCGCGTAGATGATCGCCAGGGCCAGCATCGGCACGTTGCGGTCGAAATCGATGAACACATAGTCGGTGCCCATCTCCGCGCGGTCCGGAGACTGTGTGAAGTCGAGGGCCTTGATCCTGTCCCCGACGTCGACACCGGCCTTGACCGCATCGGGAGTGACGTACAGGCTGCCTTCCTGCCCGTCCGCCTCCACGATGTACTTCGTGCAGTCGGCGCGGACCATCGGGTCCGTCTTCCCCGACTCGCAGTCCGAGGCGTCCACCGCGGTGACGGTGACCTTCGTATCCGTGGTGCCCTCAGCCGTGTTCGTCGTCGGCCCGCCGCCGGGCAGCTCCTTGTCCGGGCCCGACGGCCACAGGACGAACAGACCGGCGATCGTGACCACGATGAGCGGGACGAGGCAGGCGAGCATGATCAGCTGAACCTTCGGCGAGGCCTTCGGTTCGTGTTGGGACGTCATATGCATGGCGGTCCTTCAGAGGATGGCTGACGGAAGAGATGCATCGGCGGCCGACCAAGGGAGGATGTGCGGCAGGTGCTCGCCGAGGCGGCCGACCGTTATCAGAACTACCCGACGGCGGCCCAGCAACCTGGCGCCAGGTTGCTGGGCCGCCGTCGGGTAGTAATTGGGGTCAGGCTCCGGCTAAGTGTTCGGCCAGGTAGTTCTCCACCTGGTCGATGCTCACGCGTTCCTGGCTCATGTCATCACGCTTGCGGACCGTCACTGCCTGATCATCGAGGGTGTCGAAGTCGACGGTGATGCACAGCGGGGTGCCGATCTCGTCCTGACGACGGTAGCGACGGCCGATGGCACCGGCATCGTCGAAGTCGATGTTCCAGCGTCGGCGCAGCGTCGCCGCGAGATCCTTGGCCGCAGGTGTCAGCCTCTCGTTGCGGCTCAGCGGCAGCACCGCAGCCTTGACCGGGGCCAGGCGCGGGTCGAGTCCCAGCACGACGCGCTTGTCGACACCGCCCTTCGTGTTCGGAGCCTCGTCTTCGCTGTAGGCCTCGACGAGGAACGCCATCATCGACCGCGTCAGGCCGAAGGAGGGCTCGATGACGTACGGGGTGTAGCGGTCGCCGCTGGCCTGATCGAAGTACTGCAGCTTGGTTCCCGAGACCTCCGTATGGGTGCCGAGGTCGTAGTCGGTGCGGTTGGCCACACCCATCAGCTCGCCCCATTCGGAACCCTGGAAGCCGAAGCGGTATTCGATGTCGATGGTGCCGGCCGAGTAGTGTGCACGGTCCTCTGCGGGAACGTCGAGGCGACGCACGTTGTCCTCGGAGATGCCGAGGCCGAGGAACCAGGACCAGCAGTCTTCGGCCCACTGCTTGTAGTAGTCATCGGCCTCGTCCGGGTGGACGAAGTACTCGATCTCCATCTGCTCGAACTCACGGGTGCGGAAGATGAAGTTGCCGGGAGTGATCTCGTTGCGGAAGGCCTTGCCGATCTGGCCGATGCCGAACGGCGGCTTCTTCCGGGCGGCGGTGAGCACATTGTTGAAGTTCACGAAGATGCCCTGCGCGGTCTCCGGGCGCAGGTAGTGGAGTCCGGCTTCGGAATCGACGGGGCCGAGAAAGGTCTTGACCAGACCGGAGAACTCCTGTGGATCGGTCCACTGACCACGGGTGCCGCAGTCGGGGCAGACGATATCGGCCATCCCGTTCTCCGGGGCCTTCTTGTTCTTCGCCTCATATGCCTCGACGAGGTGGTCCTCGCGGTGGCGCTTGTGGCAGTTGAGGCACTCCACGAGAGGATCGACGAAGGTCTCGACGTGGCCGGAGGCCTCCCAGACGCGCTTGGGCAGGATGATCGAGGAGTCGAGGCCGACGACGTCTTCGCGACCGCGCACGAACTGCTGCCACCACTGGCTCTTGATGTTGTCTTTGAGCTCCACGCCCAAGGGCCCGTAGTCCCATGCCGAGCGGGAACCGCCGTAGATCTCTCCTGCTTGGAAGACGAATCCTCTGCGCTTGGCCAGGGCGATGACGGCATCCAACTTGGACTGTGCCACTTGTTCTCTCCTTGTTTCAGTTCGCCGACGGCCGGCTGCCGTGGCTCGCAGCTACCAGCCTAACTCGTCCCGCCGCCGCTTCCTCAACACCGACCCGACGGGCTCTGACGCGGATCCGAAACGACGGATAGCAAGCGCAGGAGGCGACTGATCTCACACCGGGATTCCCGCTTCGGGACCGCCTCGGCGAGGGTGCGGCATGTAGACTTGGGGTACACCCAAACCTTTCTCCGTACCGACGTCTTCACGTCTGTCCAAGCGAGTTCTTGGATCTCTACGGTTTCGGCCCGAATTGCTCACGATGATTGCACAAGCGGCCGCAGGGTAGATCGCCACTACAGTCATCTGCGATCAAGTGTGTGCCGACGTGAGAGAGATCACTCATGACCGATGTGTCCGCAAACGACGAAACCACTCCGAGATTCTCCGAACTGGGACTCCACCCGCTCGTACTCAAGGCAGTACAGGCGCAGGGCTACGAGATCCCCACCCCCATCCAGGCCGAGACCATCCCGACCCTCCTGTCGGGCCGTGACGTCATCGGTCTCGCCCAGACCGGAACTGGCAAGACCGCGGCTTTCGCCCTGCCGGCTCTGTCCGACCTCGCCGAGGCGGGTCGCGCCGACGATGGTCCGTTCGCTCTCGTCCTCACCCCCACTCGCGAACTCGCGATCCAGGTCGCCGAGGCGTTCACCTCCTACGCCACGGAACTGCCCGACTTCTCCGTCCTCCCGATCTACGGCGGGCAGGCCTACGGTCCCCAGCTGGCGGGTCTGCGTCGTGGTGCGCAGGTCGTCGTGGGCACCCCCGGTCGTGTCATCGACCACCTCAAGAAGGGTTCGCTCAAGCTCGGCAGCCTGCGCCACCTCATCCTCGATGAGGCCGACGAGATGCTCAAGATGGGCTTCGCCGAGGACATCGAAGAGATCTTCAGCCAGGTTGGAGAGGACCGTCAGGTCGCACTGTTCTCGGCCACCATGCCGACCTCGATCCACCGCATCACCGGCAAGTACCTGGACAACCCGAAGGAAGTCCGGATCGCCGCGAAGTCGCAGACCGGAGCCAATATCCGTCAGCGCTACTTCATGGTCCAGCATTCGCATAAGCTCGACGCCCTGACCCGCATCCTCGAAGTGGAGGAGTACGAGGGCATCATCATGTTCGTGCGCACCAAGCAGGCCACCGAGGAGCTCGCCGAGAAGCTGCGCGCACGCGGTTTCAAGACCGCCGCGATCAACGGCGACATCCCGCAGCAGGCTCGTGAGCGCACGATCGACCAGCTGCGCGAGGCGAAGATCGACATCCTCGTCGCCACCGATGTCGCCGCCCGCGGTCTCGACGTCGAGCGCATCACGCTGGTCGTCAACTATGACATCCCGCACGACACCGAGTCCTACGTCCACCGCATCGGCCGCACCGGTCGTGCCGGACGCTCCGGTGAGGCGATCCTCTTCGTCACCCCGCGCGAGCAGCGCATGCTCGGTTCGATCGAACGCGCCACGAAGCAGAAGGTCGAGCCGCTGACTCTGCCCAGCGTCGAAGAGCTGACGAACACCCGAGTCGAGAAGTTCACGAAGCGCATCGACGATGTGCTCGCGCAGACCGAACTGTCCGAGCTCACCGACGTCATCGATCAGTACTCGCTCTCTCGTGATGTGCCGGCCTCGAACATCGCGGCCGCTCTGGCCTCCCTCGTCCTAGAGTCGAACACGCTCAAGGCCGAGCCGATGCCGGAGCCGACCCGTCGCCAGGGCCGTGACCGCGACGGCGGTCGTGACGGCAGCCGTCCGGGCCGAGGCGGTCGTGCCCGCGATGAGAACATGACGACCTACCGTCTGGCGCTGGGACGCAATGAGCGGCTGCAGCCGGGCGCCGTGGTCGGTGCGATCGCGAACGAAGGTGGAATCACCTCGAAGCAGATCGGCCATATCGACATCCGCTCGAACCACACCCTCGTCGACCTGCCCAAGGACCTCGACCCGTCGGTGCTGCGCAAGCTCTCCCACACCGAGATCCAGGGCCGCCCCATCGACATCCGCCCGGATTCGGGCCGCCCGGGGCGCCCGTTCAAGAAGCGCAACTTCGACAAGCAACCCGGTGACGGCCGCAACTTCCGCGGTGATCGCCGAGGCGGCAAGAAGTTCGGCGGACGGGGCGACCGCTCCCGCGACCGCTACTGATCCGAGCACGGACTGACCGGGGCCCCGCAGCATGATGCTGCGGGGCCCCGGTCGACTGTCTGCGACCGCAGGTCGAGGGCGGGTCGACCGTGTGTCAGGCCGAAGGGGTGTCGACGGCGCCTCCGAAGCGACGGTCACGGCGCGCGTACTCTTCGATCGCCGCCCACAGGGTCCGCCGGTCGACGTCGGGCCACAGCACGTCCTGGAAGACCATCTCGGCGTAGGCGGACTGCCAGAGCAGGAAGTTCGAGGTCCGCTGCTCCCCCGACGACCGCATGAACAGGTCGACATCGGGCACGATGGGTGCGTAGAGGCGGGAGCGGACGGTCTTCTCCGAGACCTTGCCCGGTTTGAGCTTCCCGGCGGCCACCTCGGCGGTGATCTCATTGACCGCGTCGATGATCTCGGAGCGTCCGCCGTAGTTGACGCAGAACTGGAGCACGAGACCGGTGTTGTTCTTCGTCATCTCCGCTGCGGTTTCGAGTTCGTCGATGACCGAACGCCACAGACGGCCACGCCGCCCGGACCACACGATGCGCACACCGAGGGCGTTGAGCTCGTCGCGACGGCGGCGGATGACATCACGGTTGAAGCCCATGAGGAACCGCACCTCTTCGGGTGAGCGTTTCCAGTTCTCGGTCGAGAACGCGTACGCCGACAGATAGTCCACGCCGATCTCGATCGCGCCGTGGATGACGTCGAGCAGCGACGCCTCGCCGGCTTTGTGTCCTTCGGTGCGCGGCAGTCCCCGCTGATTCGCCCACCGACCGTTGCCGTCCATGACGATCGCGACGTGTCTGGGCACGAACTTCGCGTCGATGCGCGGAGGCATCGCTCCGCTGGGGTGGGCCGGTGGTGCGGGGTAGCTCATGTGCTCTCCAGGACTCTCAGTGATCGGATATTGCGCTCGAGGTGCCAGGACACCCAGTCCGAGACCATCTTCGACCCGTCGATCTGATCGTGCAGGTCAGCGGCTTCGGCCCGCTCCCAGTCACCGGACAGCAGCGCTGCCATGTGCTCGAGCGCATCGGTGTCGGGCAGTGCCGCACCGGAGGGGCGGCAGTTCGTGCACACAGCCCCGCCCAATGCTGCGGAGAACGCGCGGTGGGGTCCGGGGCTGCCGCACTGAGCGCAGTCGAGCAGGCTCGGCGCCCAGCCAGCCACGGACATGGCGCGCAGCAGGTACGCATCGAGCGACAGCCTCGGCGGGTGTTCGCGGTTGCACAGCGAGCGGATAGCGGAGACGAGGAGGAGGAAATGCGTACGGGATTGTGGTTCGGCTTCGGTGATACTGCGTGCCGTTTCGGCCATCACCGAGGCGGCTGAGTAGACATCGAAGTCTGAGGCGATTCCGCGGGCGAAGGGCTCGACGAGCTCGACCTGGGTGACGATGTCGAGGCTGCGCCCGACATGGCACTGCAGGTCGACGAGCATGAAGGGCTCGAGGCGGGAGCCGAACCGCGATTTCGTCCGGCGCACCCCCTTCGCGACGGCACGGACGAGGCCGTGGCTGCGAGTGAGCACGGTGACGATGCGGTCGGCTTCGCCGAGCTTATGCCCCTGAAGCACGATGCCTTCATCACGATAGTTGTGCACTCGCCCATTATCGCAGAGCGCGGCGGAGAATCACCCCGCCGCGCTCTGCGACTGCTGTGAGATCGACCGCGGAGGCGCCTTTGGGCCCCGGCGCAGGAACCTCAGCTCTGGCGGTCCCGGGCCGCACGGTTGACCGCCGAGACGACGGCCTTGAGCGAGGCCTTCGTGATGTTCGGGTGCAGTCCGGCACCCCAGACGACACGGTCTTCGACGGCGAGTTCGACATAGGCGGCGGCGTTGGTGTCCGCGCCGGAGCCGATGGCGTGCTCGGAGTAGTCCTGGAGTCGGACGTCGACGTCGAAATGGTCGATGAGGATCTTCACCAGCGCATCGATCGGGCCGTTGCCGCGTCCTTCGTAGGTGCGTTCCTGACCGTCGACGATGAGGTCGACCTCGATGCGCTCTGCCGAGGAAGCGCCGCCTCCGTCGATGTTGCCCGACTCGGTGCGCAGCCCGACGATCTGGAAACGACCCCATGCCGTTTCGGGATCGTCGGAGGGCAGGTATTCGTAGTTGAAGATGCGGCGGATCTCTTCGCTGGTGACCTCGCCGCCGGCTTCGGTGTGCTGCTGCACGGCGCGGGAGAATTCGACCTGCATGCGTCGCGGCAGGTCCAGTCCGTGCTCGCTCTTGAGCAGGTAGGTCACTCCGCCCTTGCCGGACTGCGAGTTCACGCGGATGATCGCCTCGTACGAGCGGCCCAGGTCCTTCGGGTCGACCGGCAGGTAGGGCATGTCCCATTCCATGAGGTCGACCGGGGTGCCCTGTGCGTTCGCCTTCTTCTCGCGGTCGGCGAAGGCCTTGTTGATCGCGTCCTGGTGCGAGCCCGAGAACGAGGTGAAGACGAGGTCGCCGCCGTAGGGGTGACGTTCGTGGACGCCGATCTGGTTGCATTCGGTGACGGTGTGGATGACTTCGTCGATGTCGGAGAAGTCGAGTTCCGGATCCACGCCCTGTGTGTACAGGTTGAGGGCGACGGTGACGAGGTCGAGGTTGCCGGTGCGCTCACCGTTGCCGAACAGGCAGCCTTCGATGCGGTCGGCTCCGGCCATCATTCCCAGCTCCGCTGCGGCCACGCCGGTGCCCCGGTCGTTGTGCGGGTGCAGGGACACTGCCACCTCGTCGCGGTAGGGCATATTGCGGCAGAACCATTCGATCTGGTCCGCATAGGTGTTCGGGGTGCCGCGCTCGACGGTGGCGGGCAGGTTGACGACGGTCTCTCGGCCGTCGGCGGGTTGCCACATGTCGAGGACGCTGCCGACGATATCGAGGGCGAACTCGGGTTCGGTGTCGACGAAGATCTCCGGCGAGTACTGGTAGCCGAAGTCTGCGTCGGACAGCAGCGTCTCGGCGTGCTTCATCACTGCCTGAGTGCCCTGCAGTGCGATGTCACGGGTCTGGTCGAAGCCGTCGCCGTCGAAGCCGAAGACGACCTTGCGGAAGACCGGCGCGGTCGCGTTGTAGAGGTGCACTGTGGGTTTCTTCGCGCCGACGAGTGATTCGACGGTGCGTTCGATGAGATCCTCACGAGCCTGCGTGAGCACGGAGATACGGACGTCGTCGGGGATCGCGTCCTGTTCGATGATCTCGCGGACGAAGTCGAAGTCGACCTGGCTGGCGGCCGGGAACCCGACCTCGATCTCCTTGAAGCCGAGCTTGACGAGCAGATCGAACATCTTGCGTTTGCGGTCCGGGGTCATCGGGTCGATGAGCGCCTGGTTGCCGTCGCGCAGGTCGGTGCTCAGCCAGCGAGGGGCGTTGCGGATGACCTGATCGGGCCAGGTGCGGTCGCGCATGTCCAGGCCGATGCGGTCCTGGAACGACTTGTACTTGCCGAACGGCATGGGAGAAGGCTTCTGCAGTTTCATTGTTCCTCTATCTCCGTTTCTCAACGCTTGACCAGCATACGAGGACTCCGCGACGAGCATGCTGTCCGTTCAGGACTCGTCGCGGCAAGGAAGGAGGAGGAACCTATGAGCCACGCGGCCACCGTAGTCCCCCTTCTTCGTTCCGTCCGAATCAAGTCCACATCCTGAGATCGCCGAGGCGGCCCGCCGCGGCCGTGCACCGTCCGTCACGTCCGGGCGGGCTCCCCCGAATTCGAGGTCGCCGATCCGGAGGACGCCGACCGGATCGTCGATGCCGACTTACTTGATGAAGTCGACCGAGGCGCGGCGGACGTTGAATCCGAGTCCGGTGTCATCGGACTTGCAGGTCATGCCCTCTTCGCTGGAGGTGCATGTCATCCCGCGGCGGAGATCGAGTCCCCGTAGCCGAGGACGCGTGCCGGACCGTTGCCCTCGGGCGCTTCGACGCAGGAGAATCCTGCACCTTCCTTATTCGCCACCACGATGGAGCCCCAGTCGTCGAGCTTGCAGTCGTCGGGTTTCTGGGGCGGTGAGTAGTCGTAGTCCTTGATCACGCAGCGCGCACGTTCGGAGTCGATCGTGCACGCGATGTTGCCCGACGGTGAGGTGAAAGTCTCTTCGGCGACCGGTGCTTTCGAACTGCCCGAGTCCGACGCCCCGGGATCGTCGGTCTGACCGATCGACGGCTCGTCCGTGGGTCCGACCGTTTTGGTGTCCTCACCCTGGGTGGCGTCCCAGACGATATAGCCGACGATGCCGAGTGCCAGGATGAGCGCGATCGCCGCGAGCACCCACAGCCACGCGGGAACCTTCTTGGTGTCGGCGCGACGGCCGTAGGGATCGTGCGGTCCACCGGGTCTGCCTGGACCTCCGGGGCCTCCAGGCCCACCGGACCCTCCCGGACCGGCGGGTCCGCCCGGTCCATAGCCTGCAGCATAGCCGGCGGGTGCGGCCGCGTAGGCGGGGGCGTGACCGGACTGTCCGTATCCGGGTCCACCGGGATGGCCGGTACCGGATTGTGCGTAATCGGGTCGCGCCGGCGACTGCACCGGTCCGGCGGACTGGGGTGCTGCCGCCTGTCCGCCGGCACCGAATTCGCCGCCCCACTGTCCCTGATGCGGATGAGGATCGGGCTGTTGCGGTTGGGGCTGTGCCTGGTCCGCCTCGGCAGGCGCCGACTGCGATCCGGGCAGCGGGTTCCACTGTTTCGGAGCCGAAGCCGCTTCGGCGGCGGCGATGTCGTCGGAGTTCACTTTGCGCGGCGCGGCCGGCAGCCCTCCGGTCTCATAGCCTTCTGCGGCGGCGAGTCCGCGCAGCTCTTCGAGGCTGAGCACCTCGGTGGCATCGGTGCCATCGGATTCGACCATCGACCGCAGCCTCTGAAGTTCTGCGGGGGTCAGCGCTTGGGTGGAGCCATCGGCGGCCGCGGACTCATCCTCGCCGATGAACAACTGGGTTGTGATCGACTCCGGAGACTCCTCGGCCGGCTTCCGACGCCCGGGGCGCGGAGGATGGTTCGGCACAGGTGGAATGCTCATGAGGTCATTTTCGCATAGTCGCTGCCTGCGAGTTCTCAGACCTCGTGAGATGATGACCTCATGTCCAATGGAGTCTACCGGCGCGCGGGGCTGCCCGCGCTCCTCGCATGCGCTCTGCTGGTGACCGCCTGCGGTGCCGATGACGGCGACGGCACGGTTGATTCCGCAACAGGCGAGTCCGCTGACTTCGCCGCTCCCGCCCAGCAGACTGGTTTCGGTGATTTCGCGGCTCCCGCTCAGGATTCCCCCACCGGCGATGACTCATCTTCGACCACAGCAGAACAGTCCGGCGATCAGTCCGGCGCCGAGGCGACCGGGCCGGCCCATCCCGTCCCTGTCCCCGGCCTGACGAAGGAGTTCACGGACCAGATCCCGGCAGAGACCTCGCAGGTCCTCGTCGCGACCTCGCCGACGGCGAAGTCCGAGAAGTCGAGCCTGAGCTTCTTTGAGTTCACGGACAAGAAGTGGAAGAAGCTCAAGACGTTCGACACTCACAACGGTTCCAAGGGCTGGCTGAAGGATCACCGCGAAGGCGACAAAACCACCCCGATCGGCGTGTTCACGCTCAGCGACGCCGGCGGTTTCAAGGCGAACCCGGGCACCGATCTGCCGTACACCCAGGATGATCGTCTGCCCTCCTCGGCGACGGTGGCCTATGGGGCGGACTACGAATCGGTGTTCGACTACATCATCGCCATCGACTACAACCGCAGGCCCGGCACCCCGCCCACGGACAAGACGCGACCGCTGGGCTGGGACAGGGGCGGCGGAATCTGGCTTCACCTCGACCACGATTCGGGTACGAACGGCTGCGTCACCCTCGACGAGGCGGACCTCAAGTGGATCATGCGCACCATCGATCCCGACGCCCACCCGCGCATCGCCATGGGCCCGGCGCCCGAACTGAAGAAATAGCAGACCCGAAGCAGCAGAAGGGCAGGATCCCGTGCGCCGTCTCATCATCTCCCTCGTCCAGTCGATCAACGGATCATTCGCCGAAGACGATTGGTCGACCGGAGTGTCCACAGACGCTGATTTCCGGCACTTCCTCGCTCTGCGCCGCAGCGCGAATGCGATCATCATCGACCGCCGCACCGCGCTGAATCCGCAGCTGCCCGTCATCAACGCCGCCGGCAAGACGCTGGAGCACACGCCCGTGTACGTGCTCACCGAATCCGATCCGGAGTCCCTGCAGAGCGAGCTCGACGCTCACGGTCTCGACTATCGCGCCCAGCATTTCAGTGCCGACACCATCACCGAGGTGGCCGCCTCACTGCCGACGGCCCCATCCCCGAATCGCGGCAGTCCCGCTCTGCCCAGACAGAGTCGTCCACGGGAGAGAATGAGGCGTCCTCCAACAGGACGGACTCGGCACCAAGCGACGAGGTGGTGCTTCTGTGCGAATCGGGTCCGAACCTCGCGTTCCGGCTGCTCGAGCACTATCCGGGAGCAGAGCTGCATCTGAGTGTGAGTCCGCACTATATCCGCACGACCGGCAGCCACTTCTCCGGATTCGAGGCGAAAATCGATATGCACCTCGTCGATGTGCGCACGGAGGATGACCAGGTCTTCCTCCGCTACCGCCGAGCCTGAACCCTAGGCTGAGGCTCAGCCTTCTGGTCGCTCAGCGTCCGCGTGGATCTCCGTGCTCACGGTGAAGCGTTCGGGTGAGTGCAGGATCGGGATCAGCGCTTCGGCCACCTCGGCGAGGGGGACGGTGTCGACTCCCCCGGTCAGATCATTGCGATCATCGCCGCCGATGGGGGCCATGATCCGCAGCTCCCGAAAGTCCACGGTCGTCGATTCCGTCGCGGCGACCTCAATGAGCATCTTCTGCGCGGCCCCGAAGACGCTGATCGCCCCGGACCCGGCGAGCGCCTCGATACTGGCGACCCCGTTGAGGGCCAGGTGGACGAATCGGGTGGATGCCGGTCCTGCTGCCGATGAGCGGTCAGTCGACGGGTCGGCAGAACGGTCGGACGACGGGCCTGCCGCCTTGGACCGTTCGGTGGCCAGGCTCTGCGAGATCGCACACGCAGTGAAGTGCCCGCGCAGGTAGGAGTCATAGTCTTCATCGAACTTCGCCAGACCCCGATCGAGCACCGGCTGGTCGATATACCACCCGCCGATGGCGGCGATGACGGCATCGACCGGGGGCGACCGGCGGAGGCGAGCCCCGAGGTGACCGACTCCGGTTCGTCCACCCAGTCCGGCACGATCACCGGTTCGAACGCCGTCTCCGTTTTCGGACGATGACGCACGATCCCGGTGACCGTGTGGTGCGGACTGAGCAGCCGAGCGAGCCCGGCCCCGACATGGCCGGAGGCGCCGAAGAGAAGGATGTGCATGACGGCAGTCTATGTCCGGACAGCGTCGGTCAGGTGAGATGGACCTTGACGACCTGACTCTTCGTATAGGTCATGTACCCGTGTTCGAAGTTCTGTCGGATCTTGTCCACAGCAGTCCACGATACGCTGGCACTGCACCCCCGCTTCCCCGCCGAAGGACACCTATGGCCGATCGCAGCGAACTGACACGACTCGAGGCCGTCCTCGATGCCTTCGCCGACAGGCTGCTGCCCCGGGTTCCCACCGGCGTCCGGGAGTTCCTCGCCTTCGGAATCAAACAGGCCTGGGCGTGCCTCTTCGGCGCGCTCATGCTCGCAGCGATCATCGCCACCTCGTGGTTCTATCCATCCGACGCGTCGGTGGCCCAGAACGACTTCCTCGTCATCGTCGCCGTGCTCATCCAGATCGGCATGCTCGCCGCCCGACTGGAGACCGGCTGCGAACTCATCGTCATCATCGTCTTCCACATCGTCGGCACCGGAATGGAGATCTTCAAAACCGCCGTCGGCTCGTGGAACTACGCCCCCGGCGGCATCCTGCACATCGGTGCCGTGCCGCTGTTCACCGGGTTCATGTACGCCGCCGTCGGCTCCTATATCGCCCGCGTGCATCGCCTCTTCGACCTGAGGTTCAGCCATTACCCGCCGAGGTGGCTGACCGTGATCATCGCCGCCGCCATCTACGTCAACTTCTTCACACACCACTTCATCGTCGACGTCCGACTCGTCCTCGTGTTGGCCACCGTGATCGTCTTCTTCCGCTGCCGCATGTACTTCCATATCCATCGCAGGACCCTGACCATGCCGGTGCTGCTGGCCTTCGTCCTCGTCGCCTTCTTCATCTGGGTGGCCGAGAACATCGGGACCGCGGCCGGGGCCTGGCTGTACCCGAGTCAGGACGACGGCTGGCATCTGGTGCCGCTGACGAAGCTGGTGGCCTGGTTCCTTCTCATGATGATCTCCGTCGTTCTCGTGACTTTTGTCCACAGACCCAAGCTTCCTGACACCTATACTTGCTGAGAACCGAAACTTTCAGGACAGCCGAAGGAGACTCATGGCGGCACCCGATGCGCAGAATGAGAAAGAATCGAGCGCATTGCTCAAGGTGCTCCGCCCAGCCAGCGGTTCCAACCTCTCGGTCAGTGCACGTGTGCTGCTGCGAGTCATCGCCGGAGTCCTCGTCCTCGCTCTCATCCTCGCCCTCGTCGGACTGTTCCTCGTCCGCCGGTCCTTCCCGACCACCGATGGTGAGATCTCACTGCCGGGGCTCGACGCGCCGGTCACCGTCAACCGCGACGAGTCGGGTGTCCCGACCATCGAGGCCGAAACCGCCCACGACCTGTTCCTGGCCCAGGGATTCGTCCACGCCCAGGACAGGTTCTGGGAGATGGACTTCCGCCGCCACGTCACCGCAGGACGTCTCTCCGAACTCTTCGGCAGATCCCAGCTGGGCACCGACACTTTCATCCGAACTCTCGGCTGGCGGAAGGTCGCCGAGCAGGAAGTGAAGAAGCTCGACAAGACGAGTCTGAGCTACTACGAGGCCTACGCGGACGGCGTCAACGCCTACATCAAGGACAAGTCCCCCACCGAACTGTCCCTCGAATACGCCGTCCTAGGATTGGAGTCCGGCAGCACCGATGTCGAGGAATGGACTCCGGTCGACAGCGTCGCGTGGCTCAAGGCCATGGCCTGGGATCTGCGATCGAATCTCGAGGACGAGATCGACCGGTCGATCCTCAGTTCGGAACTGAGCGACGAGCAGATGGCCTCGCTCTATCCCGATTACCCGTACGCCACCCGGCCGACGATCCTCGGCGGCAAGGCCGGTCAGAAGGCCCCGAAGAACCGCAACGGCGACGATGTCGACGAGGCGGCCCCCGGGCAGCCTGACGATCGGGCACAGTCCGACGATCAGGCCAATGCCGGTGGTTCCGTGACCGGGGCGCCCCCATCGGGGAGCACCGACACCGAGGCGGCACCGCCGGCCGATGATCTCCTCGAACTGCGGGACACCGTCTCATCGCTGCCGCAGATGCTGGGACAGAACAGTGACGATATCGGGTCTAACTCGTGGGTGATCTCCGGGGAGCACACGAGCACCGGTCGACCGCTCCTGTCCAATGACCCGCATCTCGCCCCGGCGATGCCCTCGGTCTGGTACCAGGTGGGTCTGCGGTGCAAGAAGGTCACCGATGAGTGTCCCTTCGATGTCACCGGGTTCTCCTTCTCCGGACTGCCCGGCGTCGTCATCGGCCACAATCAGTCGATCGCCTGGGGGCTGACGAACCTCGGAGCCGATGTCACCGACCTCGTGGTGGAGAAGATCCGCGATGGAAAGGTCATCCACGACGACGGTGACGAACCGCTGCAGGTCCGCAAGGAGACGATCGAGGTCGCCGGCGAGGACTCGCGTGAGATCTCCATCCGCTCCACTCGCAACGGTCCGCTGGTGTCGAAGCTCGACGGCACCTACCGGAAGGTGCTCGATTCGACGACCGGGGCGGATTCCGAGGATCCGAAATCGGGACCGGCCGAGGAGCATTACGGGCTCGCCCTCGATTGGACGGCTCTGCGTCCGGGCAGGACCGCCTCGGCGGTGTTCGCCATCAACAAGGCCACGAACTGGCAGGAGTTCCGGCATGCGGCCTCTCTGTTCGACGCACCCTCGCAGAACCTCGTCTACGCCGATGTCGCCGGCAATATCGGCTATCAGGTCCCCGGGATGATCCCGCGCCGCGGAAAGGCCGACGGCACCGTGCCCCGCCGGGGTTGGAAGTCCGAGGAGGACTGGCAGGGCTGGATCGACTTCGAGGATCTGCCGAGCCTGTACAACCCCGAGCGCGGTTGGATCGTCACGGCGAACAATCCCGTCGCCTCCCCCGGTGAGACGGTGCAGCTGGGCCAGGGGTTCGACTACGGAGATCGCGCCCGACGCATCACGAAGCGCATCAAGGACGCCGTCGCCGAGGGGCGGAAGCTGCGACCGGCGGACATGGCGGAGATCCAGAGCGACGACCAGAATCCGTTCGCCGCGAAGCTCGTACCCGCGGCGGTCAAGATCCACTCCCACGGCGACGAGGACATTCTCGAGGCGAAGAAGCTGCTGAAGCAGTGGAACGGCTTCGATTCCGCCAGCAGTGCCGGGGCCGCCTACTTCAATGTCCTCACGAAGACGCTGCTCGAGCAGACGATCAGCTCGAAGCTGCCCGAAGGCGTGTCCCCCTCCGGTGGTTCACGCTGGTATCTCGTGCTCTCGGAACTGCTCGACGACCCGGACTCTCAGTGGTGGACGAGCGAGGGCGTCGAAGGACGAGACGAGGCACTGCGCAGGGCCATGAAGTCGGCCTGGGCGGAGACCGAGGACCTGCTGGGACCCGAACCCGTGACGTGGCGGTGGGGAATCCTGCACCGGCTGACGGTCCGCAACGCCAGCCTCGGCGAATCCGGGATCACACCGGTGGAGAAGCTGTTCAACCGCGGTCCCTATGAGGTCTCCGGCGGTTCGGGAGTCGTCCATGCCACTGGCTGGGACGCCTCGGTCGGCTATGAGACGAACTGGGTGCCGTCGATGCGGCAGACGGTCGATCTGTCGAACTTCGACGCCTCGAACTGGATCAACCTCACGGGCGCCTCGGGGCATGCCTTCCACCCGCACTACGACGATCAGACCAATGACTGGGCGGCCAACGTCAATCGCCCCTGGCCGTATTCGAAGCAGGCCGTGGAGGCAGCGGCAGAGGACACGCTCAGGCTCGAACCCTGATTGCTGGCTGTCAGTCCTTGGGCAGGATCTTCGCCTCGAGGAAGTTCGCGACATCGTCTTCCCAGCGCACCGGGTCGATGTTCCATTCCTTCGTGTGATGGGCCTTGCTGTACGAGGGCATCGTCACCAGGTCCCGTCTGACCCCTGCCAGGGCGTGTGATGGACCGGAGGGGACGAACTCGTCGTCATCGGAGTGGATGAGCAGCACGGGCACATCGAGTTCGGCGGCGCGGGTCACCCAGTCCATGCGATCGAGGTCGAGCGGGGTCTCCAGACCGGTGATCGGTCGGGCCCACGGCTGTGTGATCATTTCGAGAGTGAGTTTCGCGACCGGCGTCGGCAGCATGTTCTTCTTCGCCTGATCGTCGAGCACATTCACCCAGTCGACGACGGGCCCGTCGAGGACCAGTGAGGTGACGAATCTGCGGTTGCGTCCGCGGGATGCCGCCTGCAGGGCGATAGCCCCGCCCATCGACCAGCCGAAGAGGACGACGTTCTTCGCCCCGCGTGAGACGGCGAAGTCAATGGCCGCGTCGACGTCGATCCATTCGGTGTCGCCGAGTCCGTAGCGGGATGTGGTCTCCACCCGCACCTCGGCGTCATTGCGGTAGGACATGGCGATCGCGGGCACGCCGAGGGTGTTGAGCACGGGAGCGGCGCGCAGGCCTTCGGCGCGGGTGCTGGCACGGCCGTGGATGAGGATCGCCCAGGTGTCCTGCGGCTCCGGATGATCGGTCGGCAGCAGCCATGCGGGCAGGTTCCCGGCATCGGAGCGGATCTCGATGTCTTCGAAGTTCACTCCGGCCGCGATCGGATCGGGGTAGACGACTCCGGTCCAGCGTCCCCGCCAGGCCCGGCGGATATCACCGCGGGTCACCGACAGGATCTCTCGGGAGACGGTACGTGAGCGCGGATCGTATTCGATGATATCGCCGATCACCGCGTGCCCCGAACCCTGTTTGAAGTAGAGGCCGTAGGTGCCCGGCACCGTGGTCTCCTCATCGGCGGGCAGATGGATGCGCATATTCGGCGGAAAACCATCGATGTGCAGAATGTCGAGTTCTTCCGGGGCGTTCTCCGGAACGATGATCTTGCGGGCGAAGTAGGCTGCCAGGCCCGACGACGCCACAGAGATCAGGGCACCGAGTCCGGCGCCGACGCCGATACCGACGGCAAGCAGGCGAGCGGGGAACTTCGTGTCGCGGACCATGAAAACCTCCTGTGTTCATTGTTGCCTACGGAATGATCAGGCACCAAACGCTGTTGTGCGGAATGAGCGAGTGCCGCTCGCTGTTGCACTCAGCAGAGGCGGAGACCGTCTCCTCCTCGCCGCACACACCGTCATTGACAGAGACCGGAGGTCACGATGACTCAGTCATCAGATATCAACGCTGGAACTTCGACGAACGAGCAGGCAGCGGCCGAGGAGATCCGCTGGCAGGACGTGCTCAGCCCCGAGGAGTTCGCGGTGCTGCGCCAGGGCGCGACCGAACGTCCCTTCACCGGTGAGTACAACGAGGAGACGGCTGCGGGGATGTACCAGTGTCGCGCGTGCGGAGCCGACCTGTTCCCTTCGGATACGAAGTTCACCTCCCACTGCGGATGGCCGTCGTTCTACGCGCCCCTGGCCGAAGACCGGGTCCGCTACATCCGCGACAGCTCTCTGGGCATGGAACGCGTCGAAGTTCGCTGTGCGAACTGCGATTCGCACATGGGACACGTCTTCGCCGGTGAGGGCTATGACACCCCCACCGACCAGCGCTACTGCATCAACTCGATCTCCCTGAAGCTCAACCCCGCCGACGCCGATGCCTGAGACGGCGACAGCGACTCAGATCGCCGAGGCGACCGAGCTGGTCGTGAAGACCTTCGATCAGCTCCGGCCCGCAGAGCTCTACGGAATCCTACAGCTTCGTTCCCGCGCCTTCGTTGTCGAGCAGGAATGCGTCTTCCTCGACGCCGATGGAGTCGACACCCTGCCGGAGACTCTGCACGTATTCTACCCGCGACCGGCGACGGCGATGTCGGACACCCATGGAGCCGAGCACGGACGCGACCTCTCACCGTGGGCCTACGCCAGACTGCTGCCGTCCGACGTCCCCGACGGACCCGCAGCCCGGCCCGGGGCCCGCAGCATCAGTCGCGTCGCGACCCATCCCGACGCCCGCGGGCAGGGCTGGGGCCGTCGGCTGCTCACCGATATCGTCGGTGCCTGGTCGGATTCGCCGCTGACCCTCAACGCACAATCGCATCTCGAACGTCTCTACGGATCCTTCGGCTTCACTCCGAACGGACCGCGCTTCGATGAGGACGGTCTCGAGCACACTCCGATGGAGCGCCCCGCGGGCTGAGTTCAGTCCGTGCCCGCCTCGGCGGCGTCGACGGAGGCGATGATCTTCTGCATCACCGCGTGCAGTTCGCGCACTCCCTCGGCGTCCATGCCCAGCTTGGCCATCATCGTCCCGGGGATCGCCTCGGCGGTGCTGCGCAGCTCTCGGCCGGTGTCGGTGAGCGTGACCTCGACGATCCGTTCATCGCTCTCGCTGCGCGTCTTCGTCACATAGTCCAGCGCTTCGAGGCGTTTGACCAGCGGGGACACGGTCGCGGGTTCAAGGCGCAGCAGTCGAGCGAGCTCGCGGATCGGCAGCTTCTCGTGCTGCCACAGCGCAAGCATGACCAGGTACTGCGGATGGGTCAGATGGATCGGTTCGAGCACTGACCGGTAGGCGCCGATCACTCCGCGGGAGGCCACCGCCAGGGCGAAGCAGATCTGACTCTCGAGCGCCAGCGGATTGTCCAGCTGCTCAGTCGAACCTTCTGATTCCAGCATCGCGTCTCGTCGATCCTCCACGTCGTCGATCAGGGAGTGCACTCTGTTCGCAAACTACTTAGTGCGCTAATGATCAGTGTACACTTGAGTGAAACCTGCCCAGTTCCCGCCCGTGCGGCGCCTCGTCAATAGGAACCTCGCTATGTCATCCTCCTCGCAGCCTTCCGCCGATGGTTCGAACCTGGGACAGGCCCCGAAGCAGAAGGCTCCGGCACGGAAGAAGAACCAGCATCCGGAATCTCAGCGCGGAGTGGGCTGGCTCAACAACTTCTTCCGCAAGATCGTCGGACCGGCGCAGGTCGACAACACCCGTCCGGGCGGATACTACGAGGACGAGACGCTGCGGCACCAACAGCTCGATGCCATGGGACTGGAGATGCGCACCGACGCCAACGGCCACTCCTATGTGGTCAAGAAAGGCAGCAAGTAACCGCCGGCCGCTCCCCGACCACGCAAAAGGGCCGCCGCACCGAATCGGTGCGGCGGCCCTTTCTCTGTCGCTCTCAGCCTCTGCCAGTCAGCGCTAGTCGGTCAGCGCCAGTCGGAGATGATGTCGACGAGTTCGCGGCGCGGTCCGGTGTAGAACGGGACCTCTTCACGCACGTGCAGACGCGCCTCGGTGTTGCGCAGGTCGCGCATCAGGTCGACGATGCGGTGGAGTTCGGGAGCTTCGAAGGCCAACAGCCATTCGTAGTCGCCGAGAGCGAAGGAGGCGATCGTGTTCGCCTTGATGTCCTTGTACCCGGCGGCGGCCATACCGTGGTCGCGCAGCATCTTCGACCGTTCGGCGGGATCGAGGAGGTACCAGTCGTAGGACCGCACGAACGGGTACACGCAGATGTAGTCGCCGGGCTCGGGATCGGTGAGCAGAGCCGGCAGGTGGGCCTTGTTGAACTCTGCCGGGCGGTGGACTCCGACGTTGGACCAGACGGGTTCGAGCACTCCGCCGATCAGGCTGCGACGGATCGCCGAGTACGCGGCCTGGACGACCTCGATCTCGGGGGCGTGGTACCAGAACATGACGTCGGCATCGGCCCGCAGAGCCGAGACGTCGTAGATTCCGCGGACGACGAGGCCGCGTTCATTCAGCGGCTCCAGAGCCGCATGCAGCTCATCGGCGAGTTCCTTGCGATCGGCATCGCCGAGTTCTCCCGCAGAGGCGAAGACGGAGTAGGCGATATACCGCGTCTGCTCGTTCGCTTCCTCGATCTGGGCGTCGGTGGGCTGAGTGTATTCGCTCATATCTGCTCCTTCTGTCATCTCTTCATTCTCAATTGTCTTACGAGTCGTCGGCTGACCGGTTCAATCTCTGAGCCGCCGAGTCGGCACGGGCGATGCAGGCGGGAATGCCGATTCCCCCGTACGCGGATCCGGCGAGTTCGAGACCGGGCAGTTCTGCGATCTCCGCATCGACGACGGCGATCCGTCCGGCATGGCCGGGCAGGTACTGCGGCAGGGCGGAGTTCCAGCGTTGGACTTCTGCGCTCAGCAGGCGCGATTCCGGGCGGGAGGTAATCGCCTGCCAATCGGCGAAGGCGCGTTCGACGATCTCCTCGTCGGACAGGCTGCTCCACACCTCTGGTCCGTCGCCGAAGCGTCCGATGCTCATCCTCACCAGGGCCGTGCCCGCGGGGATATGGGCGGCCGTCCACGGCCATTTGTTCGACACGAAGGTCGAGGCCTTGATGAATGTGCCCTCGGTGACGGGGACGAGGAATCCCGAACCGTCCAGCTCGACTCCCCCGAGATCGACGAGCGCCGCGACCAACGCGGTGGAGGCGTAGGGGACGGACTGCAGTGCCGCGGCCGCGGTGGGGGCCGCCTCGGCGAGGAGTCCCGCGCTGACGTGGGCAGGGGTGGCGAGGACGAGCCCGTCGGACTCGATATCGGTCCCGTCCGCGGTCACCGTCCAAGTGCGACCGTCACGCCGGATACCGGTGACACCGGCGCCGAGGCGGACCTGACCTCCTCGGGCCTCGATCGCCTCGTGCAGGGTCGGGATGAGGCGGTTGATCCCGCCTTCGAAGCTCATGAACACCGGTTCTGCCGGTCGTCCCGGGGCAGCCGCTTGAGCATCGCGTGCGGCAAGCAGCTGCGCCACGAGGTCGAGCACCGAGGTGCCTTCGACTGCGGCGGGCAGCAGGGCAGGAACCGTCTCGGCCAGGGACAGGTCCCGGCAGCGGCCCGCATACACTCCGCCGAGCAGCGGATCGACGAGGGAGTCGACGATGGCATCGCCGAGGCGCTCGGCCAGGAACGCACCCAGCGAGACATCGTCGCCGTCGATCGGGGGCGTCAGCTGCTCGGCAGCCAGACGTTCGGCCGCCTCGGTGCCGATGAGGGATTCGACCTCGGCGGCTTCGGCGGGCACTCCCATGATCGTCCGTTTGGGAATCGCGTGCAGGTCCCCCCGGCTCAGCACCTGCGAACTGTGGTGTGTCGAAGGGAACACCGAGTCGAGGCCGAGTTCGGCGGCCAGGCTCTTGGTCTCCGGACGTCGGTTGAGGCTCGCTTCGGCTCCGGTGTCGATGCCGACGGGCACGGCACCATCGAGCGTGGTCGATTTCAGGCAGCCGCCGAGGCGGCCGCCGGCCTCGAGCACGGTCACGTGGTGATCGGCGGAGAGACGGTACGCGGCGACGAGACCGGAGATCCCTCCCCCGACGACGGTGATCTGTCCCATCCGATCAGCCGCGGCTGCCGAGGATCTCTGCCGAGACGCGGTGCACGAGGTCGACGATGCGACCGGGCACCTCGGGGTCGGTGTCGGGAAGGACGCCGTGGCCGAGGTTGAAGACGAATCCGCGGTCGAGATCGAGTCCCTTGCACACGGTCGCCTCGACGCGGGCCGACAGCGCCTCCCAGGGGGCGAAGAGCAGGGCCGGGTCCAGATTGCCCTGGAGCGCCTGACCGGGCTTGACCCGAGTGGCGGCGTCGGCGAGGTCGACGCGGAAGTCGACGCCGACGGCGGTGGATCCGGCCTGGCCCATGGAGCCGAGGAGCTCACCGGTCTGCACGCCGAAGTGGATGCTGGGCACATCGTGGCCGGACAGTGCGTCGAAGACGGCGGTGGAGTGTTCGAGGACGTGGTTCTCGTAGTCCTCCCGGCAGAGGTAGCCGGCCCAGGAGTCGAAGAGCTGGAAGGCCTTGGCTCCGGCGTTCAGCTGCACGTCGATGAATGTCGCCGACATCTGTGCGAGCTTGCCCAGGAGCGCGGAGAACGCCTCGGGGTCGGAGGCCATGAGGGACTTAGTCTTCTCATGGTTCTTGCTCGGCCCTCCTTCGATGAGGTAGCTGGCCAGGGTGAACGGGGCGCCGGCGAACCCGATGACGGGGGTGGTCTCGTCGAGTTCGGCGGTCACACGCTGGATCGATTCGGCGATATCGGGGATGTCGGCGGCGTCGAGTCCGGGCAGGACGTCGATATCGGCGCGGGAGCGCACCGGGGACGCGATGACCGGGCCGACGCCGGGGACGATCTCCACATCGACACCGGCGGCCTGGAGCGGGACGACGATATCGGAGAAGAAGATGGCCGCGTCGACGCCGTGGCGGCGGACCGGCTGCAGAGTGATTTCGGAGACCATCTCGGGGTCGCGGCAGGCATCGAGCATCTGGGTGCCTTCGCGCAGCTTGCGGTACTCGGGCAGGGAGCGGCCAGCCTGCCGCATGAACCAGACGGGAGTGTGCGAAACCGGCTCCGAACGCAGGGCAGCCAACAAGGGTGATGTCATGGCTCCATCTTCCCATTCTTCGATCGCACATGCCCACTCGATCTCGGTTTCAAGACGGGCCGTCTTGCCGTCTCAGAATGCGGCCGAGGACAGCGCCGTCAGAAATGTCCGGGGCCGCCTCGGCGTGGATGATTCCCCCGCCGGCACGGCTGATCTATCGTGGCAACTGTGGTCAACACCTCACCTCTCAATCGCATTCCGGCGGAGTTCTCCGCCGTGACGTCGGTGCTGCGTCAGGCGCGCAGCACGAACAACGTGTCGATTTCCGAGATCCCCGCCCCGGCCCGGCTGGCCCCCTACTCCTATGCTCTCGGTGCCGAGGTCAGCGCCGACGAGACGTTCCTGCGGGCCAGCGGCGAGACCATCGATGAGCTCGCCACCGGCCGCATCGTCGTCCTCTTTGACCCCGCCGCCCCGGAGGAATGGGAAGGCTCGTTCCGGGTGGTCTCCTATATCCGCGCCGAACTCGAACACGAACTCGGCAATGAGACGATGCTCGGCCATGTGGCGTGGAGCTGGCTCGAGGATGCCCTCGACTCCAACGACTGCCAGGTGCTCGCCGCCGGCGGGACGACCACTCGGGTGCTGTCCGAGAGCTTCGGCACCTTGGCCGATCGCCCGGCCACGATAGACTTGGAGCTGCGCGCTTCGTGGACACCCGTGATTGACGAGCCGGATCTGATCGGCAATCACTTCGAAGCCTGGATCGATCTGCTCAGCACAGTCGCCGGACTGCCACCACTTCCTGAAGGAGTCACAGCCCTGCCCGGGCGCCGTCGATGACAACCGAACTACCGCTTTTGGAAACACCCGCGAACGGCATCCCCGACGTCGTCGACACCCCGGAGGATCTCTCCTCCTCGATCGCCAGTCTGGCCGCCGCCGCGGGGCCCATCGCCATCGACGCCGAACGAGCTTCGGGAATCAGATACGGTCAGCGCGCTTTCCTCGTTCAGCTGCGCCGTGAGGGTGCAGGCACGTTCCTCCTCGATTCCGAGTCTCTCGGTGATCTCAGCGAGCTCAACCCGGCGCTTGGGTCCGATGAGTGGGTCATCCATTCGGTGACACAGGATCTGCCGTGCCTGCAGGAGCGTGGGATGCGCCCGGCGGCCCTGTTCGACACCGAGCTGGCCGCCAGGCTGCTCGGATGGGAGAAGTTCGGTCTGGCCGCTGTCGCCGAGCGCACTCTGGGTGTGCGACTGGCGAAGGAGCATTCGGCCGCCGATTGGTCGACGCGTCCGCTGCCGAAGGAGTGGCTGAACTATGCCGCCCTCGACGTCGAGGTGCTCCTGCCGATCCGCGACATCCTCCACCAGCAGCTGCTCGATTCCGGCCGGTGGGAGTTTGCGCGGCAGGAGTTCACGCACCTGCTCGATTTCACCCCGAAGCATTTCGCTGAGCCGTGGCGGCGCACGCATGGGCTGTCGAAGATCAAGTCCCGCCGGGACATCGCCCGGGTCCGTGAGCTCTGGCAGGCACGGGACTCCATGGCGCGCGAGGCCGACCTGGCTCCGTCGAAGATCCTGCGCGATCGTGACCTCGTCGCCCTCGCACAGTCCGGTGTGAAGTCCAGCGATGACATCCTGGCGCAGTGGCGCCGGCTCTCCCGCGCCGAGGCGGCCCGGCTCTTCCGTGCCTACCGCAAGGCCTCCCGGTTGGGTGCCGAAGAGCTGCCGGGACGGTTCGAACGCGGACGGTCGAAGCGCAGCGCGTTCAACCCGGCGGAGCTCAAGGAGCGGGTGGCGGCGCTGAAGGCCGCAATGTCGGAGCTCTCCGACGAGCTGACGATCCCCCATGATGTGCTCCTCCAGCCGGCCATCGTGAAGTCCCTGGCTGCGGAGTCGAACGTCGATGTCGAGGATTACCTCGCCGAGGCGGGGGCACGGCCCTGGCAGGTCGAGCTCAGTGCTCCCATGCTGCAGAAGGCCTTGGCCGGACTCCCCCAGTCCTGAACCTCACACCGTACGGCGTTAGCTCTGCACCTCACACCGCACGGCGGGCACTCTGATCGGCTCGATCGGCCACCTCGGCGGGCAGGGCCTTAAGAATATCGGACACGATCGTGCCGACGTCGAGGCCCACCTCGGCGAGGATCTCTTCGCGGGTTCCCTGCGGGAGGAACTCATCGGGCACGCCGAGTTCGAGCACACCGATCCGCGAATCGGCTTCGCGCAGGTCGGAGCGGATCTGGCAGCCGATGCCGCCGATCTTCACGCCGTCTTCGATGACGGCCACGAGGCTGTGGTCGGCGGCGAGGTCGATGACGGATTCGGGTACGGGCAGCACCCATCTGGGATCGATGATCGTCGCGATCAGTCCGTGTTCGGCCAGGCGGTCGGCGACGTCGCCGGCCAACCTGGCGAAGGGGCCCACGGAGACGATGAGCACATGGGATTCGGAACCGGCCGGTCCCTCACGGAGGATATCGACGCCGTCGTCGAGCCGCCTCAGCGCAGGGATGTCGGCACCGACGCCGCCGCGGGGAAATCTCACTACGGTCGGGGCGTCTTCGACGGTCACGGCTTCGCGCAGCTCTTCGGTCAGTCGGGCGGCATCGCGGGGTGCGGCCAGGCGCAGTCCGGGGACGACGCGGAGCATCGCGATGTCCCAGATTCCATGGTGGCTGGCTCCGTCGGGGCCGGTGATTCCGGCGCGGTCGAGCACGAAGGTCACGCCCTGGCGGTGGAGTGCGACGTCCATGAGCACTTGGTCGAAGGCGCGGGAGAGGAACGTGGAGTAGATGCACACGACCGGGTGGAGTCCGCCATAGGACAGACCGGCGGCGGAGGCGACAGCGTGCTGTTCGGCGATGCCGACGTCGAAGACGCGGTGCGGGAATTCCTCGGCGAATTTCGCCAATCCCACGGGCATGAGCATGGCCGCGGTGATGGCGACAATGTCCTCGCGCTCTTCGGCGAGTTCGCAGATCTCGGTGCCGAAGACGGAGGTCCATGACGTGGATTTCGAGGGTGTCGATCTCCCGGTGACGGGGTCGATGACGCCGACGGAGTGGAACTGGTCGGCGTCGTCGTTGACGGCCGGGTCGAATCCGTGGCCCTTCTGCGTGATCATGTGGACGATGATGGGGCCGCCGTCGAACTGTTTGGCCAGCTGCAGGGCTTTTTCAACCGAGGGCAGATCGTGTCCGTCGACAGGTCCCAAGTATTTGATGCCGAGTTCGTCGAACATTCCGGTCTCGGGCGGGCTGACCATGTCCTTGAGTCCGCGTTTGACGCCGTGGATGGCGCTGTAGGCGGCGCGACCGGGGCGACCGGATTGGCGCAGAGTCTCTTTGCCCCAGCTGAGGAGCTTCTCGTAGCTCGAGGTGGTGCGCAGTTCGTCGAGGTGGGCGGCGAATCCGCCGACGGTCGGGGCGTAGGAGCGGCCGTTGTCGTTGACGATGATGACCAGTCGCCTCGGCGGGGTGGAGGTGTCGGCGGCGATGGTGTTGAGCGCTTCCCAGGCCATTCCTCCGGTCAGGGCTCCGTCGCCGATGACGGCGACGACGTGGCGATCAGTCTCACCGGTGAGTTGGCGGGCTTTTGCGATGCCGTCGGCCCAGGACAGGGACGCGGACGCATGCGAGTTCTCGACGACGTCGTGGGCGCTCTCGGACCGGCTCGGGTAGCCGGAGAGTCCGTCGCGCTGCCGCAGGGTGGAGAATTCGTTCCGACGGCCGGTGAGCAGTTTGTGCACATACGTCTGGTGGCCGACGTCGAAGATGATGGTGTCGCGCGGCGAGTCGAAGGTGCGATGGAGGCCCATGGTCAGTTCGACGACGCCGAGGTTGGGGCCGAGATGTCCGCCCGTGCCGGACACAGTCGTGATGAGGTAGTCGCGGATCTCTTTGGCCAGTACGTCGCATTCTGATGCGTCGAGGCGGCGCAGATCGGCAGGCGAGCCGAGGGATTCGAGAAAGGTCATGCGGCCTCAGTTCTGACGACATCGTTGACGGACAGATTCCATTCGCCCCATCCTATCGCTCTCAGCAGCGTCCCTCATCCTTCGCGGCGCATCACCGCGTTGCAGCAAGTCGTTGTGCCGCGAACGATGCTGGATGCCGAACTGCGTGTAGGAAGTGACGCTGATAGTGAGGGATGGTCACGCTAATTGCGTCCGGGCACGACGAAGGCCGGTGGGAAGAATCCCACCGGCCCTCGCTGTGTTCCGGTTCAGCGCCTCAGCGCGAACCGACTGCCGCGAGTCACAGACTCACAGCGCCTCAGCGCGTCTCCTGCGATCAGGCTTCTGCGAGCTGACGCAGAACGTACTGTGACAGGCTTCGTCGACGTGCACGGTAGTCAAGCGCTCGAGCCCGACAGCAAATCCCCTGGTCAGAGGCGCGCTATGAATCCTGCGGGGGCTTTCCCGCAGCCGCTGACACATCGCCGTCGACATGCTTCGACTACGGTAGATTCGCCATGAATGGTGACTATCCCGGGTCGGGCCCCGAGGACATGGAAGGGGCTTCGTCAGTCATCCATCGCTGAAACAGGCATCCAGTCGAATCAATCACGCGCAGGCGTCCGTCTCACGAAGCCTGTCTCGCGCCATGTCATCACGCGACTCACACTCTAGAGCTTTGGGGCCACCTGCACGGCCATCTCGTCCACGTTCGGCATGTGCTGCTTCACCGAACCCTCTGCCTCCGCCGCCAGCCGGTCGGCATCGGCAAGGCTCGTCACGGAGGTGCGGACGAGCGCGTCGCCGTGGAGGCGGTGCCCGACCCAGCGCATCCGCACCCGCTCCACCGACTCGACCTCGGCCAGATGCCCCAGGGCGCGCTCGGCGCGTTCGACGAGCTCCGGCTCAACGCCGTCCATCAACCGTCGGCCGACCGAGCGCACGGTGCCCACCAGCAGCACTGCGATCATGGCCGAGATCAGCAGGCCAACGATCGGGTCGGCCAAGGGGAAGCCGAGCAGCACGCCGATCCCGCCGGCCACGACGGCCAGAGAGGTAAACCCGTCGGTGCGGGCGTGGATGCCGTCGGCGACCAGGGCGGCCGAGCCGATCTTTCTGCCCACGCGAATTCGGTAGACGGCGACCGCCTCATTGCCGAGGAAGCCGATGATGCCGGCCACGATCACCCAGCCGATGTTCTCCATCGGGCGAGGGTTGAGCATGCGGTCGATCGCTTCCCACGCGGCGATGACCGCGGACAGGGCGATCATCAGGACGATGAACAGCCCGGCAAGGTCCTCGGCCCGGTTGAAGCCATAGGTGTACTTCCGTGTGGCGACCCGTCGGGACAGCACGAACGCGATCCACAGCGGCACTGCGGTCAGGGCGTCGGAGAGGTTGTGGATCGTGTCGGCCAGCAGCGCGACCGAGCCGGAGAATGCGACGACGACGGCCTGCAGCACGGTCGTTGCCAGCATGAGCACTAGGCTGATCTTCAGCGCGCGGATTCCCTCGGAGTGGGCTTCCATCGCGTCGTCGATCGAGTCGGCGGCGTCGTGGGAGTGCGGCACGAAGATCCCGTAGAGGAAGCCCTTGAACCCCGTCGGGTGGGAGTGGCCGTGCTCGCCGTGGTCATGGGAGTGGTCATGACCGTGCGCATACTCGTGATTCTGGCCGTGATCATGATCCGCGTGATCATGCGCGGACGATCCGCTCTCCTGCTCGTGCTCAGCGTGCGGATGGGCGTGGCTGTGCTCGGTCATTCTTCTGCTCGTTCGTCGTGGTGATGGGCCGGGACCTGCCCATTGGCGACAGAGTGCTCGGCCTGGAAGATCGCGTCGGACACCAGCTGGGAGGCGTGCTCGTTCTCCAGCCGATAGAACACCCGTTGCCCCTCCTGCCGGGTCGACACGATCCGGGCCATCCGCAGCTTCGCCAGGTGCTGCGACACCGCGGCCGGCGACTTGCCCACGCTCTCGGCGATATGGTTCACCGACAGCTCGTCGCTGCGGCGCAGCGCAAGGACGATCCGGACCCGGGTCGCGTCGGCAAGGAGTCCGAACACCTCAACGGCAAGTTCCACGTATTGGCTGTCGGGGTCGAGCCCGCACATCTGCTTATCTGCATCCATACGCAGATTATTGCATACTCGAACGTAAGTGCGCACGGGTACGTAGTGAGCGAGGTGCCGCCGGTCGCCCGCGTTCAGCTCGAGAGGGTGACGAGGTGCCCTGGCTGTCGATTCGAGCAGTCAGGCTCGGTCGTTGGCGGCGAAGGCGGAGTGCAGGGTGGTGACGATGACGCGAGCCGCATCATCCCGGTCGAGCTGGCCGGCCGTGACCTCTTCGGCTGCGGCGTTCATGGTCAGGTGGGTGACCGCAAGCAGCCAGTCGACAGGCAGATCCGCGCGGAAGGCGCCTTCGCGCTGACCGCGCTCGAGCAGTCCCCGCATCCGAGCTTCGGCCTTCTCATGCATCTCGCGAATGCGCGCCGGCTGCAGTTCGCGCTGAGCAACGACGAGCACGGCGCGGATGCGCTCCAGGAGCATCCAGCTCGAGGTGATCAGGGCTTCGAACGCTTCGCTCGGATCACCGTCGAGGGGCACGTCGGCCAGGACGGCCTCGGCCCCGTCCAGTCCGTCAACGAGGGTTGCGTCGATGAGCTCGGCCCGGGTCTTGAAATGCCCGTAGAGGGTCATCCGGCCGACGCCCGCCTCGGCGGCGATGTCGGCGACGGAGGCATCGGGGTCCTTCCGGAGCGCGTCCGGCGTCGCCGCGAGGATCTTCGCCCGGTTGCGCTGGGCGTCAGCCCGCTGGTTAGCCGTCTTTCCTCGCCGCACCGGCTTCTGCTCACCAGCGCCGGCCGCGCCCTTGCCGTTCGGCATGCCCCACCTCTAACTCGTACGGGAATATACGAGCTAGTATAGCCGTTAGAAGTCGTACACCGATGCTTGACTTCGGCTGAGGGCCTCCCGGCCCGTGACAACCCTGTTGAGAGCGAAAGGACCAATGTAGCCATGAGAACGACGACGCAGAACAAGGCGGTGCGCCATGTCTGAGACGAATGCACCTGCACCCCGGACCGGGGCGAAGCAGTGGTGGGGGCTCGCGGTCCTCGTGATCCCGTCGACCCTGCTGTTCATGATGCTGACGATTCTGTTCCTGGCGGCCCCGAACATGGCCGCCGACCTGAATCCGACGAGCGCACAGCTGCTGTGGATCCTCGACATCTACGGGTTCGTCATGGCTGGATTCTTGGTCGCGATGGGCGTCCTCGGCGACCGGATCGGCAAGCGGCTGCTCATGGTGATCGGCGCGGTCCTGTTCGGGATCGTGTCCATCGCTGCGGCGTTGACGACCAGTCCCGAGCTGATGATCGCCTGGCGCGCCATCCTCGGCGTGGGAGGAGCCATGATGCTCCCGTCCACGCTGGGACTGATCTTCGTGCTCTTCGCCGACCCGAAGGCGCGAGGCGTCGCGATCGGCGTGTGGGCCGGCGGGATCTCCGCCGGCGTCGCCCTCGGACCACTGCTGTCCGGACTGCTGCTGGAAGTCTTCGGCTGGCAGGCGACGTTCCTGGTCGCGGTGCCCGTGATGGCGTTGGTGGCCATCGGCGCGCCGCTGCTGCTGCCTGAGCACAAGGATCCGACCGCGAAGATCGATCTGCTCAGCGCACTGCTCCTGGTCGCCTCGCTGCTGGCCATCATCTACGGCGTCAAGCGCTTCGCCACCCAGGAGCCGGCCGGTCCGTCGATCGGCCTGCTGATCGCCGGAGCACTGGTCGGGTTGTGGTTCGTGATCCGGCAGCTGCGCGCGACCCAGCCTCTGCTCGACGTGCGGCTGTTCGCCAACCGCACCGTCAGCGGAGCACTTGCGGTGTTCCTCCTCTCGGCCGCGGCGCTGGGTGGGGTGTACTCGCTGTTCACCCAGTACCTGCAGCAGGTCCAGGGGCTCTCGCCCATGCAGGCCGGGCTGTCGATCCTGCCCGCCGCGGCAGTCCTCATCGTCGTCTCGACCCTCTCGCCGATGCTCGCCCGGAAGTTCCGGCCGGGCAACGTGATCGCCGTCGGGCTGCTCACCCAGGTCGTCGGCTACATCCTGTTCACCCAGCTCGACGCCGGCACTGGTCTCGCGCTCGTGATCGCGAGCTTCGTCGTCACCTACCCCGGGGTCGCGCCGTCCATGGCGCTCACCACGGACCTGGTGGTGAGCTCGGTCCCACCGGAGAAGGCCGGCGGTGCCTCCGGGCTCGCGACGACCGTCAATGACCTCGGGATCTCCCTCGGCGTCGCGGTCATCGGCAGCATCGGGATCGCCGCCTACCGCAGCCAGATCTCCGGCTCCCTGCCCGATGGGCTGCCGCCGGAGGCGGCGGCCGCGGCCGAGACCGGGATCGACGGGGCCATCGCCGCCGCCGGGCAGCTGCCAGGCGACATCGGAGCGGCACTGACGACCGCGGCCCAGCAGGCGTTCACCAGCGGACTCAACGCCGCCGGGATCACCTCCGCGATCATCGCTGCCCTCGCGGCGATCATCGCCGCCGTCGGTCTGCGCCACATCCGCCCCACCGGGCAGGCCCACGACGAGGCCGAGAAGGAGCCCGCTCAGGAGTCGTGACATACCCCCGACCGTTCGTGTCCGGCGGACGGATGAGTCCGCCGGACGCGAACGCCGACACCCGCGACAGGTACGCCGAGAGGACGGCAGTTGCGTCCCGCGACGAGGCCGCCGAACGACGCCGAAGGAGTCACGATGACCACGCTCAGAACCACCATCGACACTGTCCGACACTCACCGACGTTGCGGCGTGCGCTGCACTGCCTGCTCCGATGCGCCGCGTCGGGGGCATCGGATCGTCTCGCCCAGGTCACGAAGACACCATGTCCGCGCATTTGAGGCGCAGGGCCGCGCACCCGGTAAGGTGTGCGGCCCCGGTGCGTCAGTTCTCCTGGTAGGCGATCGTCGTCATCATCCCGGCTTCCCCGTGGTAGACGTTGTGGCAGTGCGTGAGCCACCGCCCGGGGTTGTCGGCGTCGAACTCGACGCGCAGCGTCGTGCCGGGCAGGACGATCGAGGTGTCCTTGCGTGGCCCGCCGCCGGGAAGCTGGTAGGTGTGCCCGTGCAGGTGCATCGGGTGCCACATCGTCGTCGAGTTCTTGAACTCGAGGGCGACCCGCTCCCCGTCGGCGATGCCGAGGGCGTCGCGCATCGGTTGGTCCATGTTCATGCGCTTGCCGTTGATCGCCCAGTCGTACTTCTCCATGCCACCGGTCAGCTCGAGGGTGAGCGTGCGGTCGACGCCGCGCTTGGGAAGAGCGACCTCGCCGGCTGCCCTGAGATCGCCCGCTGTGGCGGGATTCTTCGTCTGCGGCAGCGTCACGTCCTTCGCGGGTGCGCTGCCCGAGCCGGTGCGCAGGACGGCGAGGGCCTGGTACTGCTTCCCCACGGCCTCGGCGACGACCGCGAACGCGCCGTCGCCGGCGGTGATGATCGCGTCGTAGCGCTCCCCCATGCCGAGCACGACGCTCTCGGCCTCGTGCGGCTCGACGGGGAATCCGTCGGTGTGGGTGATCGTCAGCGGGTGCTCGGTGACTCCGAAGCGGAAGGCGGTGTCGCCGCCGGCGTTGATGATCCTCAGCCTGATCCGCTCCCCGTGCTTGGCACTGAAGGTCTGGGGGTCGTTCGCGGGAGTGCCGTTGATCAGGTAGAGGGGGTAGTAGACGTCGCCGGCGTCGCCGCCGAGCAGAGGTGAGGTCGCGCCCATGAGGGTGTTGCCCATCCGCATCGGCCCCATGTCCATGCCGCCGTGGTCCATCATCCCCTTCTTGAGCTCGGCGAGGACCTCGTCGGGCGTCGCGGTGACGCCGTCGAGCCAGTCGTCGAGGACGATGACCCATTCCTGGTCGTAGTCGCCCTTCTCGTTCGGATCGTCGATGATCAGCGGCGCATACAGGCCGCGGTCGAGCTGCGTGCCGACGTGCGGGTGGAACCAGAACGTGCCCGGCTCGGGCAGGGTGAACTCGTAGTCGAACGATCCGCCGGGCTCGATGGGCTCCTGGGTGAGGCTCGGCACTCCGTCCATGTCGTTGCGCAGGGCCAGGCCGTGCCAGTGGAGGCTGGTCGGGTCGGGCAGGTCGTTGGTGAAGTCGACCTTCAGGGTGTCGCCGACGTTTCCGCGCAGCGGCTTGGTCGCCGACGCTCCCCGGTACGCCCAGGTCTTGGCGGTCTTCCCGCCGAGGTCTAGTGTGACCGGCTCGGCGGTCAGCGCGCGTTGCACGATCGTTCCGGTGCGGTGGCGCTTCGCCTCGGCGGCACTGACTGCGGTGCTGCTGGGCCCAATGAACGAGTTTGTCTTGGTGGCAGTGGTGCTGCATCCGGCGAGGCCGGCGGCGGTCAGCGTCAATGCGCTGACGGACAGGAACTGTCGACGGTTCAGGGTGGAATGCATGGGTGATGTCCTTCTTTGTCGATGGTGAACGGGGCCACGACATCGCGCCTGCGCGCTCGACGATCACGGATAGCCGGAGGCGCAGGGCTGCCTGGCCCCGGAAGAGGGGCCAGCGTTTTGGGACACGGTGTCGTGGCAGGCACGGCAGGGTCGTGGACCCGCCGAGGCAGCTGATTGAGGAACGCCGCATCGGCGCTCCTCAATGCTCACGTTCGGTAGATCGACAGCTCCAGATGCGTCAGCGCGAACCGGCGAGGCGTCTCGGACGGCGGAGCCGGCATGGGCGCAGAGGCGGGTGTGGGCACCGCCGCGACGGACGGAACGGGGAGGGCCGGAATGCTCTCGGCCGTAGGCGCGGAGACACAGGTGGAGTCGCCGCTGTTCATTGCGTCTGCGCAGCCGCCGGAGCCGCGCACCAGGCCCTGTGCTCCGGACGCGCTCGACATGGAGGCGGTAGTCGTCATGCCCGTCATGCCGGGAGAAGACGAGGATGCGTGAGCAGGCGACGCCGTGGAGGTCGTCGCCGCTGCCGGCCCGCCGACCAGCGCGTGCATGCCGAGAAGACCAGTGATCAGCAGCGCCGCAAGAACGACCAGCTGAAGCCAGTGCCGGCTGCGGCGGGGTTCATCGGTCACGGTCTCCACAGCCAAAGCATACCCCGGAGGCGTATCCCTTCGACGCGGCGGGCTCATTCAACGGCGAGTCCGGCTTGCCTTGCAGGAATACCCTCAAGGGGTATACGGTTGCACTCACACAGGTACCCACCGGGGTACCCAGATTGAGGAGGCTATCCGATGGCTGCGAACGAATACCAGGTGACGGGCATGACCTGCGGGCACTGCGAGGTGTCGGTCCGCGAGGAGGTCGGCGAGATTTCCGGTGTCACCGACGTCCAGGTCAGCGCACAGACCGGCAAGCTCGTCGTCTCCGCCTCCGACGAGGTCGACGACGCGAAGGTCCTGGCCGCGGTCGAGGAAGCCGGCTACACGGCGGTCCGGGTCTGATGAAGGTACCAGTCAGGCTCGCGGCCTACGGCGCTGGGCTGGTGGTGGCGTTCGGCGCAGCCTTCGGGCTCGCCGGCGTCGCCGTCCCCGACAGCGTCGTGACCGCCTGGGCCAAGAGCAGCGACTCGAACGCCCACGGCGAGGGTCACAGCGACACGGAGGAGCAAAACATGGAGCACGCGATGAACGGCGTCTCGGCCAGCGCTGCCGGCTACATCCTCTCCCCCGTCACGGCCCCCTCGGGCACCAATGATGCCGGCACGCTGAGCTTCCGGATCCTCGATGAGGACGGGCAGCCGGTGACGGAGTACACGACGACCCATGAGAAGGATTTGCACCTGATCGTGGTGCGCACCGACGGGACGCAGTTCCGCCACGTGCACCCGGACTTGGACGAGGCCACCGGCACCTGGTCGGAGTCATCGTGGAGCTGGGACGAGGCGGGAACCTACCGCGTCTACGCCGACTTCACAGCCGGGCAGGACGCCGAGGGGGTCACGCTCACCCGCGCTGTCGAGGTCGCCGGCGACTACGCCCCGGTCGAAGCGACGGTCTCGCGCACCGTCGAGGTCGACGGGTACACCGTCACCCTCGATGGTGACCTCGCCGCCGGAAGCACGAGCGAACTGACAGCCACCGTAGAGCGCAACGGCAAGCCGGTCACCGCACTCCAGCCCTACCTCGGCGCGTACGGCCACCTGGTCGCGCTGCGAGAGGGCGATCTGGCCTACCTGCACGTGCACCCCGCCGGCGAAGAGCCCAAAGCGGGGTCGACCGGAGGACCAGACGTCGGCTTCGCCGCCGAGGTCCCCACCGCCGGCCGGTACCTGCTGTACCTGGACTTCCAGGTCGACGGGCAGGTCCGCACCGCACGGTTCGTGGTCGACGCCGGGCACGGCGACGGCACTCAGGCAGACGACGAATCGCACTCGGGCGGCCACTGAACCCCAAAGGGCAGGGCGTCGCCGAAGAAGCAACAGGAAAGGATTTGCAGTGAGCACCCAAGCTGCAACGAACACCGAAGCGCCGCTGGTCGCGGACGCCGGCATCGAACTCGAGATCGGCGGGATGACCTGCGCCTCCTGCGCGAACCGGATCGAGAAGAAGCTCAACAAGCTCGAGGGTGTCTCCGCCACGGTCAACTACGCCACCGAGAAGGCCAAGGTCACCGTGCCCGCCGGCTACGACCCCGCCTTGCTGGTCGCCGAGGTGGAGAAGACCGGGTACACCGCCGCCATGCCCAAGCCCAAGGACGCGACGTCATCGGGCCCGACCGGCAACGACGGCGAAGCTCCCGACTCCGAACTGACATCGCTCAAGCACCGCCTCATCGGCGCGATCGTGCTCACCGTCCCGGTGATCGCCATGGCCATGGTTCCCGCGCTCCAGTTCTCCTACTGGCAGTGGGCCTCTCTGGCCCTGGCCGCACCGGTGATCGTGTGGGCGGCCTGGCCGTTCCACAAGGCGGCGTGGACCAACCTGCGCCACGGCACCGCGACCATGGACACCCTCATCTCCATGGGCACGACCGCGGCGTTCCTGTGGTCGCTCTACGCCCTGTTCCTCGGCACCGCCGGGACGCCGGGGATGACGCATCCCTTCGAGTTCACCATCGCTCCGTCCGACGGCGCGGGCAACATCTACCTCGAGGCCGCCGCCGGCGTGACGATGTTCATCCTCGCCGGCCGCTACTTCGAGAAGCGCTCCAAGCGCCAGGCCGGTGCCGCACTGCGCGCGCTGCTCGAGCTCGGCGCGAAGGAGGTCTCGGTCCTGCGCGGCGGGGCCGAGGTCAAGATCCCGATCGACGACCTTCAGGTCGGCGACGAATTCGTCGTCCGCCCGGGCGAGAAGATCGCCACCGACGGCACCGTCGTATCCGGGACATCGGCCGTGGACGCCTCTATGCTCACCGGAGAGTCCGTGCCGGTCGAGGTCGTCGCTGGCGACCCGGTCACGGGCGCGACCGTCAACGCCGGCGGCCGCCTGGTCATCCACGCCACCCGCGTCGGATCGGGCACCCAACTGGCGCAGATGGCCAAACTCGTCGAGGACGCCCAGACCGGCAAAGCCGCGGTCCAGCGCCTGGCCGACCGGATCTCCGGCGTGTTCGTCCCGATCGTCGTCGCTATCGCCGTCATCGCCCTCGGCGCATGGCTCGGGGCCGGATTCCCCGTCTCCGCGGCCTTCACCGCAGCGGTCGCGGTCCTCGTCATCGCCTGCCCCTGCGCCCTCGGCCTGGCCACCCCCACCGCACTGCTAGTCGGCACCGGCCGCGGCGCGCAGATGGGCGTGCTCATCAAAGGCCCCGAGGTCCTCGAATCCACCCGCAAGGTCGACACTGTGGTGCTGGACAAGACCGGCACCGTCACCACCGGCAAAATGACCCTGGTCGAGGCGATCACCGAGCCCGGCGTCGACCGCACCGAGCTGCTGCGCCTGGCAGGCGCGTTGGAGGACGCCTCCGAGCACCCGATCGCCCAGGCCATCGCCAAGGGCGCGGTCCAGAAGGTCGGGAAGCTGCCCACGCCCGAGGACTTTGCGAACATCGAGGGCAAGGGCGTCCAGGGCGTCGTCGACGGCCGCGGGGTGCTCGTCGGCCGGGAGTCCCTGCTGGCCGACTGGTCTCAGCACCTTTCCCCCGATGTCGCCGCCGCCAAGGCCGCAGCCGAGGACGAGGGCAAGACTGTCGTCGCCGTTGGTTGGGACGGACAGGCCCGCGGGATCCTCGTCGTCGCCGACGCCGTCAAGCCCACCAGCGCCGAGGCCATCGCCGGCCTGAAGGGTCTCGGCCTCACCCCGGTCCTGCTCACTGGCGACAACGAGGCCGTCGCCCGGCGGATCGCCGCCGAGGTCGGCATCGAGAAGGTCATCGCCGAGGTTCTGCCCAAGGACAAGGTCGACGTCGTCACCCGCCTGCAGGGCGAGGGGAAGGTCGTCGCGATGGTCGGCGACGGCGTCAACGACGCCCCGGCGCTGGCCCAGGCCGACCTGGGCCTGGCGATGGGCACCGGCACCGACGTCGCCATTGAGGCCTCCGACATCACGCTCGTGCGCGGGGACCTGAGGGCCGCGGTCGACGCGATCCGGCTCTCCCGCAGGACCCTGGGCACGATCAAGTCGAACCTGTTCTGGGCGTTTGCCTACAACGTCGCGGCCATCCCGGTCGCAGCGCTGGGCATGCTCAACCCCATGCTCGCAGGCGCGGCGATGGCGTTCTCCAGCGTCTTCGTCGTCGGTAACAGCCTCCGCCTGCGCGGGTTCCGCAGCGTCGCCAAGCAGTGACGCCGCAGAACCGATCATCATCCGAACACACGAAAGGCATTCACCGAGAATGAGCAACGAAGACCAGGCATCCACCAGCTGCTGCAGCACCTCCCCCGCAGCCAAGGCATCCGCCGCCGAGGAACCTGTCAGCGACGGTTCCAGCTGCTGCGGCATGATCGGCGCAGAGAACCCCGCCGCCGATTCCGGACATCGCGATAACCTTCTCGTCGAAGGAAGCGACGACGACATGACCACCTGCCCCGTCATGGTCGGCAATCCGGTCAACAAGCAGGACGCCGAAGAAAAGGGCCTATTCCGCGACTACGACGGGCAGCGCTTCTGGCTCTGCTGCCCAGGCTGCGGACCGACCTTCGACTCCGATCCAGCCAAGTACGCCGCCAACATGGCCTGATCCTTCGACGACCCGGGGCTGCAGCATCACTGCTGCCGCCCCGGGTCGACTGGATCGTAGCTGAGCGATTCCACGCCCGCCGATCGATATTCGACCGATACCCCAGAGGGGTATAATGTTGATCGGGCCAGAATGAATAGGAGACTTTATGCGCAAGCGCCTCATGACCACCGTCGCCGCAGGAGTGCTCGGCGGAGCACTCGTGCTCACCGGCTGCAGCACCGGAGGAGACCAGGACCAAGCGACGCCCTCATCGACCAGCGAGCACGAGGGCCACGGAAGCAGTGGCAGCAGTTCTGACAGCGGCGGGATGGAGCATCCGATGGACGGCGGCCCCGCCCCGAGGGCATCGAGAAGGCTGCGTCGCCGAAGTACCCGGCCGGCACCGAGGTCACGCTCACCGCCGAACACATGGAGGGCATGGACGGCGCAAACGCCACGATCGCCGGCGCGTTCGACACCTACACCTACGCGGTGAACTTCACGCCCACCACCGGCGGGGATCCGGTCGAGGATCACAAGTGGGTCGTGCAGGAGGAGATCAAGGACGCCGGAGATGGGCGTCTGGCCGACGGCACCGAGGTCACTCTCGAGGCCGAACACATGGAGGGCATGAAAGGCGCGAAGGCGACCATCGCCTCCTCCACCGACGAGACCGTTTACATGGTCGACTACGAGTCCGACGGCATGACGATGACCAACCACAAGTGGGTCGTCGAGAGCGAGATCAAGCCGGCCTCCTGAGCCGGTCGCCGCGGGCCCATTCAAGGTCCGCGGCGAGACACGACCCGATCGAAGGAAAGACCGGGGAAGAACGAGGGGAAGCGAAGAGCAATGACGGACCCGACCACGCATCACCATGACCACGACGGCGTCGCGACCACCGAGTCCGGCCATGTTGACGCCTCGCGCGCCGAGCACGAAGGCCACACCATGGAACATGGTGACCACGCCGGGCACGGTGATCACGGCAGTGGTCATGGTGGTCATGCGGGCCACGGCGACCACGTCGGCCAGTTCCGCAGGCTGTTCTGGATCAACCTCGTCATCGCCATCCCGGTGGTCGCGTTCTCCCCCATGTTCGCCATGCTCCTCGGGTACTCCGTGCCCGGCTGGGCAGGCTGGGTGGCCGCGGTGCTCGGCACCGTCATGTACGCCTGGGGCGGCACCCCGTTCCTCACCGGTGCCGTCAGCGAGCTGAAGAGCCGCCAGCCGGGGATGATGCTGCTGATCGCGCTCGGCATCACCGTCGCGTTCCTCGCCTCCTGGGCCGCCACGCTCGGGCTCGTCCACCACGAGCTCGAGTTCTGGTGGGAGCTGGCGCTGCTGATCGTCATCATGCTGCTGGGCCACTGGATCGAGATGCGCTCCCTGGCCCAGACCACCTCCGCGCTGGACTCCCTGGCCGCACTGCTGCCCGATGAGGCGGAGCGTGTCGAGGGCGACGACGTCGTCAAGCTCGACCCGGCCGACCTGCGCGTCGGCGACGTCGTCATCGTCCGCCCCGGCGGCAGCGTCCCCGCCGACGGCACCATCGTCGACGGCCGCGCCGACATGGACGAGTCCATGATCACCGGAGAATCGCGTCCCGTCGCCCGCGGCGAGGGCGATGCAGTCACCGCCGGCACCGTGGCCACCGACTCCGGCCTGCGCGTCGAGATCACCGCCACCGGCGACGACACGGCGCTGGCGGGCATCAACCGGCTCGTCGCCGAGGCGCAGGGCTCCTCCTCCCGCGCCCAGCGCATCGCCGACCGCGCCGCCGCCCTGCTGTTCTGGTTCGCCCTCGGTGCGGCCCTGATCACCGCAGTCGTTTGGACTCTCTTCGGGCTCCCCGACGATGCGGTCATTCGCACCATCACCGTCCTCGTCATCGCCTGCCCACACGCGCTGGGCCTGGCGATCCCGCTGGTGGTCTCCATCGCCACCGAGCGCGCCGCCCGCGGCGGCGTCCTGGTCAAGGACCGCCTCGCGCTGGAGTCCATGCGCCTGGTCGATGCGGTGCTCTTCGACAAGACCGGCACCCTGACCAAGGGCGAGCCCACCGTCACCGGCGTCGAATCGACCGGCGACCTGGACTCCGACGAGGTGCTCGCCCTGGCCGCCGCGGCCGAGGCCGACAGCGAGCACCCGCTCGCCCGGTCCATAGTCACCGCCGCCAAGGAGAAGAACCTCGCCCTCGAGCCGGCCAGTGGGTTCTCCTCCTCCCCGGCAGTCGGCGTCACCGCGACCGTGGCCGACCAGGAGATTCGCGTCGGCGGTCCACGGCTGCTCGAGGAGACCGGGCAGGACGAGGTCGACACGGCCGACGCGTGGCGGGCCGAGGGTGCGATCATCCTGCACGTCCTCCGCGACGGCCAAGTGATCGGCGGCCTCAAGCTCGCCGACGAGGTCCGGCCCGAGTCCCGCGACGCCGTCGACGCCCTCCATGAGCTCGGCGTCGAGGTCGTTATGATCACCGGCGACGCCGAGGCCGTGGCGAACGAGGTTGGCCGGGAACTCAGCATCGACCGTGTCTTCGCCGGCGTCCGCCCCGAGGACAAGTCCGCCAAGGTCGCTGCGCTCCAGGACGAGGGCAAGAGGGTCGCGATGGTCGGCGACGGCGTCAACGATGCCCCTGCGCTGGCGCAGTCCGACGTCGGTATCGCCATCGGGGCAGGCACAGACGTCGCCATCGCCTCTGCCGGCGTCATCCTCGCCAGCTCCGACCCGCGCAGCGTCCTGTCGGTCATCCAGCTCTCCCGTGCCGCATACCGTAAAATGAAGCAGAACCTGTGGTGGGCTGCCGGATACAACCTGCTCTCTGTACCGCTCGCGGCGGGCGTGCTCGCACCTGTCGGGTTCGTCCTGCCGATGTCGGTCGGCGCGATCCTGATGTCGATCTCCACTGTCGTCGTCGCGCTCAATGCCCAGCTGCTGCGTCGCATCGACCTCACCCCAGATGCCAGCACTCGCTCCGTCCTGGAGCACCAGAAGTGAAGGACACACCCATGAACACCGACACTGCAACCGATGAGACCGGGGCGCACCAGCACGGTTACATCAGCGACAAGGACCGTTACCGCAACCGCATGAAGCGCATCGAAGGCCAGGCCCGCGGCATCACCAAGATGATCGACGACGAGAAGTACTGCATCGACATCCTCACCCAGGTCTCCGCCTTGACCCGCGCCCTGCAGGGAGTGGCGACCGGCCTGCTCGATGACCACCTCAAGCACTGCGTGCTCGACGCCGCCAAGCAAGGCGATGAGGACGCGGCCATCGCCAAGATCCAGGAAGCCAGCGACGCCATCAATCGCCTCGTACGCTCCTGACACCATCCGATTTCGTCAATACAGGATGCCTCGGACCGGTTGCGCCCCAGGTCAAGACAAGGCTCTCGATGTCTCCTGGCAGGCGTGCGCTGCGCTTCGTCTTGCCCTTGGCACCGGCGAAATCGGGCTGCTTTAGGTCTTACCTGACGACATGAACACCTTCACCTGAGAAAAGAGTTGGGCATGCCCCTTGCCATTGTTACTCCGATCCAGCCCTCCAGGAGCCGCCTGAGACTCTGCGCGACCATGACTGCGCTGGCGACCAGCGCCGTCCTCCTGCTCAGCGGCTGTGCTGATGCGGAACCGTCCGCTGACGCAGGATCCGATCACTCACTGGTGGTCGAGCATAATCTAGACGGACTGAATGCACGGGAAATCATCAAGCGCCTCGACACAACGAAGGTGGCAGATCGCTCGTCTGAACTCATCGCTTCGATTGAACCCGACCAACTCGTCCTGACCGACGATCAGAACAATCAAACCACTCTGCCGATGCCAGAAGACGAATTCTACGTCTCTATCGCCCCATATCGCGGCCAGACTCACGAATGCTACTATCACAGCCTCACTACTTGCCGCGGCGAGCTCGCCAATACTGACGTCGACGTCACCGTGGTCGAGGCGACGTCCGGGAAGACCATCCTCGATGAAACACTCACGACTTACGACAACGGATTCGTCGGACTCTGGCTGCCCCGCGGCATTGACGCGACGCTCACGGTCAGAACCGAAGACCGCACCGCGAAACAAGACATCTCGACCCGCCTCGACGACCCCACCTGCTTGACCGCCCTCCAGCTAACTTGACGCCCGCACGCTGAAGATGGCGAGGAGCTGCAGATCACCGCGATGGGCGAGCCGCGGCTTCGGAGGGTGGGCACGACTGACTTGCTGATTGCATCGATATCCTTCAATATAGAGGCATGTCTAATCAAGCAGCTCTCACTGCACCCCCTGTGACGCAACGGCTCTCGACCCTGGACAGGTGGCTGCCGCTGTGGATCGGGCTGGCGATGGTCGCAGGCCTCCTTCTGGGACGATTCATTCCTGGAATCTCGGAGTTGCTGTCGCACATGGAGATCGGCGGTATTTCCGTGCCGATCGCGCTCGGCCTTCTCGTGATGATGTACCCGGTCCTGGCCAAGGTCCGCTACGACAAAGTCGCCGCCGTCACCGGCGACAAGAAGCTCCTCATCTCCTCTCTGGTACTCAATTGGCTCGCCGGGCCGGCGATCATGTTCGCCCTGGCCTGGCTGCTCCTGCCCGACCTTCCCGAGTACCGCACCGGGCTCATCATCGTCGGTCTGGCCCGCTGCATCGCCATGGTCGTGATCTGGAACGACCTGGCCTGCGGCGACCGCGAGGCGACCGCGGTGCTGGTGGCGATCAACTCGGTCTTCCAGGTCGTCATGTTCTCCGTCCTCGGCTGGTTCTACCTCAGCGTCCTGCCGAGCTGGCTCGGCCTGGACACACAAGGGCTCGAGGTGTCGATGGGCCAGATTGCCCTCAACGTCCTCGTCTTCCTCGGAGTGCCCCTGATCGCAGGATTCGCCTCGCGCTGGATCGGCGAGAAGCGCAAGGGCCGGGACTGGTACGAGGAGAAGTTCGTCCCGAAGATCGGACCATGGGCCTTGTACGGACTGCTGTTCACTGTCGTGCTGCTGTTCGCCCTCCAGGGTGAGCAGATCACGAGCCGGCCGCTGGACGTCGTCCGGATCGCTCTGCCACTGCTGGTGTACTTCGCCGTCATGTGGTTCGCGGGCCTGCTGCTGGGCAAGGGCATCGGCCTCGGCTATGCACGGTCGACGACGCTGGCATTTACCGCGGCGGGCAACAACTTCGAGCTCGCCATCGCCGTCGCGATCGGCACCTTCGGCGCGACTTCCGGCCAGGCACTGGCCGGCGTCGTCGGACCCCTCATCGAGGTGCCTGTCCTCGTCGGCCTCGTCTACGTCTCCCTCTGGGCCGCCAAGGCGTGGTTCCGCACCGACCCCTATAACCAGGAGGTACGAACGTCATGACCGACATCGCGCTGTCGCCAGCCACCCCCGATGAGGACTGCCCGCCCCAAGTGCCGCCGATCTCGACGGCCCTCGGTCAGGAGGTTGCCGCAATCCTCGCGGGCATCCTCAAAGCCCTCGCCGACCCATTGCGTCTGCGTATGCTCTCGGCGATCGCAGCCGATCCTCGCGGCGAGTCGTGCGTATGCGATCTCGCCGACCTCGCCGACGTCTCACAGCCGACCGTCTCCCACCACCTCAAGGTCCTCCGGACAGTGGGGCTGCTCGATTCCGAGCGCCGTGGGACTTGGGTCTGGTACACCATCGCGCCAGGGAAAAGTGCCGCTGTCGCCGCCTTGCTCGAAGGATTCGCACCGGCGGCCGTCGCCCCCAGCTCGGAACCGGAGACGACGGCCGCCGCAGAGCTGGAGAGCATGGACGAGCACATCGAGCGTCTGGCCGCCGACCTCGCCAACGCGACGTCGCAGCTGCCGCGGGATACCGTCACAAGCATCGTCCGGGAATCGTACACGGCGCTGGCCCGGTCGGCGAAGATCACACGCTACCTGGTGCCCCTGAGCGAGCGCTTCGCCCGGCAGCGACTGGCTGACCTCACCCGCAACCGAGCAACCGCACTGCCTCAGGTGCTGTTTGTCTGCGTCGCCAACGCAGGTCGCTCCCAGCTGGCCGCGGCGCTGACCCGCAGCCTGTCCGAGGGCAGGGTCGTCGCCCGATCCGCCGGCTCGACCCCGGCGACGGGCATCCACCCGCACGTGCGCGACCTCGTCGCCGACATCGACCGCGAGGCCGCCGACGAGGCGTTCCCCAAGCCGCTCACCGACGACGCCATTCGCGCCGCCGATGTCGTGGTGACCATGGGCTGCGGCGACGCCTGCCCCGTCGTCCCCGGAGTCCGGTACGAAGACTGGGCTGTCGGCGACCCGGCCCTGGCATCGCCGGAGGGACTCGCCGCTATCCGCGACGACATCGCTACACGCGTCAGCCGACTCCTCGCCACCTTCACCACCGAATGAACGAGAGAAGTACAGACATGAACGATCGCACGCCCTCAGTCCTGTTCGTCTGCGTCCACAACGCCGGCCGTTCCCAGATGGCTGCCGGCTGGCTGCGCCACCTCGCCGGGGACCGCATCGAGGTCCGCTCGGCCGGGTCGATGCCCGCCGAGCAGATCAATCCGGTCGCTGTCGAGGCCATGCTCGAGGTGGGGATCGACATCACTGCCGAGCAGCCCAAGGTGCTCACCGCCGAGGCCGTGCAGGACTCCGACGTCGTCATCACGATGGGCTGCGGTGACGCCTGCCCGTACTTCCCCGGCAAGCGCTACGAGGACTGGGAGCTCGACGATCCCGCTGGTCAGGGCATCGAGGCGGTGCGCCCGATTCGCGACGAGATCAGGTCTCGGATCGAGACGCTCACCGCAGAGCTGCTCGGCCAGGACCCGGCGCGGGCGTGAGTGACGTCGTCGTCATCGGAGGAGGCCAGGCCGGTCTCGCCGCGGGATATTTCCTCCGCCGCCCCGGCCTGGACTTCGTCATCCTCGACGAACAGGAACGACCGGGCGGGCCTGGCAACACGGCTGGCAGTCTCTCAGGATGTTCTCCCCAGCCCAGTACAGTCCTCTGCCCGGATGGCCGATGCCCGCCCAGGTCGGCGAGACGTTCCCCACCGCCGACCACGTCGTGGACTACCTCCAACGATACGAGGAACGCTACGAGTTGCCTATGCATCGGTCGGTCGGCGTCACCAGCGTCCGCCGGGAGAATGATCGTTGGATCGTGGACACGGACGCAGGCTCTCTCAATGCCTCTGCGGTGATCAGTGCCACTGGCACGTGGCAGAGTCCCTATCTGCCGTACTTCCCCGGTCAGGACACGTTCACCGGCAGGCAGCTGCACACCGTCGGCTACGACTCCCCTGACATGTTCGCCGGCCGACGGGTCGTGGTCGTCGGAGGAGGGAACTCGGCCGCGCAGATCCTCGCCGAGGTCTCCACAGTCACCGAGACCTTGTGGGTGACGCGTCGTCCGCCGCTGTTCATGCCCGACGAGGTGGACGGCAGAGTACTCTTCGACGTCGCTACTGCCCGCGAGGCAGCCCGTCGCTCTGGTCGTGATCACGACGGTGTGACGGGACTCGGAGACATCGTCATGGTGCCTCCCGTGCGCGAGGCTCGCGATCGCGGTGTCCTGGACCGCTCGCCCGTGTTCGACCGCCTCACCTCGAAGGGGGTCTCTTGGCACGACGGCCGAGAACACGAGTGCGATGCGATCATCTGGTGCACCGGTTTCCGTCCACACCTCCGACATCTCAGCGGGCTGGGGCTGACTCGCGACCATGGCCATCCCGTCACCGACGGCACTCGGAGCATCGACCACCCCGGACTGCACTTGCTCGGATACGGCGACTGGACCGGACTCGCCTCCGTCACCATCATCGGCGCGGCTCGCACCGCCAAGCCGGCCGTCGCCGAGATCGGCGCTTGGATGGCCAGGGCTTAACGCTCATGTCGGGCGTATCGATGGCACAGATGATATTGACGTCTATCGATGCGTCGCATAGATTCTATATAGATCATCATCGAATCAAGGAGTTGGCAGATGGACTGCTGGGAACACGAAACGGCCGGCCAGGGTTCTGTCCCCGCCGTCGCATTCTGCCGGCACTGCGGCGCGGCGCTGTGCCGGGATCATGCGACAGTCTGTACGGACGAACGCGTGCGCCAGAACGGCATGGGCTCGCCCACGCGCCTGCTGCCCGATGGCCGGAAGATCTGCTGCTCGACCTGCCGCGACGCTTTCGCCGAGTCCATCCCCGTGCACCGAGATGAGCAACGTTGGCGTGAATTTGCAGCCACTGGGCCAGAGTCCGCAGCCGCGTCGTGCTGATCCGACTGGCGCGCCCCTGTTGATGAGTGGTGGACATGAACGCCGTCCACTGGACCCTCGACGTTGGCCAGCCGCCGGCATGCCGGGACTGCTCGGCCGCGATGACATCGCGGCAAGTGTCCACGAGCTCAACGTCGTTCTTACCAACTATTGAACAAAGGTAGATATCGTGATCGAGAAGAAGCCGTCCGTCCTGTTCGTCTGCGTCAAGAACGCAGGCAAGTCGCAGATGGCCGCCGCACTCATGCGCCAGGTCGCCGGCGACTCCGTCCGGGTGCACTCGGCCGGCACCTCCCCCGGGACAGCGCTCAATGCCTTGTCCGCTGCCTCTGTCGCCGAGGTCGGGGCTAGCATGGCCGACGAGCACCCGAAGCCGATCGATCCCACTATGCTGCAGACTGCGGACCGCGTCGTCGTCATCGGCGACGAGGCCGTCGTCGAGCCCGTGCCGGGGATGGCCGGGACCATCGAGACATGGACGATCGACGAGCCCTCGGCGCGAGGGATCGAGGGCGAGGAACGAATGCGCCTGGTCCGCGACGAGCTCGCCGAGAAGGTCCGTTGCCTGGCCGCGGGGCTTGTCAAGACGTCAGAGCCCTGAGCCGGCCACGCACCCCTCGCCGTCGTCGCCTTCGCCCGCCTGGACGTTCTCTGGCGCGCTGGCGATCCTGAACACCTCCTCAAGGTCAGCGAGGACGGCGAAGTCGCTGGCGACGGTGCCGGTCGCCTCGGCCGTCGGCTTCACCAGGAGAGACTCGTCACCAGCAGCACTCAAGTTACTGCACATATGGATGCCAAAGGCCGATTGCGTCCACGATCGCCTCCCACCCGCTCGACATTCACTCCATCATCAGCCGGTGCGCCGGCGCGCCCATCCGGCTACGGGTTATCCGCATGTCCCCGTTGAGCTCAATACCGAATTGAGCAACTAATGGCACTCACCGCTGGCCGTCAATCCAGTCTCGCGCGCAGCGCCGCTTCGATCTGCTCCTGACCAGGTGCGCCAGCGAACCCCTTCCCTGTGGCATAAACCCGGCACGCCAGCGAACGAACCGGTGTCGTTGGGAACAGGTCGACACCGTCGACGAGGATCGTGGGCGAGCCTGCGAACTGCGCGTTCGTTGCATCGACCTCGGTGTGAATCGTGACCAATTGGATGGGCACGGCCGTGAGTCCGAGAACATCCAGTGCTGCGCGCGCGTTGGCTTCGGCGCTGGCCGTGTTCGGGCAGTCGACGATGTGGAGCAGTTCGACCTTCACGAGATCTGCTCCTTCCGGGCCCGGGCGGCACGCAGGCCGTTGAGGATCACGACGACCTCTGCGATCTCATGCACGAGCACCACAGCGGCAAGCCCCAAGACACCGAACAAGGCAAGCGGAAGCAGGACGGTGATGATCAGCAGCGACAGAACGATGTTCTGGTTGATGATGTGCCGTCCCCGGCGGGCGTGGTCGAACGCGCGCGGGAGCAGACGCAGGTCGTGGCCGGTGAAGGCGACGTCGGCTGACTCGATCGCGGCATCGGAACCGGTGGCACCCATCGCGATGCCGATGTCCGCAGCCGCGAGGGCCGGGGCGTCGTTGATGCCGTCGCCGATCATCGCGACCGATCCGTTCTTCTCGCCGAGCTCGGCGATCGCTGAGGCCTTGTCCTGGGGGCGCAGCTCGGCGCGCACGTCATCGATCCAGGCCTGCGCGGCCAGGGCGCGGGCGGTGCGGGCGTTGTCGCCGGTGAGCATCGTCACCTCGACGCCCTGTCCGGCGAGGGTGCGGACCACCTCGGGGACCTCGGGGCGCAGCTCGTCGCGGACGCCGATCGCAGCCGCGGCGGTGCCGTCACGGTGCACGATCACGACCGTCATGCCTTGCTCCTCCAGACCCGCGACCCGATCGCCGAGACTCCCGGCGTCGAGCCAGCGCGGGCTGCCGACCGTGATTCGCGCGCCGTCGAGGGTGCCTTCGATGCCGTGACCTGCCTGCTCGGTCACGGCATCGGCCACAGGCGTACCCGGTGCGGCGGCGGTGATCGCCGAAGCGAGCGGGTGGGTGCTGTGCTGCTCCAGTGCGGCCGCCCACGCCAGCGCCTGCGCCTCGGTCACTCCGTCGGCGGTGAGCACCGCGTTGACGGCGGGCTCGTTGCGGGTCAGGGTGCCAGTCTTGTCCACGGCGACGTGGCGGATCACGCCGAACCGCTCGAACACGGCACCCGACTTGATGATCACGCCGAACTTGCTCGCCGACCCGATCGCGGCCACCACCGTCAGCGGCACCGAGATCGCCAGTGCGCACGGCGAGGCCGCCACGAGCACCACGAGGGCGCGGGTGATCCACAGCTCCGGGTCGCCGAACAGCGACCCGATGACCGCCACCAGGACGGCGAGGATCAACACACCGGGCACGAGTGGTCGGGCGATGCGGTCGGCGAGGCGGGCGCGGTCACCCTTCTCCGCCTGCGCCTTCTCCACCAGGTCGACGATCGTGGTCAGCGAGTTGTCGGTGCCCGCAGCGGTCGTCTCGACTTCCAGCGCGCCGGCGGTGTTGATCGCCCCAGCCGACACCGTGTCGCCGGGCTCGACCTCGACCGGGATCGACTCGCCGGTGATCGCGGAGGTGTCCAGGCTGGATCGTCCCGTCCGGACGATGCCGTCGGTCGCGATCCGCTCGCCCGGCCGCACCAGCATGAACTGACGGACAGCGAGATCCTTGGCCGCGACCTCGACCGATGCGCCGCCTTGGCGGATCGTGGCGGTCTCCGGGACGAGCTTGAGCAGCGCCCGCAGCCCGCCGCGGGCGCGATCCATCGCCTTGTCCTCCAGTGCCTCGGCGATCGAGTACAAGAACGCCAGCGCAGCGGCCTCCTCGACGTAGCCGAGGATGACCGCGCCGATCGCGCTGATCGTCATCAGGAGGCTGATGCTGAGCTTGCCCTTGAACAGCTTCCGGATCGCGCCCGGGGTGAACGTCGACGCGCCCAACAGCAGACCGATCCAGAACAGCACCAACGCCGGGACCTCCAGCCCCGACCATTCCAGCACCAGGCCAGTTAAGAACGCGACGCCAGAGAAGACCGGGACCATGATCCCGGCATCACGCCACCAGGGACGTCCCTGCTCCTCCTCGGCTTCCTCCCCGGTCTGAGTCTCCGGCTCGTCGCAGCCGCACGCCGCGCTCACGCGCCCGACTCGCAGCAGCCCGGCACAGTGCACTCGGCGTCCACGCACGGCGCGTGCTCGTCGACCGCGAGGGTCACATCCATCAGGGCCGTCAGCGCCGCCGCGAGGTGCGGGTCGGCGATCTCGTAGCGCGTCTGCCGCCCCTCGGGCTCGGCCACGACGATCCCGCAGTCGCGCAGGCAGGTCAGATGGTTCGAGACGTTCGAACGGGTCAGCTCTAGCTCGCGCGAGAGCACGGCCGGGTAGCTCGGGCCGGCAAGCAGGGTCATCAGGATCCGAGAGCGGGTCGGGTCCGCAATGGCCCGGCCGAGTCGATTCATGACGTCGAGGCGTGAAGCAATAGTCAGCATGCACTGAACTATACAGTGGCCGCTGAACTATTGTCGATCCTTATGTTGGCTCGACGCTGATCCCACCCCGGGGATCCCCTCGATGACCTCACGATTGACGGCGGAACTCGCCGACCTGCATATCCAGCGGGCGCATCCGACCGGCGGTTGTCGCCCTGCCGTGTGTGCTGGCGACCGTGAGGACGGTCCCTACGGCGGCCACCGCGGCCAGGACCGCGAAACCGGTTGCGTAGCTGCCGGTGACCTCGGCAAGGACCGCACCGGCCCCGGGAGCCAAGGCGGTGGCCAGCAGGACCGGGAGGCCGAGGACGCCGGAGAGGCGGCCGTATCCGCGTGCGCCCCACCGATCAGTGACCGCGGTCGCCTGGAGCAGCGTCGCGATGCCGCGCCCGACCCCGGCGGTCATCGACGCCGCGACCAGCAGACCAACCGGCCCGGGGACCACAGCGAGCACCGAGGTGCTGACGGTGACGAGGCCGAACACGGTCACGGTGCGCACGGTCAGCGAGGCATGCCGGGCAAGAGCGGTGTAGACGAGCCGACCGGCGACCTGCCCGAGTCCGCCGAGGCCGAGCACCCAGGCGGCGGCCTGAGGACTCAGGCCGCGCTCGAGCATAAGCGGCACCAGAGCCAGCAACGCGGCGTACATCGCCAGGGCCACCAAGGTCAGTCCGGCGGCAAGCAACCGGAACCGTGAGTCCCGCACGACGCCGGCAGCGTATGCCTTCTCAGCCTCTGGCTCCTCCGCGTCGACATGCACCGGGCGGGGCCAGGGGCGTCGCAGCACGAGCCAGTGGACCGGGACCGTGAGGACCGCCAGTACGACCGCCGCCCAGAAGTACGTGCCTCGCCATCCCAGCTGGTCATACGCGGCTGCGGTCAACGGCGCGAAGACCGTGCTCGCCAGTCCTGCCACCAGCGTCAGCGTGGTCAGCGCGCCGAGTCGGCCCGCAACGAACCAGCCGGTGATCGCGGCGAAGGCCGGCGGGTAGAGCACTCCGGCCATGGCGACTCCGGCCAGCGCCCAACCGACGACGAACACCAACAGATTCGGCGACGCGGCAATCACCACCAGCGTCACGACGCCGAGACCCGAGCCAGCCGTCATGACGAGACGGGGTCCGTGCCGATCGATAAAGCGCCCGACCGGCACCCCGGCCAACGCCGACACAGCCAGGGCCACAGAGAACGCCGAGGTCACGGCCACCGACGACCAGCCAGTGTCCGAGCTGATCCGCGGAACCAGGACCGGGAAAGCATAGTAGAGCAAGCCCCACGAGACGATCTCGGTCACGCACAGCGCAGCCAGCACCCTTCCCCGCCCGGGCCGCACAACAGCCTCAGCCAACGACGACGCCCCTCGACTGCCTGGCCAGGGCATCGACGACGTAACCCGCGTCGCGGTGGACACCGCGCAGGGTGTTCGACGAGAACGAGCGCTGGAACTCCAGGCCCAGGAACGCCAGGCCAGGCAGCACGGTCGAGACGCCGCGATCGTGCCTCGGCGCGCCGGCCTCATCGAGGACGCCGAGAGATCGCAGGTACGGCATGTGCGGCCGATAGCCTGTCGCGAAGACTATTGAGTCGACGCGCTCCCGCGAGCCGTCGGGCCACGCGACACCGTCCGGGACGTAATTGGCGAACATCGGCCGCTCGTCTGGATGTGCCGCCTCGAGCGCAGCCCTGTACTGTCCGTCGTCGATGATCGGTGTGCCTGTGATGATCCTGGCGAGGACCGACGGCGGCAGGAGGTCAGCGCGGGTGAACCGCAACCACCAGTGCAGGTCGCGCCCGGCAATGACCTGCGGCGCATACCGGACACGGTCCCGCACCGCCAGCGACGTCTCCGCGTGGTCGGCCAGTTCGTGGGCGATCTGGACGGCAGAGTTGCCCGCACCGACGACCACGACCCGCTGACCGGCGAACTCCTCCGGCGACCGGTAGTCGGCCACGTGCAGGACCCGGCCCTGAAATTTCTCCCGGCCGGGGATCATCGGCACGTAGGGGTTGGCGAACGACCCCGAGGCAGCGATGAGTGCATCCCCGACCAGGCTGCTCCCATCGGCCAGCTCCACGGCAAAGCCCGGGCCGTCGGCGGCGACCTCGGTGACGCGAGCATTGGTCCGCACCTCGACGCCCAGCCACTCTGCGTAGCCGCGGAGGTAGTCGGCGACCTCGTCGCGGCCCGGGTACCCGTCGGGGTCGCCGGGGAACCGGTGACCCGGGAAGGCGCTGTACCGGCGCGGGGAGAACAGCCGCAGGCTGTCGTAGTAGCGCGGCCACGACCCAACCGGCTCGTCACCGGCCTCGAGCACCACCGGCTCCCAGCCGCGGTCACGCCCAGCACGGGCCGCGGCGAGGCCCGACTGCCCGCCGCCCACGATCAACAGGCGACCGCGGCTCATCCGTCGGTCCTCGTGCCGATCTGGACCAGCTGGGGCGCGGGTGTGCAGCACCCGCCCGACGTCGCCTGCTCCGGGGCGTCGAACAGGCCCGATCCGCCGCACACGCCGGTGTCAGGCAGCTCCAGCTCGACACGGTCAGCCGCCTCGTGATCGCCGGCGAGCTCGGCGACGACACTGCGGACCTGCTCGTATCCGGTCATCGCTAGAAACGTTGGAGCGCGGCCGTAGGACTTCGCGCCGACGATGTAGAAGCCCGGTTCCGGGTGGGCGAGATCGGTCGCCCCCGTGGCGCGCACTGAGCCGCAGGAATGAAGATTCGGATCAACCTCAGTGGCGACCTTCGTCGGAGCCTGCAGGCGCACGTCGAGGTCGAGTCGGACTTCGGAGAGGAACGACAGGTCGGGACGAAAGCCCGTCGCGACGACCACTCGGTCCGCGGGTTCGAGTCGGCGTCCGTCCTCGGCGACGAGCACCGCCCGACCGTCTTCGACGAGGACCCGCTCGGTACGGAATCCGGTGACGAGGTCGATGAAGCCATCCTCGACTACCTTCTTCGCTCGCTGGCCCAGGGCACCGCGCTCGGGCAGTTCGTCGGCGGAACCGCCGCCGAAGGCGTTGCCGACGGTACCGCGGCGCAGCGCCCAGGTCACCCGGGTGCCCGGCTCGCGGCGGACCACTGTCGCGAGGTCGCCGATCGCGGTCGCGGCCGAGTGGCCGCTGCCGACCACGACGATGTGCTTGCCTGCCAGTTCGGCGGCCTCCTCGCGGCTCGGCGTGCGGTGATCAAGTAGGCCGGCTTCGACGGCGGCCTGTTCGCCGAGGGCGGGCAGTCCCTCCGCGCCCGCCGGGCTCGGTGCCCGCCAGGTGCCCGAGGCGTCGACCACAGCCTTGGCCTCAAGCCGTTCTTCAGTGTCGTCGGCGCGGCGGACGTGGACGACGAACGGCTGCTCCGCGCGGCCGGCGTCGACCGAGAGGTCGCGGCCCTTGCGGCCCACGCCTATGACGCGGGAGCTGTAGCGAACACGGTCGCTCAGCGTCTCGGCCAGCGGGGCCAGGTATTCCTCGACCCACTGAGCGCCGGTCGGGTAGCCGGTCTCGGGCGCGCTCCAACCGGTCGGCTCGAGCAGCCGGCGCGACGCTGGGTCGATGAGCTCGGACCACGGCGAGAACAGGCGGACGTGGCCCCACTCGGATACCGCAGATGCCGGACCGTCGCCCGACTCCAGGACCACGGGCTCCAGGCCTCGCTCGAGCAGATGAGCAGCAGCGGCCAGGCCCTGCGGACCGGCCCCGATAACGACGACGGGATTCACTTCAACCTCCATGTATTGATGTTCTTCGATGGGTCGAGCTTGCCCCACATATCGACAGATGTCAATGCATGAGGCAGAATGGACCCATGACCACTCCCCCAGCCATCGAGTCCGCATCCGACGTCGCGCCCTGCTGCGTCCTCGGCGAGACGATCGACGACGCGGTCGCCCAGGACCTCGCCAGGGTGTTCAAGGCTCTCGGCGATCCCACCCGGGTCAAGCTCATGTCCATCATCGCCGGAAGCAGCGCGGGCGAGATGTGCGTCTGCGACCTCACAGAACCGGTAGGCCTGTCGCAGCCGACGGTCTCCCACCACATGAAGCTGCTCGTCGAGGCCGGCCTGGTCGAGCGCGAGCAGCGCGGCCGCTGGGCGTACTACCGGCCGACCATCGACACCCTGGCGTCCGCAGCCAAGGCGCTCATCGCCTGATGGAAGGCGTGCGCGTCTGTCGACGGAGTGCCTGATTGCCGGACGACCCTCGCTCAGCAGCACTGGCGTCACCAAGACCGATTCTTCCTGCTGCGACAGCCTGCGGAAACCTGCGACGCAGCGGACACGTCGACCAAGACGAGCCAGTGCTAACTTGAAAGCACTACATCCCTCACGCCTCTCCACGATGCGCACTTGGGGGATTTTCTCTGCCCACGTCGTCAAGCTCAGACCGGTCGGTGCTGAGCCTTATCGAGCTCCGCCAGCACCTCGCCAGGATTCTTGACCAGGTCGAACAGGCTGCTTGTCCGGCGGGCCCACCGCGCTGGGTCGTCACCCTCAGCAAACGCGGCAGCCGAGGCGAACTGGTCGTGGAGATTGACCGGCAATAGGTCAGCCAGCTCCGCACCGAACTCGCCAGCGCGGCCGGCTCGAGGAGACGAAGGCCGCAAGAATCTGCCCGGCTTCCCGGTCGCCGGGATCAGTTCGTCTGATGCACCTTCAAGGGCTGCGACAGCGTCGCTCACCCAATCGGTGTCCCAGGCATCAGACAGAGGTACCGCGATCTGCTGAACGCCTTGGATCGCATCTCGTCCCAGCGCCAGTGAGAGCCCGCCTGGATCCTCGTGGTAGTTGAGGTAGCGTGCGACGTCGATTCCTGGAGGGCAGACCTCGGCGAAGACGACGTCACCAAGCCAGTTGCTGGGATCGACGATCCAACCCTCCCGTTCTGTGACAGATGGTTTCAGATGGACCCGGTAGAGGTAAAACTGATTGCCTCGGTCAGCCTGGTCGCGCATTCGCCTGAGCATGTTGTGCACCGCGGCCTCGTACGTGCCGACGTGGAGCGCTTTCGCCCGCTGCCGCGCGGCCCACGCTGTGACCCTCTCGTCGCCGCCCATCATCCTTCGGATCCCGGGCGTCAAGTCCGCCGCGGGGTCGAAGTCCCTCGACGGCCAGTCCGGCTGCGTGCTCGTGTGATACCAGAAAAACTGTGCTACCAGGTCGTCGTTCAGGGCAGGGTCGCCAGCATCGACCGTCACTCTGGGTGCGTCCTCGTGCTCGCACGTCAGGCCGCAGCCGGGACATGTCTCCTTCGCCTGCTCCCAGCGGTCGATCCAGTCCAGGTCGACGACGAAACAATGGCCGCAGCCGCCGCACAGCATGCGCCGATCGCGCCAGAAGTCAAGGGGTCGTTCCATGGCTCCATTCTCCAGGAACGTCTTGCAGAGAAGGACCAACAATCTGGTCCGGGTCGACGGGATGGTCTGTGGTCGTCGGTGCACGAGCTCTAGAACGAATCTCAGAAAGGCTGATTGACCGAAGCCAATCGTGGCCGCCCTGAACGCACGACTCCAGACCTGCGAGCTCATCGCACATTTCGATTACACCAAAGGAGAACTCCTCCTCATAGGCGGAGACGTTCCGATCGTTGACGACAATGGCCGGCTGATAGATGCACTTGGCCTCCCGGGTGGCACCCCCGAGCAAGACGCGGAAGTCGCCCGCGATACAACGGGCTACGAGCTCATCCTGCTCGGCGCGACGAAGCTGCTCATCGCACCGGCCTCCTCGACTGCCGCTGTGAAGTCCCGCTCGGATACTGAGTGCAGCAGGTCGGCCGGCGATCGATCCGAGCCGTCCGGACCCTTCGGTAATCCAGAGTGCGATGTCTGCCACCAGTCCAACAGCGCAGACGCGAGCAGTGTTGGGTCTGTGTCTGCGTATGTGGTGACGAACATTCTGTTAATTTCCGCGAGGGCGTCGATGATTTTGCCGTCACGGAACTGGAAAGCGGGATAGTGCCTGGTCTTCCCGAGTTCGACCTCGATTACGACTTGGTATTTCCGATAGGCCCGCAACAGGCTGCGTTGAGCCGCCTTCATCGCTCGCGCGGCCTGCTCTGGCGTCCGATCGTACTCGGCGTCGATGACCTCTGCGCCAGTCAACGACGCTCGCGTCTCGGCGGCCGTCCGACACTCAGCACGGTCAAGCAGACTCGCCGCCAGCATGGGCGAAGCGTCGAGTGCGAAGCCCCGGTCCCATACAGGGCTGCTCCGCCAATCGTCGGGAAACCCGAGCTGCAACATTGAGAATCCAATCTCCTGCGACCTGGCTTCAATGAAGTCCGCGAAGTCGACGACATCCGACCGCTCCGGCGCGATGCTCAACATGAGGTGACGCAAGATGAGCAGCACGCCATAGAGCTTGTTATCCACGCCCTTGTCCGCGAGCGAAGCCAGAAGGTGGCTCGGGTCCGCGCGTGTCTGTCCCGGTGCGTCGATGACCACGTCGAACGTACGGTTCCACAAGCGGCCGTAATGCGCACAGATGTTCCGGACGTTGCGGATGTTGTTAAGCCAATTGCTCAGTGCACCGCGGTCGCCGCTACCGTCGGCGGTGCAGATTTGGAAGCGCGCGGCGAGGATCTCCTGATCGCCCTGGGGCATCAGGTCGTAAAGGCCGCTCAGGACGCCGAACGACATCACCTCCGTGGCGACCCAGATCGGCAGATGTGGACCGTATGTCTCGCGGAAGTGCACGACGAAGTCTCCGCGTGCGCGCTTCTCGTGGCGGTCGTACTCCTCGAGCCATTCGCGGTAGGCAGTGGTCGGCTCGGGAGACTCACTCGGGTCCGCCGACCGGAGCGCGCCAAGGTCGTCCGGCCGCCGATGGGCGAATCGGTCCGCCCTGCCGAGCCGGTGACCGATGTGGAACCGGAACGACGTTTCGACCATGCTGATGAAGTCACTTAGACGGGTCCGCAGCTCGTGGTCGAACTCGTACAGGGCGACCACGTGGGCCAGGCTCGTCTCGGGCATGAACGAGTCCAGGCGGATCTCGCGGCCGTCCTTGTCGAAACGGTCTGCAGGAGGCTCGGGTCGAGCTCGGTAGAGGTGCCAGTACCCGGACAGCCGGTAGTACCCGTAGCGTTCGAGGACGCCGGCAGCGAAGGTCTCTGTTCCGCAGTCCATGCCCCGCGTGCGCAGCCGCTGGATCTGCTCGGGGATCGTCAGGAATGGCTTGGCGTAGGTGCTGTCCGGCGTGCTCATCTGCTTATCGTCCTCGTGTCCCCGGCGCGGGGCAGAAAGAGAACAGGCCCGCGTCTCATCTAGAGAAGCGGACCTGTCGTGTTGGTACTAGCTTACGGCATCGGTTCACACGGACCAAACGGGCCGACGGAGCAGGACGAGGCCTTCATGAATCGCCAGCCTCACTAAGTCAATGCGTTGGCCGGGCTCTGGATTCGCTCTGAAGACTGGCCATGCAACTGCGCGCTAGAGACATCGGCGACTGGGCAGACGACCCGTTCTGGCGTCGCCACCTCGACTGAACCATAGCCACACACATGGCCCCGTCAGGCCAGAGCCTGACGGGGCGCATGTGTGAGACGCTAGAGCTACACATAAGCGGGCATGTCAGCTGTCAGATCGCCTTCTATCTGAGCGGTTCAGCTCAACTACCGGCAAGTTGGCGAAGCACGTACTGCAGGATGCCGCCGTTGCGGTAGTAGTCGGCTTCACCCGGGGTGTCGATGCGGACGACGGCGTCGAATTCGACCTTCGTGCCGTCTTCCTTCTCGGCGGTGACCTTGACGGTCGCCGGGGTCTTGCCCTCGTTGAGCTCCGTGACGCCTTCGATGGAGAAGGTCTCGGTGCCGTCGAGTCCGAGCGAATCAGCGGATTCGCCGGCGGGGAACTGCAGCGGCAGAACGCCCATGCCGATGAGGTTCGAGCGGTGGATGCGCTCGAAGCTCTCGGTGATGACGGCTTCGACGCCGAGCAGCTTGGTGCCCTTGGCAGCCCAGTCACGCGAGGATCCCGAGCCGTACTCCTTGCCACCGAGGACGACCAGCGGGGTGCCGGCGGCCTGGTAGTTCACGGAGGCGTCGTAGATCGTCGTCTGCGGTCCGCCCTCCTGCGAGAAGTCGCGGGTGAAGCCACCCTGGACTCCGTCGAGGAGCTGGTTCTGCAGACGGATGTTCGCGAACGTTCCGCGGATCATGACTTCGTGGTTGCCGCGGCGCGAGCCGTAGGAGTTGAAGTCCTTGCGCTCGACGCCGTGCTCGACGAGATACTTGCCGGCCGGGGTGTCGGCCTTGAAGGAACCTGCGGGCGAGATGTGGTCGGTGGTCACCGAGTCGCCGAGCTTCGCGAGCACGCGAGCACCCTTGATGTCCTTGACGGCTTCGGGCTTGAGGCCCATGCCGTCGAAGAAGGTGGGCTTGCGCACGTAGGTCGACTCGTCGTCCCACTCGAAGACCTTGCCTTCGGGGGTGTCGAGCTGCTGCCAGCGCTCGTCACCATCGAAGATGCGACCGTATTCGTTGTCGAACATGTCGGTCGAGATCGACGAGGAGATGACCGACTCGACCTCTTCAGGCGAAGGCCAGAGGTCGGCCAGGTAGACGTCGACGCCATCCGAGTCCTTGCCCAGGGGCTGGTTCTCGAAGTCGAAGTCCATGGTTCCGGCCAGCGCGTAGGCGATGACCAGCGGAGGCGAAGCGAGGTAGTTCATCTTCACATCGGGGCTGATGCGGCCCTCGAAGTTGCGGTTGCCCGACAGGACTGCCGTGACCGAGAGGTCGTTGTCCTGGATGCTGTTCGAGATCTCCGAGTCCAGCGGACCGGAGTTGCCGATGCAGGTGGTGCAGCCGTAGCCGACGATGTAGAAGTTCAGCGCTTCGAGGTCCTCGATGAGGCCGGCCTTGTTGTAGTACTCGGTGACGACCTTCGAACCCGGTGCGATCGAGGTCTTGACCCACGGCTTCGAGTTGAGTCCGCGCTTGCGGGCATTGCGTGCCAGCAGGCCGGCGGCCATCATCACCGAGGGGTTCGAGGTGTTGGTGCAGGAGGTGATCGAGGCGATCGCCACGGCACCGTTGGCCAGCTCGAAGTTGCGTCCGTCGGCAGTGCTGACGTCCACGGACTTGTTCTCTTCGCCGGGAGCGGCGTAGTTGTGGATGTCCTTGGCGAACTGGCTCTTGGCATCGGAGAGTTCGATGCGGTCCTGGGGGCGCTTCGGTCCGGAGATCGAGGGCACCACGGTGGACAGGTCGAGTTCGAGGTACTCGGAGTACTCGACTTCGTTCTCCGGATCGTGCCAGAGTCCCTGCGTCTTGGCGTAGTCCTCGACGAGCTGGATCTGCTCTTCCGAGCGGCCGGTGAGCTTGAGGTAGTCGATGGTGACCTCGTCGATCGGGAAGATCGCGGCGGTCGAACCGAACTCGGGGCTCATGTTGCCGATGGTGGCGCGGTTGGCCAGCGGCACCTCGGCGACGCCCTTGCCGTAGAATTCGACGAACTTGCCGACGGCTCCGTGCTGGCGGAGCATATCGGTGATCGTGAGGACGACGTCCGTGGCCGTGACACCGGAGGGGATCTCACCGGTGAGCTTGAAGCCGACGACGCGCGGGATGAGCATGGAGACCGGCTGGCCGAGCATGGCAGCCTCTGCCTCGATGCCGCCGACGCCCCAACCGAGCACACCGAGGCCGTTGACCATCGTGGTGTGCGAGTCGGTGCCGACCAGGGTGTCCGGGTAGGCCCGGAGAACTCCGTCGACCTCGCGCGGCATGACCACGCGAGCCAGGTGCTCGATGTTGACCTGGTGGACGATGCCCATGCCCGGAGGCACGACCTTGAAGTCTTCGAATGCGGTCTGGCCCCAGCGCAGGAACTGGTAGCGCTCACCGTTGCGCTGGTATTCGATGTCCATGTTCAGTTCGACGGCGTCGGCGGTGCCGAAGCGGTCGATCTGCACCGAGTGGTCGATGACCAGCTCGGCCGGAGCCAGCGGGTTGACCTGATCCGGGCTGCCGCCGAGCTCGACGACCTTCTCGCGCATGGTGGCGAGGTCGACGATGCAGGGCACACCGGTGAAGTCCTGCATCACCACGCGGGCCGGGGTGAACTGGATCTCGGTATCGGGTTCGGCGTTGGGGTCCCAGCTGCCGAGGGCTTCAATATGTTCCGAAGTGATGTTTGCGCCGTCTTCCGTGCGCAGCAGGTTCTCCAACAGCACCTTGAGGCTGAAGGGAAGCTTCTCCGACCCTTTGACCTGGTCAAGGCGATAGATCTCATAATCCTTATCGCCCACGGTCAGGGTGCTCTTCGACTTGAACGTATCGACGTTGCTCATCGTGATTCTCCTGTTTCATCCGACACTCATCCAAGAAACCGGGCCCGTCCGACTCGGCGGTCGGACCCTTGCATCACGCACCGATTTACGCGACACATATGTTTCCAAAAGTATCTTGACGTCAAGATAAATTCTATCGCATTTGAGGGGCTTTGACCACCATGGCACAAGGAGGCGCGATTCGCTTCGATCGGGTTTTCCGCAGGCTCTCGTGCGGGCATCACCAGGGCCGCGGCAGCGCCTGACGACCTAGCGTGAGAAGCACAGACAAAGAGGCATCGCACCACGCGTGCCACCACCGAGGAGATCCCATGGACCCGTTCACCCTAGGCGCCGGATTCGGCTTCGGCGCGCTGCTCGTCGGCATCATCTTCGCCGTCGTGTGCAGCTCATTCGCAAAGGAGAAGGGCCGCTCGGGCGGCTGGTGGGGGCTGTGGGGCTTCCTCACGACGTTCGTCGCCCTCATCGCGCTCGTCCTCCTCCCCCGCCGCTCGGTCACCGCCGCAGGACGGTGACCGTCTCCAGGTGGGCAGTCAGTGGGAAGAGATCGAATCCGGTGAGGCTCTCGATCGCGAATCCCCCGCCCGTGAGCGCCGCGAGGTCCCGGGCGAGCGTGGCCGGGTCGCAGGACACGTAGACCAGGGTGCGTGCCGATGATCCGATGATCGCCGAGGTGGCTTTCCTCCCTGCGCCCGCCCGTGGCGGGTCGAGGATGATGACGTCCGAATCGGGCAGTCGGGCCCGATCGACGCTGAGTGCGAGGAACCGGGCCTCGAGATCAGCGGCGTTGTCTCGAGCATGCGCAACGGCCGCTTCCACGCCTTCGACCCCGAACAGGGGGGCGCCGGTGGCCCGGGCGGCGGAGATGCCGAGGAGTCCGACCCCGCAGTAGAGGTCGGTGATCGCATCGACGTCGGCAGGCAGCGCTTCGACGACTGCGGAGCTGAGCAGCCCGGCCGCGTCCCGGTGGACCTGCCAGAAGCCGTCGGCGCCGACCGTGAAGTCGCGGCCGTCGACCGTTTCGGTCAGGGTGCGGTCCCCGCGGAGCACTCGCAGTGCGAGAGCAGGCGCATGGGCGCGACCGCGCCCTCGGGGACGACCTCCGCGACCACGGCCACGGTTCTTGTCCGGTTCGGCCGCCTCGGCGAGGAGGGAGAAGGAGGTCGGCAGCCAGCACTCGATCTCGTCGAGGACCTGATCTGTGGGCCGACCACGAACGATGAGCGCACCGTGGTCGCCGGCCCATGCGAATTCGAGGCGGCGCACCCCGGGCACATGCAGTGTCGCGATGTCGAGGTCATGCAGGGCTCCGGCGGCCAGGGGCGGCGTGGTCACGGGGATGACCTCGTGTGATCTGGGTGCGAGCATTCCGGCTCGGCCCTCGTCGTCGACGGCCAGCTGCACACGCGTGCGCCAGTCCGTTCCATCGGTCTCTCCCGGTGCGGGAAGCACCTCGGCGTCAAAGTCGATATGGCCGATGCGTGAGAGCTGGTCGCGAAGCACTTCGGCTTTGAGCGTGCGGGAGTGGGCGAGGTCGACGTGCGCGAGCTCCATTCCGCCGAACCTGGCCGCACCGGTGGAGACATAGTCGAGGCGACGGTCGGGCACACGGCGGGCGGAGGCCTCGACCACCTCGGTGACGGTGGCCCGGAGGAACCGGGCGGGCGGTCCCGCCTCGGTGCGGACTCGGACCTTCTCACCGGGCAGAGCCCCGGAGACGAAGACGACCTGACCGTCGTGTCGGGCGATGGAGGTGCCGCCGGCCGCAGGTGCCTCGATGTCGAGGGTGAGGTCCTGGGCGGGAACCGAAGTGTCGCTCATGCGTGTTCTGGGCCTATCTGTACAGCGCGGTGTCGGAATCGGGTCCATCTCCGCCGTACTGTCGAGAGAAGGATTTCAGTCGCCAGGGCACGGAGACCACGACGACGTTGGGCACCAGCAGCAAGCGGGTGCGCAGTTTGAGCGCCACCTGGTTGTGCAGGATGTGCTCCCACCAGCGGCCGACGACGAACTGCGGGATGTAGACGATGACAAGGTCCCGCGGCGATCTGCGACGGATGGCGAGGATATGGGCGAGCATCGGGCGGACGAGTTCGCGGTACGGCGAGCCGAGCACGGTCAGCGGCACCGGCAGCTCCATCTCGTTCCACCGTTTCTGCAGAGCGGCCGCGGCCTCTTCGTCCACGGCCACGGTGACGGCTTCGAGCTGGCTCGACCGGGTGACTCGGGCATAGGACAGCGCCCGCATCGTCGGCTTGTCGATCTCGCTGACGACGACGATGGCGTGGGTGTTCGACGGGATAGTCCGTGAGTTCACGTCCGCATCCGGGGCGAGCTCGTGGGCCACGCGCGAATAGTGTCGGTGGATGGCCCCCATGACGAGGTAGAGCCCGGCCATGGCGACGACCGCCAGCCAGGCTCCGGCGAGGAACTTCGAGACGATGACGACGATGAGGACTCCGGCGGCGAGCACACAGCCGACGGTGTTGACGACCTGGTTGAAGTGCATGCGCACTCGGGTCTTCTGATCGATGACCAGGCGCAGACGTTTGCGCCAGTGCAGGACCATTCCCGCTTGGCCGAGGACGAAGCTGGCGAAGACACCGACGAGGTAGAGCTGGATAAGCACCGTCGCCGAGGCGGATGTGGCGATGACGAGGACGATCGCCGCGGCGGCCAGCAGCAGGATGCCGTTGGAGAAAGTGAGCCGGTCGCCCTTCGTCGCCAGCTGCCGCGGCAGGAATTCGTCGCGGGCCAGCCGTGAGGCCAGTCCGGGGAAGCCTTCGACCGCGGTGTTCGCCGCGGCGATGAGGACGAGCGCGGTGATGAGGACGACGATGAAGAACATCGCCGGCGCGTTGTCGAATATCGCGTGAGCGAGCTGCGCGAGGACCGGTTCCTGTTCGTATTCGGCGCTGATCGGGCTGCCGTCTGCGCGGACGAGGTAGAGATGCGGGTCGTCGACGTATTTGATGCCGGTCACCGACGCCAGATAGGTCAGGCCCGTGAGCATGAGGGCGGCGAGGAGTCCCGACAGCAGCAGAGTGTTGCCGGCGTTCTTGCCGCGCGGCTTCTGGAATGCGGGAACGGCTGTGGCCACGGTCTGCACACCGGCCAGGGCGACGGCTCCCGAGGAGAACGCGCGCAGGACGATGAGGACGGTGGCCAGACCGAGAGTCGCCTGGTCGCCGATGTTGCTGTGCACGATGGTGTAGTCCGCGGTCTGGGCGTGCGGAGTGTCGCCGAGCCCGACGCGGATGAGACCCACAGACATCGTGAGGAACACAGCACCGAGGAACAGATAGGTCGGCACGGCCAGCAGCATCGGGGTGGCGCGTGAGCCGCGCAGACCGGCGAAGCAGATGAGCAGGATGCCGACGATGGCAACGGGCACACGGTAGGGCGCGAGTGCCGGGAACGCCGTGGTGATATAGGCGGCGAAGACCGTCATCGACACGGCCAGGGTGAGCACATAGTCGACGAGGAGGGCCGCGGCCACGACGAGTCCGGCACCGGAGCCGAGGTTCTTCGATGCCACTTCATAGTCCCCGCCGCCCGAGGGGTAGGCCTTGACGTTGATGCGATAGCAGGCGACGATCACGAGGATGACGATGCCGACGGCCACACCGATCCAGGGGGCCACGGTCAGAGCCACGAGTGAGGTCAGTGACAGTGCCAGCAGGATCTCGTCGGGGCATAGGCCACCGATGAGAGCATGTCGGAGGCGAAGACGGGCATCGCGATGCGCTTCTTCAGCGCAGGCGCACGCCTGTCCTCACTGCGGAAGGGCCGTCCAACGAGTAGTCTTTTGACGGCATCAGAAAAACTGCTGGCCACGGCAACCAATGGTAGATCACTGCGGGAAGGATTACCCATGCACTTCGTGATTATGGGCTGCGGCCGAGTCGGGGCGTCCCTGGCCAAGGCCCTTGATGCGAATGGGCACTCCGTCGCCGTCGTCGACCGGGACCCGGACGCATTCCTCAAGCTCGGTCGGGATTTCAGCGGCTCGACGATCACGGGGGTCGGTTTCGACCGTGAGACCCTGTCCCAGGCGAAGACCTCCGAGGCCTTCGCCTTCGCTGCGGTCTCCAGCGGTGACAATTCGAATATCCTCGCCGCGCGTGTCGCCCGTGAGACCTTCGGGGTGAGCAACGTCGCCGCCCGCATCTACGATCCCGACAGGGCGCAGGTCTTCGAACGGCTCGGCATCCCCACCGTGCCCACCGTGCGGTGGACGGCCGAGCAGGTGATGCGCAAGCTCGTCCCGCAGGGGTCGATCACCGAATACCGTGAGCCCTCGGGCAACCTCGTCCTCGCCGAGGTGCATCTGGACCCGGGCTGGGTGGCGCGGCCGATCAAGGAGATCGAATCCCGGACCAAGGCTCGGGTCGCCTACGTCACCCGCCTGTCCGAGGGCATCGTCGCCCACGATGACCTGCTCCTCCAAGATGGGGATCTCGTTCATCTCATGGCTCCGGTCGACCGCCTCGGCGAGATCGAACGGATCCTCGATCAGCCCGTGCGAACCGTGGAGGAAGAAGAATGAGGGTCATCATCGCCGGGGCCGGTTCCGTGGGACGGTCGGTGGCCAGGGAGCTGCTGGACAAGGACCATTCGGTCCTGCTCATCGACCAGAGCAAGGAGGCGCTGGGGCACGAGCGCATTCCGGGCGCCGAATGGCTGCTCTCCGATGCCTGTGAGCTCGCCGGACTCGCCGAGGCGGGGCTGGAGGAGGCCGACGTCGTCGTGGCCGCAACCGGAGACGACAAGACCAACCTGGTGCTCTCCCTGCTCGCGAAGACCGAATTCGGGGTGCCGCGGACGGTGTCACGCGTAAACAATCCGAAGAACGAATGGCTCTTCGACGATAACTGGGGCGTCGATGTCGCAGTGTCCACTCCGCGCCTGATGACCGCGCTCGTCGAAGAGGCCGTGGAGGTCGGCGGACTCGTCCACCTCATGAGCTTCGAACGCGGTCAGGCGGGACTGCTCGAGTTCACGGTGCACGAGAATGCCGAGCTCGTCGCCGAGCGCGTCGGCGGGATCACCTTCCCGCTCGATACGGTGCTGGTGGCGATCATCCGCAATTCGCGGGCGTTCGCACCGAGCGCCGATGACGTCATCGAGGCCGGAGACGAACTGTTCTTCCTCTCCTCCCCCGATCAGGAGCCGGCGCTGCTCGCGCTGCTGCAGGAGACCGAGAAGACGGAAGAGAACTCCGACGGCTGAGACGCTTCAGCCGTTGAGACAGATCAGTTGAGACCGTGCGAACGGTCAGTCGTCCGAATCGTCGCGTGTCTGCAGGAGTTCGTAGACGGGGTTATGCGCGGTGAGCACACCGTCCTTGCCGCAGAATCGTCCTTCCAAAACGATGAGCGATCCGGGACGGATGCCGCTGATCTCTCGGCGCCCGAGGAATTGGGCGCGGGCTTCGCCGGTGCCGTCGGCCACGGTGATATCGAGCCTGGGGCTGTCGGCGCTGCACGACTGAGTCGTTGCCGAGACGACGCCGGCGATGCGTGAGGTCTTTCGGGCCTCCAGCTCTTCGACCGGGATGGCCCCGGGGATCTGACTGACCAGACGCAGGTCGGCCCGCGCCTCGGCATCACGGGATCCGAATTCACGCACGAGGCGGGGAATGAGGTTCCGCATCGCCGCTCAGCGGACCTCTGTGATCTCGGGACCGCGCTCGAAGGGGTTGAGCTCGTCCTCGTCCTTCTCCTCCGTCTTGTCCTGGTCGACCTGTGGGGCCGTCAGCGCGATGAGCTCACGAGGAGCCATGGCTTCCGCACCACGGTCGACGACGACTCCACGGAAGAGTGCGGAGAGTTCGGCACGCACTTCGTCGTCGGTCACGGCCTTGCCGGAGAACACGGCGCGGACGAACCACCGTGGCCCGTCGATGCCGGCGAAGCGCATGGAGCGTTTGCCGGGGCGACCGGATTCTGTCTTCGCCGGAACTTCGATGGCCAGTTCCTTGCCGAGCGAGGTGTGCAGTTCGGTCGATTCTCCGCCCTGTTTGGTCACGGACTCGGCGAGCTGACCGCGCACCGTGTTCCACAGACCTTCGGATCGTGGTGTCGCGAACGCCTGCAGCTGGATGCCTCCGCCGTCGTGGATGAGGGTCACAGCCAGCACGCGCTCGGAGTCGTCGTCCGTGTCCAGACGCACCTGCATTCCGTCGACGACGGGCACCTTGAGGGCACCGAGGTCGAGGCGGTCGTGTTCCGGATATTCCTCGGAGATGTCGAATGGGCCCTTCTCGGACCGGTCGAAGGGCGCGGATTTCTCCAGCAGCGCCTCTTCCTCATCGAGGTCATCGTCGGAGTCGGTCACATCGTCGGACTCATCCTCGTCGACATCGGCGTCGTCGTCGGCACGATCGGCCGCCTCGGTGTCGATGTCTGCATCCTGAGTGACGAGCTCTTCGTCGTCGGTGAACTCGTCATCGGCGCGGACCTCGTCATCAGTCGTCGGTGTGGATTTCTTGAACCGGGAGAACAGTCCCATGAGTCCTCACTTCTCCTTTTCGCTGAGGCCGGCGTCGACTCCGCCGGTGGATCCGAATCCGCCGACGCCGCGGGCGCTGTCATCAAGAGATTCGACGATGTCGAAGTCGGCGTGGGCGATCGATTGGATCACGAGTTGGGCGACGCGGTCGCCGCGGACGACGCGCAGCGGGGTCTTCGCATCGAGGTTGATCAGGGGCACCTTGATCTCGCCGCGATATCCGGCGTCGATGGTGCCAGGCGCGTTGACGACGGTGACCCCGTGCTTGCTCGACAGGCCCGAACGCGGGTGGACGAAAGCCGCATAGCCTTCGGGCAGGGCGATCGCGATTCCGGTCGGCACGACACGGCGCTCGAAAGGTTCGAGGACGAAATCGATCGTCGAACGCAGATCCGCCCCGGCATCGCCCGCATGCGCGTAGGCGGGGGCGCTCATGCCCGCGTCGAGGAGCTGGAGGTTGATCTTCACGGTTTCCGTCACAAAGATGCACTCTAACGCTCCAGCCTGAGCGTGGCCAAACTTCTCGCTATGGGACAATAGGGCCATGGCAACAACTCAATCCGGAACCCATGTGGTCTATCAGGAGAAGGTCCGCCCCTCGGTCGGCATGTGGATCCTCGTCGTGGTGGCCGCATTGTCGACGGCGCTCATGGTCATGCCCGTCTGGCAGCTCGGCACCATCATCCTTCCCATCGTCAGCTTCGTCCTCTTCGCCTGGTGGCTGAACTCGCTGACGCTGACGATCATCGTCACCGAACGTCAGCTGTTCGTGGGCGAAGCTCATATCGACCGCACATTCGTTCCGAGCGCGCAGGCCTTCGACGGCGAGGAGGCCCGCCAGGCCCGCGGCGTCGACCTCGACGCTCGCGCCTTCCTCAAGATCCGCCCGTGGGCGAAGTCCGTGGTCCGCATCGAGCTCGACGATGCTTCGGACCCTACCCCCTATTGGCTCGTGTCGAGCCGGCACCCTCACAAGCTGGCAGCTGCCCTCACCTCCTAAAACTCCCCCAATTACTACCTGACGGCGGCCCAGCAACCTTGCGCGAGGTTGCTGAGCCGCCGTCAGGTAGCAAGGAGAGAAAAACGGACCGCGCCCCAGTTGAGGGCGCGGTCCGTTTTCGTGAAGAGAAGCGATTCAGCCTGCACAGTCCGTGCAGATGGGGATCCCGCCTTCTTCAGTCGCAAGCTGCGAACGATGACGAACCAAGAAGCACTCCATGCAGGTGAACTCGTCGTTCTGCTTGGGCAGGACCCGAACGGAGAGCTCTTCGTTCGACAAGTCCGCACCGGGAAGCTCGAAGCCTTCGGCTACTGCAGTCTCGTCTTCGTCGATCTTGCTCGCCTGAGCCTGGGAACGCTGGGCCTTGAGCTGCTCGATCGAATCGCTTTTGATCTCATCGTCTTGCTTGCGAGGTGCGTCGTAGTCTGTTGCCATATGGCCTCATCGCTCTCTGTCCGGAGGGGGGTGCCGAAGAGGAGCATATTCTCCTCTTCCGAGATGTGTCCCCAGCATTGTGCACTGTATGCTTGCCGTTGGCAAGATGGAATGAACACCTGATGCGGTGATTCTCGTCACCAGCTTGTCTGCATGGACAGAGCACACATAGAGTTCACGAAGTGCTCTGCAAGAATGCTTGTGATGGACAGCACCGACAGCATGCTCTGTCGGTAGATTACCGGGTTCGTCCCCAGTGGAGGAGCCCGAGGAAGGACGGATCCACAATGAGTGAATTCGCTGATCAGCTCGACACCAGAATCGATGATGTCCGTCATCGCATTCACGAAGCCCGGTCTGCCGGTGACGACTTCCTCGTCGAAAATCTCATCGACGATCTGCAGAACCTCATGGAACTCGCTGGCCGCAACGATGTCGACACCGGCCCCATCGCCGAGGTGATCCAGGCCGAGACGGGTGCCCTGCCGGTCATCCCGAGCCCCGAGGAACTCTGAGAGATCACACAGAGAAGAACCCTCCCCCACCGATTCGGTGAGGGAGGGTTCTTTCGTCTGACTCAGTTCCGAAACTCAGTTCGCCACGGCCCAGTTCGGATAGGTCGCACGTTCGATACGACCGCGACAGCAGTCGATGCTGCAGGCGCCGCTGCCGGGCACGAGCGCCTTGGTGCCGGCAATCGCCGGTGATTCGACGTCGTCTCCGCGCAGCTGTGCCGCGCGCTCCTCGACGAGGTCGACGAGGCCCTTGACGAATGCATCGTGGGTGCCGACGGTGGCCACCCGAGTGAAGTCGAGACCGAGCTCTCCGGCGGTCTCCCTCGCCTCGGTGTCGAGATCGAAGGCGACCTCCATATGGTCGGAGATGAAACCGATGGGCGCGAGCACGACGCCGGTCACCCCCTCCTCGGCGAGTTCGGTCATCCGATCGTTGACATCGGGTTCGAGCCACGGAACCTCGGGCGAACCCGATCGCGAGCAGTAGACGAGCTCGGCCGGAACACGGTCGGCCTCGTCGATGCGCCCCATGAGGTGGTCGATGAGCTCTTCGTGCTGGGCGCGGTAGCCGTTGGTGGTGACCGCCGAGGCGTCCTGCATGACGTTCGGGATCGAATGGGTGACGAAGAGGATCCGGTGCTTGGCCGAGTCGATCTGTCCCACCTTCGCGCGGAAGTCGGCGAGGCCCTGGTTCAGGCAGTCTGCACAGGCGTCGGCGTATCCGGGGTGGTTGTAGAACTGTCGGATCTTGTCGATCGAGACGGTGAGACCTTCGCCCTTGAGCGTGTCGATCGTCTTCGCGAAGTCCTCACGGTATTGACGGCACGACGAGTAGGACGAGTAGGCGGACGTGTCGATCGCGAGGAACCGTGTGGCTCCGTCCTTGGCCAGACTGCGGACCTCATCGGTGAGATAGGGATCCCAATTGCGGTTGCCCCAGATCAGTGGGGTGTCGATTCCGCGGCGATCGAACTCGGCGCGCAGCGCGGCCAGCAGCGCCTTGTTCTGATCGTTGATCGGAGACTTGCCTCCGAAGCCGAAATAGTGCTCCCCCACCTCCTCGAGCCGTTCCTCGGGAATCCCGCGGCCGGCAGTGACGTTGCGAAGGAACGGAACCACTTCTTCTGGGGCCTCCGGTCCGCCGAATGACATGAGGACCAGGGCGTCGATGGGTGCAGTCGTATTCACAGTTTCGATCTTACAGACTGCACCTCAGCAAAGCCCGCTGTCCGCACAGTGAGCCGTACCCACTCACGGTGCAGACACCGACCGGGCAGGCGCTCGGTCCCATGTCGCGGACATTCGTGTCCGGTCTCACACATGCCTCACAGATTCACCCCGCCGGCAGTCGATCCGGCCCGTGATTTCGCGACTCGCGCGGAAATCTGCCCGGCACGACGCGCCGAACGTGACACGATGCTTCTGAGACGCGACAAAGGAGCTTAAGGCAATGCGTGAACTGATCTTGAACGGAGTCAACGCAGACGGAACCCATCTGCTGTTGAACGACGAGAACGGGCTTCAGTACCGAGTCGTCCTCGATGAGGCTCTCATCGCCGCGGTCCGCAGAGACCGCTCCCAACCCAAGACCGAGACTTCCGTGCGCCCGAAAGAGATCCAGGCCATGATCCGCGGCGGCATGGACGCCGAGGAGGTCGTGGCCGCCACCGGTGCCGACATCGAATACGTGCGCACCTATGAGGGCCCGGCGATGGCCGAACGCGAACGCACCGCCTACCTCGCCAGCCGTCACCCCATCTACTCCGACCACGATCCCAACGGGGAACCCACTCCGCTCATCGAGCTGTGCCAGGAACGTCTCGCGATGCGCGATGTCGACATCGAGACGATGAAGTGGGATTCCTGGAAGCAGCAGGACGGCAACTGGTACATCCAGCTCAGCTTCACTGCCGCCGATCGTGTCCGCACCGCCAGCTGGCACTACTACCGCCGGTCGCTCACCCCGATCGATGATGAGGCGAAGTGGCTCGCCGATTCCGGCCCCACCGACACCGGACCGATCCCGAACTACGGCAGCGGTGCCGAACGTCAGAGGAACACCGAGGAGGTCGACGTCCTCCCGCGTACCGATGAGTCGTCCGCGTCGATCGCCACGGACGGACCGGTCCGCCCCACCGCCGGTTCGGTTCCGTCGCAGCAGGCTCGCGATCACCAGGCCGAGACCGGCCGGATCCTGGAGAACCTCCGCAAGCGTCGCCACACCGAGGAGGAGCCGCGGACCCGTCTGCGTGCGGTCACCGAGGATCCCGAGACTCACCCGCAGGGCGCGCACACCGCTCCCGGCCAGCCGGAAGCCGCCACCGATGACGAGGTCTTCGCCTTCGAGGATGCTGCGCCATCTGCTGAGGAGCCGCAGGAGCCGACGGAGAAAGTCGGTGTCTTCGACGATGAGAATCAGCTCTCGCTGCTCAATGAGCCTGGGGTGAGCGATCACTCCGATCAGTTCAAGGATTCGGCGAAGGATTCGAAACCGAAGTCGAAGAAGAACTCGCGAGCCTCGATCCCGAGCTGGGACGAGATCATGTTCGGCTCGAAGCGGGACTGACCTCAGACTCTCGAACGCTCGCCCTCGGCAGCCCCTGTGTCGACCCCCGGAACCCTTGAGCCGGACTCGGGGAACTGTGTGCCGAGGTCGACGACCTCATCGCCGTCCGTGATCAGTCGCCTGTCGTGAGTGACCATGACGACCGTCCGGTCGCGCAGGTTCCCGCGCAGATCCTCGATGAGCAGACGTGCTGTCTCATCGTCCAAGTGTGCCGTCGGTTCGTCGAGGACGATCACATCGGCCCCGGTCAGAAGGGTTCTCGCCACCGCCAATCGCTGTCGCTGACCGCCGGAGATCTCCGTCCCGCGATCGCCGACCCACCGTTCGAGTCCCTGTGTGTCGGCCCAGTCGCTCAGCCCTGCGGCTCTCAGCGCGGACATCATCTCGTCGTCTCCGGGAGCCGATCGCTGGGCGAGTGCGAGGTTGCCGCGCACTGTCGAGCGGAAGACGTGTGCTTCCTGAGGGCACCAGGCGATTCGGCCCACCAGGTCCTCAGGTGAGCGTGTGAGCATATCGTGGCCGGTCCCGTTCCGGTCGCGGGCGTGGTAGCTGCCGGACCAGGGGTCGAGGAACCGCAGGAGCACGCTCAGGCTCGTCGTCTTGCCGGTTCCGCTGTCGCCGCACAGCACTGTCCATCCGCCGCGTTCGGCTCTCAGGTCGATTCCTGAAATGACGGCTTGGTCGTCCCATCCGACGGTGATCTTGTCGAACTCGAGAGCTTCGACTCCGACGAGTCCGTCTCCGACAGCCAAGCTGGCGTTCGAGCTGCGGGCCGAGACCTCGTTATCGTCGGCCGTCGTTTCGGCTTCGAACGTCGACAGCGCCGACACCTCGACGCCGGGCTCGCCCGCAGTGTCCGATTCGGGCCCACTGTTCGGATCGGGAAGGCAGTCCAGTGCCGCGCCCAGGCCGGGCAGCTGGCGGAATGCATCGAGTGCCGAAGCGAACACTTCGCCCAGTCCCAGTGCCATGAGGGAGAGCACGGCGACGATCTCGGTCGGAGCGTCCGTGATCGTCGCCAGGATCGCTGCGGTGGTGAACGTGCTCAGCTGCAGCCACAGCTGGGCGAACCCGAAATTGCGGGCGGACGCCTTCTGATTCGCCTCGAGGTCGGACTCCAGACCGTCCAACAGGCCGAGGACCGTGGAGTCGGCCCGGTTCGTGCGCAGATCGTCCTTCGCGTGCAGAGCGCGAGTGAGCACGGACAGGATCCGGTTGCGGTCTTCTCTCATCCCCAACGCGAGGCGGCTTTCGGCCCGGATGACGAGGATCGGGACGATGACGAGGTTGATAGCCCCCAGAAGGACGAACCATCCCAGTGAACTCACGTCGAGGAGAGCCGCGGTGATGCTCACGCCGATGACGACCAAAGAGGATACGAGCGGCGGGAACAGAGTCCGGGGCACCAGGTCGCGGACGTCGTCGGCGTCGGCGACCATGGCGCGCAGTGCCGAGTCCGAGGTCAGCAGACGCCGATCGCTCATGCCGACGCGTTCGAAGTGCTCCCACAACCGGGTGCGCAGTCTCGTGAGTGCGGCAAAGATCGCCGAATGGAGCTTCAATCGGCTGGCATAGAGAAGCACAGACCGGCTGAGGCCGAAGAAGCGCACACCGACGATGGCGACCATGAGCAGCATGATCGGCGGCTGGTAGGAAGCTTCGACGATGAGCCATGCGGAGACCGCAGTCAGTGCAATGGCCGCAAGGCTCGAAGCGCAGGCGGTGAGGGCGGCCACCAGCATGGTCGGGGTGAACAGCGGAAGGCTCGAGTTGAGGATCGACCAGCGACGACGCAGCGCTACCGCCCAGGACTCCGCCCCGGGCAGGCGCTTCTCGACACCGGACCGCTGCCACCCGTCCGCGAGCTGCATCCTACCGGCAACCGGCCGCTCCTCGGCCCCTGACCGATATTTCGACTCGCTTCCGGAACCCGTCCGGGCTTCCGACCCGGAAGCGTCATCCCATCTGACTGCAGCCGGGGTCTCAGCAGCGTCGGTCCCGCTCTGACCTGCTGCCGTGGTTTCATTCGAAGCCGCTGGATCGGCAATCTCGACCATCGCGGTCTGGGATTTCTCCGGGCGGATCTCCGTGTCGGCCAGAGCACGGACCCGTTCGTCATGGCTGGCAAGGATCACCCGGTGGGTGGCGGCCGCCTCGGCGATCATTTCGATGACGATATCGGCATTGTCCGCATCGAGGTGGGCGGTCGGCTCGTCGAGGACGAGCACATCGGCCCCGTCACCGAGGCGGTGCTGCACGCGCACCAGTGCCAGTCGGCGCTGCTGGCCGGGGCTCAGCGCCGCCGTCTGCACTCGCAGGTCGGTGGGCAGTCCGGCAGCCTGCAGGGCCGTCCGCGCTCGATCGTCGTCGAGTCCGAAGAGGGACAGCTCGGCACCGATGGTCTCAGAGAACATGCGTGGAGCCTGCGGCACATAGGCTGCGCTCACCGGATCGACGGTGGTGTGCGCGTCTGCCGACAGACTGTCGACGAGCGCACTGAGCACTGTGGTCTTGCCGGTCCCCGACCTGCCGCTGATCGTCGTCACGCCCGGCCAAGTGTCGATGGCGCCCGACCAGGTGATGAGTGTGCCGTCAGCATAGAGAACCCGCTGTTCCTCCGGCCGGCAGGAGGTATCGAACGCGTGCTCCCCCGCCGCCGGCACCCCCGCCGTCGTCGACTGAGCGGCAGACTGTGTCTCCACGACTGACGACCGTGGTTCCACGTCCGCCTGCGTCTCCGACAGCAGCATCCGGGCTCTCTCCCGGGCTTCGCGACCGTTCTCACTCGCGTGGTATCCGGCTCCGAGTTCCCGCAGAGGGATGAAGCATTCGGGCGCGATGAGCAGGACCAACAGGCCATCGCCCAGCTCCATCGTCCCGTTGACCAGGCGCAGACCGATGACCACGGCGACGAGCGCCACCGAGATCGTGGCGATGAGTTCGAGGGCCAGACTGGAGAGGAACGCGATGCGCAGAGTTGTGAGGTTCGCCTGATGGTAGCACTCCCCCAGTTCCCGCAGCCGGCGCGCATGATCGCGTGAACGCCCGAGCCCGATGAGAACGGGAAGGCCCTCGGCGAGTTCGGCCAGGTGATCCGAGAGCTGCTCCAGAGCCGCCATCGTCTCCGAAGTCGACTCTGCCGTATAGCGGCCGATGAGCACCATGAACATCGGCACCAGCGGCAGGCACACCGCGATGATGACCGCCGAGAGCACATCGCTGAAGACGATGCGCACCAGCAGCACGACGGGCACCACGGCGGCTGCGGTCAGGCCCGGCACTACGGTGCTGAAATAGTCGTCGAGATCGTCGATACCGCGGGTGACCGTGACCGCCGCATTCGTCCGCGGGCGACCCCGACCGCGCAGCAGACCCGTAAGGATCGAGCGACGCAGTCGCTGTTTCGATTCGGATGCCAGACTGGTGCCCAGACTGCGGTCGAGCCAGAGACCGCCGCCGCGCAGCAGCGCACCGAGGGCTCCGAGGACCACCCACAGTCCGGGAGCACTGTGGCCGATGATCGCTTTCACCAGGGCTTCGGCGATGAGGACGATGCCCACCGACCGGCACAGGGCGGAGAGCACGGACAGCGCCAGCCCTCGCCGGCCGGTCGGCAGCTCGAGCAGGATCGACAGAGGCGAGCTCACGAATGGATCGCCACCGGCAGCTTGTGCGCTTCGGGAATGTGGGTCTCTGCAATGCGGCCGAGGAACATCCGGTAGCTGAAGATCTGGTAGGCGATGATGATCGGCAGGATCACGACCGTCACGATGAGCATGACGTTCAAGGTGTAGTCCGATGAGGATGCTGCGTCGATCGTCAGCGAGTTCGCCGGGTCGATCGTCGAGGGCAGCACGTTCGGGAAAGCTCCGACGAAGACCGCGACCAGTCCTGCGATGAGGTAGATCCCGTGCAGGATGAATGCGCGCTTCTCGGCACCGGCACGGACCGCGAAGTACGAGACGATCAGCGCGGCAAGCGCGATGAGCACCGGGACGACGAGCCAGGTCCGCTGCGTGATCGAGTAGGCGAACCAGATGAGGAACGGAACCGCGGCCGGCAGCATGGTCCGACCGGCCCAGCGCCGCGTTCGCACCCGGACCTCGCCTTCAGTCTTGAGACCGAGGAAGATGAGCCCGTGAGCCAAGGAGAACCCGAGTCCGCCGAGGCCGCCGACGAGCGCCGGCCACGACATCCAAGCGAAGGCTCCGCCGACCATGTCGCCATGGCCATTGAGCGGCAGTCCGATGGTCGTCAGTGCGAGCATCGCACCGATGCAGAAGGCAGTCCCGGCCGACCCCACGGCCAGAGCCCAGGTCCAGAAGGACTTCCACCTCTGCGAATGGCCCTTTCCGCGGTATTCGATAGCCACCGCACGGAAGATCAGTGAGAGCAGGCAGATTGTCAGCGGAATGTAGAGCGCGGAGAACAGTGAGGCGTACCAGTGCGGGAAGGCGGCGAACATCGCTCCTGCCGCGGTGATCAGCCAGACTTCGTTGCCTTCCCAGACCGGGCCGATCGAGTTGAGCAGAACGCGTTTGCTGCGTTCGCTGCGGCTGATGAAGGGCATCATCATGCCCACGCCGAGGTCGAAGCCGTCGAGGAACAGGTAACCCATCCAGAGCACGACGATGAGGACGAACCAGATAGTGGCGAGGATTTCCATCGTGACCTTCCCTCAGTACGCGAACGACAGGACGTCGTCGCCGTTGTCGGTGATCGTGGGCTTCGTATTCGTCTGGTCGAGTTCGGGCATCGCCGAGGCGACTCCTCCCTTGACGTACTTCGTGATCAATCGCAGTTCGACGAACATCAGAATTCCGTAGACGCTGGCGAGGCTGATCAGGGAGAACAGCAGCATCGCCGGTGTCACCTCGGGTGATAGTGCCGCTTGGGTGTACATATACACCCCGTCGAGCTGTGCCGGGTTCGGTGCGACGACGAAGGGCTGACGCCCCATCTCAGTGAAGATCCAACCGGCCGAGTTCGCGAGGAACGGTGCCGTGATCGCCAGGACGAATCCGCGGCTGAGCCATTTCGATTCGGGCACCGTGCCCTTGCGGGCCAGCCACAGCCCGATGGCACAGACTCCGGCGGCCAGGGCGCCGAAGCCGATCATCATGCGGAAGCCCCAGTAGGTGACGATCATGATCGGCTGATAGTCGATCGGTTCGCCGGCGTGTTCGCCGTACCGCGGGTCGTCGGGGATATGAGTGCCGTATCGCTCCTGATATTCGGGCAGCAGAGTCGTCACACCATGAACAGGGGTGTCGAAGTCGCCATTGGCCAGGAACGACAGGAGACCAGGGATCTCGAAGATGTTCTGCACTCCATCACAGTCGTTCGACGAGGGATCGGCGATCGTGAGCACGGAGAATTGGGTGCCATCGTGGCAGGCCGCCTCGGCGGAGGCCATCTTCATGGGCTGCTGATCGAACATCAGTTTCGCCTGGACGTCACCGGTGATCGAGACCCCAGCGAAGGCGAGGACCCCGACGATCGCGCCGATGCGCAGGGACTTGATCCACACCGCGTGGTCCGTCTTGTCCCGTCCGGGAAGCTCCTTCGACTCGCCGACGATGACCTTGCCGTCGGCCCCGACGGTGTCGATTCCGGCTTTGCGCCGGTGATAGAGGTGGTACCAGGAGATGCCGAGGAGGAAGGATCCGCCAACGGCGAGGGCGCCGAAGATCGTATGTGTGAAAGCCGCGATGGCCGTGTTGTTGCCGAGCACCGCCCAGACGTCGGTCATCACGGGTCGGCCGTCGACCATTTCGACGCCGACGGGATGCTGCATCCAGGAGTTCGCAACGATGATGAAGTAGGCCGAGAGCCAGGTGCCGATGACGGCCAACCACAGTGAGCCGAGGTGAACCGCTCGGGGCAGTCGGCCCCAACCGAAGATCCACAGGCCGAGGAACGTCGATTCGAGGAAGAAGGCCAGCAGAGCCTCCAGCGCCAAGGGGGCGCCGAAGACGTCGCCGACGAAGCGGGAGTATTCGCTCCACGCCATGCCGAACTGGAATTCCTGGACCAGGCCGGTGGCCACGCCCATGATGAAGTTGATGAGGAAGAGCTTGCCGAAGAACTTCGTGCTCCGCAGATACACCTCATTGCCGGTGCGGTGGTAGATCGTCTGCAGGATCGCCACGAGCATGCCTAGTCCCAGGGTCAACGGCACCATCCAGAAGTGGTAGACCGTTGTGATTCCGAATTGCCACCGTCCGATGAGGACCGGGTCCAGCTCCATGGGTGCTCCATTCAGTTTCACGCGAGCATTGTTTCTACGACACGTAGAATTCTACGTGACGTAGAAACTCCGCCCGAACGATTTCATCATTCAAGACTCCCGGTACCAAGTATGCGCTCGGACCAGGACGCCTGACCAGGGTCGCCGCTGGATCGAAGCCCTGGTGTCCGTGTGGAATTCGACAGACCGTAGAGATATACTGGTGCGATCAGGCCGACAAAGAAATTGAGGGCGAAAGAACTGTGGGAACACTGGGTGAACTCGAACGCAGCGTGATGGACGCCATCTGGGTCCACGACGACGGGTTGAGCGCCGCCGAACTCCGCGAGGTCCTCTCGGACCGCGAGCTCGCGCTGACAACGGTCCATACGGTCCTGTCTCGACTCGAGAAGAAGGGCTTCGTCACTCGCGATCGCAGCATCCGTCCGCACCGCTATGTCGCGGTCTCGACCCGTGAAGATCACGTGGCGGAGCTGATGACCGAGATGCTGTCTCAGGCACCGGATCGTCAGGCTGTCCTCGCTCGCTTCCTCGGCACTGTTTCGGAGGCCGATACCAAGGCGCTGCGCAATCTGCTCGGGCGCAATCACTCGACGCAGTCCTGACCCAGGCCGGTCACCTCAATGACCATCGTGGGAATCATTCTGGCCGTGCTGGCTTTTCTGCTGGCATGGCCTATTCCTGCGGCACTCGCTCGTTTCCGCGGTGACCCGATCTCCGAGGTCGTCCTCTGGCAGGCCGTCGGACTCTCCGGTGGACTCTCGCTCATCGGCGCCGCCCTCGCCTTCGCCGTCGCCCCGGGCACGACGAGCCTCCCCCAAGGCCTCTTCGATCTCATACGGGGCAAAGACCACACTCAGCTGTCGCTGTTGGCGTGGATCTTCCTGGTCATCGCAGTGCTTCTCATCGGCCGACTGCTCGGCTGCCTGGTCCTGACGCTCTATTCGGCGCGGCAGACCCGCCTGCGCCATGACGAGATCCTGCATCTGCTCAGCGAACCATCGGTCGCGTACCCCGACACCCGCATCATCACCACCGATGAGGCCGTCGCCTATTGTCTGCCCAAAGGACCGCGGAAGGGCACTGCGGTCCTGTCCACGGGTCTGCTCAAGGCTCTCGACGAGAATGAGCGCACCGCTGTCATCGCCCATGAGCGGGCGCATCTGGATTTCCGGCACGATGTGCTCGTCATTCCCTTTGCCGCATGGCATCGGGCGCTGCCCTACTTCTCGGCCACGGCTATCGGGTTGAATTCGGTGAATCGGCTCATCGAGCTCATGGCCGATGATCAGGCGCGCGACCATGTCGATCCGCAGACCCTGGCTCAGGCGGTGAGTTCGGCCGCAGCCATCAGCCCCGAGCACCGCAGCGATCTCTCCGCCCTGCGCATCCAGCGCCTGTCACATCCCTTGGATCCGGCGCGGATCCCGGTGCGGCTGATGTCGATCGGACTGGCCGTTCTGCTTCTGCTTCTGCCGACTCTGCTCATCGTCACACCGTCCGCATTCGGCATCTGAGCCCGGGCCGATGAACGGCCCGGGCTCAGAAGTCGGTGCTGGCCGAATCAGATCAGTCGGTGCTGACTCGGTCTCGTCGATCTCAGCTATCGATGCGTTCGGCGTCGAGGACGGCGGCACCGGAGACGATGAATTCCTTGCGCGGCCCGACCGATGATCCCATGAGGAGTTCGAAGGTGTTCTCCGCCATCTCTGCATCGGCCATCGTCACCCGACGCAGGGTGCGCATGTTCGGGTCCATGGTCGTCTCGGCCAGCTGATCGGCATCCATCTCGCCGAGGCCCTTGTACCGCTGGATGGGTTCCTTGTACGTCTTCTTCTGCTTCTCGAGCTTCTTCAGCAGGGCATGAAGCTCGGCTTCGGTGTAGGTGTAGATGATGTCGTTGGGCGTTCCGCGCTTCGTCACGACTTCCACCCGGTGCAGCGGCGGCACTGCGGCGAAGACGCGACCGGCTTCGACCAGTGGTTTCATGTACCGGAAGAACAGCGTCAGGAGCAGAGTGCGGATATGGGCGCCGTCGACATCGGCATCGGTCATGATGATGACTCGTCCATAACGGGCGGCATCGATATCGAAGCTGCGACCGGAGCCGGCTCCGATGACCTGGATGAGCGCCGAGCATTCGACGTTGGCGAGCATGTCGGACAGAGTCGCCTTCTGCACGTTGAGGATCTTCCCGCGGATGGGGAACAGCGCCTGGTGGTCGGAGTTGCGGGCGGCTTTCGCCGTGCCCATCGCCGAGTCGCCCTCGACGATGAACAGCTCCGTGTTCTCCACTCCGTTGTCACGGCAGTCGTAGAGCTTCGCCGGCAGCGAGGATGCTTCCAACGCGGTCTTGCGCCGTTGGTTTTCCTTGTGGGTGCGGGCGGAGATACGCGACTTCATCTCCGCCACGACCTTCTCCATGAGCACCGCGGCCTGCTGCTTCTCGGCACGCTTGGTCGAGGCGAGCACCTCGCCGAGCTGAGCCTCGACGGTCTTCGCCACGATCTGACGAACTGCCGCTGTGCCGAGGACCTCCTTGGTCTGTCCCTCGAACTGTGGTTCGGCCAGCTGCACGGTGACGACGGCCGTGATGCCGGCGAGCACATCGTCCTTCTCAAGTTTGTCCTTGCCGACCTTGAGCTTGCGCGCATTGGCGTCGACGGCCTTGCGCATTGCCTTCAGGCAGGCCTGTTCGAACCCGGAAAGGTGCGTGCCGCCCTGTGGTGTGGCGACCACGTTGACGAAGGACTTCAGCTTCGTGTCGTAGCCGGTCCCCCAGCGCAGCGCGATATCGACGCCGACCGCACGTTCGACTTCCTTGGACTCGAGGTGGCCCGAGGAGTTGAGAACCGGGACGGTCTCCTTGAAGGTGCCGGTGTTCTGCAGGCGCCAGGTGTCGGTGATCGGCGGGTCGATGGAGAGGTGATCGACGAATTCGGTGATTCCGCCGTCGAACTTGAAGACCTCTTCGCGCCCCTCGATGACGGCACCGGTCTCGTCGCGAGCGACTCCACGCCGGTCGACGATGCGCAGCTCGAGGCCGGGCACGAGGAAGGCGGTCTGACGAGCGCGTTCGACCAGATGCTGGTAGTCGAACTGGGCCTTGGCGAGGAAGATCTGCGGATCGGCCCAGTACTGGACACGGGTGCCCGTTGCGCCGCGCTTGGCCTTGCCGACCATGTCGAGGCCGGTCGGTTCCTGGAACGCCTCGAAGGGGTTGTCCGGGCTCGGGGTGCCGGAGGAGTCATCGAAGCGTCCGGGCACGCCTCGGCGGAAGGACATCTTGTGCACCTTCGATCCGCGGGTGACTTCGACGTCGAGGCGAGCGGACAGGGCGTTGACGACCGAAGCGCCGACACCGTGCAGCCCACCCGAAGCGGCGTAGGAGGAGCCGCCGAACTTGCCGCCGGCGTGGAGCTTGGTCATGACGACCTCGACGCCGGTCAGACCGGTCTTCGGTTCGATGTCGACGGGGATGCCGCGACCCTTGTCGGTGACGGCCACCGATCCGTCGGCGGCGAGCTCGATGAGGATCTCGGATCCGTGACCGCCGAGGGCCTCGTCGACGCTGTTGTCGATGACCTCCCACAGACAGTGCATGAGACCACGGGAATCGGTCGTGCCGATGTACATGCCGGGCCGCTTGCGAACCGCTTCAAGACCGGACAGGACGGACAGGTGCCTGGCGCCGTAGCTTTCGTCTTCCACACATTTCCTCTCGTTCGATTAAATTCTAATCGCTGGGCGCTCAGGACCCTATTCCCTGCGGCTCGTGTCGGGAATCCATCCGGACGCACGCGGCCATGGGCAGTCCGAAGCTGAAACAATGGAGTCATGCGTCATCGCCTCCTCGTACCCAGCCTGCTCGCTTCTGTCGCACTCTGCCTGCCCGGTCTGGCGGCCTGTTCCCAGAACTCGGGTGCCCCCGGACGGACGACTCAGGCGGCCGAGACCACCGGCCAGTCGCAGTCTGCCGGCCACGACGCAGACGGAGGGAAAGACGCGAAGTCCGGGACCGCCTCGGCGACGGCGGACGATAAGGATCTGAAGGGGAAGGTCATCGCGGTCGATCCCGGACACAACGGCGGCAATGCGAAGCATCCGGACGAGATCAACCGGCAGGTGCCGGACGGACGCGGCGGGACGAAGGCATGCAATACCACGGGCGCCTCGACGAACTCCGACTATCCGGAAGCCGATTTCACGTGGGCAGTGTCGAAGAAGCTGGAGAAGTCCCTGACCGATGCCGGAGCCGAGGTCGTGCTCAGTCGCAAGGACAACAAGGGCGTCGGACCGTGTGTGGACGAGCGCGGAAAATTCGCCGACGATGCCGACCTGCTCGTGAGCATCCACGCCAACGGCAGCGAGTCGAGTTCGGTGAAGGGCTTCCACATCATCGTCGCCGATCCCGGCGAGGACGAGAAGACGGAGAAGGCGTCTGTGGACCTGGCGAAGTCTGTGGGTGGTTCGATGGGTGAGGAGTTCACCCCGAACAAGGCCTATGGAAAGGATGCAATCAGCCGGCGCCCGGACCTGGCCGGTCTGAATAATGCGTCGGTTCCCGCCGTCATCGTCGAATGCGGAGAGATGCGCAATCAGTCCGAAGCCGAGCTCATGGAATCGAAGGAGGGTCAGAAGAAGTACGCCGACGCCCTGTTCGACGGCATCGTCGACTGGTTCTGATCCGGCAATGCCGAGCCGGCAATGCCGAGCCGGGAATGACGAACGCCCCCGGGAAATCCCCAGGGGCGTTCGCTTATCTCGGCTCGAGAATACCTCGAGACGAGACTCAGTCGAGGTAGTCGCGCAGCACCTGCGAGCGGGACGGGTGGCGCAGCTTGGCCATCGTCTTCGACTCGATCTGGCGGATGCGCTCACGGGTGACGCCGTAGACCTTTCCGATCTCGTCGAGGGTCTTCGGCTGGCCGTCGTTGAGTCCGAAGCGCATGGACACCACTCCGGCTTCACGCTCCGAAAGCGTGTCGAGCACGGAGTGCAGCTGCTCCTGGAGGAGGGTGAAGCTCACCGAGTCCGAGGGCACAACGGCTTCGGAGTCCTCGATGAGGTCGCCGAACTCCGAGTCGCCGTCTTCACCCAGCGGGGTGTGCAGCGAGATGGGTTCGCGGCCGTACTTCTGGACCTCGACGACACGCTCGGGTGTCATATCGAGTTCCTTCGCGAGCTCTTCAGGGGTCGGTTCGCGACCGAGGTCCTGCAGCATCTGACGCTGCACACGGGCGAGCTTGTTGATGACCTCGACCATGTGCACCGGGATGCGGATCGTGCGAGCCTGATCGGCCATCGCACGGGTGATGGCCTGGCGGATCCACCAGGTGGCGTAGGTCGAGAACTTGAAGCCCTTCGTGTAGTCGAACTTCTCGACAGCGCGGATGAGGCCGAGGTTGCCTTCCTGGATGAGGTCGAGGAAGAGCATTCCGCGGCCGGTGTAGCGCTTGGCCAGAGACACGACGAGTCGGAGGTTGGCCTCCAACAGATGGTTCTTCGCGATGCGACCGTCGTGGATGATCCACTTGTAGTCCATCGTTTCGCGTGGGTCGGTGACCTCTCCGCAGTCGAGCAGGTGCTCGGCGTACATTCCGGCTTCGATGCGCTTGGCGAGGTCGACTTCCTCGGCGGCGTTGAGCAGCGCCACCTTGCCGATCTGCTTGAGGTAGTCCTTGACCGGGTCCGCGGTCGCGCCGGCGGAGACGACCTGCTGGGCGGGCGCATCCTCTTCGTCGGCGTCGGAGACGATGAAGCCTCCGGCCTCGGCCACGGCCGCGTTCTTCTCCTTCTCCTCCGAGTTCTTCGTCTCGGTCGCCTCGGCGGGGCTCTCCTCTGTGGCCAGAGCGTCCGCTGCCGATTCGACCTCCTCAGTGGTGTCGATATCGTCGTCGGCCTTCTTCGCCTTCTTGGCTTCCTTAGCCTCTTTGGCCTCCTTGGCGACGGTGGCCCTCGTCGTAGACTTATTCGACGCAGCGGTCGACTTCGTTGCTGTCGTCTTCTTCGACGCAGCCGTCTCGGACTTTGCGGCAGTCGACTTCGCGGGCGCTGTCTTCTTGGCTCCGGCAGCGGTCGTCTTCTTCGCAGTGGACTTCGACGCCGCAGTGGTCTTGGTTCCACCGGTCGAGGTCGTGCCGGCCGTTCCCTCCGACTTCTCCGTCACCGTTGTGGATTCCTTGTCGACTCTGGGCACGTGTTCACCTTTCGCGAGCGTTGAAACTTCCCCATGCATTCGGACAGTACTAAGACCCAAGTCAAGTGGTCCGCGTGCGGTCCGGGGCGAACGCACAGTTCGCCCATCGTGCAATGACTGGGTCAACGCTTAATTTTCTCACGTTATTCCCCGCTTTGCGAATCGGCCGGGCAAGACTCCGCGGCTGTGCCGCCGGTCAGTCCTTGAGAACAAAAGGACCTGCAAAGCTGTTCCCGTCTGATTTCCTCCTTTCGCTTTCCCCTCGCCGAGGCGGCCGACCGTCCCAGCCGATCCGTCAGTGACGGAACCGGGCCCACGGTGACAGCGTCGATCACAGCGATCCGCTCAGATGGTCGAACTCTGAGTCTCCGTCAGCCAGCGGGGCAGGCATCCCATATTCACCGCACTGACGATGAGTTCGGCCAATCCGTGTTCGGCTTCGAGTTCGATGGCGGCGCGCGCATAGTTCAGCGCCATCGTCGATCCGCCCAGCGACCATTCGAACCAGGCGATGACGGCATAGGTGTTCGCTCTCGCCCGGGGGTGGCCGACCCGCAGATAGTCCTTGAGCAAGGCGATGGTGAGCATAATGTCTCGCGGCCGCGGGGCACGCGGAGAGAGCCCGACCAGCTGCTGAGCGGCCGTGGCTCGGGAGACGATGCGGCGGCTCATCGTGCAGAGTTCGTCTCCGTCGAGTTCCCTGATGAGGCTGGGCGGGAAGTCGGGGTGATCGAAGCTGAGGATCATCTCGAGTGCGTCGCGTGACCAGAGCTCTACGAGCAGTGTGTCGAGGGCCATCACGGTCGGCAGGTCCATCAGATCGTGGATGCGTGCCTCGTCGATCGCCTCCTCCTCGTGCCGCATCGCGTCCAGGCGCGGGTAGACGTCGGCGAGGATCGCAAACGCCTCGTCCGTGCCCATCCACTCGTCGGCGTGTCCGCGACGACTGTCGGCGAAGGCCCCGGCGGGCATCGGAGAGATGACGAGATCCTCCGGGTCGGTGACGGGGTTGGAACCGCCGGCGACGAGTTCAGTGGCACACGCCGAGGTGGTTGCCTCGATCAGCGGTGTGCAGTCATAGCCGTCCTCGTCGATGCGTCCGAAGTGGTCCTGATTGACCCACCATGCGCTGAGAGTGTCAACGCTCCTGGCGGCGAACGTCAGAGCCAGCTCATCGATCGCCGCCCGGATGAGACCACGGTGGACCTCGGCGTACTCGGCGTCGGCACCGGGGCCGAAGGCGCTGACCGGCTGATAGTCGTCATCGTAGAGGACGAGGAAGACTCCGGTGACAGTGCAGGCGCGCATGATGAGGTCGGCGTACCAGCTGCCGCCTTCGGACAGCGTCTGCGCCGCGCTCTCCCTGTCGAAGTCGATGCGCATCGTCGTCGAACTGGTCTGGGCCCCGTTGTTCTCGGTGCCGACGACGACGGCGACGAGACTGCGACGCGGGGTGTATCCGAGAGTGTGAGGGATGATCCCGATGATGTCCTCGGGTGTGCGGGCCGGTGTCTTCACTGCGTCCTCCTGTGTCGGTTCGGGACCTGCCGGTTATCGGGGTTCCCGTAGCTGGGGCGGCTCCCGTGGCTGGGGTCAGGCCCATTCCTCGGGTGGGCTTCCTATCTGGGTCCCACTCCAACCGGTCCGGGGCCGTTCCTCCAGGCTTCGATCAGCGCCTGTGGAACGGACTCAACCGTCCACAGCGCAACGGTGGTCGAGTCATCACCGTCTTCCCCACGAGAATCCGAGTCGAATTGCCTCTGTCGCCTCACTGACATACAAGTAGGGGGTGGCGAAGAGACGGATATACACAGCCCCTGGTTCTCAAGTGGTCGACATCTCGACGGGCGAAGCCCGGTTGGAGAAGCTCGACGGCGAGGCCGATTCCTATGTTCTCCACGTCAACGGGGTCCCCTCCTCGTCGATCACCCTCAGCGATCCGCAGCGATTGGACTTCGAGTACCTGGACTGGATGCGACGCATCATCGACGTCGAGCTCCCTGACCGGACTCTGCGGGCCGCGCACATCGGTGCCGCCGGCTGTGCGCTGGCACGGGCACTGGATTCGGCACGACCGGGGTCGAAGCAGACGGCGATCGACATCGATGCCAAGCTGCTCGACTTCGCCCGCGACTGGTTCGACCTGCCCCGCTCCCCTGCCCTGGCTCTGCGCGCCGGCGACGGGGCTGTGGAGATCGGCAAGTTCCGGCCCGACACCCTCGACGTCCTCGTCCGGGATGCCTTCGACCATGACTCGGTTCCCGTATCCCTGCAGACTTCCGGTTTCTTCGCCGCCTGCGCCGAGTCGGTCAAGGACTCGGGAATCTATGTCGCCAATGTGCCTGATGCCGGCGACCACCACGTCCTCCGGTCTGAACTTCGCAGCCTCGGCGAACACTTCGCCCATCTTGCCGCCGCTACGGAATCGGCGATCCTCAAAGGACGTCGACGCGGCAACGTCGTCGTCATCGCCTCCAACACTCCGCTCGATGCGGAGGGTCTCGATCGCAGTCTGCGCACCGCCGCCTCCTCGGCGACATTCCTGGCTGGGGCGGGCCTGCGCTCACGATTGGGGCTCTGACCTTCGCGCCTGCCTGCGCAGAACGGGAATGTGAGATACGCCCCGATCCGAAATGACGTTGCGACTACAGACACCGAGGAAAGTTCGGCATAATTGAATGCCGACCCAAGAAGGTGAGATGACGGAAACTTCAGAAATTCGTGTTGAGCAGACCAAGCTCGACGAGCTCTATGCCCGCCTCGATGAGCTCCGGGAGGAGACGACAACCCGCCTGGGCACGGTGAGGACCTCGGAGGTAGGAGGCAATCACCAGCACCGCACCGAACGCGATGCCTTCGCGACGCTGTACGAAGATCAACTCATCCGCCTCGACGGCGCCGAGGAGGGACTGTGCTTCGGTCGCCTCGACATCGTCGACGAAGACGACCCCACATATATCGGCCGGATCGGACTCACCGACGAACAGCGTCAGCAGATCCTCATCGACTGGAGGGCACCCGCCGCCGAACGCTTCTACCAGTCGACTGCCGCAAACCCGGAGGGAATCGCCCGCCGCCGTCACCTCGTCACCGCGAACCGAAAGGTCACCGGCATCGAGGACGATGTTCTCGACATCGACGCACTCGATGACACTCAGCGGTCGAATCTGCAGGGCGAAGGCGCCCTGCTCGCAGCACTGACCACTCATCGCACCGGTCGGATGGGCGATATCGTCGCCACCATCCAAGCCGAACAGGATGCGATCATCCGCCGCCCGCTCTCCGGCGTCCTCGTCGTCCAGGGCGGGCCTGGCACCGGCAAGACCGCCGTCGCTCTCCACCGTGCCGCGTTCCTGCTCTACCGTCACCGGGAGAGGATCGCGAAGTCCGGCGTCCTCCTCGTCGGCCCGTCCACGGTGTTTCTCAAGTACATCGAGAAGGTCCTGCCCAGCCTCGGCGAGACCGGGGCCGTCCTGCTCACCCCGGGTCAGCTCTATCCGGGACTCGACACAGATGCTGCAGATACGCCGACCGTCGCCGAGATCAAGGGCCGCTCTGTCATGGCACGGGTGCTGAAGAACCATATCGCGAACTACCAGCGCATCCCCGATGACGATGTCGAGATGCGGGTGCGTTCCCACACGATTGTGCTGCGTCGCCGGGACGTCCAGTCCGCGCGCGATCGGGCTCGCCGCAGCGGAGATCCGCACAATGCCGCCCGTACCGGTTTCGTCACCGGACTGCTGAAGATCCTCGCCGACGATCTCGCCCGGGAGATGGGCTTGGACGCGCCCGGAGAGCGACTGCCGGAGCTGCTGGACGATCTGCGATCTTCCGTCGACGTGCGTCGCGCCCTCAACCTCGCGTGGTTCCCCATCGGTCCCGCCGCCGCTCTGCGTTCCCTGCTGAGCAGACCGCACAAACTGCAGGCCGCGGCTCGCAAGCTCCTCACTCCCGCCGAACAGTCGACCCTACTCGATCAGCGTCGTGACGAGTTCACGGTCGACGATGTGCCTCTGCTCGACGAGCTGGCCGAGCTACTCGGCTCCGCTCCGCAGCAGACCCAGGCTCGGGATGACTCGGCGCGCGAATACGCCGAAGCCGTCGTCGACATGACCGAGACCGGCGGAATGGTCTCCGCCGAGACGCTTGCCGCCCGCTGGGAAGAGCAGGGACCGGCGATGACCCTGGCCGAACGCGCCCTCGAGGATCGGGAGTGGACGTACGGCCACCTCGTCGTCGATGAGGCGCAGGAGCTCTCCCCCATGCAGTGGCGCATCCTCTTCCGTCGCGTGCCGTCGAAGTCGGCCACCGTCGTCGGCGACCTCGCGCAGTCCTCGCAGGTCGACAACGCCCGCACCTGGTCGTCGATCCTCGACGAGTTCGTCGGCGACCGGTTCGCTCTCCAGGTGCTCACCGTCTCCTACCGCACCCCGCAGTCGGTGATGGATCTGGCCAATCGCTACCTGCATCGGCACTTCCCGCAGCTCGAGCTCGTCGAGTCGGTGCGTCAGGGTGGCTCGGATCCGCAGCTAGACTCCTTTGCCGACGAATCCGAGATGCTGGCAGCATTGCCCGAGGCGGTTGCGGCCGAGGTGTCCGCCGCCGAAGGCGGGAAGATCGCTGTCATCGCTGATGAGGGGCTCATCGAGCCCATTGCCGAGGCAGTCGCGGACTTCGATTTCGGGCGTTCGGTCACGGGCTTGGACCACCAGATCGCCCTCATCACCCCTCAGCAGGCCAAGGGCCTCGAGTTCGATTCGGTGATCATCGTCGAACCCGGCCGCATCGCCCGGCTCGGCAGCGAGGAGGGCGTCGGTGGTCTCTACGTGGCACTGACCCGAACGACGGAACGCCTGCGTGTCCTGACATCCGTATCCACGGAGCTGACCGAACTCTTCTCCGCCGAGGCGGTCCGCCAAGCCGGCTGACCCCAAACCCCTTTTACTACCTGACGGCGGCCCAGCAACCTCGCGCGAGGTTGCTGGGCCGCCGTCAGGTAGTAACGAGGGTGAATATTGAAAGGCCGCTTGGGTTCGGCTTCCCCTCCGAACCGCAAGCGGCCGCGCGCCGCAGCGCGCACGTTCAATACTACACAACTGTTTCTGTACCACGGTACTCGAAACGGATATTTCTGACGGAAATCTCAGCAGTCTCAGGATCCGGTCACGCGAACGCTCCGCGAAGCTCAGTCGGCGAAGTCGTCAGGGGTGGGTTCACGGGTCTGCCCGGACTGCAGCAGCGCATCGGCACGCAGTGAATCGATTGCGGCTTCGAAGTCCTCGAGCGAGTCGAACCCCTGGTACACGCTGGCGAATCGCAGGTAGGCGACCTGGTCGAGTTCGCGCAACGGGTCGAGGATCGACAGACCCACTTCGTCGGCGTCGATCTCCGCGATCCCCTGCGACCGGATGTTCTCCTCCACCCGCTGTGCGAGCTTCGCGAGATCATCGTCGCTGACCGGACGTCCCTGGCAGGCTTTGCGCACTCCCGACATGATCTTCTGACGGGAGAACTCCTCGGTGACGCCGGAGCGTTTGATCACCGACAGACTCGTGGCCTCCATCGTGGTGAAGCGGCGGCCGCAGTGACGGCACTGCCGGCGCCGGCGGATCGCTGCGCCGTCTTCGCTGGTCCTCGAATCGACGACCCGCGAATCGGACTCACGGCAGAACGGACAGCGCATCTCTACTCCTCGAACCTGATGTCGACAGCCCGGCCGTGGGCCGGCAGCTGTTCGCTGGCGGCGAGAACACCGATGTATTCGGCCACCTCGTTGAGGGCCGCCCGGTCGTAGTCGATGACCTGGCTGACCTTGATGAATGAGTGCACACCCAGGCCCGAACCGTGAGCGGCGGTGCCCATCGTGGGCAGCACGTGGTTCGATCCGGCACAGTAGTCGCCCAACGACACCGGTGCCCAATCGCCGAGGAAGACCGCTCCCCCGTTCGTGATCCGTGCCCCGACCACGGCGGCATCGGCCGTGTGGACTTCGACGTGCTCACCGGCATAGCCGTTGACGACGGTGATCCCGGCGTCGAGGTCGTCGACGAGGACGATCGCCGACTGCCGTCCGGCCAGAGCCGTGGCGATCCGCTCGGCGTGCATCGCCTCCGGCACCTGTGTCTCCAACTCCTTCTGCACCGCTTCGGCGAGTGCGTCGGAGTCGGTGACCAGCACCGAGGCGGCCAGTTCGTCGTGCTCGGCCTGGCTGATGAGGTCGGCGGCGACGAAGCGCGGGTCTGCCTGATCGTCGGCGAGGATGATGATCTCCGTGGGTCCGGCGACCGCGTCGATGCCGACCCGCGAGCGGACGAGTGACTTCGCCGCAGCCACATAGGCGTTTCCGGGTCCGGTGATGAGATCGACGGGTTCGAGTTCCTCCCCGTCGTCGAAGCCGTAGGCCAGGGCGCCGATCGCCTGTGCGCCACCCATCGCCCAGACTTCGTCGACGCCGAGGATGTGTGCGGTGGCGAGCACGGTCGGGTGCGGCAGGCCGTTGGACTGGGGTGGACTGGCGATCGCAAGTGAGTGGGCACCGGCAGTCTGCGCGGGCACGACGTTCATGATGACCGTCGAGGGGTACACGGCCAATCCGCCGGGCACATAGAGTCCGACGCGTTCGACCGGCAGGTGACGGGTGGTGACGAAGGCGCCGGAGGCCAATTCGGTGCGGACATCGACAGGGCGCTGATCGGCGGCGACCTTCCGAGCTCGGGCGATGGATTCGACGAGCCCGGCTTTGACCGCCGGATCGAGCTCAGCGGCGGCCTCAGCCAGTGCGGATTCCGATACGCGCAGGGCGTCGGGGCGCACTCCGTCGAAGCGTTCGGTGAAGTCCTTCACCGCTGCCGCTCCCCCGCCGGCGACGGTTTCGAGCAGTTCGGCCACACGTCGTTCGATATCGGCATGGGTCTCGGCGGCCCGAGGCAGCTTCTGCGCCAGGAATCGCTTGTTGAGGGTCTCACCACGGAAGTCCAGAATGTTCACCCGCACCATTCTAGTCTCCACGGCAAGACGTCAGTCCTCCGGCCCGAAGTGCGGACGGACCTCAGACGCTGAAGCAGCGGGAGCCCAGCAGCGCCTTGAGATCTCCGTAGAGGCTCGGATTCGGATCGACCCGGATCGACCGGTCCAGGCGCATCACCGTCTGCCGCCCCGGCTGGGACAGGGTGATGTGGACGTCCGTATGGCCCTTGTTGGATTCGAGGATCCGTTTGAGCTTCGCGGCCATGTCTTCGGTCGCCTTCTCCATCGACATGATGAGGTTGAGCGGCCGGTCGTTGGGGTCGGTGACATCGGGAATCGTCATCGACATCGCCATCAGCGAAGTCGGCCGGTCTTCTGAGGTGCGGATGCGCCCGGTCAGGGAGATCACGAGGTCGGTGGCCAGCAGGCTCGCCACCGGTTCGTAGGTGTCGCCGAAGAACATCACTTCGATCTCGGCTTCGAGGTCCTCCAAGGTCACGATCGCATAGGGACGTCCGGAGTTCTTCGACACCTTGCGGGTGACCTGTGTGATCATTCCGCAGACCTTGATCTGAGATCCGTCGTGACGGTGCGATTCCGGATCGATCACCTCAGCGATGGAGGCATCGGATTCGGCAGCCAGCACACCTTCGAGGCCGTTGAGCGGGTGATCGGAGACGTAGAGACCGATCATGTCACGCTCGAAGGACAGCTTCTCCTTCTTCTCCCACTCCGGACGGTCGGGAATGGTCACCGAGAAGCCGGGCGAGTCATCGTCTCCGCCGAGCCCGGCGAAGAGGTCGAACTGTCCGTTGGCTTCCTGCCTCTTGACGCCGATGACCGAGTCGACGGCCTCCTCGTGGACTTCGACGAGTGAGCGGCGGCTGTGGCCGAGCGAATCGAAGCCGCCGGCCTTGATGAGCGATTCGATCGTGCGCTTGTTGCACACGTGGCTGGGCACCTTGTCGAGGAAGTCCGTGAACGAGGTGTAGGCGCCCTTCTCTCCACGGGCTTCGACGATGCCCTCGACGACGTGAGCGCCGACGTTGCGGACCGCTCCCATGCCGAAGCGGATATCGGTGCCGACCGGCGTGAAGTGGAGCGCGGATTCGTTGACGTCCGGGGCAGCACGGTGATGCCGAGGCGCCGGCACTCGTTGAGGTAGATCGCGAGCTTGTCCTTGTTGTCACCGACCGAGGTGAGCAGGGCCGCCATGTATTCGGCCGTGTAGTGGGCCTTGAGGAAAGCGGTCCAGTAGGACACGACACCGTAGGCGGCCGAGTGCGCCTTGTTGAACGCGTAGTCAGAGAACGGCAGCAGGATGTCCCACAGGGCCTGAGCGGCGGCTTCCGAGTAGCCGCGTTCCTTCATTCCGCCGAAGAAGCCGACCTGCTGCTTGTCGAGCTCGGACTTCTTCTTCTTGCCCATCGCACGGCGGAGGATGTCTGCCTGGCCGAGGGAGTAGCCGGCGACCTTCTGCGCGATCGCCATCACCTGTTCCTGGTAGATGATGAGACCGTAGGTGGTGTCGAGGATCTCCTTGAGCGGCTCCTCGAGCTCCGGGTGGATCGGGGTGACCTCCTGGAGCCCGTTCTTGCGCAGCGCATAGTTCGTATGCGAGTCCGCACCCATCGGACCGGGTCGGTAGAGAGCCAGGGTGGCGGAGATATCCTCGAAGTTGTCCGGCTTCATCATCCGCAGCAGAGCGCGCAGGCCGCCGCCGTCGAGCTGGAACACACCGAGGGTGTCGCCTCGGGTCAGCAGCTCATACGCCGCCGGATCATCGAGGCTCAGATGCTCGAGGTCGAGATCATAGTCTCGGTTGGCTTTGATGTTCTCCACTGCGTCGGAGATGATCGTGAGGTTCCGCAGCCCCAGGAAGTCCATCTTGATGAGCCCGAGGCCCTCAGAGGTCGGATAGTCGAACTGGGTGATGACCTGACCGTCCTGGAACCGACGCATGATCGGGATGACGTCGATGATCGGGTCCGAGGACATGATGACACCGGCGGCGTGGACGCCCCACTGCCGCTTCAGCCCTTCGAGGCCTTTCGCGGTCTCGAAGGTCTCACGGGCCTCCGGGTCGGTGTCGACGAGTTCGCGGAACTCACCGGCTTCCTTATAGCGCTTGGATTCGGTGTCCTCGATGTCCTTGAGCGGAATGTCCTTGGCCATCTCGGCCGGCGGCAGCGCCTTCGTCAGCCGCTCACCCATCGAGAAGGGCTTGCCGAGCACACGTGCGGAGTCCTTCAGCGCCATCTTCGTTTTGATCGTGCCGTAGGTGACGATCATCGCCACACGCTCATCGCCGTACTTCTCGGTCACATAGTCGATGACCTCGCTGCGGCGGCGATCATCGAAGTCGACGTCGAAGTCGGGCATGGACACACGGTCCGGGTTGAGGAAGCGTTCGAAGAACAGTCCGTGCTGCAGCGGATCGAGGTCGGTGATGCGCATCGCGTAGGCGACCATCGAGCCGGCTCCCGAACCACGGCCGGGCCCGACGCGGATGCCATTATCCTTCGACCAGTTGATGAAGTCGGCGACGACGAGGAAGTAGCCGGGGAAGCCCATCGAGATGATGATGTCGAGCTCGTAGTCGGCCTGCTTGCGAACTTCGTCGGGAACGCCGTTGGGGTACCGGTAGTCGAGTCCCTTCGCGACTTCCTTGATCAGCCACGAGGTCTCGTCCTCACCGGGAGGGCACGGGAACTTCGGCATATAGTTCGCCGAGGTGTCGAAGGAGACTTCGCATTTCTCGGCGATCTCGAGGGTGTTGTCGCAGGCTTCCGGGAATTCCCTGAACAGGGACCGCATCTCTGCGGGGGTCTTGAGGTAATAGCCGGACCCGGAGAAGGCGAAACGCGAACCGCCCTGGTCGTAGGTGGGTTCGATCAATTTGGAACCGGACTGGATGGCCAGCAGGGCTTCGTGCGCCTTCGCATCCGATTCGTGCGTGTAGTGGAGGTCGTTGGTTGCCACCAGCGGAATGTCGAGTTCCTTCGACAGTCGGATGAGGTCCTTCGTCACCCGCTTCTCGATTGACAGGCCGTGGTCCATGAGTTCGACGTAGTAGTTGTCCTTGCCGAAGATCTCACGGTACTTCCCGGCGGCTGCTTTGGCCTCTTCGTACTGGCCGAGCCGCAGCCGCACCTGGACCTCTCCGGACGGGCAGCCGGTGGTGGCGATGAGTCCGTCGGAGTAGCTCTCGAGCAGATCCTGGTCCAGCCGAGGCCATTTCGCGGTCACCGAATCCAGGGAAGCATACGACGATGCCTTGAACAGGTTCCGCATGCCCGTGTTGTTCCGCGACAGCAGCGTCATATGAGTGTAGAGACCACCTCCGGACAGGTCGTCGCTCTTCTGCGATTCGTCGGTGCGCCACTTCACGCGGGTCTTGTCCCGGCGGTCGGTGCCGGGGGTGACATAGGCTTCGACGCCGATGATCGGTTTGATCCCGGCGGCAGTCGCCTGAGACCAGAAGTCGAAGGCTCCGAACAGGTATCCGTGGTCGGTCGTGGCGATCGCGGACATGCCCGATGCCTTCGTCGCCGCCATCAGATCGGCGAGCCGGGCCGCACCGTCCAACATGGAGTATTCGGTATGGACGTGGAGGTGGACGAAGTCCTCGTTCGGCACTGAGCGCCGCCTTCCTGAAGTTGCCGGTGTTGCGTCTCCAGCTTAGTCCATCGGCAACAAAGGAGAGGGACTCCCGACCTCAGTTCGGCCGGATGCGGTCGAGAGCGGTCTGCAGATCCTCGGGGTAACCGCTTTCGAATTCGACCCACTTCTGCGTGTCGGGATGGTGGAAGCCGAGTTTGACGGCGTGCAGCCATTGCCGTTCGAGACCGAGTTCCTTCGCCAGCACCGGATCGGCGCCATAGGGCAGGTCGCCGACGCAGGGATGCTTGGTGGCCGAGAAGTGGACGCGGATCTGGTGGGTGCGTCCGGTCTCCAGATGGACTTCGACGAGGGCGGCTCGGCGATGAGCTTCGATCACTTCGTAATGGGTGATCGCGTTCTTGCCTTCGGTGCGCACTGCGTAGAGCCCGTCATGCTTCGGGTGCCGGGCGATCGGGGCGTCGATGGTGCCGAGCACGGGATCGGGCAGCCCCTGCACGACCGCGTGATAGGTCTTCTCCACCGTGCGTTCCTTGAAGGCGCGTTTGAGCACGCTGTAGGCGTATTCGCTCTTCGCCACGACCATGAGCCCGGAGGTTCCGACGTCGAGTCGCTGCACGATGCCCTGGCGTTCGGGCGCGCCCGAAGTCGCGATGCGGAAGCCCGCTGCGGCGAGCCCGCCGACGACGGTGCGTCCGGTCCAGCCGAGGGCCGGGTGGGCTGCCACGCCGACGGGCTTGTCGACGACGACGAAGGCATCCTCGTCGTGGACGATCCGCATTCCCGGCACGGGGTCGGGCACGACCTCGAGCGGCTTCCTGGGTTCGGGCATCATGATGTCGAGCCGTTCGCCGGCGATGACGCGATCGGATTTGATGACCGGGCGACCGGACATCTCCACTCCCCCGTCGGCACAGATATCGGCGGCAGCGGTGCGGGAGAGGCCGAGCAGCTTCGACATCGCAGCGTCCACACGCTGTCCGTCGAGTCCCTCGGGGACGAGGATGGAGCGTTCAGTCATGAGAGTCCTCTTTCACACGGGTGGAGTCCGAGCCGTCGATGTCGATACCTCTGAGGCTGACGATGACAAGCGTCACTGCGGCGGCGGAGATCGCGATGTCCGCGACATTGCAAATGAACAGCGACAGATCGATGAAGTCGACGACGGCTCCGTGCAGGAATCCAGGTTCCCGGAAGAGCCGGTCGACGAGGTTGCCGAAGAGACCGCCCAGCAGCAGACCGAGTCCGATCGCCCAGGCTCGCGAGCCGAGCTTGCGGGAGATCACGAGGATCGCGATGAAGACGCCGATAGCGATGATCGGGAAGACCCACGTCACGCTCGATCCGAGGCCGAGTGCTGCACCGGGATTGCGGTAGAAGGTGAATCCGGCCAGAGAGCCGATCACAGGCACCGGAGGCCGATCTTCGAGAAGGCTGACGGCGAGGAACTTCGTGAACTGATCGATCACGACCACGATTGCCGCGATTGTGAACAGCAGGGCCATCATGGCGGCGCGAGGTCTTTTCACCCGTGAGGCAGGATCGTTCATTTGGTTCATTCTAGCCCACCGCCACTCGGCTCCGGCGCAGGCTTGAGCTCGCCCGGGGCGCGAACATGACGGAGGCCCGGGTGCTCCGCAGAGTTCCCGGACCTCGGTCGGTGATGCTTGGAGATCAGAGCTTGTGGTTCGAAGAACCGCCCAGTGGGCCGTTTCCGTCGAGGGTCTCCGGAGCCAGGCTCGTGGAGTTCTCGAGGTCTCGCAGCTGATCGTTGAGGTAGCTCTTGAGTCGAGTGCGGTACTGGCGCTCGAAGTTCGACAGCTGGTCGATCGAACGCTCGAGGGTCGACTTCTGCGTTTCGAGGGTCGACAGCGTTTCGTCGCGCTTGGTTTCGGCCTTGCCGACGATGTCGGCGGCTTCCTTCTCCGCGCCCTTGATGAGCTCGTCGCGCTTGCGCTCACCTTCGGCAACATGCTCGTCGTGGACGCGCTGAGCCAGAGCGATGAGACCATGAGCGTCTCCGTCGCCGCCGGCTGCGACAGCACCGAGACCGGCGCCTGCGGCTCCACCGGCAGCACCGGCGGCGACCGCTGGTGCAGCAGAGCTGTCCTTCGGAGCGGGAGCAGCTTCCTTGACGGCCGGAGCCGGGGTCTCTTCGACCGGTGCCGGAGCGGCAGGTGCCTCGGCCTGAGCCGGAGCCTCCTCTTTCTCTTCCGGTACGGGAACAGCGGCGGGCATCGCCTGAGTGGCGTCGATGTCCTGTGCCGGTGCGGTGGAGGCGCCGCCGGCTTCGAGTTCCTTCACACGCTGTTCGGCGGTGGAGAGCTTCTGACGCAGTTCGTCGTTCTCCTGGTAGAGACGGCGAATCTCAACGACGACCTCATCAAGGAAATCGTCGACTTCGTCCTGGTCGTACCCGTCGCGGAACTTCACATGCTGGAACCGCTTGTTTACTACGTCTTCAGGCGTGAGCGCCATGAGGTCACCTTCGGTCGATCTACATTCATTACGCTGCCGTCCAGAAGGACGGCTTCAACGTCACATTAGCGTAACACCTGCAGTTTTGTCCCGCAGTAATGGCGTGTCTCGCATTCAGTGACGAAGTTCTACGCATTCGAGGCTAACAACTCGGACATGCGAACAGCCAATCCCGGTCAGCATATTCATCATTTACCGGGTATTCACTCAAACGAATAGCGGTAATCGACCGGCGCATTCTGCAGGAAGCTACCGACTCCGAATCACAGTGACTCGTCAGGCGAGATCACTGCCAGGACGGGGATCAGGCGGAGGCGTGCGAGAGGTTGAAGAACACCGACGCGATGATCTGGATGCCGATGAGCAGAACGATGAATCCCAGATCTAGCGAGACCTGCCCCAGACGCAGCGGCGGAATGATCTTGCGCAGCAGCTTCAGCGGCGGATCGGTGAGTGTGTACACGATCTCGGCGAGGACGAGGAGGAAGCCGGTGGGCCTCCAGTCGCGGGAGAACACCTGGACCAGGTCGAGCACGACTCGCGCCAGGAGCACGTAGACGTAGAGGCTCAGCGCTGTACCGAGGATGTAGAAGATGATGGCCACGTGGGTCCCCCGCGCCTTTCGTTGTTGCTTGAGGTCTGAGGCTTCAGCCTATCGTCTCCAGCTGAGGACGAGTTGAGAGATTCGCTGGAGTGCTCAGCTTTGGTTGAAGAAGCTGGCCTGAGTATCCGAATCAGCTTCGGTCTCGCCGGCGACTTCGATGTTCTCGGGCGTCAGCAGGAACACCTTGTTCGTGACTCGTTCGATCGATCCGTGGAGGCCGAAGATGAGGCCGGCGGAGAAGTCGACGAGGCGCTTGGAGTTGTTCTCGTCCATCTCCGAGAGATTCATGATCACGGGGGTTCCCTCGCGGAATGCGGCGCCGATGACCATGGCGTCGTTGTAGCTGCGGGGGTGGATGGTCCTGATGCGATTCATTGAGGTTCCTGGCGCCGGGGTGTCTACGGGACGGATCGGTGACGGATGGATCGGTGTCACCGGTGCCGGAGTCCGTTCCTCCGCCGCTGCCGGTTCATCGTACTGTTCGGCGTCATCGAAGGTCTCGACGACCTCGCGCTCCCGGTGGGTCGGTTCACGACGGTCGGTGTGCTGAGTGGTCTCGTCCTCTTCTTCGACGAAACCCAGGTATTCCAGCGTCTTCTTGATTGCTGACATGTCTAAAGCTCCTCGGACTTCGGCACTTGCTCACCTGTCGCCCAAACTATCGCACGCGAGCATCTGGGCCGGTGAGTCCTATGGGTGTGTCGCGGTCTTTTCTTCCTGGAGCCAGATGATCCCGGCGAACCGGCCCGTCCGCTTCTGCCTGCGGTAGGAGAAGAGATCATCGGATTCCTTCGTGCAGGTGCGTGAGAAGTGATCGATGGTCACGTCCGCCCGGCGCAGCTGTTCGGCCACGGCTCCGGCGACATCGAGTGCCGGTGTGCCGGTCACCGACACCGAGGCGGCCGTCGGCTCGATCGCTGCGACCTCGCTCCTCAGCTCTGCCGGGACCTCGTAGCAGCGGGGGCAGACCGAGGGTCCGATGACCGCGTGGATGTCCCGTGCACCGGCGTCGCGCATCGCGGCAACCGTATTTCCGACCACGCCCGCGGCCATCCCCGGGCGTCCCGCATGGACTGCGGCGATGACGCCGGAGTCGGCGTCGGCAAGCATGACCGGGGTGCAGTCGGCGACCATGATCGCCAGTCCGAGCCCGGGAACCGCCGTCAACTGGGCATCGGCTTCGACCGGCGTCTGCCGCAGCTGCGCTTCGTCGTTGATGGTGTGCACATCGGTTCCGTGCACTTGGGAGACGAACGAGAGCCGCTCCCCGCTCAGGCCGATGACCTGAGCGAGAGCGGCTCGGTTCGCTGCGACGAGTCCATCATCGTCTCCGACGTGGCGGGCGAGGTTGAACGAGGAGAAGTCCCCGCTCGAGTATCCGCCGTGCCGGTCGGTGAAGGCGACGTGGGCGGTGCGACCGCCCGGGATGACGAACCTCGAGCGCAGCATACTACTTGAGGAAGTCTGGGATATCGAGGTCGGAGTCGAAGTTCGAGCTGCTGCGCTCACCCGGCAGCGTGGCGGGAATCTGGTGTTCCTCGCTGCGACGCGGAGCAGCTGTCGGCTCTTCGGCTTCCGGTGTCTCGGTCTCGGATTCGGACTCGGCGACGACGGGCGACTCGGTCTCGGTCTCCGCCGGAGCGGAAGCCGGGATCGGTGCGGGAATCTGGTCGGACCCGGCGGTCTCCGCGTTCGGCGAGGTGTTGTCGAATCCGGCGGCGATGACGGTCACGCGGCATTCGTCGCCGATGTTGTCGTCGATGACGGCGCCGAAGATGATGTTCGCCTCGGGGTGCGCGGCTTCCTGGACCAGGCGTGCGGCCTCGTTGACCTCGAAGAGTCCGAGGTCTCCGCCGCCGGTGATGCAGAAGAGCACTCCGTGGGCGCCGTCGATGCTGGCTTCCAGCAGCGGGGAGGCGATGGCGGATTCGGCGGCCTGCACTGCGCGGTCGTCTCCGGTTGCCGCACCGATGCCCATGAGCGCGGTGCCGGCATCCTGCATGACCGACTTGACGTCGGCGAAGTCGAGGTTGATCAGGCCCGGGACCGAGATGAGGTCGGTGATGCCCTGAACACCGGAGCGCAGGACCTCATCGGCGGAGCGGAAGGCTTCGACGACGGAGACGCTTCGATCGGAGATCGAGAGCAGACGGTCGTTGGGGATGACGATGAGGGTGTCGACCTCTTCGCGCAGGGCCGCGATTCCGGCTTCTGCCTGAGCGGAACGACGACGTCCCTCGAAGGTGAAGGGGCGGGTGACGACACCGATGGTCAGTGCGCCGAGCGACCGGGCCACGCGTGCCACGACGGGGGCGGCGCCGGTTCCTGTGCCGCCGCCTTCGCCGGCGGTGACGAAGACCATGTCCGCACCTTCGAGGGCATCGCGGATCGCGTCTTCGGAGGATTCGGCTGCCTTGCGGCCGATCTCCGGGTCCGCTCCTGCGCCGAGGCCGCGGGTCTGGTCGCGTCCGATCTCGAGCTTGACATCAGCGTCGGACAGGACGAGCGCCTGAGCATCGGTGTTGATTGCGATGAACTCCACGCCGCGCAGGCCGACGTCGATCATCCTCTGCACAGCGTTGACACCACCGCCGCCGGTTCCGGCAACCTTGATATCCGCTCCGGATTGTGGGAATTCAGCCAAGTCGGTTCCTCGTCTCAAGCGCTTCGGTCACGCAGGGTCTGCGTGTGCAATCGGTCTGTGTTCTCTGCCCTGAGGCTATTGGGCGGGACAACATCACTGCAACCATTCTCCCCGGAGTGTCGGACTTCGGCCAAACTTCACGCTCGGTGTGTCGGGGCCAAACGGAGGCAATAGTGACGGCTCGGGCGCGCTGAGCCGTCGCGGAAGCCCGACACCGAGTCAGCCCTATGTGGCAGGGCTCAATCCGTCACCGGCACCGAGGGCACGGAGACATCGATCTCGGTGCGGCCCTCGGCGGTGAGCTGGGCGGCGGTGCGCACCTTGAGGCTGGCGTCCGAGGAATCTCCGAAGACGACCGTGGCTTTCTGCTGTCCGGTGTCGAGGCGTCCCTTGAGGCTCATGGCATCCTCGGCCTCGATCGTCACGAGCAGACGGCGCAGCTCCGGTCGCAGTTCGCCCATGAAGCGGATGACCGCGGCCACGGTCTCTCGGTCCGGCTGGTGTCCTCCGCCGCTGAGCACGGTGAGCTTCTTGGGGGCTGTGGCCACCGTGCCGAGATCGACGGCGTCGGAGTCATAGAGTCGATAGCCGGATTCGCCTTCGATCGCAATGACGGGAGTGCGGTCGGTGATTTCGATCTTCAGGGACCGGGGCCCCGCGTAGTGGACGGAGGCCGCTTCTGCCTCCGGGAACTCCCCAAGTACGGAGTCTTCGACCGCGCCGGGGCGCACCTGCGGCAGCGGCTTGCCGCTCTGGCTGTCGAGTACGAAGTTCGTGACTTTGTCGGTGTCGACCAACTTGCTGCCGCTGACCTGCACCTTCTGCAGGGACAGCAGTGGCGAGAACCAGGCGACGGCGACGAGGGCGATGAGCGCTGCCACGATGCCGATGGCGATGAGGCGGCGTCGCCAGGTCTTCAGACGCCGGGCTCGGATGACTCCGGTGAGGTCCGCGGTGGAGTTGTCACCGGCCCGAGCCGGGGGAAGCGGCACCATGGGCCTCAGCTCTCCAGTGCGCTCAACAGCTCGGGTCCGAGGATCGTCACGTCACCGGCTCCGACGGTGAGTACGAGATCACCGGGCTGCACACGGGCTGCGACGAAGGGGACCGCCTCGGCGAAGGACTCGAGGAAGGTCACGTTCTCGTGCGGGACCCGGTCCGAGATGAGCGCGCCGGTGACTCCCGGTACGGGATCTTCGCGTGCAGGGAAGACGTCGAGGACGACGACCTCATCGGCAAGGCCGAGGGCCTGTCCGAACTCCTCGCGGAATTCCATCGTCCGCGAGTACAGGTGCGGCTGGAAGATCGCCCACACCCGTCCGCCATCGGTGACGACTCCACGGGCGGCGCTGAGCACGGCGCGCACCTCGGTGGGGTGGTGGGCGTAGTCGTCGATGACGCGCACTCCGGCGGCGATTCCGCGTTCTTCGAAGCGGCGTCGGGTGCCTCCGTAGCCGGCGAGTCCGGTGGCGGCGCGTTCGACATCGGCACCCAGGCTGTGCGCCACGGCGATCGCGGCGGTGGCGTTGAGCGCGTTGTGCATTCCCGGCTGCCGCAGTTCGACCGGCAGCGCTTCGTCACGGCCGGGCAGGTCGAGGATGAAGGTCGAGCCGATTCCGGAGTCGAGGTCACGCAGCACGATATCGGCGTCCTCGGAGGTGCCGTAGAGGACGACGTCGGCCCCCTGGCTGCGGGAGTGCAGGGCGACGTCGAGGGATCCCGGGTCGTCGGCGCAGGCGATGATCGTTCCGCCGCGGGTCTGGATGCCGTCGCAGAATTCGATGAAGGCTTCTCGCACCTTCTCCGGGGTTCCGTAGTGGTCGAGGTGGTCGGCTTCGACGTTCGTGAGGATGCCGATGGCCGGTTCGTAGAGGAGGAACGAGCCGTCGGATTCGTCCGCTTCGGCGACGAAGACGTCGCCGGTGCCCAGGTGGGCGTTCGTGCCCGTCGTCGACAGCACTCCCCCGATGACGAAGGACGGGTCGACTCCGCAGGCCTGGAGCGCCACGGTGGTCATCGAGGTGGTCGTAGTCTTCCCATGGGTGCCGGCCACGGCCACGGCCCGGCGGTCGACCATGAGCGAAGCGAGTGCTCCGGAGCGGTGGAGGATGCGCAGCCCCCGTCGCTGTGCTTCGACGAGTTCGGGGTTGTCCTTGCGGATGGCTGAGGAGATGACGAGGGTGTCGGCCTCGCCGAGGTTGTCCGCCGAATGTCCGATCGTGACTTTGGCGCCCAGTGTGCGCAGGACGTCGACGACGTTGGATTCCTTCGCGTCCGATCCGGTGACTTCGACTCCGTTCATGACCATGATCCGGGCGATTCCGGACATACCCGATCCGCCGATGCCGATGAAGTGGACGGCTCCGAGGCCGCCGACGGGAACGATGTTCTCGGGGCTTGTGTTCGCAGAGGTCATGTTCAGCCTTCCAGCGCGTGGTTGACGATGGCGGCCATGCGGGCCGCGGCATCGGTGGGGTAGTTCAGCTGCAGGGCCGCCCGGCTCATCTCCGCGAGTCGGGGCTCGTCGGCGAGCAGCGGCAGGATGGTGTCGACGACGGTCGACGGGGAGAATTCTGCGTTGTCGACCATGAGTGAGGCACCGACCGAGACGCTGCCGGAGGCGTTGAGGCGCTGTTCGCCGTTGCCGATGGCCAGGGGCACGTAGAGGGCCGGGACTCCGGCGACCGTGGCTTCGGAGACCGTGGCGGCTCCGGATCGGGCGACGAGGAGATCGGCGACAGCGTAGGCCCGATGCATTCCGTCGACATAGTCCACGACGTGGTAGTCGCTGAGTTCGGCGGCGACCTCGCGCAGTGCGTCGCCCTTTCCGGCTCCGGTGATGTGGAGGACCTGGATTCCGGCTTCCTGGCAGGCGGTCGCGGTGGCGAGAAAGGCTTCGTTGATCTTCTGTGCGCCGGAGGATCCGCCGGTCACGATGAGGACCGGACGGTCATCGCGCAGCCCGAGGTCGGCACGGAATCCCGCGCGCTGTCCTTCGTCGCTGCGGTCGAGGTCCGTGATCTCCGTGGGCATGGGCATGCCGACGAGAGTCGAATTGCGCAGTTCGGTGTCCGGGAAAGTGATGCCGACGCGTCCGGCTGAGGTCAGTCGGGCGCCGAGGCGGTTGGCCATTCCCGGTTTCGCGTTGGCTTCGTGGACGATGAGCGGGATCTTCGTCTGTTTGGCGGCGAGGAACGCCGGTGGGCACACATAGCCGCCGACGCCGACCACGGCGTCGATGCTGCGGGAGGAGATGATCTGTTTGACGGCGGAGACGTTGCCGCGGAATCGTCCGGGGAATTTCAGCAGGGCGGGACTGATCGACCGCGGCATCGGCACCTTGTCGATGGTGAGCAGTTCGAAGTCTGCGCGGGGGACGATATCGGCTTCGAGCCCGTCGGGGGTGCCCAGAGCCACGACATCCCAGTCGGGATGCTGCCGGCGCAGCTCGCGGCCGATCGCCAGCATCGGCGAGATATGGCCGGTGGTGCCTCCACCGGCGAGGAGGATGCTCGTCATCTCATTTCCTTTTCTTGCGGGCAAGCACGGCGAGGGAGGATCGCAGGCGATCCTTGTTGGCGGCGATGGCCGCCTCGGCGCCCGGCTCTGTGCGGGCGAAGGACAGCACCACTCCGACTGCGAGGAGTGAGGCGATGATCGAAGAGCCGCCGTAGGACACGAACGGAAGCGGCAGACCGATGACCGGCAGCAGCCCGGTGACGACGCCGATGTTGATTCCGGCCTGGCCGACGATGAGGGCGAAGAAGCCGGCGGTGGCGACCTGGACCATGAGGCTGTTCGAACGCATCACGACTCGGACCATTCCGTATCCGAGGACGGCGAAGATGAGGATGACGACAAGGGAGCCGACGAGGCCCAGCTCCTCTCCGATGATCGCGAAGATGAAGTCGTTGTGGGCTTCGGGCAGCCACGACCATTTCTCACGGCTGGCGCCGAGTCCGACTCCCAGCCATCCGCCCGATGCTAAGGAGAACAGTCCGTGGTTGGACTGCCAGGCTTGGCCCATCGTGTCCGCCGAGGTCTGATCGGCATGCCCGGTGAGCATCGCCTGGATGCGGTCGAGGCGGTTCTGGGAGCTGAGGACGAAGAAGACGACGGCCGCGGCCAGCACGCTGCCGAGCAGCAGGAAGTACTTCATCGGGAATCCGCCGACGAACAGGCAGACGACGGCTACGGCCATGATGACGAGTCCGGTGCCGAGGTCGTTGCCTGCGACGACGAGTCCGGCGGCGGCGAGTATTCCCGGGACGATGGGGATCATGGCGTGGCCGAAGGTCGTCATCTTCCCGGCCTTCTGGGCCAGCATGAAGCCGAGCCACAGGGCGAGGGCGACTTTGAGGAACTCCGAGGGCTGGATCTGGAATCCGCCGAAGCCGATCCAGTTCGCATTGCCCTTCGTCTCTTTGCCGAGCCCTGGTGCGAAGACCAGAGCCTGCATGAACAGCCCGCCGAGGATCGCGAACCACGCGATCCGCTTCCAGAACTGCAGGGGCATCCTGCTCGCCGCGAACATGAGGACGAGGCCGACTCCGGCGTACATCGCCTGCTTGTTGAAGTAGGCGAAGGAGGAGCCTGCTCCCCCGTCGTATGAGGTGATCGATGAGGCTGAGAGCACCATGACCAGGCCCAGCCCCGTGAGCAGCACGACGCAGACGAGGATGAGGAAGTAGGTCGTCAGCGGATGAGCGGAGAGGCCGGCGATGTCACTGCGGAGATGTTTCCATGCCTTCCTGATCACCGAGGCGGTCTTCTCAGGACTCTTCCCGGCGGCCTTCGCGGGCTTCCTCACCGGCTTCTTCACGCCTGTGGAGTTGGCGGCGACCTTCTTCACCGAAGCGGATTTCGAGGCAGACCCCGTGGTGCGGGATTTCGCTGCGGGAGCTTTCGGTGCGGGCTTCACGCCGGAGCGCTTCGTCGCAGCCGTCGTTCCGGCGTCTCTCGTCCGTGTCGGAGCGGATGCGGAAACAGTCGTCTTCGCTAGCTTGCGGCGGCGACGTTCATCCGCCTTCGCGGTGGTCTGCCGTCCCATCTCAGCGCTCCAGGTGCGAGTTGACGGCCTCGGCGAACAGTTCGCCGCGAGTGTTGTAGTTGAGGAACTGGTCCATGCTCGCGGCCGCAGGTGCCAGGAGAACCGTGTCTCCGGATTCGGCCAGGCCAGCGGCGGCGGCGACGGCGGCCGCGGCGACGGCTTCACCCCGGCGCTTCGGAACACCGGAGTCCACGGCCAGGGCCGGTTCGATCCTCACGACTTCGAGGTCGGGCATGGTCGCAGCGATGGCCTCGCGGAAGGACGAGTCGTCGGAGCCGATGAGCACGAGTGCTTTCAGACGGTCGCGATGGTCGGCGAACAGCGAGGTGAAGTCCGCACCCTTGGGCAGTCCCCCGGCGATCCAGATGATCGAGTCGAAGGCGGCCAGCGAGGCATTCGCGGCGTGGGTATTCGTCGCCTTCGAATCGTCGACCCAGCGGATCCCGTCGGCTTCGGCGACGGTGACCATGCGGTGGGCACCGAGTGAGTGGCTGCGCAGTCCTGCGGAGATCGCCTGGCCGGGCACGTCGATGGCGCGCGCCAGACAGGCGGCAGCCAACGCATTGGCGATCTGGTGCGGAGCCGGCCGCGAGCCCGCGACGCCGGTGGCGGCAGCCACATCATCGAGGGAAGCGAGCTCGGCAGCCGATGAGTAGCGCTGAGGGATGAACGCCCGGTCGACCAGCAGGTCCTCGACGACGCCGAGCTCACCGGGGCGGGGCACACCGGAGGTGAAGCCGATGGCTTTGGCCCCTTCGATGACGTCGGCGTCTTCGACCATGTGCAGGGTCACTTCGTCGGCGCAGTTAAACACGCAGGCGAGCTTCGCATTGTGGAAGATCTTCGCTTTGTCGTACGCGTAGGCTTCGGGGCTGCCGTGCCAGTCGAGGTGGTCGGGTGCGATGTTGAGCACGGCCGCGGCGTCGGCGCTCATCGACTCCTGCCAGTGCAGCTGGAAGCTCGAGAGTTCGATTGCGAGGACTTCGAGTCCGGGTTCGAGCACCGCTTCGAGCAGCGGGGTGCCGATGTTGCCGCAGGCCTTGGCCTTGAGTCCGGCGGCCAACAGCATCGATTCGAGCATCGTAGTAGTCGTCGTCTTGCCGTTGGTGCCGGTGATGGCCAGCCATTTCGCGTCGTTGGTGCCGCGGATTCGCCACGCGAGTTCGACTTCGCCGATGATGGGGATTCCGGCCTTCGCGGCCGCCGCGAGCACGGGCTGGTCGGGGCGCCATCCGGGTGAGGTGACGACGACGTCGAGTTCGCCTTCGGGCAGACCTTCGACGTGTTCGGGTCCGCGTCGGATGTCGACGTCGAAGACCTCGAGGATCTGCGCCTTCTCACTGACATCGGCGGTGGCGTCACCGTCGATGACGACGACGTCGGCTCCGCGTTCGCCGAGGTGGACGGCTGCGGGGATTCCCGTCACGCCGAGGCCGGTGACGAGGATTCGCAGTCCGGCCAGGGATGAGCTCGGTCCGTTCAGTGCGGCCGGGATCTCCTTGGGGGTGATGGGTGCATCAGCCAATGCGGGCCACCCAATCGGCGTAGAACAGGCAGATTCCGGCGATGACGAACAGGGCTGCGATGATCCAGAACCTCACCACGATCGTCACTTCCGCCCAGCCCTTGAGTTCGAAGTGGTGCTGCAGCGGCGCCATGCGGAAGACGCGTTTGCCGGTGGTCTTGAAGGAGGCGACCTGGATGATCACCGACAGGGTGATGATGACGAAGAGTCCGCCGAGGACGATGAGCAGCAGTTCGGTGCGCGACATGATCGCCAGTCCGGCGAAGGCGCCGCCGATGGCCAGCGAACCGGTGTCGCCCATGAAGATCTTCGCGGGCGAGGTGTTGAACCACAGGAAGCCGAAGCAGGCCGCGGCCATGGCGCCGGCGACCATGGCGAGATCGCGGGGGTCGCGCATGTAGTAGCAGGCGTTCGTGGCCTCGGACATGAGGTTGCAGTTCTGCGTCGACTGCCAGGTGCCGATGACGACATAGGCGGCGAAGACGACCACCGAGGCGCCGGCGGCCAGACCGTCGAGACCGTCAGTGAGGTTCACCGCGTTCGACACCGCGGTGACGATGAGGTTCGCCCAGATGACGAACAGGATGAGTCCGAGGATCGCCGAACCGAACGCGAGGTCGAGGTTCGTGTCGCGGATGAACGAGATCTTCGTCGACGCCGGGGTCTCGCCGAAGGAGTTCGGGAACTGCAGAGCGAGGACGGCGAACGAGATTCCGACGAAGGCCTGGCCGATGAGCTTCGGTACGGGCCGCAGGCCCAGCGACCGCTGCTTCTTGATCTTGATGAAGTCGTCGAGGAACCCGACGACCGCCAGTCCCGCAGCCAGCCACAGGACGAGCAGACCCGATGCCGTGGGCACGGAACCGGTGAACAGGTGTCCGAGCAGGTAGGCGAGCACGGCGGCACCGATGATGACGACTCCGCCCATGGTCGGAGTCCCCCGCTTCGTCGCGTGCGAGGTGGGGCCGTCGTCACGGACGAACTGGCCGTAGCCCTTCTTGACGAGCACCCGGATGAACAGCGGGGTGCCGACAAGGGCGAAGATGAGAGCCAGGCAGGCTGCGAGCAGTACGGCAATCATTGGGCCCCCGATACTCCGGCGATTTCGTCTCCCAGGTACCGCAGACCGGCGTCGCGGGAGGATTTGAACAGGACGATGTCGCCGGGAGCGAGTTCGGCGTTCAGGAGATCCTTCGCCTCGGCCGCGGTGGCGACCCAGGCCGCCTCGTTGCCCCAGGAGCCTTCGAGGTTCGCGGCGTTGAAGATCGGCTTGGCGCCCTCTCCCACGACGATGGTGCGGGTGATGTTGAGGCGCACGACGAGTTCGCCGATGTCCGAGTGCGCGGACACCGACTCGTCTCCGAGTTCGAGCATCTCGCCGAGCACGGCGAAGGTCCGGCGCGGGCTGGTCTCCTCGTCGCCGCGCCCCATCGAGGCCAGGGTCTTCAGGGAGGCCCGCATCGATTCGGGATTCGCATTGTAGGCGTCGTTGAGCACGGTCACGCCCGATGGCGAGTCGATGAGCTCCATCCGCCAGCGGCTGGCCGCCGAGGAGGTCGACAGGGTCGTGACGATCGACTTCGTCGTGACTGCGCAGGCGTGGGCGATGGCGGCTGCCGCCAGGGCGTTGCCGACGTGGTGTTCGCCGATGAGCGCCAGACGCACATCCTTGGGCTCCTCACCGGGCAGGGTGAGGGTGAACGTCGGGTGGCCGGAGGAATCCGTGGACACAGAAGTTCCGCGCACGACGTGGTCGTCGACTCCGACCCATTCGGGCAGGGACTCCCGCTGCGAAAACCACAGTGTGCTGACCTCGGGGGCGAGGACCTCGCGCATCGCGGACACGCGGGTGTCGTCGGCGTTGAGCACGGCGGTGGACCCGGCGATCAGAGACTCGACGAGTTCGGCCTTGGCCCGAGCGGTGTTCTCGATCGAACCGAAGACTCCGGTGTGGGCGGTGCCCACGGCGAGCTCGACGGCGATATCGGGTCGGATGAGGCTGGTCAGGTAGGCGAGGTTGCCGATCGACCGCGCCCCCATCTCGAGAACGAGGAAGCGGGTGGACTCGACCGCCCGCAGGGCCGTCAGCGGGACGCCGACCTCGTTGTTGTAGGAGTTCGGCGGCCACACGGTCTCAGCCTCGCCTGACAGGAGGTCGGCGGCGAGGTCCTTCACCGTGGTCTTGCCGACGGATCCGGTGATCGCGATGACGGTGAGCTCACCGTCTGCGCGCAGAGCTTCGATGCTGTGCTTGGCCAGCTGGCCGAGCGCTTCGGTGGCATCGGCGACGACGACGACCGGCAGCGGTTCGTCGTCGATGGTGGGGACGGATTCGCCGATGATCAGGGCCGCTCCCGCCTCGACGGCGGCGGCGGCGAATTCGATGCCGTCGAAGCTCTCGCCTCGGCGGGCGACGTAGATATCGCCGGGTCCGACTTCTCTCGAGTCGGTCACCACACCGGCGGTCAATGGGGTCTCGGGGTCGATGCCGTACAACTCGCCGCTCAGGGCGGTTGCGATTTCGGCTGCAGTCAGTCGCTTCATATCATCTGTGAACTTTACCTGGTTGTGCGCCGCCCAGTCGCATGGACAGCGCTGAGCGTGTCCTGGCCCGGTCGTCGAAATCGGTGACCGTGGTGCCCACGGTCTGGCCTGTCTCATGCCCCTTGCCCGCTATCAGCACGGTCGCGCGGGGGTCAGCTTCGGCAATCGCTTCATCGATGGCGGCACCGCGATCGGGGACCTCGATGATCTTCTTCACACGTGCCCGACCCGCATCCACCTCGGCGTCAATCCCCTGCCTGATGGCAGCGCGGATCGTGTCGGGATCCTCGGTGCGCGGATTGTCGTCGGTGAGAACGATCACATCAGCCTCACGGGCAGCCGCCTGCCCCATCCCGAAGCGCTTGCCGCGGTCACGGTCACCTCCGGCGCCGAAGACGACGATGAGCTCATCGGAGTCCGCGTGCAGAGTCGCCAATGCCTTCGCGATCGCGTCGGGCGTGTGCGAATAGTCGACGATGGCCCGCGGCAGGATCTCCGGGTGCGATTCCTCGAGCGCCCGCGGTCCGGAGACATCGATGATCTCCATCCTCCCGGGCACCGTGGCCACGAAGCTGCGGCCGATCGCGTCGATCTCTGTTGCCGGGATCCCGGATTCGATGAGCATCGAGGCCGCCAGAGCCGTGTTCGTGACGTTGAAGTCGCCGGGCAGCGGTGAGCGCAGCCGGATGCTCTGCCCGTCGTCGAGGTGGAGCACGAACTCCGCTTCGCCGGGGGTGTGTTCGATGCGCCATTGGCTGCGATCGTCGCGGCCCAAGGTGCGCGCAGGCACCTGCGCGGCCTCGGTCATCCGCTCGCCCCATTCGTCTTCGATGACGATGACGGCCCTATCGGCGAACGTGCGAGTGAACAGCAGGGCCTTCGCCTCGAAGTACTCCTCCATCGTGTTGTGGAAGTCGAGGTGGTCCTGTGACAGGTTCGTGAACCCGGCGACGGCGAAGTGCGCCCCGTCGACGCGGTGCTGGCTGAGCGCGTGGGAGGAGACCTCCATCGAGCAGGTGTCGACTTCGGCCGCGCGCATCTTCGCAAACAGAGCGTGCAGTTCGGGAGCTTCCGGTGTCGTGCGCACACTGGGCACGGTGTCGCCGGCGATGAGGATCGCAACCGTGCCGATGACGGCGGTGCGGTGGCCGAGTGCTGCGAGCATCCCGTCGGCCAGGTAGGTCGTCGTCGTCTTCCCGTTCGTACCGGTGACTCCGATGAGCTCCGGCACCGAGGCGGTCCCGTAGACGGCTGCGGAGACGAACCCGAGCACGGCACGGGGCGCCTCGACGATGAGCGCGGTGACTCCGGAGAGGAGCTGCCTGTCGGATTCGTCCGCGCTCAGTGTTTCGGTGATGAGCTGCCAGCCGGCGTCGTCGGTGAGCACTGCGTTCACCCCGGCACGGATCAGGTCGGGGGCGAATTTCGCACCGTGGACGTTCGCGCCCGGCAGGGCCGCGTAGAGCTGACCGGGTGAGACCGCTCGAGAGTCATGGGAGACTCCGGTGACCTCTGTCTCGGGGTCACCGTGGAGGGTGCCGGGTGCGATCGGCAGCAGCTGTGAAAAACGCATCATTTCCATTCTCGAGCGGGTAGGTCGGGCTTCTGCGTCGACGGGGGGATCTTCAGATGCCGCATCGCGAAGCCCGCGACGTCGGAGAAGACGGGAGCTGCGGCCTGTCCACCGTAGTAGCCGTTGCGAGGCCTCTGCAAAGTCACGGAGATCGCGAGCTCGGGATCTTCGGCGGGCAGGACGCCGACGAAGGAGGCGGTGTATCCGTCATAGCCTCCGCCTTCGGCGGCCGGTGCCTGCGCGGTACCGGTCTTCCCTGCGACTCGGTAGCCTGAGACCTGGGCGGACTTGCCTGTGCCCTCGGCGACGACGCCCTCGAGCATCCGCAGGGTCTCGTCGGCTGCCTTCTCACTGACGACGCGCTGTTTCTCTCCGGCGGGAGTAGAGACGGCGCGTCCCTTCGGTGAGACCATTCCGTCGACCAATCGAGAGGGGACGTGGACTCCTCCGTTGGCGATGGTGGAGATGACGTCGGTGGTCTGGACAGCGTTCGCCGCCACACCCTGACCGAACATCACGGTGTACTTCGTGCGTCCGTCCCATTCCTCGTACGGGTGCAGGATGCCCGAGGTCTCGGCGGGGAAGCCGATGCCGGACTTCGAGCCGAAGCCGAACTTCTTCATGTATTCGTAGCGCTGAGCCTCGGTGAGTTCCTTGCCGGCCAGCACGGTGCCGGTATTCGAGGATTCGGCGAGGATACCGGCGAAGGTGAGCTTCTCGTCGGGGTGCTCGTGGGAGTCGCGGAACTCTTCGCCGTTCGGCGCCTTCCACTTGTCCGGGACGGTGAACTCCTGCTCTGGAGTGACGAGTCCCTTGTCGAGCAGGGCTGCGGCCGTGACCATCTTCGCGGTCGAACCGGGCTCGAACATGTCGGTGAAGATGCGCGAACCGCGGTCGGGGCCGTCGACTTTGCCCGGAGAGTTCGGATCGACCGTGGGAGCATCTGCGGCGGTGATGATGCGTCCGGTCTTGACCTCTTTGATGACGATCGACGCGGACTCGGCTTTGTGCTTCCTCCGCTGCTCTTCGATCGCCTGCTGAGCGTAGTACTGCATCGCGGGATCGATAGTCGTCTGCAGTCCCTGACCGTCGACGGCGTCCTTCATATTGTTGTCGCCGAGGGGGATGATCTCTCCGCGTGCACCGCGTTCGTACTGCTGCTGACCGTCCGTGCCCGACAGCTGTTCGTCATAGGCCTTCTCCAGTCCGGCTTGGGCCGTGCCGTCGGAGCTGAGGAAGCCGACGAGGTTGCCGGCGACTCCGCCGGCCGGGTAGGAACGCACAGAGTACTCCTCAGCGGAGACGCCGAGGACGTCGAGTTTCTTCACCTCACGCCAGGTCTCCGAGGTCAGTCCCTTGGCGACGGGGTTCCAGCGCTTCTCACCGACGAGCTTGGGGTAGAGCAGACCCGGGTCGGTGTTGAGCGGCTTCGACAGGGCCTCGGCCGCACCCCACGCACCGACGAGTTTGCCGTCGACTTCGTACTGGGCGACGTTCTGCTGATCGACGACGAGCTGGTAGCGGGAGACGCTGTCGGCGAGCACAGTGCCGTCGGAGGCCAGGATCTGTCCGCGATCGGCCGGCAGGGTCTGAGTGACGAGTCGGTTCGACAGCGCCTTCTCCGCGAGCTTCATCGAATCCATGCCCTGGATCGACACGAGCCGACCTGAGGTGATGAGCAGAGCGAGGACCGACACCGCGGCGATGATACCCATCCGCCAACGCAGATTGGGGCCGTCGCCCTTGCGTTTCCTCTTCAGTCGGGTCTTGGCTGAGCCCATTGCTCCGTCCTCGGTCCTTGGTGTGGTCGGCGAATGTTTCGGTCAGGCCGTTCCCTGGTCCCGGTGAGCTCGGACTATTTCGGCGCCTCCTGGCTGGGAGCCGCCACGTCCTGGCTCGGGCTGCCCCCGACGACCGGGAGCTTCTCATCCGATCGTAGATTGGGTCGGAGGTCATCACGTGTATCGGCACGCGGGCCGGGCACGACTGTGGGCTCTTTCTCACCGCTGACGTCGATTCCCGGCGCATCGATGATCTTCCCGGTCTTCGCATCGAGGAATTCCGGTGAGGAATCGCGGACGAGGCCGAGCTCCTCGGCGGCTAGGGAGATGTTCTGCGGGGACTCGCGGTACGAGTTGTCCTCGACGAGGCGGTCCTTCTGTTCGGCCAGGGCTTCCTTCTGACTCGTCAGCTGGTCGACCTTATAGGAGGTGTTGGCCACGAAGATGTTGAGCAGCAGCACGGCCACGAGGGTGGTGAGGAGGATCCCCACACACAGCATCGAGAAGGGCAAACGGGACTTCGGCAGCTCGAACTTGAGCAGCCGCAGCTTCGCTCCGCCCTGCTGACCACCGGCTTCGTCGGGCCGGCGGGAGCGTTCGGTGAAGTGGGGCTGACCTGCGGCCGCCTGGGAATTCCTCACGATCGTGCCTCCCTGATCTTCTGCACTGCCCGCAGCCGGACGCTCGCCGCCCGCGGATTGCTCTCTGCTTCGTTCTCGTCAGCCATCTCGGCGCCCCGGATGATCTCCTTCAGCCAAGGCTGGTGCTCCTCGGGCACGACCGGCAGGTCCGGCGGTGCCGAGGAGGTCGTGGCCGTCCGGAAGGTCTTCTTCACGATCGTGTCCTCCAGCGACTGGTAGGACTCGATGACGGCCACTCCCCCGATGTGCAGTGCTTCCAGTGCCGCCGGCAGTGCGGTGCGCAGGACTCCGAGTTCGTCGTTGACCTCGATGCGCAGGGCCTGGAAGGTGCGTTTGGCGGGGTGGGACTTCTTCTTCGTCTGCGGAATCACCCGCGAGAGCATGGCCGCGAGCTGATCCGAGGTCACCCACGGAGTGTGGGCTCGGTCGGTGACTATGATCTTCGCGATCCTGCCGGCCAGTTTCTCCTCGCCGTATTCGCGGAGGATGCGGCGCAGCTCGGATTCGGAGTAGGTCGCCAGAACCTTCTCAGCGGTGAGCTCCTGAGTGCGGTCCATGCGCATGTCCAGGGGCGCGGGCCGGGAGTAGGAGAATCCGCGTTCGTCTTCGTCGAGCTGCAGGGAGGACACTCCGAGGTCGAGCAGGATCGCGCTGATCGCGTCGATGCCGAGGTCGGCGAGGACGTCTGGCAGCTCGTCGTCGACGGCGTGGACGATATCGATGCGGTCTGCGAAGGGGGCCAGACGTTCGGTGGCGATCTCGATGGCCTGCAGGTCACGGTCGATGCCGACGAGGTGGACATCGTCGAAGGTCGTGAGCACTGCCTCGGCGTGCCCGCCCATTCCCAGGGTGCCGTCGACGACGACAGGGGCGAGTCCAGCTTCCCTGGCGGCCTCGACTCCGACGCCGATGAGGTCGACCACGCGCGTCAGGAGCACCGGTACGTGCTGAGCTGTCATTCGTGGGTCCTTCATACGGGGGTGGTCGGGGGGGGTGTGCTGCTGGAGCCAGAACCTTGACCGCCGTGGCCCTGCCACCGGGGAAGTGTGTCAGGACGTCCGAGCTTCGGAAACGGGGAAGTTCCCCGAAACTCGAGCACGGCGGGCAAGGATCAAACCCGAGCAGAATCAGATCACTCCGGGGATCACCTCCTCTTCGCGTTCGGCGAAGGCCTGCTGAGCGCCGACGAGGTAGTCCTCCCAGGTCGGTGCATCCCAGATCTCGACTCGGTTGCCCATGCCGATCACTGCGACTTCCCGTGTCAGTGATGCGTACTGCCGCAATATGTTCGGGACCGTGATGCGTCCCTGTTTGTCAGGTTGTTCCGCAGATGCCGCCGACAGGAACACACGCTGGTAATCGCGGGCTTCCTTATTCGTCTTCGGCGCGTTCTGGATTCGCGCGTGCTCGGCTTCGAACTCCGTGGTGGGGAACAGGGTGAGGCAGTTCTCCTGGCCACGGGTCAGAACGAGTCCGGGCGACAGCTCCTCGCGGAACTTTGCGGGCAGGATGAGGCGACCTTTGTCGTCGAGCTTCTGCATATGAGTGCCCAAGAACATGTCGTCTCACCCCTTTCGAAACCCATCGGCTCCGATAGCAACCACAGTACTCCACTTCCCTCCACAGATTCCAGCATTTCTCCCCACCGATGCTCAAAGTCCATCGTTTCCCCAGGTCAGATAGGTGGAGGAAAGTGGGGAAAATTTCCCTGAGGCGCGTCGCAGGAGTGTCGGGTGCAGCGAAATCGTTGCGTTCACGGTGGGGGTGGGCCGCCTCGGCGAGGGCGACGAAATCGCCCGCAATCCGTGAGAATCCGCGGATCTCAAACGATCCCCGCGCCGAGGTGGAGGTGAGTGGGGAGGAAAGTGGAGGGGCCGCGTGGAGCGAAGTGGGGAGGAGGGTGGGGAGTGGTGTGGGGGCGCCTCGGGGAGGGAATGGGAGCGGGAAGGGAATGCGAGCGGGGAGAAGTGGGAGTGACGAAGCTGAAAGAAACTCGTGTGGCTGGGGTGCCGGCTTTAAGGGACAATGGAGGGTATGTCGACCAGCCAAGAAGGTACACAGACCAATTCCGTGATCGGTGCCGAGCACATCGAGTGGGTTCAGAATCTGACCTCTCGGGCACGCACAGCGATGAACTCGGTTCTCGAGGGCAAGGATGAGGCCGTCGGGCTCTCACTCATCGCGCTGCTCGCCGGCGGACACGTTCTCCTCGAAGACGTCCCCGGCGTCGGCAAGACCCTGTTGGCCCGCGCCATGGGCAAGGTCGTGGACGGCTCCGTGCGCCGTATCCAATTCACTCCGGACCTGCTGCCCACCGATGTCGTGGGCGTGAATCTGTTCAACCAGGAGACTCGTCACTTCGAGTTCCGGCAGGGACCGGTGTTCGCGAACATCGTCATCGCCGATGAGATCAATCGTGCGTCCCCGAAGACGCAGTCGGCGATGCTCGAGTGCATGGCCGAGGGCCAGGCGACGATCGACGGGCAGACCTATCCGATGCCCACGCCATTCATCGTCGTCGCCACTCAGAACCCGATCGACATGGAGGGCACCTACGCTCTGCCCGAGGCGCAGCGTGACCGCTTCCTCACCCGCATCTCCCTGGGGTATCCGGCGACGTCCGATGAGGTCGACCTGCTGGACAACCAGATTCAGAACGATCCCCTCGAGTCCGCCGCCGCGGTGACGAACCTCGAGCAGATCACTCAGGCGCGCACTATCGTCCGCCATGTCTCCGCGAGCCGGCAGCTGCGCGAATACATCGTGGCGATCCTCCATGCCACCCGCAACGATCAGGCGATCCTGCTCGGCAGTTCCCCGCGCGGCGGTGTCCACCTGCTGCGAGCGGCGAAGGCTCGCGCGGCTCTGTCCGGGCGCACCTTCGTCACTCCCGACGATGTGCAGGCACTGGCCCCGTACATCCTCGCCCACCGCATCATCCCCCGCGACGGCGACGACGCGGACCTCGCTGCCGACCTCATCGGTCGGGTGCTGTCCCGCGTGCCTGTCTCGACGAACCAGTGACAGCATGCGACTGAGCACTTCGGGCATCATCTTCGTCCTTGCCGGGGCGGCCCTGATCATCACGGCCTACCGCTTCGCGCTGCCCGGCCTTCTGCCGGCCGGTCTGCTGCTGCTCGGCCTGGTTCTGCTCTCGGCGCTGCTCATCCTGTGGGGCACCCGTCGGGTGTCGATCGCGATGAGCACGAACCTCCACGAGGTGACGCTGTCCCCTTCGGGTGGCCGCTACCCGCTGGCCGCCGAGGGCAAGGAGGTCGAAGTGCAGGCGAGCGTGACCAACATCGGCCAGCTCGCGATTCCTGCCGCGACCATCGACTTCGTTCCGGCCGAGGGATTCGGCGACTCCACCTCCGGCGACGTTCCGGCTCTGGCCCGTGGGGCGTCGCAGACGGTGCTGACGTCGTTCACCCCGAACCGCCGTGGTGTCTCCGGGCTCGATTCGGTCCTCATCACGGTGTTCGGACCCTTCGGCCTGGTGAAGATGAAGAAGAAGGTCCACGGGACCTTCCCCGTGGCCGTGTCAGTTCCGATTCTGCCCGCACGCATCCCTCAGGATTCCTCGATCCGGCCGGCCCGCCTCGATGACGGCAAGGTCCGCACGGGACACACCACGCGCGATTTCCACACGCGTGAATACGTACCCGGCGATGATCTGCGGCACGTGCACTGGCCCTCGACGGCGAAGTCCGGCGAGCTCATGGTCCGGCACGAAGCCGATGAGGAGACGCTCTATTCGCTCATCCTCATCGACCTCGTCGCCGATGAGGGAGCCGAGGAGCCGAGCGATCTCGAGATCGAGTTCCTGCTGGCCGCGGCGACCGCCGCCGGAACGGCGTTCCTCCGGGCCGACTACGAAGTCAATGTCGTCGCGCCCGGACACCGGATCAGATTCAAAGGAGCCCGCGAGATCGACAAGCTGCGTCTGCTCTCCGCCCTTGTGCGTCAGGGCAAGGTCGAACTGCCCGCACACGACAACCCGAATCACATCGTCATCTGCTCCGTCGGTGATCGACGCGGGCAGGAACTCGCCTCGCACTTCTCCCGTCGCGTGCCGGTGACTCTGCGCACCCTCAGCGAGATCGACGATCTGACGATGCTCGGCCTCAGCGAGGATCTGCCGGAGTCATGGACGACCTTCGAGTCCAAGCGATCCCGGTCCGGCACCGGCCGGACTTCTGCCGAACCCGGACCGGGCACCGCCGGCTCCGGTGCTGCCTCCGCAGCTGACGGCAGCGCAATCTCGACTCCTCAGGGGGTGCGCCGATGAGTCTCGATGCCCCTGTCACCCGTCCGCACGGAGCCGATTCCGGGCCTCCGACGCAGGACCATTCGGCACCCGTATCGACGACCGATGAGCGTCCGAGCACGGGATGGCTCGAAGCGATCGTCGTCTTCGCCGCCATGGCCCTGACCGCGGTCGCGGTGTCGGCTGTGTTCAAGGACTTCGCGTGGCTGCCTCCCGTCATGGTCTCCGTCGCCGTCGTCGTCATCATCGGCGCCGTCTTCCGCACCATTCCCGCGCTGCGTTCGACCGGAACCGCGGTCATCGCCCAGTGCGTGGTCGGCATCATCGCCGTCTTCGTCGTCTGCGCCGGAGATTCGCTGGTGCTCGGGTTCATCCCGACCGGTGAGTCCTTCGGTACGGTGATCGACCTGCTCTCCGAGGGAGTCAGCGACCTCTATGCGACCGCTCCCCGGCAGCGAGCACACCGGGCTTCATCGCGATGCTCACGATCACCTTCACCCTCATCACGATCCTCATCGACGGTCTCGTCTCGGATCTGCGGGCGCCGAAGGTCGGCGGCGTGCTGCTGCTCGTGCTGTGGATGATCCCCGTCTACTTCGCCGCCCAGGAAGTGAAGTGGTGGCATGTGGTCGCGATCCTCGCGGCGTTCCTGCTGCTCATGCTCAGCCCCTATCTGCCCGCAACCCGGTGGCGCGGAGGGATGACGGCGATCCTGGCCGGAGCGCTGGCTCTGGCCATCGGCATCGGCCTGCCACTTCTCCTGCCGCCGGTGCCGACTCTTCCGGATCGGGCGTCGAAGGGCCAGGGCGATCTGACGGTGACGAACCCGTTCCTCAACCTGCGCCAGAACCTCGGCGATCGCGATGATGAGACGCTGTTCAGCTACCAGACGACGGCCGAGGAAACGGATCCGATCCGGTTGACCTCGATCGATGACTTCGACGGGGAGAACTGGGCACCGAGTCCGTTCAGCCTCGATCCCTTCGCGATCGCCGCCGACGGCATGCCGTGGCCCGAGGGGATGCCGCGGGACAAGAATTTCAACGAGGAGACGATCAGCGTCGCCGTCGGCGACAACTACAACCAGCAGTACCTGCCGTCACCGTATGCTCCTCAGCAGCCGAAGGACCTCGACCGCCGGTGGATCTTCGACGAGAAGACTCTGACGGTCGTCGGCAACGGTGAGAAGACAGGTGGTCTGCAGTATTCGATGGACTATCTGTCCCCGAATCCCGACGTCGAGGATCTGCAGTCGGCGACCCCGGTCTCCGAAAGCGACTTCGAGACCGAACTCGCCGTCCCCGAATCCCTGCCGTCGAGCGTGAAGGAGACCGCGGAGAGAGTCACTGCCGATGCCGACAATCAATGGGAGGCCGCAGTCATGCTGCAGGCATACTTCCGCGGCGGCGATTTCGAATATTCGCTCGATGCTCCCGAACGAGCCAGCGGCGATGCGATCTCTGACTTCCTGGCCGACAAGAAGGGCTACTGCGTCCAGTTCTCCTCGGCCATGACGATCATGGCCCGCACAATGGGGATCCCGGCGCGCATCGGTGTCGGATACGCCGGCGCAGATCAGGGCGAGGACGGCTACGACGTGAGCATGCAGGATTCGCATGCCTGGCCGGAGCTGTACTTCGAAGGCGCCGGTTGGGTGCGCTTCGAGCCCACCCCGGGCGGCCCTGCCGGCGATCCTCCGAAGTGGACTCTCGCCAACGGCACCGACCAGCAGAAGGAGAGCGACGAGACGGAGTCGGCGAGCCCGAGCGAAGAACCCACAGAGTCCGCGTCACCGACCGGCGGTTCCGAAGAGCCCACCGAGGAGGAGACGAGTACCCAGGCCGCAGAGCCTGCCGGTTCGGATCTCAGCACTGTCTTCGGCATTGCGGTGATCGTGCTCGTCCTGCTGCTGCTCGCCGCACTGCCGGCAATCTGGCGTTCGATCCTGCGGTCGCGCCGGACAAAGGATCCGCACAATCTCGAAGCCGTGTGGACCGAGGTGCGCGCTCTGGCCACCGACTACGGGCAGAGCCTGGATTCGAGTCGGACGCTGCGCTTCAATGAGCTCGTTCTCGCCGGTGCCGCCCCGGCTGCCGGAGCTGCCGGTGGCGCTGCCGCCGGTTCCGCGGACACCACGAGTTCGAAGAGTGCAGATGCGGGGTCCACAGCGCCTGAGATCGACCCGGACACCGGGGAACCTGTGCGCAGGTCCGCCGCTGAGGCGGCCGTCGGTTCCAGTGCCGCCGGAGCAAGTGCAGAGGCTGCGGGTTCCTCGTCGCCCGATCGTTCGGACGAACGGCTGCGGCGGCTGAGCAGTCCGGCTCCGTCACGTCCGACCGAATCGGATCGTGATGACTCGGCTCTTGGTGCGTTCGTCGATGCTCTCGAGTCCCAGCGCTACGGAGCTACCTCGGAGCCTCTCGACGACTCCGAGGTGCGTGCACTCGTCGACGAGGTGAAGAGCGACCTGTCGGAGCGAGCCACGCCGGGCAGTCGGATCTCCGCGAAGATCTGGCCGGCGAGCCTGTTCAATCGTCCGAATTGACGGCCCCGAACTGATGGCCTGACGACTCTGGTCGATGCACGAAGAGGCGGTCCTCCGGGGCCGCCTCTTCGCATTCCGGTTCTCCGCGGCGACGTCCCATGCGCGGCCCGCTTCAACTCTGTGCTTGAGCCTTCCCGTCAGCTAGCTCCTGAGAGCCTGCCTCGCGTTCTCTCGGTCGAGCGCTTTCAAGGCAATCAGTCCGCGCACGGCGGCGATTGGTTTGATCAGCGGATGTTCCCCGAATCGAAAGTCTCCGCCGCGAACCAGTCGGCGCGCCAGGTCCGGGCGCATCTGACACAGGTGGTCACGGGCTTTCTCGGCATGGTGGGAATTGGAGACGATGCTGATCGTCGCAGCCGGGGTGAGTTCCCGGTCGATGATCGGGATCGCATTGGCGATGTTCTCCCACGTCGTTGTGCTCTGCGTTTCCACCAGTGATCTGCCGGTGAAGCCGAGTTCCTCTCGGGCGAAGCGTTCGAGGATGAGGGCCTCAGGTGTTCTGCCTGTGACGGCTCCTCCGCAGAAGATGAGGAGGCTCGAACGCGCAGTCGGATCGATCGTCCGCAGACCGGCGCTGACCCGGAAACGGTTGATTCCGTTCGGCCGCTCCCCACGGTTGGCATATCCGAGGACCACGATGATCTGGTCGCTGTCCGCCGATGTCAGCGTCTCGGAGCCGAGACGCGAAGAGGGCGCTGCTCCGAGGCGGGTCCGGTGATCGCTCCGTGATCGCCTGCCATGAGCAGGGTCGAAGTCTCCCAGACGTCGGTGGCTCGATCTCCAGTGGGCCGCCTCGGCGAATGCGAAGACGCCGGCAAGGACGGCACCGGCGGTCACGAGTACCCGAGTGGGGATTGAAAAAGGCACTCTCATATCGAGAGTGCCTTGATCGTGTCGAGCAGGATCATTCGTCGCGCTGGCGCTTCTCCCACCGGTCTTCCATTCGGCTCATGAATCCGGAGTTGCCCTTGCCGCCGGACTTCGTTCCGGAGTTCCGAGTATCGGTCTGAGTCGTGTGCACACGACCGGGACGACTGAACGCCCAGTACATACCAGCGACCATGAGGCCGAATCCGACGACGCCGAGAGCGATCCACCATGCCGAACTGGAGACGAGCGAGATCGCGAGGATCGTCGCGGCCAGTCCGGCAAGAGCGATGAGGATGCCGAGGACGAAGCGTTTGGCGGAGAATCCGGGCCCCGTGGCAGCGGCCTGGGTTTCCGAAATATTGCGTGCAAAACGAGGGTCTTCGCTGCGCAGCTGCTTCTCCAGTTGATCCAACAGCTGCTGTTCGTGATCGGAGAGTGGCATCTCGAACCCCCGTTTCAATACTCAAGTCTTTCACTCAATCATAGTCTCTGAGGCCCGAAAAAACATCTCCGGCGGCCGTCTGGAGCCGGATTCCCACGGGGTCTTCAGACTGTGCTCCCGCTCACCCGCGCTCAGGTATCGGGACGTTTGCGCAGAAGCGAGGCCTGCGAGATCGCTTCGCTGCCGAACCGACGCCTCACCTCGTCGAGGGCGACCTCGGCCTCACGTCCGGAATGCTCCGGTTCATCCAAGGTGGCCTGCCGCCCGGTGACGGCGAAATCGCTGAGGCCGGCGGCCCGGACTCCGAGCAGCCTCACACCCTGGGAACGCTGCTCGCGCAGCTTGCGCAGCGCCGGGCGCAGCCCCTCGTACATCTCCCTTGCCAGATCCGTCGGAGCCGACAGCGTCACCGACCGCGACAGAGTCGTGAAATCGCCGAGGCGGTACTTCAGTCCGAGGCTCGTCGCCACTTTCCCTTCCGCCCGGACCCGGTATGCGACCTTGTCGGCAAGGCGCAGCAGTTCGTGTTCGAGCACAGCGATGTCCCAGATGTCCTCGCCGAAGGTGTTCTCCGCACTGATCGTGTGTTCCTTCGCCTGCTGGTCGAATCCGGAGGAATCCTGGCCGTGAGCGGCCCGCCACAGGTGATGTCCGTGGGCGCCGAAGACGCGTGCGGCCCAATCCTCGTCCACGGCGGCCAGATCGCCGATGAGCCGGATTCCGTAGCGGGCGAACCCTTCTTGTGTCTTCTCCCCCACCCCGGGCAGTGCTTCGATCGGCATCGGGTCGAGGAACTCCTGGGTCGCTGCCGCGGGCACGAGCAGCTGACCGTTCGGCTTCGCCCTGGTTGAGGCGAGTTTGGCCACGACCCGGCTGACGGCGATGCCGACTGAGGCGCTCAGACCGGTCCGCTCCCGGATCTGTGCCCGCAGCTGCGTGGTGATCTCCACCGGGGAGCCGAGGCGGCGCACGGCTCCGGAGACGTCGATATAGGCTTCGTCGACGCTGACCTGCCGCACATCGGGGGTCACCTCGGCGACGAGGTCGAAGACCTGGCGGGAGTAGGAGGAATACAGGCCATGGGATGGTGGGATCACCTCGGCGATGGGGCACAGATTCATGGCCCGCGACATCGGCATGGCCGCGTGCACTCCGAACTCGCGCGCTTCATAGCTGGCTGAGACGACGACTCCGCGGCCGCTGCGTCCGCCGACGATGACCGGGCGGCCGACGAGGTGCGGAAGACTGAGCAGTTCCACGGAGACGAAGAACGAGTCCATGTCGAGGTGGAGCATGGTGGCACCTGTGTCGTCCGTGCCCAGTCGGCTCAGATCACCACCGGATCGTGCCAGCTGCTTCCGACTCATCGCCCGCCCCTTGCGCTCGTTCCTTTCGGCTCCGCCGAACAGTCCGGGTATTCTTGAAGTATGGTATCGCGCACCGCTGTCATGACATTGCCCATCGTTGCCGCTCTCGCTCTTGCGGGCTGCTCGGGAACCGGTGGGGATCAAGCCGAAGCGACCCCTTCGGCATCTCAGGAGACCTCGACCTCCGCCGCCCCGTCCGAGACCGAGGCTGCCTCGGCCGAAGCATCGACCGAGGCCACCGGCTCAGATCCCAACACATCGAATGACGTGAAGGATCTGCCCGAGTACATCAAGCCGTACCCGGGTTCGGAAGTTCTCTCAGCTGCGACGGTCAAGGCTCATAACGACAAGGACAAGAAGCTGCCCGAACAGGTCAGCCTCGTCGTGCGCGCCAAGGCCGATGCCAAGGACATCTTCGCGTTCTACGAGAAGGAGCTCGGCAAGGCCGACTTCGAGCCCCTCGGCGAGGAGACGAAGACGAAGAGCGCCCGAGTGGTCAATTTCAAGCACAAGGACAATGACAGCGTCCTCGTCGTCACTGTCGCCGAGGATTCCGCTGACAAGGCGAATTCGATCGTGACCGTCGGCGGAAACATCGGTTCATGACCTCGCACCACTCAGCGACGCCCGGCGACGCCCCTGACTCCGCCGCGCCGGCCGGTACCGACACTGTCCCGTCCACCACGACAGGTGCGCTTCCTGCCCTCGTCGAGTCCCTCGACTCTCCGGAGACCATCGCCACCGCGGTGTCTGCCCAGCTGGAGGCGTTCCTCGCCGAGAAGGCCGCCGAGTTCGAAGCGATCTCCCCCGATGCGACAGCGATCGGCGAAGCACTCATCGAGTTCACCCGCGGCGGCAAGAGGATCCGTCCCGTCCTGCTGTGGTGGGGTTTCCAGCTCGCCGGCGGTGAGGTCCGCGCCGGCACGTCGAACGGTGCCCCTGCCGGTCCCATGACCGAGGCCTCTGCCGATGTCGCCGTCGGCCTGGCTCAGGCAGCCGGTTCGCTCGAGCTGCTCCACGCCGCCGCGCTCATCCACGATGACGTCATCGACAATTCGGACACCCGTCGCGGCCGGCCCGCCCTGCACCGTCAGTTCGAAGCCCGACATCGGACTTCGGGATTCCGCGGCGACGGCGCTTCCTTCGGCGTCTCCGCCTCCATTGTCATCGGCGATATCTGCCTGGCGCTGAGCGAGGAGCTCTTCGAGCGGTCGCAGGAGGTTCTGGGAGACAGCCGTTCGGCCCGTGAGCTGCGCGGAACCGTGCGCCGCGATGTCATGGTCGGCCAGTATCTCGATGTGCTCGCCGAGGTCATCCCCCTCGAAGACGAGCGGATCGCCGATCGTGCGTGGGAAGTGCTGAGCTTTAAGTCAGCAAAGTATTCGGTCGAACAGCCGCTCCTCCTCGGTGCGGCCCTGGCGGGAGCCGACTGTGTACTGCTTGAGGAGATCTCCGGTTTCGGACTTCCCCTCGGTCAGGCGTTCCAGCTGCGCGACGACGTCCTCGGCATCGCCGGTGATCCCGAGGCAACGGGCAAGCCTGCCGGGGACGATATCCGCGAAGGCAAACGCACAGTGCTCATTGCCGAGACTGCGGCCCGGATCTCGGCCGATCAGCTCGGGGTCCTCGCCTCCCGTCTGGGCGATCCGGATCTCACCGACACCGAGGTGGCCGAATGCGTTGACATGATCTCGGCCTCGGGCGGCCTCGCCGCCGTCGAATCCTTCATCGCGGACAAGCACGCCCACGCAGCGACGATCGTCGATACGTGGGCGGGAGGCGACGCCAGTGCAGTGCCAGCGGAAGGGTCGACCGCCTCGGCGCGGGTGCGCATCGGGTCGGCGGCGCAGGAGCGACTCAAGGGATTTGCGAAAGCGCTGAGCTACCGTTCCAGCTGAGCCCGGCAAAGCGCACGGGCTGAGCCCGTCAGATCAGAATGCGAGGGCCTGAGCGCGGCGGCGCACTTCCTTCTTGTTGCCGGCACGAAGCAGGTCGATGGGACGACCGGGCAGGGACTCGTCGTGGGTGAAGAGCCACACGATGGCCTCTTCATAGTCGAATCCGGCGTCATAGAGGGTATGCAGGGTGCCCTTGAGCGATTTGACGACCTCGCCGTCGACGAAGAAGGCCAACGGAACCCGCAGAACCTTCGGTGTGCCGATCTTGATTCCACAGATAGCGCCGTCTTCGAGCAGCCTGCGCACCTGGGAGATGCCGAGCCCGGTCATTTCGGCGATATCGGGCAGCGGGGCCCAGTCCTGGACGAGTTCTTCAGTATTCACGCCCTCAAGCGTAGCAATATTCGGCAGAAACACCCCGCCATGCGGTGCCGAATGCTCGGGTCGGGCCTGCCTACTCGTTAGGCTGGGGAGCGTAGCTTCCCCACTCGACATGAAGTCAACAGGTGACAGATGACACGACCGCGACGGCATGAGCCCGTCACCGCCGCTCCTGACATCCGCGCCGCATCGAAGGTGAATTCGACCGGTCCGATCCCAGGAGCCGAACGGGTCGACCCCGAAAACGAATCCCCCACCGAGGTGGCCCCCACCACCGACTCCCCCGACGAGGACGCACCGGCCGCCTCGGCGACAACGCAGGGACCGGGCTCCCCCGCGACCGCTGACGAGAACGCCACGTCCCATGACGAGAACGCGCCGGCCGCGACCACGGGACCGCAGTGGATCTCCGGCACCGCGAGTGCGACCGTGCCCGTCACCCACGGCGGTCGCACATATAAGGTCAAACAGGGCGACACCCTCTATGGGGTGGCCAGCAAGCACGGCGTCTCCGTGCCCGCATTGGCCGAGCTCAACCGCATCTCGCCGCGTCAGAATCTCCACCAGGGCCAGGTCCTGTCGCTGCCGGAGAAGAACGATCTGCCCGATGACGACCCCTCACACATCGTCGCTCCCGGCGAGACGCTGCAGGCAATAGCCGCACGGCACGGAATCTCACCGGCGACCCTACGGCAGGCCAATGCCATGGGCGACGACTCTTTCATCAAAGTCGGCGAACTGCTCCTGCTGCGCCCATCGCAGGCCCGCCCGCGTCGCACCGCCCCCGAAGCGCCGAGTGATATCCCCCGCGTCGCGGCCAGCGCACAGGTCGAGGGCATCCGACCATCAGTGCTCCACGCGGCGCGGCTCAACAAATCTACTCTGCTGCACCGTCGCCATCCGGCCCCGGCGCAGGCGAAGCTGCTCGTCGCCTCTCTGGCGCTCGAACTCGGCGCCGATCCCGCCCTTATGCAGGCAGTCGCCGCGCAGGAGTCCGGTTTCCAGCACACGACGGTCTCGGCCGGCAATGCGATCGGCATCATGCAGATCACTCCCCGCTCCGGTCGCTGGGCGTCCGATATCGTCGGCCGCGGACTCGACCTGCTCGACGTCGAGGACAATATCGTCGCCGGTACCGTCATCCTCGGCTGGCTCGTCGAAACCGCCGAATCGGAGAACGAAGCCATCGCCGGCTACTACCAGGACCTGCGCTCGGTCCACGCGGACGGACTGCTGCCGGAGACGAAGGCCTTCGTCCGCGCCGTCCAGGTGCAGCGTACACGTATGCAGGAGGCCCTGTGACCGCCCGCCGAGATCCCCGCATCGGCATGGTGCTCAATGACCGCTATCGCATCGATGCCAAGATCGCCCGCGGCGGTATGGCCATGGTCTACCGAGGCACCGACCTGCGTCTCGACCGTGAGATCGCGATCAAGGTCATGCACGAGCACCTCATCTCCGATGACACCTTCGTCGAACGCTTCCGTCGGGAGGCGATCAACGCAGGTCGCCTCACCCACCCGAACCTCGTGGCCATCCACGATCAGGCGCGCGACGGCGATATCGTCTACCTCGTCATGGAGCACCTGCCGTCGGTGACTCTGCGCCGTGAGCTCAAACACCGCAGCACCTTCACTCCCAGGCAGGCGATCGTCGTCCTCGACGCGATCCTCGCTGCACTGGAGGCCGTGCATTCGACGGGCATCATCCACCGTGACCTCAAGCCAGACAATGTGCTGCTGGGCACCGACGGTCAGGTCAAGCTCGCCGACTTCGGTCTGGCGCGTGCCGTGACCACGGCGACCACGACGAAGACCCTGATCGGCACCGTCGGCTATGTCGCTCCCGAGCTCGTCACCAGGGCCGGAGCAGATGCTCGCACCGATCTGTACACGGTCGGCATCATGTTCTACGAGATGCTCACCGGCGCTCAGCCCTATACCGACGATGTGCCCATCCAGGTCGCCTATCGCCACGTCCACGACACGGTTCCGCCGCCGTCTGACGTCGTAGCCCATCTGAGCCCGCGACTCGACGCACTCGTGCTGTGGGCGACGTCGAAGGATCCCGAGGATCGTCCGGCCGATGCCGCCGAATTCCGCCTGGCGTTGGCCGAAGCCCGAGCGGAGATGAGCGACGCCGAGCTCGACCTCGGAGATCCGCAGATCGCAGCAGGCGAGCACTCCCCCGTGCTCACCGCGAGCATCGACCTCGGCGAGGTGGCCCCGAAGGAGAAGCGCTCCCGCACCGACGAGATCCCGTACCTCGAAGGCGAAGAGGACGACGCAGCGGGTGCTCCTGATGCAGCTGATGATGCCGATGGTGACGACTCTTCCGCCGAGGCGGCAACCACGGATGGATCCGATGACGCCGATTCGGACGATGACTCGGACGAATCTGCCGGTGGCGCCATCGCCGCGGCCGGAGTCGGTGCGGCCGGTGCCGCTGCAGCAGCCAGTGCTGGCGCAGAAGGCAACTCCGCCGACGCTCAAGCTTCAGACGACGCGGCTTCCGACGACCATGCAGATGCCGACGAAACGGACGATTCCTCTGCAGAGGAGGACTCCGACGGCGAGCAGGAATCGAAGGATTCGGATTCCGACCGCGACGATGACGATGATCGGGACGGCAAGGACAAGGCCGCGGTCGTCGCTGGTTCCGCGGCCGCTTCGGCGGGGGCGCCCCCTGCCCGACGTCGTCGACGTCGGGTCCTCGTGGGTCTCGTCGCCGTGGTTGCCGTTCTCGCTTTGGTCGCGTGGTTCGTCGTGGCGAACCTGCCGGCTCCGACGTCCATCGTCCCCGGCGAGTTGGCGGGCAAGTCCGTGGAAGAAGTCACCACGCAGCTGGAGGACAACGACCTCAAGGCTGAGCCGAAGAAAGTCTTCGACGACAAGGTACCCGCCGGAACGGTCATCGGCACCGAACCTGTCAGCGGTGCAGAGCTCGCCCCCGACTCATCCGTCACGGTCGTCGTGTCCAAGGGTGAGGAGAAGTTCGCGGTCCCGAAGCTCGAAGGCCTGAGCCGCGACGAGGCAGAAGGCGCGCTGAAGAAGGTCAACCTCGAAGTCGGCAAGGTCGACGAGGAATACAGCGACACGGTCGCCGAGGACACCGTCATCTCGGCTTCGCAGAAGCCCGGGACGAAGCTGTCGAAGGGCGAGAAGATCGACCTCGTCCTCTCCAAGGGCGTCGCTCCGATCCCGGTTCCCAACGTCGAGGGTCTGACCTTTGATGCAGCGTATGCGACCCTGGCCAAGCGCGGGTTCCGCGTCGGCAAGGACGAGGTGTTCTCCGACGACGTTCCCAAGGGCAAGGTCGTCTCGCAGTTCCCGAAGAGCACCGAGGCGAAGCCCGCGAACTCGCTCATCATCGTCCGCGTGTCCAAGGGCAAGGAGAAGAGGGAAGAGTCCGACTCCAAGGACGACAAGAAGGACGAGAAGAAGGACGATTCCAAGGACAAGAAGTCCGACGATAAGAAGGACGAGGACAAAGACAAGTAGGACTCGTCAGCGATACGAGTGGCACGTCGGTCAGACGAGTGTCTTGTCAGTCATAAACGTGACTCATCAGTCACAGACAATTCCGGGGGCTCCGCAGAGATTCTGCGGAGCCCCCGGAATTGTCTGTGGCGGCTGTTACTTCCGGCGAGTGAGGTACTCGGCGACCTGGAACGCCATCTCCAGAGACTGATCGTGGTTGAGGCGCGGGTCGACGAGGGTCTCGTAGCGGCGCCGCAGACCTTCATCGTCGATCTCCGTGGCTCCGCCCATGATCTCGGTGACGTCATCGCCGGTGAGTTCGATATGCAGTCCGCCGGGGATCGTGCCCGCATCGCGGTGGGCGTTGAAGAATCCTTCGACCTCGGCCATGACGTCTTCGAAGCGCCGGGTCTTGTACCCGGTGTTCGAGGTGATCGTATTGCCGTGCATCGGGTCGCAGACCCAGGTCACGTGCGGCAGTCGGTCGCCGACCCCTGCCAGCAGAGCCGGCAGCGACTCGCCGATCTGTCCGGCACCCATGCGGGTGACGAAGGTCAGGCGGCCAGGTTCGGCATCCGGGTCGAGCTTCTCGGCCAAGGCCAGAGCGTCGTCGGCTGTGGCCGTGGGGCCGAGCTTGACGCCGATGGGGTTGCGCACCTTCGACAGGAAGTCGACGTGGGCACCGTCGATCTCGCGGGTGCGCTCACCGATCCACAGGAAGTGTCCGGACACGTCGTAGGCTTCGCCGGTGCGCGAATCGATGCGGGTCAATGCACGTTCGTACTCGAGCAGCAGCGCCTCGTGGGCGGCGTAGAACTCGGTGGTCTTGAGCGCATCGAAGTCGGCTCCGCAGGCATCCATGAAGCGGATGGCGCGGTCGATCTCGGCAGCGGTCTGTTCATAGCGCTGGTACCCGGGATTCGATGCGAGGAAGCCGCGGTTCCAATCGTGGACGAACCGCAGATCGGCGAAACCGCCCTGAGTGAACGCACGGATGAGGTTCAGAGTCGAGGCGGAGATATGGTACGCCTTGAGCAGACGCTCCGGATCGTGGCGGCGGGATTCCTCGGTGAACTCGTAGCCGTTGACGATGTCGCCGCGGAACGACGGCAGGGTGACTCCGTCGCGGGTCTCCATATCGGCCGACCGCGGCTTCGCGAACTGACCGGCCATGCGGCCGATCTTCACCACAGGCATCGATCCGCCGTAGGTGAGCACGGCCGCCATCTGCAGGACGGTCTGCACACGCGCCCGGATCTTATCCGCCTGGGCTCCGTCGAAGGATTCCGCGCAGTCGCCGCCTGCCAGGACGAACGCTTCTCCGCGCGAGGCGGCTGCGATCCGCTGTTTGAGCACATCGGCCTCACCCGCGAAGACCAGCGGAGGAGAGCTGCGCAGATCGGTGAGCACCTCGTCGAGCGCGGCACTGTCGAGATACGTCGGCTGCTGCTTCGGATCCATTTCGCGCCAGTCGTCGAGACCGCGGAGATTATCGTGACCGGCAGCGGCGATTTCTCTGTTGGACAGAACCGGATCTGTGTGGAGACTCACTGTTTCACTTTCATGTGTTTTCGGTGCCGGTCTCGAAGTCCTCGGCCGAGACGTTGTCGAGGAAGTCTCTGAATTGCGCGACTTCCTCTTCATCGGCCTCGGGGGCTTCGATTCCGGACTCTTCAAGCAATTGTGTTTCGACGTAGACGGGGCAGTGTGCTGTCAGCGCCAGAGTCACCGCGTCCGAGGGGCGCGCGGAGATCGACTTCCCGTCGTTCGTGTGCAGCTCGGCCAGGAAGATCTGGCCGTCCTTGCCGGTGATCGTCACGTCCTGCAGCTCAGCATCGTACGTCTCGAGGACATCGAGCAGCAGAGCATGTGCCATGGGACGGGGCGGGGTCAGCCCCCGCTGCGCGATCGACAGCGCATTGGCCTCGATCGCACCGACCCAGATCGGCAGATAGTACGCAGGTTCGCTGGCTTTGAGCAGCAGAATCGGTTGGTTGGCGGGCATTTCGATGCGGACGCCGACAACCTCGACTTCAACTTTTGACATTATCCCCCGGTCAGGAGCGCGGACGCTGCTGGAAGATCATTCGGAACTTGCCGATCTGCACATCGGCTCCGTTCTGCAGTTCGATGGAGTCGATGAGCTGACGACCCACATAGGTGCCGTTGAGCGAACCCGTGTCGCGCAGAGTGAAGCCGCTGGGCGTACGGACGAACTCGGCATGCTTGCGCGAGACGGTGACGTCATCGAGGAAGATGTCGGCGTTCGGGCTGCGGCCCACCGTGACCACGTCGGTGTCGAGCAGGATCTGCGAACCGGAGTCCGGTCCGGAGACGACGACGAGCAGAGCGTCGGCATCCTGCAGACCTTCAAGGTCGGGCACGGGGTGGATCTCTCCGGTGTGCGGATCCAGGATTCCCTGGAACTGCTGGCTGCCCGAATCGTTCATCGCATCCTGACCGCCGTTCGACGGCACGCCCTGTGGCTGACCGGACTGCGGCTGGCCCGACTGGGGTTGACCGGGCTGCGGCTGACCATACTGTCCGGGGCCAGGCTGACTGCCCTGCTGCTGGTTGGGATCGAACTGGCCATACTGGCCGGCACTGTTCGAACCGTACTGCTGCTGGCCGCCCTGCTGCGGATAGTTACCGTACTGCTGCTGGCCCTGGCTGCCCTGGGGCTGCGCAAACTGGCCAGCGCCGTTCGAACCGTACTGGTACTGACCTTGGCTGCCCTGCGGCTGGCCGCCTTGGGGCTGTCCGGATTGCGGCTGGCCGAAGTTCTGCGGCGCATTCTGGTTCTGCTGCTGATACTGCGGCTGCCCCTGGCTGCCCTGACCGTTTGCGGCATAGGGCTGGCTGGCCGGCTGGGGCGCGCCATAGTTCTGACCGTTGCCGTACTGCGGTGCCTGCGGAGCGCCGTTGGCCGGCTGTTGTCCGTAGGGAGGGGTATTGCCCTGGCCGTTCTGGTCGACCTGGGGGTTCATCCGAGTCGCCGACTCGTCACCGCCGTTGCCGCTGCCGGCACCGAACGGGAACTTCTTCGACTGCGGGACCTGTCCGTTGTCATACCAGGGCTGCGAGGGGGTCGGACGATTCTGATCGTGATTCTGCGACATTACGCCTCCTCGCTCTGAATGAGCTCTTTGTACGCCTCGCTGTCCATCAGCGATTCGAGCTGTGCGGGGTCACTGAGTTCGACGAGATACATCCACCCGTCTTCGAAGGGCGACGAGTTCACGGTCTCAGGTGAATCGTCGAGTGAGTCGTTGACCTCGGTGACGGTCCCCGACACAGGTGCAATCAGGTCAGAGACACTCTTCGTGCTCTCGACTTCGCCGCAGGACTCCCCTGCAGTGACCGAATCCCCGGCTTCAGGCAGGTCGACATAGACGACGTCACCCAGCTGTTCCTGGGCGAAATCAGTGATACCCACTCGGACTACTGCATTGTCATCCGTGGTCGCAACCCACTCATGGTCGCGCGAGTACCGCAAAGACACTGGATAATCCAGATCTGCCATGTCGACTCCTCTAGTTTGTCGGTGTACCAAGCATAGCGGCCTAGTCCACTTTCATAACAATCACGAAACGGAAATGTTACCGGGTCACCCTGTCAGGCATCAGCAAGTCCCGCTTCTTCGGTATCTACCTGGGATGATACCTGTTTTTCGAAGGTCACGGAACGCGGTTTTGGCAGTTGGCCGCCGATCGGTATAAGCTAGTTCTCGTTGCCCACGAGGGAGTACGGTAACGGGCTATGGCGCAGCTTGGTAGCGCGCTTCACTGGGGGTGAAGAGGTCGTGGGTTCAAATCCCGCTAGCCCGACCACCACATGTGTCGCCACTTCGATTGAAGCGAAGCAGCGGCACATTCTTCGTTTCCAGAACCATTCCGCGCTTCCGGCTGTCCCGAGGCCACCCACACCCAGCGCAGTCTCGAGCCCACCTCTCTGCCGTGCGCATTACCGAGCCCACTCGCACAGATTTCAGGCTCTGCGAACGTCCAGTCGGTTCGCCAATACCATCGTCAGAATGCCGACGAGAACGAGAACCCCGAGACCCCATCGCAGTCCGGCTCCGGTGGCGATGACTCCGACCAGCGGACTCGTCCCGAGGTAGCCGACCCGCATCAGCCAGTTAACGAGCGTCACTCCCCCGGCCCGTCCGACGCCGGGCAGACGGCCGGCGGCGCCGAGTGCGCCGGGCACGAGCGTCGCTGACCCGAAGCCGATCGCACCCATTGACACGAGCAGCAGGATCGGTTCCTGGGCTGAGACGATGCCGAATCCGCCGAGCGCGATGAGCCCGCCACCGAGTCGCGCGATCCGACCGGCCCCGAACCTCATCACGAGCGCGTCCCCGCTGAACCGTCCGAGGCATTGGCTGCCGATGACGATGCTGAAGGCGATCCCCGCCGAGGAGGCCGGAACGTCCGCGAACTCGACCGCAGACAGTCCCGCCCAGTTGTTCGCAATGTCTTCGACCGCGGCACCGCAGATCGCCACGATCGCCAAGGGCAGAGCCGCCAACAGGATCGCCCGCTTCGAACGCCCTGCAACCTCCTCTCCGCTGCTGCTCCCCTGTGAGGATTCGTCATCCGCGACCCGTCTCGGCGAAGCATAGCCGCCGATGAGTCGCCTGCCCACGATCGTGATGAGCACGGTCGCGACGCCGATGAGCGCCAACCACACTCGCATATCGGCACCCGCGCTGGCAGCCGCGGTTGCGGCGGCACCGCTGACCAGTCCGCCCAAGCTCCACAGCGCGTGCATCGATGACAGGATCGAGCGACCGGCCCATTTCTGCACGGTGATGCCGACGACGTTCTGCGCGACGTCGACGATCGCATCGCAGCACCCCAGCAGGAGCAGGCAGATCGCCATCATCACGCCGTTGACCGACCACGCCGTCGCCGAGGCGGCCACACCGAGCATCACTGTTCCGCCGATGACGACCCGGTGAGCTCCGAAGCGGGCGATGAGTGCAGCTGGCAGAGCCGAGGACAGCAGCGATCCGCCGGCGAAGCAGGCGACGACGAGTCCGAACTGCCAGGAGCTCAGGCCGAGCCGGTCGACCAACAGCGGATACCACGGCAGCAGCGCTGCGAACACGGCTCCGTTTCCGGTGAAGTACAGGCCGACTCCGGCAGCGACTCGCACGCCGCCGCCGTCTCCGCCATAACTGCGTCCGGCGTCACCGCGCGGACTCAGAGTCCCACCGCATCCGCACTGCGCGACTCAACTGTTCCGAGCATGTCGGCTCAGTCCGCCTTCACGACTTTCGCCGCTCGCAGGTCTCGACCGGCCTGTCCGAGGATCACGAGCGCGACCAGCACTCCGAGCAGGATCCACCACAGGGAACCGGTCATGAAGATGAGCACCAACGAGGCGAGGATCGGCACGAGGCGGCGCAGCGACCACCACACGTAGCCGCCGAAGCTCGGCATTGCCACGTTCGCCGAGTCCGCGACGGATTTGACCATGAAGTTCGGCCCGTTGCCGATGTAGGTGATGGCCCCACCCATGACGGCACCGAGCGAGACCGCGATGAGCAGGGTCTCGGGCACACCCGCCACCTTCGGTTCGCCCGGCACCTGAGCCGCCATCTCGAAGAAGGTGACATAGGTCGGAGCATTGTCGAGGACGGAGGAGAGACCGCCGGTGAAGATGAACAGAGAGATCTCGCCCAGCGGGATCTTGTGGGCGATCTGGCTGAGGTACTGCAGTGCCGGCATCATCGTGAGGAAGATGCCGATGAACAGCGCCCCGACCTCAAGGATCGGCGTCCACGTGAACTTGTTGAGGTTGAACCTGGCACCGCGGTCGCCGACGAGGAACGACGTCACCGCGGAGACGAACATGACGACCTCACGCCACGGCACATAGTCCGAGGCAGTCGAATGCCCCGTCTCGATCGCATGCATGTCGACCGACGGGATGAACGCGACGGCGATGATGATGATCGCCAGGAACAGCAGACCGCTGGCACCGCGCAGGCCGAGTTTCGTCGCATATTCGGCGTCCTTGGCCAGCGCTTCGGCCGGCTCCTTGGCGTACATCTTCGAGTCGAGGGCGAAGTAGCTGATGAGCAGCAGAGCGTTGACGAAGAGCCAGTACGGCCACAGCCCGAACGTCCATTCGAAGGGCACTCCGCGCAGCATGCCGAGGAACAGAGGCGGGTCACCCAGCGGCGTGAGCAGACCGCCGCAGTTCGCGACGATGAAGATCGTATAGATGACCGTGTGAGTGCGGTGCTTGCGGTCCTGGTTTGTGTTGAGGATCGGGCGGATGAGCAGCATCGCCGCACCAGTGGTGCCGATGAATGAGGCCAGCACGCCGCCGATGGCGAGGAAGATCGTGTTGTTCCGCGGTGTCGCCTTGATGTCGCCGACGAGGAAGATTCCTCCCGAAGCGACGAAGAGGCTGCCGATGAGCATGATGAATTGGAAGTACTCGAGCAGCGCGTGGATGACGGTCGTGGACTCCCCGCTGAACAGGAACCACACGGCGATCGGCACACCGAGGATGAGCGCGACGATGAGTTTGACGAGGTTGCGATCCCAGATCTTCTCCGTGGCCGGGATGAGCGGAAGCACCGCGATGCACCCGAGCAGCAGAACGAACGGAATGATGCTCCACCAGGCCACGACCATCCGGGGACTCCTTTACTCACTGTCGACGAGCAGTCTCGTCCTGTCGACGTTGACGCTGTCCCACTTTACTGAATTCGCCGAGGGCTCCGGACCACGGTCTGCCACACGGACGCTTTCGACCGTACGCATGCAAGCGCGCAGAGGCGACAGAGCAGATCGGTCAGTTCGCCGAGGCGGAGGTCGCCTCCTCGGCGGGAGTTCGATCCTTGCGCAGTCCGATGACCAGACCGATGATCGCGATGACGAAGACGAGACCGAGCCCGACGGTCAGCCCCGGTTCGGCCTGGTAGGCCTTGGCCACCGCTTTGAAGCCGAGGAATCCGACGGTCGAGTAGATGAGCGCCCACAGCGATCCGCCGACGGCGAGCGCCGGGACGTAGCGGCGGTATCGCATCCCCGTGGTTCCGGCGGCCAGATTGACCACTGTCTGCAGTCCGACGGTGAGGAAGCTCAGTGCCACGACGGGTGCCCCGAAACGGTCGATCGTATCCTCGGCGCGCCGGTATTTGGGTCCGGACATGATCTTCTCGACTCGGTCGAACTTGCGGATTCCTTTGCGGGCGAAACGTCCGAGGAGGAAGGTGCCGCCGGCCCGGACGATGATGATGCCGAACATGATCAGCCAGGTCACGGCGATCGGAAACGACCAGTCGAGCGGATTCATCGTTGAGATGCACTCCTCTCACTGGGCATATCCGCCGCGTCGACACGCCAGGGGTCTATGGATCGGTCAATCCCATGGTAGCCCCATTAGGTTAGGTTTCCCTCACCAGAAGATCGGTCGAGACCGATCTCACCCACCGAGGCGGCTGTGCCCTTGCGGACGTACGATCCGGGCGCACCGCCTCGGCGACGTTCCGATCCGCTCAGCCGCTCAGACGAGCTCACCGTCGAGGTAGACCGCGTTGACCCGGTTCTCGATTCCTCGGACGTCGGCAGTGCGCAGGTCACCGTCGATGACGACGAGGTCGGCCCGACCGCCCTCACCGAGGCGACCGACTCGATCGTCATCGAGCAGGCGAGCCGCCACGGAGGTCCCGGCGGCGAGCGCTTCCGTCGTGGACAGCCCCACCCCGGCCAGCAGGCTGATCTCCTCGAGGTTCTCACCGTGTGGGCCGACTCCGGCATCGGTGCCCAGCGCGATCGGGACTCCGGCTTCGTGGGCCCTGGCGATCGACTCCTGGTGTGCTGCGACGACGCGGTGGGCCTTGTCCACGACGGAGGCGGGCAGTCCGGCACCGGAGTCGGCGGCCTTGATGACGGCCTGGGGTGCCTGCAGAGTCGGGACGAGGAAGGTTCCGTGTTCGAGCATGAGGTCGATGGCTTCGTCGTCGAGGTAGATTCCGTGTTCGATCGTGCGCACCCCGGCGCGCACGGCATTCTTGATGCCCGGCGCCCCCTGGGCATGGGACATGACAGCGGCACCTTGGGCGGCCGCCTCGGCGACGATGACGGAGATCTCAGCCTCGGTGAACTGGGAGTGGCGCGGGTCGTCACGCGGGGAGAGCACTCCCCCGGTCGAGCAGATCTTGATGTGGTCGGCGCCGGCCCGCAGGAGCTCGCGAGTCTTCCTCTGCACCCCTTCGAGGCCGTCGGCGACTCCCGACGGCCGGCCCGGATGCGGTGCGAGGAACGGTGAGTCGGCTCCGGAGACGAGGTGGAAGTCTCCGTGCCCGCCCGTCTGGGACATGATGTTGACCGCGATCGTCATCCGCGGCCCGCGCACCACCCCGGTCTCCACGGCCACCTTCGCCCCGAGGTCGGTGCCGCCTGCGTCCCGTACGGTAGTGACTCCGCCTCTGAGGGTGGCTTCCATATTCGCCACCGAGTTGTAGAACTGCAGCGAGAACGGATCGTGGAAGTTCGAGGCGGCGGCTGCTCCGGAGCTCGTGAGGTGGACGTGGCAGTCGATGACTCCGGGAATGATCGTCATGCCCGTGCAGTCGATGTAGTCGTCTCCGGCGTTATGTGATCCCTGTCCTCCTTCGGCTACCGAGGCGATCCGTCCTCCGTCGATGACGACGTCCCGGGTGCCGGGCAGGAAACGGGTGCCGTCGAAGACGGTGGCGTGGGTGAGAACTGTGACCATGGGCGTGCTCCTCATCGTTGAAAATCAGCTGGTCGACCGCGGACGGCCGTCTCCTCACATCTATCACGGATACCCAGGTCATGACGATCAGGACTTCGTTTCGATCACAGACGCCCGCAGTGTGACGATCGCTGCTTCGCCGCGACGATGGCGACTGCGCTGTGACGATAACTGACGCGCCACGCCGATCGCACTCGCATCGTGACGATAGGATCATTGTCCGGGACCGGACGCGCTCTCGCGCCCCGACCTGTGTTCACGTCCGCGACACCTTACTGGGTTAGGGTCACCGGCGATGCCGGTCGGCCCGGCATCAGTCAGCTCCCGATCGACCCGGAAGACCCGTGAGAGAATTCGCACCGCAGTTCCCGTCCCCCTTACGGCCCCGTGAGGACCGCACCCTCATCGACGTCCTCCTCGAGTCGGCTGCTGCCAATCCCGATCAGCCTGCCCTCGATGACGGCACTCGGGTGCTCAGCTACTCAGAGCTCATCATTGCGATCCGCGATCTCGCACTGGAGATGGCCGAAGCGGGCATCGGCCCCGGTGACAAGGTCGGCATTCGTGTCCCCTCGGGTTCGGTGGACCTGTATCTGACGATCCTCGCGACTCTCATGCTCGGCGCGGCCTACGTTCCCGTCGACGTCGACGACCCGGATGAGCGGGCGCGCACCGTTTTCACCGAGGCGGCCGTGACCGGAGTGGTCACCGCCGGACCACACATCGAGTCCCGCACCGAGCGCGGACCACGCAGCCGGTCTGAGCTGCGTTCCCCCACCCCCGATGACGACTGCTGGGTGATCTTCACCTCCGGTTCGACGGGCACTCCGAAGGGCGTGGCCGTCACCCACCGTTCGGCTGCGGCCTTCGTCGATGCCGAGGCGGCCCTGTTCTGCGCCGAGGACCCGCTGGGTCCCGGCGACCGCGTCCTGGCCGGCCTGTCCGTGGCCTTCGATGCCAGCTGTGAGGAGATGTGGTTGGCCTGGCGGCACGGTGCGTGCCTCGTCCCCGCCCCGCGAGCACTGGTGAAGTCCGGAATGGATCTGGGGCCGTGGCTGTCGTCGCGGCAGATCACCGTCGTCTCGACCGTGCCGACCTTGGCCGCTCTGTGGCCGGCGGAGAGCCTCGACGATGTCCGCCTCCTCATCTTCGGCGGTGAAGCGTGTCCGCCCGAGCTCGGACGTCGGCTCAGCGACGACGACCGTGAAGTGTGGAACACCTACGGCCCCACCGAGGCGACCGTCGTCGCGTGTGCGGCCAAGCTCGATGGATCCTTGCCGGTGCGCATCGGCCTGCCGCTCAAGGGTTGGACTCTGGCCGTCGTCGATGCCGAGGGTGTGCCCGTCGCCGAGGGTGAGACCGGTGAGCTCATCATCGGCGGAGTCGGGCTGGCCCGCTATCTCGATGCGGCCAAGGACGCCGAGAAGTTCGCCCCCATGCCGAGCCTCGGCTGGGACCGGGCGTATCGGTCCGGCGATCTCGTCATCAATGATCCGGCCGGGCTGATCTTCGTCGGTCGTGCCGATGAGCAGATCAAGCTCGGGGGCCGGCGCATCGAACTCGGCGAGATCGATACGGCTCTGCAGGCTCTGCCCGGTGTCGAAGGCGCTGCCGCCGCGGTGAAGAAGACCGCGGCCGGCACGGACGTCCTCATCGGCTACCTCGCGCCCGGCGCCGGTTCCGTCGAGGCCGACCTTCCCAGCTGGGAGGCTCGCCTGCGTGACGAACTGCCGGCCGCACTTGTTCCCCGTCTGGCCCTCGTCGAGGATCTGCCTACGAAGACCTCCGGCAAGGTTGACCGCAACGCCCTGCCCTGGCCGCTGACCGGCGAGGCCGAGGCGGGTGGGTCCGATGAGGTCTTCGACGAGGATATGGAGTGGGTCGCCGGGCAATGGGCCGCGGTCCTCGGTGCCCGACCGGGCAGCGACACGGACTTCTTCACCGCCGGCGGCGGCTCGCTCGGCGCCGCTCAGCTCGTGTCCCGACTGCGCACCCGCCATCCCAGCGTCACCGTCGGCGATATCTACGCGCATCCGCGCTTCGGCGCCCTGGCCAAGCTCTGCCTCGGCGAGGAAGGGTCCGGCATCGGACCGTCGGGACCGAAGCGCACGATCACACGGACCTCCCGGGGGATGCAAGCCTTCCAGGTTCTGCTCGGGATTCCGGTGCACATCCTCGGCGGGATCAGGTGGGTCGTGCTGGCGATGCTCGCGGCCGATATCGGTGTCGGCCTCGGCGCGGACCTGCCGTTCACGCCGTGGCCGGTCCTGCTCGTCCTCTTCCTCGTCTTCGTCACCGCGTGGGGGCGGATGCTCATCTCCGCGGGCGCGGCACGCCTGCTCATGATCGGAATCCGGCCAGGTGTCTATCCGCGCTCGGGGTGGGTGCACAAGCGGCTGTGGCTGGCCGAGCACATCGCGGACCTCGCCGCTGCGGTCTCGGTGGCGAGCGCGCCCTGGGTGACCTGGTATGCGAAGCTTCTGGGCAATCGGATCGGGTCCGATGCCGATCTGCACTCGGTTCCGCCGGTGACTGGCTTCCTCACCCTCGGCGAGGGTGCGGCGGTCGAACCGGAGGTCGATCTCAAGGGCTGGTGGGTCGACGGCGATCTGCTGCGCATCGGACGCATCGATGTCGCCCGCAATGCCACGATCGGTGCCCGGTCAACGCTCATGCCCGGCGCCGAGGTGGGGGTCGGGGCCCTCGTCGAACCCGGATCCGCGGTGACCGGTCGGGTGCGGAAGAACCAGATCTATTCGGGGTCGCCGGCCGTGCGGGTCGGGAAGGCGAAGAAGTCCTGGCCGGATCCCCCGCCTCGGCGTCGTCTGCCTTTTCTGTTCTATGCCGTCGGGTCGCAGATCAATGCGCTGCTGCCGTACCTTGCGGTGGTTCCGGGTGTGGCGATTATGCTCGGGGTCTCCGGGATCGAGGTCGTCGAGTCTTCCTGGCTGATGGTGGCGTGGTCACCTGTGGTCGCGTGCCTGTGGTTCCTCACCACCGCACTGCTCGTCCTCGTGTCCGTGCGGATTCTGGCGATCGGGATGGAAGAGGGAGAGTTCCCCGTCCGGTCGGCCCGCGGCTACCGGGTATGGGCGACGGAGCGGCTGCTCGACATGGCCCGGGATCTCCTGTTTCCCCTCTATGCGTCGATGCTCACCCCATGGTGGCTGCGCCTCCTGGGTGCGAAGGTGGGGCCTGGTACAGAGATCTCGACGGTCGTCTTCGTTCCGAAGATGACGACGATCGCGGCCGGTGCCTTCCTTGCTGATGACACCATGGTCGCCAGCTACGAACTCGGGCACGGCTGGATGCGCGCCGGTCGTGCGAAGGTCGGCAAACGCGCGTTTCTCGGCAACTCGGGAATCGCCTCCCCTGGCCGCAGGGTACCGAAGAACTCCCTCGTCGCAGTGCTCTCTGCGGCACCGGCGAAGGCGAAGAAGGGATCGTCGTGGCTCGGCTCTCCCCCGGTGCAGCTGCGCCGCGCCGCCGTGGAATCCGACGAGTCACTCACCTACTCCCCGGCCTTCGCGGTCAAGGCCGCCCGTGCCTTCTGGGAGACGCTGCGGATCTCGTCGATCATCGCAGGCGGCGTGCTCATCACCGGGGTCGTCCTCACCATCTGGTTCTTCCTCGGGTTGCCGGGCGGAGTGGCCGCACAGTCGACGACGTTCTTCGCCTCGGTGCTGCTGGCCCTGCTCACCTCGGGGATCGTGATGATGGCCGCTGGTGCCGTGGCGGCGGGATTGGCCGTGGCCGCGAAATGGATCCTCGCTGGTCCCATCCGTGCCGGAGAACATCCCCTGTGGTCATCATTCATCTGGCGCAATGAGGTCGCCGACTGCTTCGTCGAACTCGTGGCCGCACCCTGGTTTGCGCGAAATGCCGTGGGCACGCCAGCGATCGTGTGGTACCTGCGGGCGATGGGAGCGAAGATCGGCCATGGAGTGTGGTGCGAGTCGTACTGGCTTCCGGAGGCCGACCTCGTCCGCCTCGGGGACAATTCGACGGTCAACCGCGGTTGTGTGGTCCAGACTCACCTGTTCCACGATCGGGTGATGAGCCTCGACACCGTTCAGCTCGATTCCGGTGCCACCTTGGGGCCCAACAGCGTCATCCTGCCGGCATCCACGCTGGGCGAGAACGCCACTGTGGGACCGACGTCGCTGGTCATGCGCGGCGAGTTCGTGCCGGCCCATGCCTACTTCAGCGGCAATCCTGTCATACCCTGGGTGGATGCCCCAGAACTTCCCGCACTCGAAGAAGAAGGCCGAGACGGACAAGTCCGCGACGGCGCCGGCCGCGAGGAAGACGGCCACGGCGAAGTCCGATCGAGGCGATCACATGCTTGATACCTATACGCAGGGGGTCGGCAGCGCGGACCTTCATATCGACCACTACGATCTCGACCTCGACTACCGGATCGGCCCGAACCGGCTCTCGGCCAGGGCCGTGCTCAAGGGCCGGGTGCTCACGGACACCTCTGCGATCGTCCTCGACCTCACGGGGCTGCGGGTGACCAAGGCCAGCGTCAACGGCAGGAAGGCCCGTTTCGCCTCTCGAGGGAAGAAGCTGCGACTGACCACCCCGGCGCTGAAGAGCGACCAGCCGGTGGTCATCGACATCGGCTACGCGGGCAACCCGGAACCGGCGATCGGGACCTGGGGCGACATCGGCTGGGAGGAGCTCGAAGACGGGGTGCTCGTGGCCGGCCAGCCCGTGGGTGCTTCGACCTGGTTCCCGTGCAATGACCATCCCTCGAACAAAGCGCAGTACAGGATCTCCGTGCTCGTCGAGTCCGAGTACACGGTGGTCTCCAACGGGTCTCTGACGAAGAAGACGCGCAAGGCCGGGCGGACCCGCTGGACCTATGAGTCGACGACTCCCCTGGCGACCTATCTGGCGACTGTGCAGATCGGGCGCTACAAATACGGGCAGATCCCGCTGAGTTCCCGGGCGACGCGGTTCGGTGCAGCGATGCTCGGCGCGGCGAAGGATGCTGCCGCCGGATCGGCCAGAGACGCCCTGTCGAGTGCGGCCCGAGGAGTCGCCGGCGCCGCCGGCACGGACGTGTCTGTCCACGAGGCATCGGGCAGACGCACGACGCACAGCCGCACCGAGTCCCCCGTTCCCCTCGGCGTCTATGCCGGCGATCATTGGGATGTCGCCGTCGAACGCCTCGGTGTCCAGCACGGAATGATGAACCTGTTCATCGAATGCTTCGGCCCCTACCCGTTCGACGTCTACGACGTGGTCGTGACCGATGACGTGCTCGAGATCCCGCTCGAGTCGCAGCCGCTGTCCGTGCTCGGTCCCAATCATCTGGGGCCCGAGTGGGAGGCCGAGCGCCTCATGGCACACGAGATGGCTCACCAGTGGTTCGGGAACTCGCTCACGCCGTCGCGGTGGAAGGACATCTGGCTCAACGAGGGCTTCGCCTGCTACGCGGAGTGGCTGTGGTCGGAGGAGTCCGGGCGTGCGAGTGCCGATGAGCGTGCGCGTCAGTGGTGGGAGGATCTGTCCGCTCAGCCCCAGGACATTCTGCTCGGCGACCCGGGCGGGCCGGATATGTTCGACGACCGCGTATACAAGCGCGGCGCCCTGTGTCTGCACGCTCTGCGCCTCGAGCTCGGCGATGCGGACTTCTTCACGGCTATCGGTGAGTGGACGAAGCGCTGCCGTCACTCGTCGGTGAGCACAGAGGAGTTCATCCGCTGTGTCTCCGATGTGGCAGAGCGCGACATCGCCGAGGCGGTCCGCCCCTGGCTCGAGGAGCTGGAGCTCCCGCAGCTCCCGCAGCTGCCGTAGTGGCCGGGGTGGCCGGGATGCGGTTCTGCCGAGAGAGTTCGGGGTGCGGCTCAGCCGAGACGGCTTGACGTTCTGCGGCTGAGATCAACCATGCCTCAGCCGAGCTTGCGGACGAGCACGTCCGAGGTGCCATTGCGTCCGACGGACACGAAGCCGTGGTCAGCGTAGAGCTTCGCCGCCCCATTGCCGTCTTCGACAGACAGACTGATCGCAGGGAATCCGCTCATGCGGGCCAGCGCACAGACCGTGTCGAGGAGGACTCCGCCGATTCCCTGCCCCTGGTGATCGGGCAGCACCGCCATCGAGAGTTCGGGAATGTCGGCTGCGACCCAGCCGTAGCCGGTGAAGGGCGCTCGATCGCCGCTCGGCGTCAGATCGGCGGCCGCTGGCTCAGTGGGTTCCGGCTCGGCGGCTGCGCTGGCTGCCTTGGCTGCCTCAGCAGACTTGTCGGTGCCGGTGACGGCCGGTGCATCTGAGACGACCGCGGCCTCCGCGTCGGCTTCTGAGTCGATCTCGGCCTCCGCGTCACCGCCGGGCACGACTTCGCTGCGGACCACCTCGGTGCCGGTCTTGTCCAGGGCAGAGGCGAAGTCTCCGCCCACTCGCTCGTCGGCTCGCCCGACGACATCTTCGATATCGGCCAGGCGCACCCAGGCTAGTCCGACGATCGGCGACTGCGCATCGGCTTCGGCGTGCGCCGCGACGGCGATGTCACCGTCGCGCCCCCAGTCGCGGTAGTAGAAGACGGCGTCGCTGCGGTGGCGGAGATCGTCGAGTTCGATCCGGGGTTTGTCCATCGACCAGTTGAAGCACAGGTGGAGGAACGGCAGGAAGGTCTCGTCATCGGTCTCAGCGGGAAGCGGACGGATCCGTCCGCGCAGGGAGGCGGCGGCCGCCTCGGCGGAGGTGTTCTGCGAATCATGAGCGTCAGTGTGCGCAGCGTTCATGAGATTCCTTTCTCGACGGCGCGTTCGATCCACGCCCGGTTGCGTACTCGCCACCCCAGGGTCAGGGCGCGGAAACCGACGAATCCGATGCAGAAGCCAGCCCAGAGTCCGGGGGCTCCCGGCCAGATGCTGATGATCGGGATGAGCAGAATCGCGTATCCGATCACAGCGACCAATTGTGCCAGAGCCAGATACCGCGCGTCCTCGGCTCCCATCAGCACTCCGTCGAGGACGAAGACAAAGCCTGCGATCGGCATGCTCAGCGCCAGCACCGGAAGGAGTGCGGCCAGCACCGACACCACGTCCGGGTCGGAAGCGAAGGCGCGGGGGATGATTCCGGCCCCGGCGAACAGGACGACCCCGACGACGATGCCGAAGACGATCCCCCACAGGCACAGGCGGCGGTTGATCGCGGCGACCGCCTCGGTGTTCTTCGCGCCCAGCTCGAGACCGATCATCGCCTGGCCCGCGATGGCCAATGAGTCGAGGGCGAGCGCCAGAGCGAAGAAGATGCTCTGGGCGACCTGGATCGCGGCGAGATCCGTCGTGCCCATCGCCGTGGCCAGGAAGACGAGGAGGATGAGGGCGGCGCGCAGCGAGGCGTTGCGCACGAGCAGCCACCCGGAGGTCTTCGCCGAGGTGAACACGCCGGTCCAGTCGGGACGGATGCTGGCGTGGAGGCGGCGGGCGGCGCGGACGGAGATGGTGAGGTAGACAGCGCACATTCCGGCCTGCGCGATGACCGTGCCCATCGCAGATCCCGCGACACCCATGCCGAAGCCGTAGATGAAGAGGGCGTTGAGGCCGATATTGGCGATGCAGCCGGCTGCCGCGACAATCAGCGGGGTCTTCGTGTCCTGGAGTCCGCGCAGCAGTCCGGTGGCGGCGATGACCATGAGCATGAACGGCAGACCCCACCATGAGATCGCCAGATAGGAGTGTGCGCCCTCGGTGATCGTCGGATCTGGGTCGAAGGCCTCGATCGCCGTGTTCAGCATGGGCAGTCCGATGATGATGAGCAGGATGGAGGTGCCCAACGCCAGCCAGATCCCGTCGAATCCGGCCGTGATCGCGCCCGGCCGGTCTCCCGATCCCATCCGTTTCGCCACGCGCGGAGTTGTGGCATAGGCGAGGAAGATCATCAGACCGAGCACCGTCTGCAGGATCGTCGAGGCGATCGCCAGCGATCCCAGAGCACCGGCACCGAGGTGGCCCACCATGGCCGTGTCCGTGAGCAGAAAAATGGGTTCGGCGATCAGGGCTCCGAGCGCGGGGAGTGCCAAACGGAGAATGTCTTTGTCGATCGCTGCCACGCCCCCGATTCTATCGAACCAGGGCTGCGGGGACCGTTTCGTGGGACCCCGGCAGCATGGATGCGGGTTCAGATCCGGTCGGAATGTTGTGTCAGTGCCGAACTGTAGAGTCAGAGGACAAACAACGCAGTTCTGGAAAACACAGGCTACAATCGCTTCGTTGTTGATACAGGCGAACTTATCTTCTATTTGTAATCGTATTGTGACGTCTTTTTCGATCCGCAGACTCTATAATTGAGATAGGCGACTTCCCTGACGATCAACTTCCACAGAGGCGTGGAGAGGTGAAAGACCGATGAAGAACATCGGAGACAACGACGGACGGGAATTCGGCCTGCCCGCTGCTCCCCCTGCGGAGGCAGACCACCGGGCTCTGGCCCGGTTCCGCCGAGCCCACGGACGTCGCTTGGAGATCGCCGAGGACAATGAGCTCGTCGACCTGCTGGGTGTCTATGCTCAGAGCAGCCTCGCCCAGATCAATTCTTTCATCGCCACAGGTGAAGTCGTGGCTCAGGACGTCGCCTACGCTCTCGGGCTCACGGGCAGTCAGCCCGACTCGGTCTATGAGTTCGCGTCTTTCACAAGAACTGCAGCACGTTACCGCCTGCCCGTGGACAAGCGAGTCGCGGCTGCCATCAACAGTGACGACTGCATAGTCGACGTTCCTGCCGACGACGTGTTCTCGTCGCTCAGACCCTGGACCCGCAGAGAAGCTCTGGCGTGGACGCAGGCTGTGGCCCAGGTCGAATCCGAAATCGGGGCGAAGGTCGGCGCAATCACAGGACGAAAGAAGAATCGTGCCACCGGCCGTCAACACCGTAGAGTGCGGAAATTGGCCGAGCAATTCCTGATCGATCCCACTTCCCTACCTGACTTTCCCGGTTACGACCCGAAGCTGACCTTCTTCACGTGGCTGCGCGGCAATATCGAACCGACCGAGGCCGGTGTCTATTCGAGTCTTCTGGGCGCGACGACGAGCAATTCGCTCAGGCACATGACTTCGTCGATGACACTGGTGCACGGACTACCGCAGTTCCTCAAGCGATGCCTGGATGGAGACTTCACGATCGAGCACGTCGATTATGTCACTCGCGCGTGTCGTGACCTGCACTTCGAGCATCTGCCGGAATTAGATGACTATCTGACCCACAGGCGCGCAGACATCACGATTGAGACGTTCAAGCGGTCGGTCGCCCTGAAGATAGCGGTGATCCAACCGGCCGAGGACACTCTGAAGAGCGTTTCGCTGCGTCGTCGGGTTGACTTCAGCACCGGAGATGGCGGAACCGCGTACCTCACTCTGTCCGGGCCCACTCCTGAGCTTCAGGCCTGTTTCAGAAGGCTCGACGCTTTTGCCAGGGCAGTTCATAAGAACAATACGAGTGCGTTTTCAAACCAGCTGAAGGCAGGAGACTGCTTTGATGAGGAGCGTTCGATCTCAGCACTGATGTTCGACATCCTCACGCGCACGCGTCCGCAGATGAAGCTGCGCATCATCCGCACGAACGACACCGACAACTCGTCGACAAGCACTGATTTCCCTCTCGACGGCCTCTTCGCCGGACCCGACGGCACCCCGATGCACGAGGGTGAGTCCCTGCTCGACTACATCGAGCGGGTGTTCGACAACTTGGACCAGAACGGCTGCGCCGGACAGACACAGTCTGCACCAGTCGGTTCTGGGACCACCGCATACGGTGACACCAGCCGCCAGGCTTCCGTCGAACATAGTGAATCTGAAGGTGCAACCCGCTCGCCGCAAGGCGATTCATGCCAGGCACACACCGCTCCGGCCGATCGCACCTTCGAATCCCAGTTGCTCGAGGCCATCCTCGGCAGCAACAGCACCACGGATCGCGACACGTCCGAAGCGCTTTCGGCGCTCGTCGGCTCGCGTGCCAGCGGAGCTCGACCCGCAGCTGGGGGAACAGGAACTGCAGTCGAGGGATCCGGAACTTCAGCATCGAGAGCCGTCGATGCCTTCGGCAATCCCATCCTCGATATGGGCGAACGCCGCATCAGCTTCGAGTTCCTCCTCGATATGCCGACCAACGAATATTGGCTGGCGAATCAGGCGAGCACCTTCATCACCGTTCCTTTGCTGACTCTGCTCAGCCAATTCCAGTCGGATGATGACGATCCGCCACCACTCTTCGCGCCTGTAGATCCACCGCCGCCGACAACGGATCCTCCGAGTCCACCACCACTATCTTCCGATCCCCCAAATTCGGCGTGGCCTACCGAGCGGCCGACGCAAGCGCTCGACTCAATCACACCGCCCGCATCTCCAAAGCGCCAACCGTCCGCGCTCTCCCCTGAACCGCCAGCATCCCATGCACCGCTATCGTCAAGTGAGGTGTGCGATCTGGCGGGCATGCTTCCAAACGGGTCACCGATCCCAGCCGACATGGCACGACGTGTCGCTGGCTACTCGACCACGTGGACCAGGCTGCTGACTGACCCTGCGACCGGAACACCTGTCGATGCCAAGGCAATGACCTACGCAATTCCCAACAGCGTGCGCAAGACTCTTGTCGCTCAATTCGTGACGTGTACCTTCCCGGGATGCACTCAGCCCGCTGAAGTGACAGAGGTCGACCATATCGATCCGTTCAATCACTCCGACCCGACTCAGGGTGGTCTCACTCGCTTCGGAAATCTCCATTGTCTCTGCAAGGCCCACCACTTGCAGAAGACCAACGGCAATTTCGACGTGAGGATGACCGAACCCGGCCATCTGGAGTACGTCTTCCGCAGGGGCGTCACCGCGGAGGTCGTTTCACCGGACAATCCCATCAGCGTTGAGCATGCCCGCCTGTTCCTCGAACGGTTCGGCGCTGGCCTCTCCCGGGCTGGTCGAGCATTCGTGCCGAAGCAGTCGAGCACCGACGATCCACTTGCCGACGAGAGCGGTCCACCCAACGAGCATGAATCTGATGTCGAGGGTGACTCTGATTCTGTCCGTCAATCTGACTCTGAAACGACGTCTGCCCACAACAACGGTGCAACTGCGAAACACCCTGTTCCCGGCGATCGGAAACAGGCTCGGGAATGCCCAGAACCAGCTGCGGCCGACGGAACTCCCGGCTGGAGAGAGCTCGTTGCCGAGGATCTCTGTGCATTCACACCCACGCCTGCACTGGGCAATCCCGACGCAACATCTGACGCCCCGACCGCGGCCGGGGACAGCTCCGAGCTGCGTGACTGGTTCTGGGACTCCGGCGAACCCCCGCCGTTCTGAGAGCCGTCCGGTACCCCACACGAAGTCAGCCTCCGCACCACTCGAGCATGCAGAAAGGGCCGACGACATTCGGTCAGAATCGACCCGAATGTCATCGGCCCTCAACGTTTGTTGAATTGCTGGCGGAATGCCTCAGCAGACCTCGAACAGTCCGGCTGCACCTTGGCCGCCGCCGATGCACATCGTCACGACGACGTACTTCACACCACGGCGACGTCCCTCGATCAGAGCATGTCCGACGAGGCGGGCACCGGTCATTCCATAGGGGTGTCCGACGGAGATGCCGCCGCCGTCGACGTTGTACTTCTCCGGGTCGATGCCGAGGCGGTCACGGCAGTACAGTGCCTGTACTGCGAAGGCCTCGTTAAGCTCCCACAGTCCGATGTCATCGATTGAGAGACCGTGGTTCTTCAGCAGCTTCGGAATGGCGAATACGGGACCGATGCCCATTTCATCCGGTGCACAGCCGGCCACGGCCATACCACGGTAGATGCCCATCGGTTCGAGTCCGCGACGGCTGGCTTCATCGCTCGACATGACCACTGAAGCAGACGCACCGTCGGAGAGCTGAGAAGCGTTGCCCGCCGTGATGCTCGGAACCTTCGATGCCGCACCGGGCTCGAGCACAGGGTTCAGACCAGCGAGGCTTTCGAGAGTCGTCGAGGGACGATTGCCTTCGTCAGCCTCGAGGACCACGTCCTGACGTGAAGTCTCCTTCGTCTCCTTGTCGACAACGACCTTCGTCGTCGGCAGGGGAACGATCTCGTCATCGAACCGTCCGGCTTCCTGAGCAGCGGCGGTGCGCTGCTGCGACGACAGAGAGTACTCGTCCTGAGCCTCGCGACTGACACTGTAGCGCTCGGCAACGACCTCGGCGGTGGCAAGCATCGGATAATAGATTCCGGGAACGTTCTCTTCGAGCCACGGATCCTTTGCCCGGAACGTGTTCATCTTATCGTTCTGGACCAGCGACACCGATTCCACGCCACCGCCGACGACGATCTCCTGACCGTCGAAGAGGATCTGCTTCGCTGCGGTCGCAATGCCCATCAGCCCGGACGAGCACTGCCTGTCGATCGACATTCCCGGAACCGTCACTGGCAGGCCCGCGCGCAGTGCCGCCTGGCGAGCGACATTCGTACCTTGGCTGCCCTGCTGCAGAGCGGCACCGAAGACGACGTCATCGACCTCACGGCCTTCAAGACCGGCACGCTCCACGGCGTGCTTGATCGCATGGCCGGCCAGCTCCTGAGCCTGGGTGTCGTTGAACGCACCACGGTAGGCCTTGCCGATCGGCGTACGTGCCGTCGACACAATGACTGCTTCTCTCATGGGTCTCACCTTTCGAAGATGTTCGTTGACTCGTCGTGACGACGGTGGCGATCAGTCCTTCGGACCGCCGGCGACGTAGATGACCTGTCCGGAGACGAATCCGGCGCCTTCGGAGGCGAGGAACGATGCAGTGTGGGCGATGTCCTCGGGCTTGCCCGATCGGGCAACGGGAATCTGTTTGGCCGAGGCCTCGACGAATTCCTCGAAGTCCATACCCACACGCTCGGCGGTCGCCTTGGTCATATCGGTTTCGATGAAGCCGGGAGCGATGGCGTTAGCGGTGATGCCGAACTTGCCAAGCTCAATCGCCCAGGTCTTCGTGATGCCCTGAATGCCTGCCTTGGCAGCGGAGTAGTTCGTCTGACCGCGGTTGCCCTGTGCCGAAGTGGAGGACATCGAGATGATGCGACCGAATTTCTCTTCGACCATGTAGGACTGCACGGCCCGCGCCATGAGGAATGCTCCGCCGAGGTGGACGGAGAGGACCTTGTTGAACTCCTCGTAAGACATCTTGAACAGGAGGTTGTCGCGCAGGATTCCGGCGTTGTTGACGAGAACGGTCGGCGAGCCGAGTGTCTCGGCGACCTGCTTGACCGCAGCATTGACCGAGTCCTCGTCGGAGACGTCGGCTTCGAGTCCGAGCGCTTCGCCACCGGCTTCCCTGATGGCGGCAACGGTCTCGTCGGTGGGGCCCATATCGAGAACGGCGACCTTGAGTCCGTCGGAACCGAGTCGCTTGGCGATGGCGGCTCCGATGCCGCGGCCTCCACCGGTGACGATTGCTGTACGAGTCATGAACAAGCTCCTAAAGATGTGATGCGTCATTGCCGTGGGGAACCGAGCGGTCAACTGCGGTTCGCACCTGCGTCGGGGCTGATGTGATCCAGCTCTCCCACGCAGTTAAGGCCACTGTAGACCACTTCGGCCACTGAACGAATGTTTGCTCACCTTTCAGACATAGAGTCAGAGCGAGCACTGCGGAGCCATGGAGTCATTCTGATGAATTCAACGCGCAGGCACCCCAACCTCGCCTTTTACCCCCCCCTCAGCAGGGCTCGGCCGTGCAGATTATCGAACGTTCAAAAATCTAGCGCAAAACCAATGACTTCACCAGGGCAATTTGGAAGTGTTCACATCAGTCGAAGTCCGATGAGGATTGACGACGACTCCGAGAAAGGTCGCTGACGACATCTCGGACACCGTGTGGAGCAAGCTCGCTCCAGGAGCTCTTCAAAGGAGAAAAGATGAACTCTGTCTCGCGAAGTCGCCGCCGCAGACTTTCGGCAGCCGCAGTTATGGGCGCAATCGCATTGACCGCCACAGCCTGTGGAGGCGGCGGCTCAGGTGAGGGTGACACGGTCATCATCGGCTATACAGGACCGCTCAGCGGAGGTGGCGCCGCGTACGGTGAGAACGTGAAGATCGGTCTCGAAATGGCCATCGACGACCTCAATGCAGACGGCGTCGAGATCGATGGCACTCCCGTGACGCTGGAGCTGAAGTCCCTCGACGACAAATACGCTCCGTCCACTGCCGCAAGCAATGCTCAACGGCTGGCCGATCAGGACAAGGCCCCGGTCGTCGTCTCCCCGAACGCCGGAGCGATCAAAGCGATTCAGCAGATCAACAGCGGCCGGTCGAACTTCCTCATCTCCGCGTACACCTCGGACCCGGCGATCATGCAGGCGGACAATCCTCTCACGATGATGATTCCTCCCAATTTCGAGTCCTACGCCGAGGAGTTCTCCGAAACTGCCATGGAGCATGGAGGCAAGAAGCTCGCTCTGCTCGGAACTCAGAGCGAGTACGGTCAGCAGTGGACCAAGTCGATCAAGGATGCGTGGAGCGAGGCCGGAGGGAAGATCGGCAGCGACAACAGCGTCGACTACGCCACCGTGTCCGACTTCGCCGGCCCCGTCTCCAAGGCGCTGGCAGAGAAGCCCGACGCGATCTTCGTCGGCGGACCATCCCAGCCGACCGCCCTGATCATGGAAGAAGCTCGCAAACAGGGCTTCGAGGGCAGCTTCCTCGTCATGGATCAGGCGAAACTTGATGAAATGGCCACGGTGACGAAGCTCGACAATCTCAAGAACTCGGTCGGCGTCCTGCCCGTCTCCGAGTACGAAGATCCGGGCACCAAGGACTTCCTGAAGAAGTTTGCCGAGAAGGCCGGAGAGAAGAAGGTCCCAACCAGCGAAACGGCACTGAACTACCAGGGAATTGCGATCATCGCGAAGGCCATGGAAGCTGCGGGAACAGCGGATGACCCCAAGAAGATCCGAGAAGCCATCGGCGACGCTCTTCCAGAGGTCGATGACAAGTACAAGGTCAACGGCTTCCCCGATGAGATCACAGAACAGGGCCACCTCCTCAATCCCGATCTGGAGGCGACCTTCCTCGACGAGGACGGCAAATACACCAAGGTGCCCATCGAACAGGTATCCGACGACAAGTAATCACCGTCAGCGGCTTTCCGAGGTGAAGCACACCCATGTGCCTCACCCGAGCCGCCCTCATGCCTGCAGAGGACCCGAACAGATACGACCCTCTTCATCCAACAGCTCTTCAACGGCCTCGCACTCGGCGGCGTCTACTGCCTGGCTGCGATCGGCCTGACATTGGTCTTCGGAGTGCTGCGCATTCCCAATCTGGCCCACGGTGCGCTGTATATGCTCGGCGCGTACATCACCTATTTCTTCCTCACCACCGTCGGCGTTCCGTATATCGCCGCAATCGGCATCGCGGCGATCATGCTCTTCATCGTCGGAGTCGGGCTCGAACGCCTCGTATTCCATCCCTTGCGCAACTCCCCTCATACTCACCACATGATCGCGGCCGTCGGTGCGATGTTCTTCTTCCAAGCACTGGCCCAGGCAATCTGGGGCGCTGACTTCCGCCGCATGGACACACCAATCACCGGCGAACTGCGCATTCTCGGTGCCGAGATCTCTGCGCAGCGGATCGTCAACATCGTCACCGCTGTGATCGTCTTGGCCCTGCTGGCAATGTTCATCAAACAGTCCATCCATGGTCAGACGATCGAAGCGATCGAACAGGACCGCATCGGAGCATCACTCGTCGGCATCAACCCATCCATGGTCTCAATGCTGACGCTCGGGCTGTCCGCCCTTCTGGCCACCATCGCGGCGGGCCTCGTCGCGCCGATCAATCTCCTGTCTCCGACGATGAGCGACGCACTCAATCTCAAGGTGTTCGCCATCATCATCCTCGGAGGTCTGGGGTCGCTTCCGGGCGCCATCGTCGGCGGCTTCGCACTCGCGATCGCAGAGACCATGACGGCGACCTACATCTCCTCAGCCGTCGGAGAGGCCGTGGCATTCATCGTTCTCGTCGCCGTACTGGCCATCAAGCCGAACGGCCTGTTCACGAAGGCGGTGCAGCGATGATCGCAATGAAGAATCCTCGAATCATCGGCACCATCGCCGTCATCATCCTGCTCGGCCTGACGCCCCTGGCATATTCGCAGGAGAACTACGCGATGCGCGTGATCACCGTCGGCATGTGCGCGGCGATCGCTGTCTACGGCCTCAACATCATCCTCGGCTTCACGGGACAGCTGAACCTGGCCCAAGGCGGGTTCTCGGAATCGGCGCCTACGGGGTGGGGCTGCTCACCACCGATCACGACTGGAGCTTCTGGGCAGCATTCGTCGTGTCCGTCATCGGGACAGCGGTGATCGGCTACCTCTGTGGGCTGATAGCCCTGCGGACCAAGGATGAGTACTTCGCCATCTTCACAATGGCCATCGGCTTCATCATCTTCCTCGTCATCAGCCGCTGGGAATCCGTCACGCACGCCCATTCCGGAGTCAACAACGTGAAGTTCCCCGAAGGCGGGGAGCTCATCGACTTCGAATCTCCGGTCGCGATGTTCTACCTGGTATTCGCAATCCTGCTCGTGTGTGTCTACACGACATATGCAATTCGGCGCTCAAGTGTCGGCCGGACGCTGCTGACCATCAGGACAAGTGAAGACCTGGCGGATGCGATCGGCGTGCGCGTCGGCTTCAGCAAACAGCTCGCGTTCGCCGCATCGGCTGTCTTCGGAGGGGTCGGCGGCGGCCTCTATGCTTCAGTCGTCGGTTTCATCGGACCCGATTCGGCATCGATCGACAAGACCTTCGAATTCCTCATGTTCATTCTCGTCGGAGGGATGGGCACGGTTGCCGGTCCTCTGCTCGGCAGCATGATCGTGACATTCCTGTTCGAACTGTTCCAGGACTTCCAGGCCTATCGATTCATCGTCCTGGGACCCATCATCGTCGCGCTGGTGATATTCGCACCACGGGGAATCGTCGGATACCTCGGCGGATTCGTCGACTGACGCCATCGACGACGCAGGGTGGAAATAGCTCGCGGATCCGAAGAGAATCCTGGTGCGACGGACTCGACGACGGCGGAACTGTCCGACGACCGTCGCGAACGGAACGCCACCGGCGGTCCCGAGTCGGATGTCGGCCATCACGGAGGCACCACCTCGTCCGAGGAGATGAAATGACGCTGCTTGAAATCCGCGATCTCGGTAAGCGCTTCGGCGGACTCGATGCGGTCAGAGACGTGAGCCTGGACGTGGAAGAAGGTCAGATCACCGCAGTCATCGGTCCCAATGGTGCGGGCAAGTCGACGCTGTTCAACCTTGTCCATGGTTTCTATCGGCCCACAGCGGGGGCCATCAGATTCAAGGGTCAGGACATCACTTATTCGTCCCCGCACCGAACCGTCGCCGGCGGCATTGCCCGCACATTCCAGACAACGAATCTGTTCGACGACAGCACCCTGCTGGAGAACGTCCTGGCCGGTCGGATCGTCCGCTCGAAATCCACTGTCTTCGACGCGGTCTTCCACACGCCTCGCCACCGTCGTGAATCACGCATCAACGAGGACAAGGCCATGGAAACGCTTGAATTCTGCGGGGTCGCGGAATATCGGCACGATCTGGCGTCCAATGTTCCGCAGGAGGTCCAGAAGCGCACTGCGGTGGCAATGGCGCTGGCCACGGAGCCTGAGCTGCTGCTTCTCGACGAACCCGCCGGAGGCATCCCCGAAGAGGAAACCGTCGGTTTCGGCAATCTCATTCGTTCATTGCCGCAGCGAGGGATCTCCGTCCTGCTCGTCGAACACAAGATGTCGATGATCATGGGTCTCGCGGACACGATCCTCGTCCTCGACCACGGGCAGAAGTTGGCGCTCGGTTCGCCAGCGGAGATCCAATCGAATCCGGACGTCATCCGCGCGTATCTCGGTTCGACAGCACAGGAGGAGAACTGATGCTCACGCTCGACGAAGTCAGCACCGGATACGATGCCACGGATGTGCTCCACGGAGTCAGCATCACTGCGCGGCCCGGAGAGCTCACCGTGGTCCTCGGGGCGAACGGCTCCGGCAAGACGACGCTGTTCAAAACCATCAGTGGACTGATGCGTGTCCGTGCCGGAACCATCACGTATGAGGGGCGTCAGCTTCATCGGGCGCGCCCCAATTCCGTCGTCAGGGCCGGTATCGCGCACTGCCCCGAAGGTCGCCACCTGTTCGGCAAGATGTCAGTGGAGAAGAACCTGCGACTGGGGTCGTACCCTCACCGGAACAGTTCTCGAACCGAGAAGATCTACAGTGACGTCCTCGAGATGTTCCCGATCCTCAGGGAGAAGGCCAAACAGCCGGCAGGCTCTCTGTCCGGCGGACAGCAGCAGATGGTTGCGATCGGAAGGGCACTCATGTCCGATCCGAGCCTGCTGATCCTGGACGAGCCGTCGATGGGCTTGGCTCCCATCGTCGTCGAGCAGGTTCTCGAGTCGGTCGCTCAGATCAACCGAAACGGCATCGGCGTCCTGCTCAGTGAGCAGAATGCGAAGGCATCGCTGGCGATCGCTCACAGGGGATATGTCCTGGCCGAGGGGCGGATCGTCCTCGCCGATGATGCTTCCCGGCTGATGAACAACCCCGAGGTGCAGGCCGCCTACCTCGGCCTCTGACGAACACGGGGCTCTCCCGTCCAACAAGGCACGGTGCTCTCCCGTCCAGGAGGGCACGGTGCTCTCTCGCCCAGTGGGGCACAGTGCTCCCCCGCCCAGGAGGGCACCAGGACAGAAAGGGAATCTCGCCGAGGCGGCTCAGCCACCTCGGCGAGATTTCGCTGAGTTGATCGGTCCGACCGTTCGTAGAGCTGCTCACGCTGTCCGGCCGGGGCTTGCCCGGTCGCTCAGTCCAGCCTTTCGGTCCGGGGTGTGATCGGTCGTGATACGTCGTCCGCCGAAGTCAGTGCCACCGACCCCGGCGGCCACCTCACTCGTCGAGGAACCGGGAGACGTCACCGGCTCCGACGCGGGCCACCTCGGGGAACTTTCCGGTGAAGTCGACGACCGAGGTCGGCACGACTCCGGGGACTCCGGACTCGATGACGATGTCGAGGTCATTGCCGAGCTGGTCCATGACATCCTCGGCGTGGGTCAGCGGATCCTCATCGCCGGGCAGCAGCAGCGTCGAGGACAGGATCGGCTCCCCATCGCCTCGACGAGTGAGAGTGCCGTGACATTCTGCGGAATCCGAGCACCGACCGAATGCTTCTTCGGATGCATCATCCGGCGCGGAACTTCCTTCGTCGCCTTCATGATGAACGTGTACGGCCCCGGCGTCATCGACTTGATGGCACGGAAGTCGGAATTGTCGACGATGACGAACTGGCCCAACTGAGCGAAGTCGTGGCACATCAACGTGAAATGGTGCTTCGACCCGAGATGCCGAATGCGGGTGATCCGTTCGATTCCGTCCTTGTTGTCCAATGCGCAGCCGAGGGCATAACAGGAATCCGTCGGATAGGCGATCAGGCCACCGTTCCTGAGTGACTCAGCGGCCTTCTCGATCAGTCGGTCCTGCGGGTTCTCCGGATGGATATTCAGTAGTGTCGCCATACTTCATGCTAACCACTCTGTCGCCACAGTGCGAGGGGTTGACGGACAGTCGATTCGCAGAGCAGGAGACTGCGTCACGTCAAGGTGATTCCGCGGGCAGCGTCAGACCGCAGCCGCAGGATTCCTCAGACCGCAGGCCTGGGCATCGTCAGACCGCTGCCGCAGACTTCTTCATGCCCCTGACCAGTTCGGCACGCGCGGTGTGCGGATCGGAGGCGAGAAGGATATTCACCCACCGGGCCCGCGGATCCGCGTCGACCAGCAGAGCCTTGATCAGCAGAGTCGCCGGCAGTGCCAGCAGGGCTCCGAGCCAACCAAGGATCCATACCCAGAACAGCAGTGAGAGAAATGAGATCAGCGGGGTGACGCCGACAGATTCGCCGGTGAACTTCGGCTGGATGATCGCCTGGATGACGAAGTTCAGCACGCAGTAGGCGATGACCACCCACAGTGCCGACTGCCATCCGCTGTCGACCAGCGCCAACAGCGCCGGCGGTACGAGGCCGATGACGAAGCCGATGTTCGGAATGTAGTTCGTCAGGAATGCGAGCACGCCCCACACCCAGATGAGCGGGACGTCGATGATCGCCAAGGCGATGACGTCGAGGAATGCGACGATGAGGCCGAATACGGTGGCCACCACCCAGTAGCGGCGGACACCGCTGGCAAAGTCACCGATCGACGCCGACAGTGTGGGCTTCACGTCAAGCAGCATCGTCATCCGCTTGTCGATGCCCATCGAATCCATCGCTACGAAGAACACCGCCATGATCACCGTAGTCAGCAGTCCGGCGACCGACGAGAGATTCGTCAACAGGGGGTACACGGCGTCGAGGACGGAACGGACGTCGAAGGCCGAGAGCTGCTGCTGGATCACCGAGGAGGTCACTCCGATGTCCGAGAGCAGCGCCAACGCATTCTGGTACGTGTTGACGAGTTCGTTGCTGTAGCTGGGGATGAGGATGACGAGCTCGGCGACCGACCAAGCGGTGAGACCGAAGAACGCGAAGATCATGCACAGCACGAGCACGACCGAGATGCACGCCCCGATCGCCCGCGGCACCTTGATCCGGGTGAGCGCCCGCTGCACCGGGTAGACGACGATATAGAAGTTCAGCGCGAGGAACACCGGCGCCACGATGTCCTGGAGTCCGCGAAAGAACATCAGCGCGTACGCCAGACCCGCCATGGTCACCGCGATCATCAGCGCTCGCGCCGGCTGCCTCGCGTGCCAGGGCTTTGAATCGTCTGCCGCGTCGGCTTCTGGTCCGGATTGTGCGCCGGCGGCCCTGCCCGATTCAGCAGTGGAACCAGCGGATCCCACCATCACCGAGGCGGTCGAGCCCGTCCGATCCCTCGCCGAGGCGGCCTGTCCGTCCGCCCCCGGCTCAGTCGCCGGTCGTGAGGACGGCGCAGACTCGGCCGCGCGCGCGGCATCGCCGGTTGATCCGGTCGCACCGTCTGCGGCGCCCGACGCATTCGTCTGCTCGTCCTCGTTCACTCAGCGTCCCCGACGCTTCTCGCGGATGCGCATCGACACCTCGATGGGGGTGCCCTTGAAGCCGAAGGTCTCGCGCAGACGGCGGGTGATGAACCGCCGATAACCGGGATCGAGGAAACCGGTGGTGAAGAGCACGAACTTCGGCGGACGCGACTGCGCCTGAGTGCCGAAGAGGATGCGCGGCTGTTTGCCTCCGCGCACCGGGTGCGGGTTGGCTGCGACAAGCTCACCGAGGAACGCGTTGAGACGTCCCGTCGGAATGCGGGTGTCCCAGCCCTCGAGCGCGGTCTCCATGGCCGGCACGAGCTTCTCCGCGTGACGTCCGGTCTTCGCCGAGATGTTCACGCGCGGCGCCCAAGCCACATGGCCGAGGTCCCGTTCGACCTCCCGCTCGAGGTAGAAGCGACGTTCGTCATCGAGCAGGTCCCATTTGTTGAACGCCAGCACCACGGCACGTCCCGCTTCAATGGCGGTTGTGACGATGCGGACGTCCTGCTCGCTCAGCGGATCCTGGACGTCCATGAGGACGAGAGCCACCTCGGCGCGTTCGAGCGCGGTCTGCGTGCGCAGAGCGGCATAGAAGTCTGCGCCGCTGGCCTGATGGGCACGACGGCGGATGCCTGCGGTGTCGACGAAGCGCCACTGCTTCCCGCCGAGCTCGATGAGCTCGTCGACGGGGTCACGAGTTGTGCCGGCGACGTTGTCCACGAGTACCCGGTCGGAACCGATGAGCTGATTGAGCAGGGAGGACTTGCCGACGTTCGGGCGACCGACGAGGGCCACACGACGCGGTCCGCCCTCTTCGACACGAGTGTCGACGGCCGAGACCTCGGGCAGGATCGTGAGCACTTCGTCGAGCAGGTCGGCGACTCCCCGACCGTGCAGAGCCGACACAGTCCAGGGCTGACCGAGGCCCAAGCCCCAGAGTTCGGCGGCCATGAGTTCCCCGCGCTCGTCGTCGACTTTGTTCGCGGCGAGGAGGACCGGCTTCTTCTTCCGGCGCAGCATCTTCACGACCATCTCATCGGTCGAGGTCGGACCGGTTGTGGCATCGACGACGAGCAGGACGGCATCGGCCATGTCCACGGCGACTTCGGACTGGATCGCGATGCGCGAGGCCATGCCCTTCGAGTCCTGGTCCCAACCGCCGGTGTCGACGAGGGTGAACTCCTTCGTGTTCCACTCCGCCCGGTAGCTCACGCGGTCACGGGTGACTCCGGGAACATCCTCGACGACGGCTTCGCGGCGGCCGAGGATGCGGTTGACCAGCGTCGACTTGCCGACGTTCGGCCGACCGACGACGGCCAGGACCGGTGCGGCACCGAGCGCCTCGTCTTCGTCGTCATCGAAGCCGTAGGCGCGCAGCAGCGCACGGTCCTCGTCTTCGAGCTCATAGCTTTCGAGTCCGGCCTCGAGCGCGGTCGCCCGCTGGTCGGCCTCCTCGTCGCTGATGCTCTCGACACGCTCGACGAGGTCTTCGTCGGGTGTCTCGTGGAATTCGGGTTCGCTCATTGTGAGTCCTTCACCAGCTGCAGCACCGTCTCGACCACCTGGTCGAAGTCGATGTCGCTGGTATCGAGTGTGAACACTCCGTCGGCGGCCTCCAGGAAGCTCGTCGTAGCGGAGTCCTTGGCGTCACGGCCGGTGACGAGGTCTTGGGTGGCGGCGATCGCCTCGGCGTCGGCATTGCCGTGCACTTCCTTCGCCCGGCGGGCCACACGGACCTCATCGCGGGCGGTCATGAGGATGCGAACGTCCGCATCGGGCGCGACCACGGTCGTGATGTCCCGGCCTTCGACGACGATGCCCTCGGGTGCGGCGGCGATGTAGGCCCGCTGCATCTCGATGAGCTCCTCGCGGGCGTCGATGACGCCGGAGACTGTCTGCACGTTCGCTGACACGTCCTCACCGCGGATCTCCTCGGTGACGTCGATATCGTCGACGGAGACGAAGAATTCGTCAGGGCTGAGCGAGATCTCCAGGTCCGCACCGCGCACCTGTTCGAGCACGTCGACGGGGTCGGTGACCCCGCGGTTGAGGCAAACCCACGCCATCGCCCGGTACATCGCACCGGTGTCCAAGTACTGGTATCCCAGCCGACGCGCCACCTCCTTGGCGGTGCTCGATTTGCCCACTCCGGACGGTCCGTCAATGGCTATGACGCTCATGCAGTTCCTTCTTTCTCGATGGCGGATTCGGGGATCTGCCATCCCTTCGACAGCAATCCGATCTCCAGCTCCTGCTGGATGGCCGGGACAACGGACACGTCGACCATGCCCAGTTTCCGACCGGAGGCGTGATCCATCCGGAAGTCCTCGACATTGACGCCGAGGTCGCCGATGTCCTTGAACAGCCGGGCCAGGGTTCCGGGGGTATCCGGAACCAGGATCGTGACAACAGCATAGGTGGTCGGCGGCTGCCCGTGCTTGCCGGGAATCCGGTCGTGCCCCTCATTGCCCAGGGCGATCGCCTTGGCGAGCAGTCCCGTCGAGCCGGGTCCGAGTTCGAGGGCCCCGATGACCTCGTCGAGCTCGGTGCGCAGATCGATGAGCACGGAGCGGACCTCATCGGCGTTGCCGGTGAGGATCTGTGTCCACAGGCCCGGGTCCGAGGCGGCGATGCGGGTGACATCGCGCAGTCCCTGCCCGGCCAGCGAGATCTCCTCCAAGGGAGCGTGCCGCAGCTGGGAGGCGACCAGGGAGGACACGATCTGCGGCACGTGCGAAACCTTCGCGACCGCCGCATCGTGGATGCGCGGATCCAGGTGAAGCACCGAGGCACCCGTGCCCTCTGCCATGGCGATGACCTCGCCGAGGCGGTCGGCCGGGGTGTCCTCATCCGAGCAGATCACCCAGGGCCGGGCCGTGAACAGGTCCGACTGGGCTGCGATCGCCCCGGACTTCTCGCGTCCGGCCATCGGATGGCAGCCGATATAGCGATCGAGTTGAGCGCTGGTGACCAGTTCGCGCACCGCTTCGAGGAGGCGGGTCTTGACGCTGGCGACATCGGTGACCGTGGCGTTCGGGTAGTCCTCGAGCGCTGCGGCGATGACCCGGGCGGCGACGTCGGGCGGGGTGGCCACGACGACAATATCCGGGTGTTCAGGTGCACCGACCTGACCGGCACCGAGGTCCGCGGCGAGCTGCTGCGCGGTCGGCGAGGTGTCTTCGAGGGTCACCTGATGGCCTTGTGCGCTCAGCGCCAACCCCAGGCTGGCACCGAGCAGGCCGGTGCCGATGATATGGACCCTCACAGACCGACGGCCTCGAACAGTGCGCCGACCTCATCGGAGCGCAGCGGGCGGATCTTGCCCTGCTTCTGCTCGTCGAGGACGATCGGTCCGAACTTCAGCCGCACGAGGCGCTCCACCGGGTGCCCGATCTCGGCGAGCAGGCGGCGCACGATGCGGTTGCGTCCGGAATGGAGGGTGAGTTCGACGACGGACTTGCCCGGGGTCGAATCGACGAGTTTGAAGTCGTCGACCTTGACGAAACCGTCTTCGAGGTCGATTCCGGCCTTGAGGATGGCACCGGCGTCCTTCGCCAGCTGCCCCTTGACCTTCGCAATGTATGTCTTCGGGATCTCGTAGCGCGGGTGGGCCAGGCGGTTGCTCAGCTCTCCGTCGTTGGTGAGCAGGATGATGCCTTCGGTCTCCGTGTCGAGGCGACCGACGTGGAACAGGCGTTCGGTGTTGTTGCGCACGTAGTCGGCCAGACAGGGTCGGCCTTCGGGGTCGCTCATGGTCGACACGACTCCCGCGGGTTTGTTGAGCACGAGGTAGACCTTCTTGGTCTGTGTCGAAATTCTCACTGTGTCCACGTACACGGACTGCGTTTCGGGGTCGATCCGGGTGCCCAGTTCGGTCACGATGCTGCCGTCGACCTCGACACGGCCGTCGACGATGAGCTGCTCGCAGGCACGACGTGATCCCAGTCCCGCCTCGGCGAGTACCTTCTGCAGCCGCACACCCCCGCTGACGTGGGCATCCGATGTCTGACCGGCACCTGTACCGCCCTTGTTCGAGGCCTGGTTGGCCGTCGCTGCGCGCTGTTTTCGGCTGGGTCGGTTCTGGCGCCCGCCGGGGGCGCGGTGATCACGGTAGGGACTCATACTTCTATTCTCTCAAATCAATCAGCGACTCGTGACATCTCGGCGGACGAATCAGAATCGTCGTCGAGTGCGCCGTCGATCTCGGCGAGGACTTCGGTGTCTTCGGCACCGAGTTCGGCGACATCGGCGTCTTCGGGTAGGTAGGGAGCGATATCGGGCAGATCGTCGAGCGCGTTCATGCCCATCGTGTCGAGGAACTCACGCGTGGTGGCATAGAGCAGCGCTGAGGTGGACGCCTCCTTGCCGGCTTCGACGATGAGTCCGCGCAGCAGCAGGGTGCGGATGACGCCGTCGACGCTGACTCCGCGGATGGCTGCGATGCGGGGCCGTGAGATCGGCTGCCGGTAGGCGATGACCGCGAGCGTCTCGAGCGCGGCTTGGGAGAGCTTCGCGCTATGCCCGGCGGTGAGGAAGTCCTTGACGACTTCGTGGTAGTCGCCGCGGGAGAAGATGCGGAAGCCACCGGCGACGTGTCGGATCTCGAACCCGCGCTGCCGCCGGTCCTCATCCCCGTCGTAGTCGGCTTTGAGGGTGCGAATGGCATCGAGGACGGTGTCCTCGTCGAGGCCGAGGGAGCCTGCGAGGTCTTCGGCAGTCACGGCCGAATCGGTGATCATGAGCACGGCTTCGATGCCGGCGAGGATCTCATCGTCGATCATTCAGTGCTCCCCCATCGTCGTTCGCAGCGAGTTGGCCTGCAGAATCCGCTGCGTCTTCATCCCCGCTCCAGTCGCCTTCGGTGCGCAGGTCGACTCCGTCTTCGTTCATCTCGGTCCGGCGGATGAGCAGCCGGCCCAGAGGCTCGGGCTGGTCGAAGTCGCAGAGGCCGACCTTGAACAGCTCGAGCAGGGCGAGGAACCTCGCCACGACCACCAAATTGTTCTCTGCCGTTTCGAGCAGGTCTTGGAAGTCGACGTCTCCGGCGCGCAGCAGAGCGAGGATGTGCCCGCGCTGCTCTGACACACTGACCAGCGGCAGGTGGATGTGGTCGACGGCTACGCTCGGAGGAGTGTGATCGCGTTGGAGCACGGTGGCGAAGATTCCGGCCAGCTCACCCGGACCGATGTTGAGTTCCAAAGGCGGCAGAACATCTTGGAACTCCGGTTCGAGGTCGACATCGCGTGGGGCGCGGATCGATCCTGCGGCCATCGCCTCAGCCAGATATCCGGACACGGACTTGTATGCCTTGTACTGCAGCAGCCGGGCGAAGAGGAGATCGCGGGCCTCAAGCAGTTCGAGGTCGAGGACCTCATCTCCCTCCTCGTGCGGCAGCAGTCGTGCGGTCTTGAGGTCGAGCAGAGTCGCCGCGACGAGGAGGAACTGGGAGATCTCGGCGAGGTTCGCCTGGTCCTTCAGCTCCGTGGTGTAGGCGATGAACTCGTCGGTGACCTCGGCCAAGGCGATCTCCGTGACGTCGAGGCGACGTTTCGAGATCAGACCGAGCAGCAGGTCGAAGGGGCCGGTGAAGTTGTCCAACCGCACCTGGAATCCCTGTGCAGCGTCGTCGTCAGAAGCGACTGCAACACCCGAAGCGGCCTCGGTTGAAACGGGGGCCGCTTCCTCCTCGTCGGCTACGGAGTCGCTCAGGGTGCGCCTCCACGAGCGATGAGTTCCCGAGCCAGTCGACGATAGGCTTCGGAACCGGCGTGCTTCGGTGCGAAACTCGTGATCGGCTCGGCGGCCACAGAGGCGTCGGGGAACTTCACAGTGCGGTTGATGACGGTCTCGAAGACCTTGTCGCCGAAGGCTTCGGTGACTCTGGACATGACTTCCTTCGAGTGCAGGGTCCGCGAGTCGAACATCGTGGCGAGGATTCCGTCGACCTCGAGTGAGGGGTTGAGTCGGTCCTGGACCTTCTCGATCGTCTCGACGAGCAGGGCGACGCCGCGCAGCGCGAAGAACTCGGTCTCGAGCGGGATGACGACACCATGCGCGGCGGTCAGCGCGTTGACGGTGAGCAGGCCGAGCGAGGGCTGGCAGTCGATGAGGATGACATCGTACTCGTCGGCGACCTTCGACAGGGCGCGGGCGAGCACCTGCTCGCGGGCGACCTCGCCGACGAGCTGGACTTCGGCGGCGGAGAGGTCGATATTGGCCGGTAGGATGTCGATATTGTCGAAGTCCGTTTCGACAATCACCTCGTGCGGGTCCAAACGCGGGTTCATCAGCAGGTTGTAGATGCTGATGTCGAGCTCATAGGGGTTGAGTCCCAGACCGACGGACAGGGCGCCCTGCGGGTCGAAGTCGACGAGCAGCATCTTGCGGCCGTAGGCGGCCAGGGCTGCACCGAGGTTGATCGACGAGGTCGTCTTTCCGACCCCGCCCTTCTGGTTGACCATCGCGATGATGCGGGCGGGTCCGTGCGAATCCAGGGGTGCCGGCTCCGGGAAATCCTGGGGCTCGGCTGCTGCGGTCCTCTGCTGGGGGATCTCCAACGCCTCTTGCGTATTCATCACTCGGATGGCCACCTTTCGTTGCTCTTCGTCCAACCCTACCGCGCCCGAGGGTGCGAGGTCGCGTACACTTCCCGCAGTGTTTCCTCGGAGACTTTCGTATAGATCTGAGTCGTCGTCACCGAGGCATGCCCGAGCAGCTCCTGGACGACTCGGATGTCCGCCCCGCCCTCGAGAAGATGCGTGGCGAATGAGTGCCGGAACGTGTGCGGAGAGACCTCAGCGGCGATCTTCGCCGCCTCACCGGCGTCCTTGACGATCTGCCACGCGGAGACCCGGGACAGTCGGGTTCCGCGCGCGTTGAGGAACAGTGCCCCGGCCGGCGCAGAGGACTTCGCCTTCGCCGCCATCGACGGCCGCACTCGTGACACCCACGCTCCCAGGGCTCGGGCCGCATGGGATCCGAAGGGCACGATCCGCTCCTTCCCGCCCTTGCCGTAGAGTCGGACGAGCCCGGCGTCGAGGTCGAGATCATCGAGGTCGATCCCCACGGCTTCGGAGATGCGCGCCCCCGTGGCGTAGAGGAGTTCGAGGAGGGCGGCGGCCCTGATCTGCGCCGGTTCCTCGCCGTCCGTGGTCGCGATCATCGCTTCGATGTCGTCGAGCGCCAGAGCCTTGGGTAGGCGCAGTCCCTCCTGCGGCGGGCTGACCTCGGAGGCCGGATCCGTGGACGCGAGATTCTCCCCCAGCGCAAACGTGTGGAATCGTCGCACTGCGACGAGCGCACGTGCCCGACTCCGCGATGCCAGTCCCGAATCGAGCAGGTGGAGTGCATAGCTCTCCACCTTCTGTCGATCGACCTCGCCGAGGCGGCTCACCCCGTCCTCGGTCAGCCAGGTTCCGTACCGGGCGAGGTCACGGGCATAGGCGTCGATCGAGTTCATCGACAGTCCGCGTTCGAAGCGCAGGGAGGCGAGATAGGACTCGAAGGCGCGCCGCAGGTCTCCGGGCAGGTTCTCCGGCAGGAGTTCGGCGCCATGCCGAGCCACAGGGTCTCAGTCCTCGCCCGAGCCGACTCGTGTGGCCAGGCCGCCCTCGCCAGCGGAGCCGGTCGTCTCCGCCGATGCCGAACCAGTCGTCTCGACGGTGGCACCACGGCCGAATCCGGGACGGCCGTCGACGAGTCGCCTCGGCGCATCGACGGGACGGAACTCCACCGGTGCTCCCGACGCTTCGGCGCGCAGCACTCGGTCGACCTGGAAGATCGCAAGCTGGGCGATCGCGTTGGTGATCCGCCCATCGGCCACGGCCGCGAGTGCTTCGTCGATGCCGACCCAGGCGTAGCGGAACCCTGCCTCTTCCTCGCCGCGTTCGTGACGGTCAGCTTCGGGCACAGAGGACAGCCCGCGGGCCAGGTAGAGACGCATCGTCTCCGAGCTGCCGCCCGGGGTCAGGCAGGAGTCGCTGAGGACGTCCCAGCGGTCGGCCGTGAGGTCGGCTTCCTCGACGAGTTCCCTCTTCGCCGCTTCAAGCGGGTCCTCTCCGTCGATGTCGAGCAGACCGGCGGGGACCTCCCACAGTCGAGCCCGGACGGGGTGCCGGTACTGCTGGGCCAAAAGGATCCGCTGCTGGTCGTCGACGACGGCGATCCCGACGGCTCCGGTGTGAGCCATGAGGTCGCGGACGAGTCCCGAGGCTTCGGGCAGGTCGAAGGTCTCCTTGCGGATGTCCCACACTGCGCCTTCGTAGACGACTTTGGAAGAGGTGATCGGTGGGGTCACCGGTTCGTCCTGCAGGATCTCTTCATTCGGTGTGCTCATCGGCTGCCTCCCGGAGTTCGACGGTGGTGGAATGGCGAATGCCGCCGGCGCTGTCGCCGACGGCATTCGCTGTGAGATTGGACAACGGTCACTGACGCTCGAGCGCCGCGGCGACCAGACCCGCGAACAGCGGGTGCGGTGAGGTCGGACGCGACTTCAGTTCGGGGTGTGCCTGAGTGGACACGTAGAACGGGTGCAGTTCAGAAGGCAGTTCGACGAATTCGACGAGCTCACCGTTCGGTGAGGTTCCGGAGAACTCGAGCCCCGCCTCGGCGAGCTGGTCGCGGTAGGTGTTGTTGACCTCGTAGCGGTGACGGTGACGTTCGCTGATCGTCGTGTCTCCGTACACGCCGGCCACGACGCTGCCTTCGGTGAGCTTCGCCTCGTAGGTGCCCAGGCGCATGGTGCCGCCCAGGTCGCCTTCGCCTTCGACGATCGAGAGCTGCTCGGCCATGGTCGCGATGACCGGAACCGTGGTCTCGGGGTCGAATTCGGACGACGACGCCGCCTCGATTCCGGCGACGTTGCGTGCGTATTCGATGACCATGCACTGCAGGCCCAGGCAGAGGCCGAGGGTCGGAATGCCGTTCGTGCGGGTGTATTCGAGTGCGCCGAGCTTGCCTTCGATGCCGCGGATGCCGAAGCCGCCGGGCACGCAGATCGCGTCGAGGCCCTCCAGAGCCCCTGCGGCTCCGGCTTCGGTGGAGCAGTCATCCGATTGGATCCACTTGATCTTGACCTTCGCGTCGTTGGCGAAGCCGCCGTGGCGCAGAGCCTCGGTGACGGAGAGGTAGGCGTCGGGCAGGTCGATGTACTTGCCGACGATGCCGATGGCGACTTCCCGTGACGGGTTGTGCACGCGTTCGAGTACCCAGTCCCACTTCGTCCAGTCGACGTCGCGGAAGGGCAGGTTGAGGTTGCGGATGACGAACACGTCGAGGCCGCCGTCGTGGAGGACCTTCGGGATGTCGTAGATGCTCGGGGCGTCGACGCAGGACACGACTGCTTCGGTCTCAACATCGCAGGCGCCGGCGATCTTCGCGCGGATCGAATCCGGCAGTTCGCGGTCGGAGCGGAGCACGATCGCATCGGGCTGGATGCCGATGGAGCGCAGGGTGGCCACCGAGTGCTGGGTCGGCTTCGTCTTCAGCTCCCCGGAGGGCCCGAGGTAGGGCACGAGGGAGACGTGGATGAAGAACACGTTGTCCCGACCGATATCGCGACGGACCTGGCGGGCCGCCTCGAGGAAGGGCTGGGATTCGATATCGCCGACGGTGCCGCCGATCTCAGTGATGATGACATCGGGGCGGTCCGCCTCTGGGCGTTCGGCCTGTGCACGCATTCGCGCCTTGATCTCATCGGTGATGTGCGGGATGACCTGGACTGTGTCACCGAGGTACGCGCCGCGGCGCTCTTTCGCGATGACCGAGGAGTAGATCTGCCCGGTGGTCACATTCGCTGCACCGTCGAGGTTGTTGTCGAGGAAGCGCTCGTAGTGGCCGATGTCGAGGTCGGTCTCTGCACCGTCCTCGGTGACGAAGACCTCACCGTGCTGGAAGGGGTTCATCGTGCCGGGATCCACGTTGAGGTAGGGATCCAGTTTCTGCATGGCCACGGTGAGGCCGCGCTGAGTGAGCAGGTGGCCGAGGCTCGATGCCGTCAGACCCTTGCCCAATGAGGAGGCGACGCCTCCCGTGACGAAGATGTGCTTTGCCGTATGTGTGCCGCCGGGGCCAGTTCGATTCACCACGGGATTTGATTCTATCAAAGTCCGGCTCACGAATCCGAGACGGCGTCGACCTCGGCGTACAGATCGAGCAGCGTCTCGGAGATCGCCGCCCCGTTGCTCACGTCGATGACCCGCTTCTTTGCTGCCACGGCGGAGGTTCCGCGTCCGGCCGGGTCGTCGAGAAGATGATTGATCTCACGCAGCAGCGCTTCCGTGTCGTCGGCGGGAACGGCCTTCGCGGCTTCTCCCCAGATGCCGGCGCGGCGTTCGCTGCCGATGAAGACCGCGGGCTTCGACAGCTGCATGAGGTCTTCGTGAGACAGTCCCGTCATGGTTTCGCTGGCGATGACGACATCGGCGGCGGCCGCCACGTCGACAAGATCGCCGGCGGGGGCGACGAGGACGCCGCGGTCGGAGAATTCGCGGGAGATCGCCGCGCGGTCCTTGCCGGTGCCGGTGAGGACGAAGACGACGTTGCGGTCGCGGCGGCGCTGGTTGATCTGATCGGCGGCGTCGAGCACCGTCGCCAGGGCCGTGTGGTCGCGCAGCGCGATGGGGCTGGCGACCATCCAGGTGCCTTCGGCCAGCCCGAGTTCGCGGCGGACCTCGGCGCGCGGCGTGCGCACGGTGAGGTCGACGTCGATGTCCGGGTGGACGAGTTCGGCGCGTTCGACGACGGGGACACGGCCGCCGTAGTAGTCGACGACGGGTTCAGTCGTGCCGAGCACTGCCGTGGCAGTGCGGCCGACGATCTCGGCTCCGGTCTTCTCGATGACGTTCGCGGAGTCGAAGGATTCGATGGTGGCGACGACCTTCGGGTGCAGGCGGGCGGGCAGACCGGTGAAGGCCAGACCGGCGAGGGTCGCCGCATGCAGTCCGTGTGCGTGGACGATGTCCACGTGCTGGTAGTACTTGTGAAGAGTGAAGGCGGTGTTCGGGTCGGCCATCGTGAAGCGTCTGCGTGCCGCGAGTTCGATCTCACGGAATTCGCCGGCCAGTTCCTCGGGGACTCCGAAGGTGCCCAGCAGTGACCGGTGTGCGGCGACGGCGACCTTATAACCGGCCCGGAGGTGACCGAGCACGGCGAGCTTCGCCACTTCGACAACGGGACCGGTGGTCTCGGCGAGCACGTGCAGAATCCTTGTGTCTGCGCTCAGTGGGTTGACCTCGCCGGATTCGCTCATTTCCTCATCCTCTTCTTTCGTTCGACGCTGGTTCTAGCCTACCTGGGCAGACACGAGTTCCGTGTAAAGACCTGCGAGTTCTTCGGCAACTTCCCTCTCATCGGGAAGCTCGGCTCCACGTGCCCGGGCACGTGCCCCGAGTTCGGCTCGACGGGCGGGATCGACGGCGAGTTCGGCCACAGCTGCGGCGAATGCGGCATCGTCGTCATGATCGATGAGCACCCCGGCGTCGCCGACGAGTTCAGTGCTGCCGCCGGTGGCGGTGGCCACGATCGCCTTGCCGGCCATCAGTGCCTCCTGGAGCACGAGGGCGCGGGCCTCCCACACGCTGGTGAGTGCGAAGATGTCCGCGGCGGCCGCGAGTTCAGCGACGTCGTCGCGGGGTCCGAGGAAATGCAGGGCGGGAATCGCCGAGGCGGCTGCGACCTCCTCGTACTGAGCGCGGACTTCGGCTAGCACCTCTTGGTCGGCGGCACCGGCGATGAGGGCGACGATCTCGTCCTGCCGGTTCCCCTCGCCCTGCCGACTCCCCTCGCCGAGGCGAGCGAGTCCGCGCACGAACATCGGGTAGTTCTTCTGTCCGGCGACGCGACCCACGGCGAGCACGATGAGCGCCCCAGGATCGAAGTCGAATTCCTCGGACAGGCTCGCACGGGTAGCGGCGGCCGCCTCGGCGGACACGGGCGTCACCGCGGGAGCGGCGGCGGGGACGAACCGGGCGGACTGTGCGCCGAGCTCGCGGGCACGATCGACGAGGTCGGTGCTGGCGCCGAGGACGAGGTCGGCTCCGCGGGCGAGCATCGTCTCGACCCGGGTTTCGACGCGACCGCGCAGTCCCTGGCCGCTGGCCTGGTTGTGGAGGCTGAGGACGAATTTCGGTCGGGTCCGCAGCGTGCGCTGGGTCAGCAGGGTGATGAGCCCCGCCCGGAAGCCGTGGGCGTGGACGATCTGTGGGGAGAAGCTGCGCAGCAGTGTGCGCTGCCTCCGGATGAGAGCGGCGTCGGAGGCCCCGATTCCGGTGCCGAGCTCGAGGACGCCGAACCGGACTCCGGGCAGCAGGGAGAAGCCGAAGTGTTCGTCGGTGGCAGCCGGTCCGATGACGCCGATCTCGTGCCCGGCGGCGGCGAGGTCACGGGCGAGTGCGTGCACATGGGTGCCGACTCCCCCGGTCGAGGTGCCGATGGTGAAGACGATTCTCATGAGTCTTCCTCCCTGTCGGTGTCGCTGGATCCGTTGTCTCTATTGTGCGTGCCGGCCGCCTGGACTGTCGTTTCGTCGTTGACGCCGGCCCGATTGCGGTCAGCGAGCAGACTGCGGACTTCGCCGAGGAAGCCGCGATCGGCGATGAGCACGATGAGGCCGAAGACCGCACAGCCGATGAGTGCTGAGACGATGCCCGCGATGACGGCCGAGCTCGCGGAGTTGTCGAAGAGTCCTCCGAACCACTGCGATGTGACGACTCCGGCGGTGCCTGCGACGAGAACGGCTCCGAGTGCGAGCAGAGACCGACGCCCGACGAGGGCGAGTCCCGCGGGACCGAGGACGCGGCGCATGTTCACGAGCAGGAACACTCCGGCCACCGTCATGCCCAAGGCATAGCCGCTGCAGATGCAGATGAGGGTCAGTCCCGGATTCCCGTTCGCATTCGTCACGAGGATGGCCCCGATCATCCCGACGATGACGAGGATCCAGCCTGTCGTCGAGGCAGCCGCTGAGTGCCGGGAGCGTTCGAGCGCGTAGAAGACGCGGGTACCCCAGGCGACGAAGCACCACCCGGGCACGGCCAGGGCCATGACCATGATCGCCGGTGCCATCGAGTCGAAGGGAGCGGCGGATGTGCTTTCGGCGTCGATGGCAATGAAGAAGGTCTGCAGGGGGCCTGCCGCAGAGAGCAGGATGACCGTGCCCAGTCCTCCGACGGCGATGATGAGCGCGGTCGTCGTCGAGGTCACGGATCGCATCCGGGCCCCGGCTTCCGCGCGTCTGTGTTCGGTCGCCTCGGGGTCGGTGGATCGCCCCACCCAGGTTGAGAGGGTCGGGAAGATCACGGTCGCTACGGTCACTGCGAGCACGGCGTAGGGCAGGAGGTAGACGGCGTTGATGTAGCTGAAGAGGACGAGCGTGCCGTCCCCGCCTGAGTGGTTCGCGAGGCTCAGGGTCGCGAGCACCGCTGCCTGCTGGGCCAGCAAGGCCGACATTCCGGCGCCGGCCAAGCGCAGCGCACGGTGGGCGACTCCGGGCGGGAAGGAGAACGTGGGGCGCAGCTTCAGACCGGTCGAAGCCATCGGCAGGGCCAGTGGCAGAGCGAGGGCCGCGACGCCGATTGTGGTGCCCCAGCCGAGCCAGCCCAAGTGGGTCTGCCAGGTGTCGTCGCTGCCGCCGACGGTGCTGTACGCGATATAGCTGCCGATGACGACGAGGCTGGACAGCAGCGGGGCGAATGCCGGCCACAGGAATCTACGGTGAGCCTGCAGCACTCCGGTGAGGACGGCGCCGATTCCGTAGAGGACGAGCTGCGGGGAGAACATGAGCAGCAGCTCCACGGTCGCCTGCACTCCCGCGGCGCTGGTCGTCGTATCGACGAGGATCCTCGCGATCTGCGGGGCGAACACGGCCAGCAGGATCGACAGCGGCAGGGTGACGCTGATCGCCCAGGTCAGCAGGCCCGAGGCGATGCGTCCGGCGGTCTCTCTGTCCGATCTGGCCAGAGGCACCGCGAGCAGCGGAATCACCGCTCCGGCCAGGGCTCCGCCGGCGACGACCTCGAAGAGGATGTTCGGGACCTGGTTGGCGCTCTGGTAGGCGGTGCCGACAGTGCCGGCGCCCACATTTGCCGAGAACACCAGCCAGCGCAAGAAGCCGACCAGTCGGGTCAGCAGAGTGATGATCGATACGAGCAGCGCCGTGGAGGCGATGACTCGAACGAGCTTGTTCACACGACCTCGCGGCCGAACGAGTCGATCCCCCGCAGTCCCGGGGTCGATTCGATGACGGTGGTGAAGGAGACCTTCTCGCTGGCAAGGGTGAGCCAGGCGAGGACGGCGAGGATGAGGCGTCGTTGTGCAGGGGTGGCGGTTTCGGCGAGAATCACGCCGATCGCCGCGCCCAGGGCGTTGGCTCCGGTGTCACCGAGCATCGCGTCCCCGGCGAGGTCGTCGGGCCAGGCGGCGGCCGTGGCTCCGACGATCGCACCAGAGGGCGCCCAGGACACGCGGCGTTCATGGTCGGTGAAGGCCAGGGTGAGCGCTCCGGCCTTGAGTGCCCTGCCGGGCCGCAGGTCGAGGAGGTTGAACAGGTTCGCCGATCCGGCGATCACTCCCCCGGTGACGATGATATCCGCGGTGGCCGCGTACCAGGGACGGTCTTCCTTCTGGCTGAATCCGAAGAACCCGGTCGGGCGGGTGCGCCCGCGCAGGATCGCGGCGGCCGCGATCGATGCGAGCGGGATGCCGGTGACCTTGATCGTGCCGGTCGTGATCTCCCCGCGGACCAGTGCCGACAGATGTCCGCGCAGGCCCTTGGAGGATCCGGATTCACAGAAGTCGTCGACGGCACCGAGGCCGCCCGCCGCGGCCGTGGCCAGCAGGGTCGCCGTCCGCTGGCGGGGATCTTCGATGAGCAGGCTGCCGGCCAGCAGTCCCGTCGCGACGGCGGGGCCTTCGGCGAGCGAGACGTCGTGTCCGGCGTGGTTGGTGCGCACCACGCTCTGATGGGTGCGCAGCCGTGATCTGAGCACGGCCTTCGTCGCGGTGTATCCGGCGAGTCCGGCGACGACGGTGTTGACGATGGAGCGGATCATTGCGCGTCTCCCTTCTGCGTGTCATCGGACGGCTTGTCTTCGATCTTGCCCGGCAGGATGCTTTCGGCGTCCTCGGCGAATCCGAAGTGCCCGTGTCTTCCGTCTTCTCCGGACGCCAGTGCCCGCACGGTGATGACGGGGCCGGCACCGAGGCCGAGTCCGTCGACGGTGCTGGCGCGGGATTTCTCCGACCGCAGCACGTTGACGAGTCCGTTCTGTGCCGATCCGGCGTCACCGGCGACGACCACCGAGGTGGCTTCGGCGGTGAGCGCGGTGATGAAGTCGGTGACGAGGGTGCGGGTGCCCTTGTCGTCGCTGGCCTGCGGGCTGGGCTGAGTATCCTCGGCGAGGGTCGAGTTCTCATTGTCGATGACGATGAACAGCGAGGTCGTCTTGTGGTCCGTGTCGGTGCGCAGGCGGTCGGCCTCGACGAAGGCGTCGTAGAGCTTCGCGGCCTGCTTCTCCGCGTCGGCCTGGTCGTCCTCGTCTTCGAGCATCGAGGCGTCGCCGGTCAGGGCGATGACGAGGGCGGCGCGGATCGCGGTCGAGTCGTCCTTCGGCAGGTTCGGCACAAGCTTGCGCAGCTTCTTGAGGAACTGTGCGGAATCGGCGAGGCTGAGCGTGTTCGGCACGAACGAGACGTCGCCGGCGATGGTGCCGTCGGCTTCCTTGACCCGGTTGCTGACCTCTTCGACCTGCTCGGAGTCCGCCTCGGGGGCGGCGATGATGCTCACTTCCTGCCCGTCGAGGGTGCCGTTGATGAGTTCCGGAGCGGCGGCGGTGACGAATTCGTTCTGCTTGTCGATATTGCCCTTGGCCGCGTCGAGATCCGACCGCAGGTTGTCGCGGTCCGAGCGCAGAGCGTCGACCTGGCTCTGCAGGGACTCCCCGATCGGCTCCTTAAGCGGTCCCGCACCGAGGACGATGCCGACGGCGAGGGCGAGGAACACCGAGACGAGGGAGACGAGGTGGTAGCGGAAATCAATCACGGGGTCAGTCCTTGGATGAGGCCGGCGGATTCGGTCGATGCTGCAGGGTCGCCGCCGAAGAGGGAGCCGATCCAGCCGAAGAGGCCGTCGAGTTGGGCGCCGATGAGGCCGAGGAACGTCTGTCCGGCCGAGGTCGCGGTCAGCGCCACACCGAGGGCGACGAGTCCGGCGATGATGAGAACGGCCAGCTGCAGGCTGGAGATGCGCTGCCGGTAGAGCAGGGACACGCCCTTGGCGTCGATGAGCTTCGAGCCCACGCGCAGTCGGGTGATGAACGTCGAGGCCATGCCCTTGCGGCCTTTGTCGAGGAACTCCATGACGGTGTCGTGGGTACCTACAGCGACGATGAGCTCGGCGCCTTTGTCATCGGCGAGCAGCATGGCGATGTCTTCGCTCGTGCCCGAGGCCGCGAAGGACGCGCATTCGACTCCGAGGGCTTCGACGCGTTCAGTGCCCGGAGCGGTGCCGTCGCGATAGGCGTGGACGACGATCTCGGCGCCCGAGGTCAGGGCGGTGTCGGACACGGAGTCCATGTCCCCGACGATCATGTCCGGTCGATAACCCGCCTCGATGATGGCGTCGGCTCCGCCGTCGACGCCGATGAGCAGCGGCCGGTATTCGCGGATGTAGGAGGCCAGCATCGCCAGGTCCTCCTTGTAGTGGTACCCGCGGACGACGATGAGCACATGCCGGTCGGTGAACTTCGTCTTCACCTCGGGCACGACGAGTTCGGCCGAGAGCAGGTCGGAGTCCTTGCGGATGTATTCGATCGTATTGTCGATGAAGTCCACGAGCACGGAGTTCATTCCGGCCTCGGCGGCATGCATGTCCTCGGCGATCGTCTCGGCCGTCTGCAGGACTCCCGTGGCCACCTCGGTCTCGCCCGCGTACACGGTGTCGCCTTCGATGGAGATCTCGGCGTTCTCATCGACGGCGTCGAAGATCTCCGCTCCGGCGGCGTCGATGAGGGGGATGCCGGCGTCGACGATGATGCTCGGGCCGAGGTTCGGATATCGGCCGGAGATCGATTTGTCCGCATTGATCACCGCGGCCGGTCGGCAGGCGACGAGAGCTTCGGCGGAGATGCGGTCGATATCGGAGTGTTTGATGATGGCGATATCGCCTGCTTGGAGGCGTTTCGTCAGATTCTTCGTGCGTCGGTCCAAGCGGGCAGGGGCGGGACCGGACCGAGTCGGTGCGGTGAGGTTCTCACGGTGTCTGCGCACTTTCATGGTCCGCCCATTCTCTCATCTGCTGCCAACGCCGGCCTCCTTGACCTGCCGTGCATTGTCAAGCAGTTCGGCCGCGTGGGCCTTCGCCGAGGCGGAGTCGTCCATCCCTGCCAGCATGCGGGAGAGTTCGACGACGCGTTCGGCATCGGACAGCTCCTGTACGCCCGAGCTAACGGTCTCCGCGTCATCGTCCTTGACGATGGTCACATGGGTGTCGGCCCAGGCTGCGACCTGGGGCAGGTGGGTGACGACGATGACCTGAGCATTGCGGGCGAGCTTGGCCAGACGGCGGCCGATCTCCACGGCCGCCTTGCCGCCGACTCCGGCGTCGACTTCGTCGAAGACGTACGTGGGGATGGATTCGCTGGCGGCGCGGACGACTTCGATGGCGAGCATGACGCGGGAGAGCTCACCGCCACTGGCGATCTTCGCGATGTCATCGGGGATGGAGGATTCGTGGGCGGCGAAGGTCAGCCGGACCTCGTCGGCTCCGTGGGTGGTGGGTTCGCGTTCGGAGATCTCGAAGGCGACCGAGGCCTTCGGCATCGACAGGGCGGCGAGTTCTTCGCTGACAGCTTGGGAGAACTCCGCCGCGGTGGCTCTGCGGATCTCGGTGAGCGCCGAGGCGGCCGCCTCCATGGTCTCGCGGGCCTCGGTGAGCTCGGCATCGAGTCCGTCGAGGTCGCGGTCCTCGGCTTCGAGTTCGGCCAGCTCCGCTGCCGATCGGGATTCGAAGTCGAGGACTTCGGCGACGTCCTGACCGTAGGGGGCCAGAGACCCGAGTTCCGCACGCCGTGCTTCGGTCTCCTCCAGCGAGGTCTCTCCGAGCTCGTCGAAGCCGGAGAGGTAGTTCGACAGCTCCGCGGCGGAGTCCGACAGGCGCAGCACAGCGTCGTTGAGAGCTTCGCGAATGGTGACGAGTTCCTTGTCGGAGCCTTCGACATCGGAAATGGTGCTGATGGCCTGGTGGACGAGGTCGACGGCCGCTCCGGCATCGTCGATCTCCGAACCGAGCAGCAGGTCGTGCGCGGCACCGACGGCACGGGTGATCTCAGCAGCGGAACCGAGCTTCGCCGCTTGCGCGGCCAGGGTCTCGTCCTCGCCGGGTTCGGGACGGACCTTGTCGATGGCCTCCAAGCAACCGCGCAGCCACAGGATGCGTTCCCGGCGGGCGGCGGTCGAATCTTTGATGCGAGTGACGCGGGCTTCGGTCTCGCGCCAGTTCTCGAAGGCGGCACGATAACGGTCGGCCACCTCGGCGAGAGCAGTGCCGCCGGCGGCATCGAGGAGGTGACGCTGTTGGGCGGCACCCTTGAGGCGCAGCTGTTCGGACTGGCCGTGGAGGGTGATGAGGTCCGAGGAGATGTCGGTGAGCACGGAGATCGGCACGGTGCGTCCGCCGGCCGTGGCCCGGGCTCGGCCCTTGAGCGCCACGGTCCGCGAGATGATCGCTTCGTCGTCGGCGCTGCCGCCGGCATCGGTGATCCGTTCGCGCACGGGTTCGGCGACACCGGTGAAGATGCCTTCGACTTCGGCCTTCTCCGCGCCCTTGCGCACGACTCCGGAGCCGACCTTGCGGCCCATGAGCAGGGACAGGGCAGAGACGAACATGGTCTTGCCCGCACCGGTCTCACCGGTGACGACGGTGAAGCCGGTATCGAGTTCGACGGCGGCTTCGGCGATGACGCCGAGGTGGGAGATGCGCAGTTCGGAGATCATTCAGGCCTCCTTGATCGGTCCTCGCCAGCCGGAGACGGGCAGGCGGAACTTCGCGACGAGTCGGTCGGTGAACGGGCCGGTGTGCAGGCGGGCGAGCCGGATCGGGGATTTCGAACGCGTGGCTTCCACACGGGCCCCGGACGGCAGTTCGAGGGCTCGGCGGCCGTCGCACCACAGCACGGCTGAGAATTCGGGGTTCGACTGGGAGATCTCCACGCCGAGGCGGGAGGCCGGGTTGACGACCAGAGGTTTGGAGAACAGGGCGTGGGCGGAGATCGGGACGAGGATGAGTGCTTCGACCTCGGGCCAGACGATGGGTCCGCCGGCGGAGAACGAGTACGCGGTCGAGCCGGTGGGGGTGGCCAGGATGACGCCGTCGCACCCGAAGGAGGACACGGGGCGGGCGTCGACACCGAGGACGACGTCGATCATCCGGGACTTCGAGGTCTTCTCGATGGTCGCCTCGTTGAGGGCCCAGGCATTGAAGATGTTCTCGCCTTCGTGCCATACGGACACGTCGAGGGCGAGCCGCTCCTCGACGGAGTAGTCGCGTTGGGAGGCACGGTGGACCGCCTCGGCGAGGTCTTCCTTCTCGCTTTCGGCGAGGAATCCGACATGGCCGAGGTTGACGCCCATGAGCGGGGCGCCGGAGCCGTGGAAACGTTCGGCGGCACGCAGGATCGTGCCGTCGCCGCCCAAGACGATGACGAGTTCGCAGGCGTTCTTCCACTCCCCCAGTTCGGAGGGATCGATGATGATGCAGTGGTGGAGGATCGGTTCGTCGTCGACGGCTTCGGCCTGTCGGGCGCGGATGCCGACGATCTCGTCAGAGAGGACGACGGGGGTGACTCCGTCGTCGAGGAGGGCCTTGAACACGCTGACGGCGGCCACGGCCGACTCATCACGTTGGGGGTGCAGCAGCACCATGATATGTCTGATCACGACTCTCCTCTCATCATTTCGTCCAGGTGGGCGGGGATGTCTGCTTGGTCGAGCCTATCGGACTGGTCATGTGTTCGGCCTGGGCGAACACGCAGGAAGTACTCTCGGTTCCCGCTGGGACCCGGCAGCGGTGAGGGTGCGATGTCGGTGACGCGTCCGGCGTGTTCGGTCACTGCGTCGAGGACGGAGTCGATGGCGCGGCGGCGCTTCTCTCGGCTGGTGACGACTCCGTGTTTGTCCAGGGATGCTCGTGCCAGCTCGAATTGGGGTTTGACCATGAGGAGGAGCTCTCCGCCTGCGGCAGTGGCGGCCAGCAGCGGGCCGATGAGCAGGCGCAGGGAGATGAAGGAGACGTCGGCGACGACGAGGTCGACTTCGGGCACGTCGGAGTCGGCGAGGTCGCGGAGGTTGAGTCCTTCGCGGACGTGCACGCGCGGGTCGTCGCGGAGGATCGGCGCCAGTTGGTCGTGACCGACGTCGACGGCCCAGACTTCGCCGACTCCGCGGGTGAGGAGGACTTGAGTGAAGCCCCCGGTGGAGGCTCCCGCGTCGAGGGCGGTCAGTCCGTTCAGTCGGTCGGTGAGGTCGAAAGCCTCGAGCGCACCGAGGAGTTTGTGGGCGCTGCGGGCGACCCAGGGATCGGGTTCGGTGACGGTGACGTCGTCAGTGGCTTTCACATCTTGAGAGGCTTTGGCCGCGGTGCGGCCGTTGACACTGACGCGGCCGGCCGCGATTTCGCGGGCGGCCCGGGAGCGGGAGTTCAGCAGTCCGCGGTCGACGAGTGCCCGGTCGAGTCTGCTCACAAGGAGCCCACCTGCGCGTCGAGGTCACCCAGCAGAGAGTTCAGGTGTTCGTGGCGCTCGGCGGCCGGTGCCTCTCTGGCTTCGGCGAGGCTGGCCCGCCAGTTCTCGACCGGCACGTCACCGCTCACCGAGGCGGGTGTCGGGCTTGAGGTCGGGCCGGGTGTCGGGGTCTCGCTCATGAGTCCTCCTCGATTCGGCGGGGCAGGCGTCCTTCGGCCAGGACCGCCTCGGCGTCGGTCTCCCCTGCGTCGATCGACGCCCAGGCTCGGCGGAGTTCGCCTTCGATCCGGGCCGAATCGCCACGGTCGGTGCCGGTGATGAGGGCGTCGAGTCCGCGCAGATTCGGCAGGATGAAGGTCGGGCGGCGCTCGGGTCCCGCGCGCAGGGCATCGTGGATGTCGTGGATTCCGGTGAGGACGAGTGCCGTGTCGATTCCGGCGGCACGGCCGCCTTCGATATCGGTGTTGAGTCGATCGCCGACCATGAGCGGGCGATGCGCACCGAGGCGGCCGGCCGCGAAGTCCATCATGTGCGGGGCGGGTTTGCCGACGATGACGGGGGTGGTGTCGGTGAGTCGGGCGATGAGCTCGACGAAGGCACCATTGCCGGGGACTTTCCCGGTTTCGGTCAGGAGGGAGAAGTCGGGGTTGCTCGCCCACCATTCGGCGCCGGAGCGGATGATGTCGCAGGCGCGGACGATCTTCGCGTAGTCGATCTCCGGGTCGAGTCCTTGGGCGACGGCGACGGGTTTCGCATCGAGTGAGTCGGTGATCTCGAGACCTGCTTCTTCGAGAGCGATGCGCAGCCCGGTGGTGCCGAGGAGGTGGACGCGGGTGCCGGGGCCGAACCGTTCTGCCAGGCGTTCGGCGAGTACCTGCGCCGAGGTGGTCACCTCATCAGCGGAGGCGTGGACTCCCATTCCGGTGATCTTCTCAGCGGTGGCAGCGGCAGTGCGGGTGGCGTTGTTCGTAACGTAGTTGACCGGAATCGACTGCGAGTGGAGCCAGTTGATTCCGTCGGCGGCACCGTCGATGGCGTGGTTGCCGTGGTAGACGACTCCGTCGAGGTCGAACAGGACACAATCGATGGGCGTGCCCTGAGACTCGGGCAGGCACCCATCTGCTGTGTTGTCCTGTTCGGCGGTCAGTGTCACTGGTCTCCGTCTGCCTCGGCGGGGGTTGCGTCGGAGTCGGAAACTGCGTCGCAATCAGATTCTGCGACGGCATCAGACCCTGCTTCGGCATCGGCAATGATCTCGTCGAGTTCGGCTTCGATCTCGTCGTCGGTGACCTTGACCGACTTCAGTTCCTTCGCCGAGACATGCGTCTTCGACTTCGGAGCTGCGGCCGGAGCTTCGGTCTCTGCGTCGGCTTCCTCGGAAGAGTCCGCCTCTGCCTGGAGCTCGTCGGCCTCTTCGGAGGAGTCGTTCTCGGGGGCTGCGTGCTCGTCTTCGACCTCTTCGACGGTTTCGATCTCGACGCCGGCGTTGAGGTCCGGCATCTCGTCGCCGAAGAGGGTGCCAGTCGCCTTCGCGGTCCGGCGGGAGAGCTCTTCGTACTTATCGGCGAGCTCGGTTTCGCCGTCGATGCGCAGCACCTCGGCGTAGGCGGCCATGAGTCGGACGAGTCCGCCGCTGGGCTTCTGTGTGAAGTCTTCGGCTTCGATGAGTCGGCGCGCGCCGGCGATGTCGTCGAGGTCGGACTTGGCTCCGGCCGCGACGATGACGAGTTCGGTGCGGGTGTCGTTGTCGAGGTCGAGTTCCTCGGAGTTCTTCAGCAGCTCGAGGGCCTTCTCGGGCTTTCCGCGGCCGCGTTCGGCGTCGGCGATCAGCGCGATGTTGTCGTTCGAGCCGGAGATGCGACGGTGGGTGCGCAGTTCGCGGACGGCTTCGTCGTAGTTCTCCACGTAGTACGCGGCGATGCCGAGTGCTTCGCGGACGACGGCGACACGACCGGCGCGAGCCATGGCGGCCTTGGCGTGTTCGTGGGCACGTTCCGGGTCGAGGTCGAGCAGCCCGCCGGCGGCGACGAGATGCTTGGCGACCATGACGGCGTTCTCTTTATCAAGCGAACGCAGCTGTGACGAGATCTCTTTGTCGAGTTCGCGACCGGTGACGCCTTCGGGGATCTCGGGTTCCTGAATACGCGGACGGCGCGCGCGCTGATCGCGTGCGTAGTCACCGGTATCGGTCTTGCGTGACGCACGACGATCATTGTCGTTGCGACCGTGGCCGCCGCGCCCTCCGCGGTTGTCGTCGCGTCGGTTTCCGCGGTATCCGCCCCGGCGATCGTCACCGTCGCGGCGATCCCGATTGAAACCACCTCGACGGTCATCGTCGTTGCGACGGTTCCGTCCGTAGCCACCTCGGCGATTGTCGTCGTTGCGACGGTTGCCCTGGTAGCCACCACGACGGTCGTCACCCTCTCGGCGGTCGCGGTTGAACCCGCCCTGACGATCGTCGTCATTCCGACGGTTGCCTCGGTAGCTACCACGACGGTCATCGTCGTTACGACGGTTCTGCCTGTACCCGCCCCTGCGGTCATCGTCATTGCGGCGATTGCCCTGGTAGCCGCCTCGGCGGTCGGAATGGCGTGGCCCACGGCTGTCCCGGTTGTCCGGTCGACGGTTGCGATTGCTGCCGCGATCTGAGCGGTGACCGCCATCTGCGCGGCGGTTGTCCTGGCTGTCTCGCGAATCCCCTTGGGCCACGATTCTCCCTATGAAGTCTTTTCGGTGTTCCGCTCTATTCTAGTCCACTCACCGCTTCATCGCCGTGTGGGCGGGGACACGTCAACACCCCGCTTCTCCCCCTCACTGTGCCCGTCGTTCTGCGAACCGATGCCCAGGTCACCGCCTCACCGCTCTGTTAGAATCAAGGCGAATCCAGGGGAATGGCCGACGGCAATCGAAGAAGTTCGGCGGCAGCGGATGTCCGCGCTGCCTCGACACTAGGGGATGAATGACATCTGACGTGGAAGCTCATTATGCGGATGACGGATGTCTCCGCGATTCCACGATCAGAATTTCCGGCCCTCTTACCTGTCGGTCCCGCGATGCAGCTGTCATTCACTCCCGCACGATGACCAACTTCACTTGCCTCTGTGACCAGCATCATCGAATTGCGCATCCGGCCCACGAGTTCGCCTATTGTGATTGCCGGAAGCATCTGAATGAATGCCGCCGAAGCAGTTCACATCGCGGCCAGACGGCAGTTCCGCGGCCATCGGGAAACTCCGTGACACCGTAGGCTCCTGTGCTGCGACCGCGCCTTCGGACCTTCAGATCTCACAACCGTTCACCCGCTAGGAAAAGGAGAAATCGTGCCGAACACACTCTTCATCGACGGACAGTGGGTTTCAGCCGTCAACGGTGGAACCCGGAAGATCCACAACCCCGCCGACGGCAGCTTTGTCGCCGAGGTGGACGAAGCCAGCCCCGCGGACACCGAGCTGGCGATCAAAGCCGCCCGCCGGGCCTTCGACTCCGGCGTCTGGTCGTCGGTTCCCGCCAGCGAACGCGGCGACCTGCTGCTGAAGTTCGCCGCCGTGCTGCGTGAGCGCAAGGACGAATTCGCGAAAGCCGAGTCCCTGGACACCGGCAAGCGCTTCGTCGAATCGCAGATCGACATGGACGACATCGCGAACTGCTTCGACTACTTCGGCAAACTCGCCGGAAACGATGCCGGTCGGGTCGTCGACGCCGGAACGGACACCGTGGCCTCGAAGATCGTGCACGAGCCCATCGGTGTCTGCGCGCTCATCACCCCATGGAACTACCCGCTGCTGCAGGCCGCGTGGAAGATCGCCCCGGCCATCGCCGCCGGCAACGCCTTCGTCCTCAAACCTGCCGAACTCACCCCGCACACCGCGATCCTGACGATGCAGGTCCTCGAGGAGCTCGGTCTGCCGGCCGGAGTCGGCAACCTCATCCTCGGTGCGGGTGCCGATGCCGGTGCCCCGCTGTCGACGCACGAGGACATCGACATGGTCTCGTTCACCGGCGGACTCGTCACCGGTCGTCTGCTGGCACGCAATGCTGCGGACACGATCAAGAAGATCGCCCTCGAACTCGGCGGCAAGAACCCCAACGTCATCTTCGCCGATGCCGACTTCGAGGCGGCTCTGGACAATGCGCTCAACGGCGCTTTCGTCCACTCCGGTCAGGTGTGCTCGGCCGGTGCCCGACTCATCGTCGAGGAATCCATCGCCGAGGAGTTCGTCAACCGCCTCGTCGAGCGTGCCGAGCAGATCCGCCTCGGCGGGCCCTTCGATGACAACGCAGAGACCGGTCCCCTCATTTCCGAAGCTCACCGCGACAAGGTGCATGCCTACGTCGAGAAGGGTGTGGCCGAAGGTGCGCGTCTGCGCTGCGGCGGCAAGTTCGGTGAAGGTGATCTGGCCGACGGCTTCTACTACCTGCCGACCGTGCTCGACCAGGTCAAGCGCGGAATGTCCGTCGTCTCCGATGAGGCCTTCGGCCCTGTCGTCACCGTCGAGACCTTCTCCACCGTGGACGAGGCCGTCGAGATCGCCAACGACACCTACTACGGTCTGGCTGGAGCCGTGTGGAGCCAGGATGCGGGCAAGACCCAGCTGGTCGCTCAGCGTCTGCGCCACGGCACCATCTGGATCAACGACTTCCACCCCTACCTGCCGCAGGCCGAATGGGGCGGCTACAAGCAGTCCGGCTTCGGTCGCGAGCTCGGACCCACGGGTCTGGCCGAGTACCAGGAAGCCAAGCACATCTACCACAACCTCGAACCGGCAGTCACCGGCTGGTTCCCCGACCACACCAAGTGATCAGTCGCGGTCTGAAGACGCATACCTCAGTACAAGGAGAGATGAACAGTGAAGACTACTCATAGCTTTGACTACGTCGTCGTCGGCGGAGGTTCCGCCGGCGCAGCGGTCGCAGCCCGGCTGAGCGAGGACCCCGAGGTCACCGTCGGACTCCTCGAAGCCGGCCCCACCGACACGGACAAGGACGTCGTCCTCCAGCTCAACCGCTGGATGGAGCTCCTCGAATCCGGCTACGACTGGGACTACCCGATCGAAGAGCAGGAGAACGGCAACTCGCACATGCGCCACGCCCGCGCCAAGGTGCTCGGCGGCTGCTCCTCCCACAATTCGTGCATCGCCTTCTGGGCCCCGCGCGAGGATCTCGACGAATGGGAGAACAAGCACGGCGCAGCCGGATGGGGGTCGAAGGACACCTTCGGTCTGTACAAGAAGCTCGAGAACAATGAGCTGCCCGGCGACCACCACGGACATGACGGCCCGGTCAGGCTGATGAATGTGCCCCCGGTGGACCCCTGCGGCATCGCGCTGCTCGACGCCTGCGAGCAGGCCGGCATCCCCCGCGTGCAGTTCAACGAGGGCCAGACCGTCATCAACGGTGCGAACTTCTTCCAGGTCAACCGCAAGGACGACGGCACCCGGTCGTCCTCCTCGGTGTCCTACCTCCACCCGGTCCTCGACCGTGAGAACCTCACGATCCTCACCGATACTCAGGCCAAGGAGCTCGAGTTCGACGAGAACGACAACTGCACGGCCGTGCTCGTGGTCAACAACGCCTTCGGCAAGACCAACCGGATCGAGGCGAAGAAGGAAGTCATCGTCTCCTCCGGTGCCATCAACACCCCGCAGCTGCTCATGCTCTCGGGCATCGGCCCGAAGGACCACCTTGCCGAAGTCGGCATCGAATCCCGCGTCGACTCCCCGGGAGTCGGCGAGCACCTGGGCGATCACCCGGAGGGCGTCATCTCGTGGGAGGCCAAGAAGCCGATGGTCGAGGATTCCACCCAGTGGTGGGAGATCGGCATCTTCTCCCCCACCGAGGACGGGCTCGACCGTCCCGACCTGATGATGCACTACGGTTCGGTGCCTTTCGATATGCACACCCTGCGCCAGGGCTACAAGACCTCGGAGAATTCCTTCTGCCTCACCCCGAACGTCACTCATGCGAAGTCGCGCGGCACCGTGCGCCTGCGCTCGAAGGACTTCCGTGACAAGCCGAAGGTCGATCCCCGCTATTTCACCGATCCGGAAGGCCACGACATGCGCGTCATGGTCGCCGGCATCAAGAAGGCCCGCGAGATCGTGTCCCAGGACGCCATGGCCGAATGGGCCGGTGAGGAGCTGTTCCCCGGCAAGGAGGTCCAGACCGACGAGCAGATCGCCGACTACATCACCCGCACCCACAACACCGTCTACCACCCGGTCGGCACGGTGCGCATGGGTGCTCACAATGACGAGATGTCGCCCCTGGATCCGCAGCTGCGGGTCAAGGGCGTCAACCGCCTGCGCGTCGTCGACGCCTCGGCGATGCCGGAGATCACCACGGTCAACCCGAACATCACCGTGATGATGATGGGTGAGAAGTGCGCGGAGATGATCAAGAACGGTCAGTGATCCGACCTGGTCGTCCGATGCTCAGTTCGCCGAGGCGGCCCTGCGCTGAATCTATGACCTGAGCGGGACCTTCGGCCCAGAACCGAAACGACGAAGGGGGCGCTGCGATCGCAGCGCCCCTTCGTCATGCCGGGTCGCGACGATCGGGCTGATCAGTCCGGGTCAGGTGAACCGCCTCAGTCGGCGTCGTCGTCCTGTCCTGGGCCGCCGCCCTTGCCTTGGCTCGAGCTGCCTGAACGGCTGCCGGTGCGACTGGCCAGCGTCCCTTCACGCCGGCCCTTCTTCTCGCGGGCTGATTCGATATACGGGTCGCGGAACTCGGGTGCCGGTTCGACCGCCTCGGGTTCGGTGACGACGTCCTCATCGTCGTCGTATTCGTGACCGAACTGTTCGTCCCCGCCTTGTCGGCGTTCGACCTCTTCGGGCGGCAGGACCTTCTTCCAGCGGCGCATGCGCACACGCGGCAGAACGCCTGCGTCCTCACGCAGGGCGCGCATGAGGGCGTAGATCTGGAAGTACGCGATGATGAAGAACGGCAGACCGACGAGGATGATCGTCGACTGCAGAGCCTCGAGACCGCCGGTGCCGGAGAACACCAGCAGCGCAGCGGTGACGACGGCGACGGCCAGGGCCCAGAAGATTCGCTGCGGCAGCGGGTTGAAGTCCTCGTGGCCGTTGTTCATCGTGTCGACGACGAGAGCTGCGGAATCCACCGAGGTGACGAAGAAGATGACCACAAGGACGATCGCGATCACCGATATCGGACCGGCCAGCGGATAATGGTCGAGGAACGCGAACAGCGCACCGGGGATGTCGCCCTGGTCGACGACCCGGTCGACCAGTCCTCCACCCTGATTGAGCTCGATGTCGAATGAGGCATATCCGAAGATGCCGAACCACAGGATCGAGAAGGCGGAGGGAACGGCAAGCACGCCGATAACGAACTGGCGGATGGTGCGTCCGCGGGAGATGCGGGCGATGAAGATGCCGACGAACGGCGACCAGGTGATCGTCCAGGCCCAGTAGAAGACCGTCCAGGTGTTCTGCCAGCCGGTGTTGGCGAACGTGTCGTTCCACAGCGCGAGTTCGGGCAGCTGCTGGACATAGGTGCCGAGGGATTCGAAGACGCCCTTGGCCATGAACAGGGTCGGGCCGAAGACGACGATGAAGATGAGCAGCAGCACCGCCATGACGATGTTGATGTTCGACAGGACCTTGATGCCCTTGTCGAGGCCGAGCGAGACCGAGATCGTGGCCAGCCCGCAGACAACGCCGATGATGATCAGCTGCCACAGGGCGTTCTCGGGAATGCCGATGACCTGCGCGAGTCCGCCGTTGATCTGCAGTGTGCCCAGGCCGATCGATACGGCGATGCCGAAGACGGTGCCGATGATGGCGACGACGTCGATCGTCTTGCCGATGGGTCCGTGGATCCTCTCACCGAGGATGGGCTGGAAGATAGAGCTCACGCGCGGCGGCAGGTTCCTCTTGTGGATGAAGTAGGCGAAGCACAGCGCGGGCAGAGTGAAGATCGCCCAGGTGTGCAGGGTGAAGTGATAGTACGTGAAGTTCATGGCGTCGACCGCAGCGGCGGGCGTTCCCGCTTCGATTCCAAGAGATGCGCGAGGTGGATCGCCGAAGTGGCTGACGGGTTCGGCGACACCCCAGAACATGAGGATCGAGCCGATGCCGGCTGCGAAGAGCATGGCGAACCAGGCGCCGTTGGAGTGCTCCGGCGGTTCGTCGTCGGGTCCGAGTTTCGCACGTCCGTAGCGGGAGGCCGCTATGTAGATGAGGAACGCCACGAAGACGGTGACGCCGAGGATGTAGAACCAGCCGAGGTTCGTCAGCAGCCAGTCCGAGGCGACCGAGACGCCGGCGTCGAGCTGATCGGTGAAAAAGATCGTCCCGAGGACGAAGATGATGATCACGGCCGCGGAGGAGAAGAAGATGGCCGGATTGGTCCGCAGTTTCAGTGCGTCGTGCAGCTTATCGAGCATGGCGTACCTTCCGTAGGGATGTTGCCGTACACACTACAGAAGCATCTAACGTTTTCAACAGAATCGGTTGACACGAATCCGTGTCGTTTTGCTCGAAGCAAACCCCTCGCGAAGAGGGCCCGCCCAATGCTCATCCCGTTCGTCTGCGGTTCCTGGAAGAGCGAAATACACGATACGGTGCCCGAACCGTGTGTGGTTCGAGCACCGTCTCGTGTCAGCCAGTCTTAACGTGCGTCAGTGTTTCGGAGCGCCCTCGCTCCCTCTGTCATCAATCGGATCCATCCGCCGATCGTTCTGACCGTAGGGATCGGGTCGCGCTGCATCCTCTTCGACAGGCTGTTCAGGACGGGGAGCGTTGCGCTGAATGGGCTCAGCCGGACGGAATCCATCTTGTGCGCCGTCCGGCTGACGCTGAACGTCAGCATCTCGGGTACCAAACTGCGGCGAATCAACAGCACGGCGGGAGTCCCCCGAGTTCTGTGGCGTATCAGGATCCAGTTCGTCGGCACGTTGCAGTTTGCGCTCGTGTTCGAGACGTTCGGCTTTGACCGCTTCTTCGCGCTTCGCGGCCTCAGAGTCCAGCCGTTCGGCTGCTTCCCTCTGCCGTTCACGTTTCTTCGCAGACGCGCTGCGGCTGACTGCGATGATGATCCGACGATGATCAGGACCACGACGATGGCGACGACGATCCAGATGATGGTTGGTGCGTTCATGCGGTCTCTCCCTAGCTGTCTTTTCGGATGTCGCTATTCACTTGCATCCAGCACAGCGGACAACTTCATCGCGACATGGCACACACCCGTCGACAAGCATTTGAGGTCGAGGACGAGTCTCCAGCTCGCGGTCGGCTCAAGCCCGGCAGTCTGGCAGTGACAGATACCTGGACGACGGCCGCCCAGATCAGATGGGGTTGCCCCGCTCCATCAGTTCCATGACGATCCATTTGGCCAGATCTTCCGGATCGACAGTGAGCATATGCGGCAGACGCAGCGTCCTTCGCCGGTCAGGGGTGTCGGGAGTTCTGATGCTCACGTCGATGTAGGAGCTGACGTTCACCTTGGTGATGTGCACTTCGAGGATGCGGGCCCAAGGAACGCCTCCCTCGGGGAAGCCGTCGGAAGCGGCCCACAGACCGAAGTCGTTGACGATCACTTGCGGAGCAGGCGGGCCCGACCGGCGCCATCCCAACAATCCGACAGGATTGCGCAGAAACTGCTTAGTCCGATTGAAGCCGATCGTGACCTCGCCGTCACGCGCGAGTTCAGCACTGAGAGTGTCGATTGTCGTCGTCATTGTTTCCGTTCGTGAATACAGTGATGGCCCCGCCCAAAAACTGGACGAGGCCATCACCCCAAAAAGAATATTGCGGCAGTCACTTACTCTCCCACAACCACCAAGTTGCAGTACCATCAGCGCGAATGGGCTTAGCTACCGGGATCGGAACGGTTAACCGGGCGTTTCCCCACCACTATCACCACCGCAAAACCAACAAACCACCACCACAACCCCACACAAGGTCATCAGCGGTAATGGTCCAAGAACCGCACAGCGAACGCGAACACCAAAAAACCTATGCAACATGCACACCCACAACGGGGCATGAACTCTTCCAGCCACAACTAGAAAAGACTACTCACAAAACAAACTCGCACACACACCAACCCCAACAAAAAGAAAGTGGTTGATGAGTGATCGGTGTATTAGTACCAGTCAACTCCACACCTCACAGTGCTTCCATACCCGGCCTATCAACCCCATCATCTATAGGACACCTCCCCTGACAACAGTCAGTTGGAAATCTCATCTCGGAGCCGGCTTCCCGCTTAGATGCTTTCAGCGGTTATCCATCCCGAACGTAGCCAACCAGCCATGCTCCTGGCGGAACAACTGGCACACCAGAGGTTCGTCCGTCCCGGTCCTCTCGTACTAAGGACAGACCTCCACAAATTTCCTACGCACGCAGCGGATAGGGACCGAACTGTCTCACGACGTTCTAAACCCAGCTCGCGTACCGCTTTAATGGGCGAACAGCCCAACCCTTGGGACCGACTCCAGCCCCAGGATGCGACGAGCCGACATCGAGGTGCCAAACCATGCCGTCGATATGGACTCTTGGGCAAGATCAGCCTGTTATCCCCGAGGTACCTTTTATCCGTTGAGCGACCACGCTTCCACAAGCCATGGCCGGGTCACTAGTCCCAGCTTTCGCTCCTGCTCGACACGTCCGTCTCACAGTCAAGCTCCCTTGTGCACTTACACTCGACACCTGATTGCCAACCAGGCTGAGGGAACCTTTGGGCGCCTCCGTTACTCTTTAGGAGGCAACCGCCCCAGTTAAACTACCCATCAGGCACTGTCCCTGAACCCGATCAGGGTCCGAAGTTCAGGAATCCACTATGGTCAGAGTGGTATTTCACCGATCGACTCCACCCCAACTAGCGTCAGGGCCTCTACGTCTTCCACCTATCCTACACAAACCACACCGAATCCCAATACCAAACTATAGTGAAGGTCTCGGGGTCTTTCCGTCCTGCTGCGCGTAACGAGCATCTTTACTCGTAATGCAATTTCGCCGAGTTCGTGGTTGAGACAGCAGAGAAGTCGTTACGCCATTCGTGCAGGTCGGAACTTACCCGACAAGGAATTTCGCTACCTTAGGATGGTTATAGTTACCACCGCCGTTTACTGGGGCTTAAATTCTCCGCTTCACCCTTACGAGTTAACAGGTCCTCTTAACCTTCCAGCACCGGGCAGGCGTCAGTCCGTATACATCGACTTACATCTTCGCACGGACCTGTGTTTTTAATAAACAGTCGCTTCTCTCTGGCCTCTGCGACCACCACCAGCACATCCCCACGCATGGTGAGTTCACCGGGATGGTCCCCCTTCTCCCGAAGTTACGGGGGCATTTTGCCGAGTTCCTTAACCACGATTCTCTCGATCACCTTAGTATTCTCTACTCGACCACCTGTGTCGGTTATAGGGTACGGGCAACACACACCCTCACGTCGATGCTTTTCTCGGCAGCAGAGGATCACCAGATCACCCCACCCATGTGGGGCGCCCATCAGCTCTCACACTCTGTGTGGGGACGGATTTACCTACCCCCACGTGCTACAACCTTAGACCGTGACTACCATCGCACGGCCTGGCTACCTTTCTGCGTCACACCTCACGCTTACCGACTCCACACTCAGGTCCCCCACTCAAACCCAACCACAGACCCGAAGGCCTGACGGGATCATCACAGGGTTAGTTTCATGTGTTTTGGTACTGTCGGTTGTGTGTCGGTACCAGAATATCAACTGGTTGTCCATCGACTACGCCTGTCGGCCTCGCCTTAGGTCCCGACTTACCCAGGGCGGATTAGCCTAGCCCTGGAACCCTTGGTCATCCGGTGGACGGGTTTCTCACCCGTCTTTCGCTACTCATGCCTGCATTCTCACTCGAATCGCCTCCACCACTCGTTCACACGGCAGCTTCACCAGCAACTCGACGCTCCCCTACCCAACACCACACCATTACGGCTATACGTGATGCTGCCACAACTTCGGCGGTGTACTTAGCCCCGCTACATTATCGGCGCTCAATCACTTGACCAGTGAGCTATTACGCACTCTTTCAAGGATGGCTGCTTCTAAGCCAACCTCCTGGTTGTCTTCGCAACTGAACATCCTTTCCCACTGAGCACACGCTTAGGGGCCTTAGTTGATGGTCTGGGCTGTTTCCCTCTCGACAATGAAGCTTATCCCCCACTGTCTCACTGCCACGCTGAACCTTGACTGGCATTCGGAGTTTAGTTGACGTCAGTAACCCGGTAGGGCCCATCAGCCATCCAGTAGCTCTACCTCCAGCAAGAACCACGCAACGCTGCACCTAAATGCATTTCGGGGAGAACCAGCTATCACAGAGTTTGATTGGCCTTTCACCCCTAACCACAGGTCATCCCCTCCATTTTCAACTGAAGTGGGTGCGGGCCTCCACGCGCTCTTACACACGCTTCACCCTGCCCATGGCTAGATCACTCCGCTTCGGGTCTAGGACACGCGACTAGAATCGCCCTCTTCGGACTCGCTTTCGCTACGGCTACCCCACACGGGTTAACCTCGCCACGCACCGCTAACTCGCAGGCTCATTCTTCAAAAGGCACGCCATCACAGTCATCAAGATACTGCTCTGACGGATTGTAAGCACATGGTTTCAGGTACTCTTTCACTCCCCTCCCGGGGTACTTTTCACCATTCCCTCACGGTACTCATCCGCTATCGGTCATCAGGAAGTATTTAGCCTTACCAGGTGGTCCTGGCAGATTCACACGAAATTCCACGAGTTCCGTGCTACTCGGGCAACGCACACACTGCGACAGGCTGACGTTTCGTCTACGGGACTCTCACCCACTCCGGTCCTGTTTCCCACCAGGTTCGACTACACCAACACACATCACAGACCAGCCATGCTGAACCAGACCATGCACACCCCACAACACCCCGCCAGCAAAACCAGCACGCTTGACACTGACAAGGTTTAGGCTCATCCAGTTTCGCTCGCCACTACTCCCGGAATCATTGTTATTTTCTCTTCCTGCGGGTACTGAGATGTTTCACTTCCCCGCGTTCCCCCCACATGCCCTATATATTCAGACACGGGTCACCACCCTCACGAGTGGCGGGGTTTCCCCATTCGGACATCCTCGGATCAACGCCTGTTTATCGGCTCCCCGAGGCTTATCGCAGATTTCCACGTCCTTCATCGGCTCCTGATGCCAAGGCATCCACCATGCGCTCTTACACACTCACCCAACCCCTCACAGGGACTGGCTGACGTGCGCGCGAAAAATTGTTTCATTCACCTTCACTAGATGATGACAAGAAAAATCACATTACATAAACAACACTCACGTGTTATTTGATGCTCGCGTCCACTATACGATTCTCAAACCACTACCAAACACCCACCACCACACAACCGCTTCACGCCGCCGCCCGGTAGTCGGGTTGGTCCTGTTGGTTGAAACCACACCCACACCTACTGTGCGGGGTTTGTGATTCCAGGACCCAATAACGTGTCCGTTCTAGCCCATACAACAATCAACGTCGACACGGCAGTCACCGGACAACGCTGGAAGGTATGAGCGGAAGAAGTGATGTTCCACCCTTGAGCACCCAACACCAACACGCACGGCCGGTTCATTGGGGTTCCTATGTATGCTCCTTAGAAAGGAGGTGATCCAGCCGCACCTTCCGGTACGGCTACCTTGTTACGACTTAGTCCCAATCACCAGTCCCACCTTAGACGGCCCCCTCCACAAGGGTTGGGACACCGGCTTCGGGTGTTACCGACTTTCGTGACTTGACGGGCGGTGTGTACAAGGCCCGGGAACGTATTCACCGCAGCGTTGCTGATCTGCGATTACTAGCGACTCCGACTTCACGTAGTCGAATTGCAGACTACGATCCGAACTGAGACTGGCTTTAAGGGATTCGCTTACCCTCACGGGTTCGCCTCTCTCTGTACCAGCCATTGTAGCATGCGTGAAGCCCAAGACATAAAGGGCATGATGATTTGACGTCATCCCCACCTTCCTCCGAGTTGACCCCGGCAGTCTCCTATGAGTTCCCACCATCACGTGCTGGCAACATAGAACGAGGGTTGCGCTCGTTGCGGGACTTAACCCAACATCTCACGACACGAGCTGACGACAACCATGCACCACCTGTACACCAGCTCCAAAGAGAAGAACTGTTTCCAGAACGGTCCAGTGTATGTCAAGCCTTGGTAAGGTTCTTCGCGTTGCATCGAATTAATCCGCATGCTCCGCCGCTTGTGCGGGCCCCCGTCAATTCCTTTGAGTTTTAGCCTTGCGACCGTACTCCCCAGGCGGGGCACTTAATGCGTTAGCTACGGCGCGGAGAACGTGGAATGCCCCCCACACCTAGTGCCCAACGTTTACGGCATGGACTACCAGGGTATCTAATCCTGTTCGCTCCCCATGCTTTCGCTCCTCAGTGTCAGTTACAGCCCAGAGTCCCGCCTTCGCCACCGGTGTTCCTCCTGATATCTGCGCATTTCACCGCTACACCAGGAATTCCAGACTCCCCTACTGCACTCTAGTCAGCCCGTACCCACTGCACGCGCAACGTTAAGCGTTGCGTTTCCACAGCAGACGTGACCAACCACCTACGAGCTCTTTACGCCCAATAATTCCGGACAACGCTCGTACCCTACGTATTACCGCGGCTGCTGGCACGTAGTTAGCCGGTACTTCTTCTGCAGGTACCGTCACTTTCGCTTCTTCCCTGCTGAAAGCGGTTTACAACCCGAAGGCCGTCATCCCGCACGCTGCGTCGCTGCATCAGGGTTTCCCCCATTGTGCAATATTCCCCACTGCTGCCTCCCGTAGGAGTCTGGGCCGTGTCTCAGTCCCAGTGTGGCCGGTCGCCCTCTCAGGCCGGCTACCCGTCGTCGCCTTGGTAGGCCATTACCCCACCAACAAGCTGATAGGCCGCGAGCCCATCCCCAATCGAAAAACTTTCCACCACCCAACATGCGTCAGATGGTCATATCCGGTATTAGACCCAGTTTCCCAGGCTTATCCCGAAATCAGGGGCAGGTTACTCACGTGTTACTCACCCGTTCGCCACTCATCCACCAGGTGCAAGCACCCGGCTTCAGCGTTCGACTTGCATGTGTTAAGCACGCAGCCAGCGTTCGTCCTGAGCCAGGATCAAACTCTCCATAAAAAAATTATGTTACGAATGAATCCCAGCAAGACAGCCAACACACGACCACGGGGTGATCGCAGTTGACCAAAAAATACTCCCAACCAAACACGAAGACCACCCCACCACATGCGGACGGTTCAGCGAAGAACCACCCACACCAGGGTGAACCATGTTCGATCAGGTGATTGTCTCACCAGAAAAATACATGTTCTGGCATCACAACTTGTTCAAACAAACACGCTATTGGATTCTCAAACCACAAACACACACCCATCACCACACCACACAAAAAACAGCATGTTCACTGGGGGTATCAGTTTCATTTTCCGCTGCCCACCCGATGTTCTGACCCCCGGATCAAACCGTGTTTGTCCTGGTCAGACCCGGTAGAAACCCTGTCTCAGTGACGGTGTTTCCGGCGGGGCAACGAGATATAACTCTAGACCACCCCAGACCAGCCGTGCAACTCGAAAGCGGAAAATCCGCTGTGACACCCGTCACCGTCTTCAGAAGCCCTGTTTCCCGCCCACTTCCGAGGGCACGGCTGCACCGTTCCTGAATCCCGTTGGGCTCTGGTCGGCGGGAGCCGATTGCCCTCACTGTGCAGGTGATTCCCAGCGTTTCGGCCCGCCCATGCCCCTACACTGACGGGATGACTCAGAAAGAGCAGCGAGAACGGCTTGGCCGCAACGACCTCGATCTCGAAGACGCCCTCATCGACGAGGCGGCCAATACCGTCTCAGAAGGTGCAAAGCGGCTCAACCGGAAGTGGCCGGAACTCATCGTCACCGGACTCTTCGGCGGCATCGATGTCGGGCTCGGCATCTTGGCCATGGTCCTCGTCAAGCAGGCGACCGGGTCGACGATCCTCGCCGGGATGGCGTTCGGCATCGGACTGTTGGCATTGAAGCTCGCGCATTCTGAGCTCTTCACCGAGGAGTTCCTGTTGCCGATCAACGCGGTGATCGCCGGGCAAGCGAGTTGGATCCAGGTCTTTCGACTTTGGTCGGTGACTCTCGTGACGAACCTGGTCGGTGGCGCGGTCTTCGCCTGGCTCATCGTCGTTGCCCTCCCCGGTTACCACAAGACGATTGCGGATATGGCGCTCGGGTATATCAACCAGTCTTCGCTCCTCGTCATGCTCGCCCTCTCTCTTCTGGCCGGCGCGACGATCACATTGTCGACACGGATGCAGCAGGGAACACAGAACGACGTCGTCAAAGCGGTCGTCTGCATGATCACCGGTCTGCTGGTCATCGGGGTCAGCATGCTGCACGGAGCCATCAATGCGATCGTCATCGTCGCCGCCATGATGACGGGCGCAGACATTTCGATCCTCGATTTCCTGCAGTGGTTCGCAATCGTAATCCCGTTCAACATGCTCGGTGGCCTGCTGATCATCACCTTGCCCCGAATCATTCGCACGCGCCGCGTGCTCTGGGCAGTGCGCAGAGGCCGCATCTCGCTCGAGGAACTCGAGGAGCAGAGCGCTTGAGTCGTTGACTCAGGCTCCGCGGTAGCCGGGCATCAGCCGGTCGCTGTCGACGATCTGTTTGCCGAGCGGCATGAGCGATACGGGTATGAGCTTGATGTTCGCCCAGCCGAGCGGGATGCCGATGATCGAGATGAACAGCGGGATCGAGGTGACGACGTGGCCGATGGCCAGCCAGATGCCGGCGACAATGAGCCAGATGATGTTGCCCAGGGTTGTCGCCACCCCTGCCGGACGGGTCTCGATGACCTCGCGCCCGAAGGGCCACAGTGCATAGTTGCCGATCCGGAAGGATGCGATGCCCCAGGGGATGGTGACGATGAAGATGCAGGCGATGATGCCGGCGGCCCAGTATCCGAGTGCCAGCCAGAGCCCGGAGAAGATGAACCAGATGATGTTGAGCAGGGTGCGCATGATCTCCTCGTGCGTTCGTCAGTCGGTGTTCGTTCGGTTGTCCGTCATCTGCCAGTCTGCTCGATGGCCGCATGCTTTTCCATGGTGATGGCCATACACCGCTGGTCCGGTTGACCGCACGCCGGAGCACACACTGATTGATCGCATTCCCTTGGCCGCCATGCCGCTGCCGGAGCTCGCTCTACAACGCATCCTTTTGTATTCGACGATGACAAGGCCTCCCGTTGTTGCACGTGCACAGTCGTCTCGAGACAACAATGCCGCGCCCTCACAGTGAGGACGCGGCATTGTCAGGGTATGAGGCTGATCAGCCGACGATGTCGACGGCGCCGAGCGTCTTCTTGCCCCGGCGCAGGAGGACGACTCCCCCAACCTCCGTGGAGAGCACATCGGCTGAGGTCAGAGTCTGCTCCTGGTCGGCGACCTTGACGTTGTTGACATAGGCTCCCCCGTCCTTGATGGCGCGGCGGGCCTCGCCCTTGGACTTGACGATGCCGGCGGTGACGAAGGCGTCGGCGACGGGCATACCCGCGGCCAGCTGGGCCGCGGACACGTCCCCGCGGGGCAGCTCAGACGTGGCGGCACCGAGCGTGGATGCGTCGAGGCCGGCGAGTTCTCCCCCACCGAAGAGGGCGGAAGCCGCAGCGATGGCCTGCTCGTAAGCCTGGCGTCCGTGGACCAAGGTGGTGACATCCTCGGCGAGGGCCTTCTGCGCCACGCGGGTGTGCGGGGCCGCGGTGAACTCGGCTTCGATGGCGTCGATCTCGTCGAGCGGGCGCAGCGAGAACACCTTGAGGTACTTCACCACGTCGCGGTCGTCGGCATTGAGCCAGAACTGACTGAACGCGTACGGGCTGGTCAGTGACGAGTCGAGCCACACGGTGCCGGATTCGGTCTTGCCGAACTTCGTTCCGTCGGCCTTCGTGATCAGCGGGGTGGCCAGGGCGTGAACGGACTTCTGCTCGACACGGCGGATGAGGTCGACGCCTGAGGTGAGGTTGCCCCACTGGTCGGAGCCGCCGGTCTGCAGGGAGCAGCCGTAGCGGCGGTTGAGCTCGAGGTAATCGTTGCCCTGCAGGATCTGGTACGAGAACTCTGTGAAGGAGATGCCGGCTTCGCTGTTGAGGCGAGCGGAGACGGATTCCTTCGCGAGCATCCGGTTGACCGGGAAGTGCTTGCCGATGTCGCGGAGGAAGTCGATGGCCGACAGCTGGGAGGTCCAGTCGAGGTTGTTGACGATCTGCGCGGCGTTGGGGCCGTCGAAGTCGAGGAACTTCTCGACCTGAGCGCGGATCTTCGCCACCCATTCTTCGACGACCTCACGCGGGTTGAGTGTCCGCTCCCCCGACATGCGCGGGTCGCCGATGAGACCGGTGGCGCCGCCGACGAGAGCGAGCGGATTATGTCCGGCTTTCTGCAGGCGAGCGGCGGTGAGCAGCTGCACGAGGTTGCCCATGTGCAGGCTCGGCGCCGTCGGATCGAAACCGACATAATAGGTCAGCGACTCCTCAGCCAGAGCTTTCTGCAGGGCGGTCTCGTCGGTGGAAACTGCGACGAGCCCGCGGGCCTTGAGTTCGCTGAAGATGTCGGTCACTTCGTTCCTTTCGAATCTGTGGTTTGTGCCAGCGCGGAGCCGACGGGGTCAATTCTACGTGGTCGCCGAGGCAGCGGTGACCTTGGCTCGAAACCGCCGCGTTCCCCCTCATCGATAGACCTCCCGACGGTGCCCAAGATGGAGGACCAACTCGACGAGCTCGCTGCCGAAGATTTCATAGATCACCCGATAGTCCCCGACCCGAATCCGGAGCTCGCCGGAACCGCCCCTCAGCTGCACGCACCCCGGAGGGCGCGGTTCATCGGACAGCTTCTTGATCGACGCGACCAGGCGTCGAGCGATGGGGCGATCAAGTTTGCGCAGCGCCTTCGCCGCTGAAGGCACGTAACTGATCGAGTACGACACAGTGGCGGGTCAGAGACCGAGCTCTTGTTCCAGCTCTTCCTGAGACACTCGTTCGCTCTCTTGTCGAGCCGCAGCGGCAGCCTGCACATCCGCCTGATCTTCGAGAGCCCGAAGCGCTCGGTCATAGAAATCAGGGGAAACAACTACCGCGCGTCGGACGGCGCCACGAGACGTGATCTCGACGGGCTCGCGCTGAGCGGTAGCGATGAGGCTGCTCTGCTGGCTGCGGAATTCGGACATCGTTACTGAGCTCATATCGCTATTGTACAACTTGTACAAGTTGTACGGAAGAGCGGATGCCTCATCAGATTGCCGAGCGCGACGCCGGAGCCGATCCCAGAAGTCCTCTTCCAAAAAATCTTTCCTCAGTTGTCGAAATCTTCGCTTCAGCCTCGATGTCACACTGGAAGGGCCGATTGGCGGCCCTCGACGAAAGGCAGAACCATGAAGTACGTCACTCTCATCCACTCGAATCCGCATCCCTGGGGGCACCCCACCGGCGACTACGTTGCCGAGGTTCAGGCCTTGCCGAAGGAAGAACGGGAGAAGCTGGATGCCGACTTCGAGAAACTGCTGGGCGAACTCCAGGAGCGCGGCGAGCTGCTCGGAGGCGAAGCCCTGGGCGACCCTGCAACATCCACGCTCTACCGGTGGAAGGCGGGTGGGCCGACATCGAGCGACGGCCCGTACGCAGAGACGAAGGAACACCTCGCCGGATTCTTCAAGATCGACGTCGAATCGCAGGAACGCGCCGAGGAGATCGCCGCCCGATTCGCCGGCCCCGGAGAGACGGTGGAGCTGCGACCGATCATGGTCTTCGGTGACGACGGCGAATGACGATGACCACCGGTGAGGATGTGTGGCGTCGCGAGACGCCGCACGTCCTCGCTGCCTTGATGAGGCGGTTCGGTGATTTCGCCGCGTGCGAGGACGCCGTTCAGGAGGCGCTGTTCGACGCCTCCCGGCAGTGGCCGTCAACAGGAGTACCCGACAAACCCCGAGGTTGGCTGCTGCGGGTCGCGTCCCGTCGGCTCATCGACACCAAACGTCAGGACGGTGCCCGCCTCGAACGTGAGCGACGGGTATTCGCGCGCGAACGTCCCGATGAGTCATCCATCGCCGAGGCGGCAGTCGAGGACCGCGATGCCTCGTTGGAGGTGCTCGTACTGTGTTGTCATCCGTCGCTCAGTCCCGATGCTCAAGTGACCTTGGCCCTGCGAGCGGTGCACGGTTTGAGTACGGAACAGATCGCCGCCCTGTACTTCATTCCGACTGCCACCGCTGGGCAGCGGATCAGTCGGGCGAAGACCACGATCGACGGCGACGGGCGGCACTTCCCGCGGCCGAGCACGGCGAATGAGCGACTTCCCGCGATGCTCCACGCCCTCTATCTCATGTACACGGCCGGGCACAGCCGACCGAACGGTGATGACCTCTTTGACAGGAACGTCACGTTCGAGGCCATCAGGTTGGCTCGACTGCTTCATGCCGCGCTCCCCGATGAGACCGAGACTGCGGGATTGCTTGCGCTCATGCTGCTCAGCGAGGCGCGCCGACCTGGCCGAAGGACCCAATCCGGCGAGTTGGTGACTCTGCGCAATCAGGAACATTGACGGAGCTATTTGCCGTCCGCATGAGCTAGTGGCTCAGTGTCGGACTCCACGGAAGGTGCCTCGGGCTTCGGGTCACTTTCTGAAAAGGGACGGCTCGCCATTACGGCAATTGCCCCGACCACCGCGAAGAGTGCCCAGACACCTCCAATGAGGTAGGCGCCGACGCCAGGGACCATGATGAGGGCAGACGCGATCATCGGTGATAGTCCCGCTCCAAGCGCTGCCGCAAGCTGATAGCCAACGGATGCACCGGTGTATCGCACTGCTGGTGGGAAGAGTTCGGAGACATAAGCCGCAATAGGCCCATAGCATAGGCCCTGGACGATTCCATTGCCGAGAATGATTGCGGCGGCGTATTGGTTGAGCTCTCCGCTGACGATGAGGAGCACGATCGGAACCGCGAGGACTGCTGCCACCACATGGGCACCGATGAGAGAACGTTTGCGCCCGACCCTGTCGCTGAGACGGGCGACGATGAAGGTGACGATCAGAGTCGTCAACGCTCCGACGGCTTTCCAGTTGAGAACATCGGACTTGTCCTCACCCGCTGCGACTGCGACCGATACGCCCCAGACGGTCGTCAGGCCCTGAGTGACATAGATGGTCATCGTTGCGAAGAGCGCGATAAGCACTTGGCGCTTGTAGTTCTTGAACACGGTCAGCAGCGGGACTTTCCTCTCCTCGCTCTCTTCTTCGAGCTGCTGGAAGGCAGGTGTTTCGCTGACCTTGAGACGAATCACAAGGCCGACGACGATGAGTACGGCCGAGAGCAGGAACGGCAGACGCCAGCCCCACGTCACAAAACTGTCCCCCGTCAGCGTCGCAGTCAGTGACAGAATGAGCGTGGCCAGGATCGCGCCCGCCGGACCACCGGCGTTGGCGAACGCCGCAGCCAGTCCGCGCCGGGCCTTCGGCGCGTGCTCGAGTGCCATGAGCGCAGCACCGCCCCATTCTCCGCCCACGGCGATGCCTTGGATGATCCGAAGGGTGAACAGGGATGCGGGTGCGATCATCCCAATTGACGCAGTCGGCGGCATGAGGCCGATGATCACGGTGACGGCTCCCATCATCACCATGGAAACGATCAGTGCTTTCTTGCGCCCGACCTTGTCGCCGAAGTGGCCGAAGATCACTCCGCCGAGTGGCCTAGCCAGATAGCCGGCCGCCAAAGTGCTGAATGAGGCGAACAGCGACAGTCCCGGCCCGAGTCCTGCAAAGAACAGATTTGCGAACACGATCGAGGACGCCGTTGCGTACAGGATGAAATCGTAGAACTCGATAGCCGAACCGACGAAGCTCGAAGTGAGGATTCGTCGCATCTCCGGCGTCTTCAAGGAGGTTTGGAGACCGTCCTTGTCAACAACGTCTTTGTTGTCATTCATCGTTGCTTCAGCTCCTCATCGCGGCTTGTGCGGCTGTGGTGATGTTGATGGTGTCGAGGTCTTCTGGAACCAGGAATGTTCCATCGAATCCGGTGTGCCCCTTGTGCCAGACGGTGTCATCGGCGGACCCGGGAACAAGGTGGTGCAGGGCCAGTGCACGAGCTTGTGCCGCCGAGGCAATGCGAATAGCCCCATTGACCGAGGTATGTGACTTGTAATGGTGGTCGCGCGAGGCGCTGCCCTCATCGTCGTCACGGTGCGCATACATCTGGTCGACCCAGTCGAAGTCGATCGCTTCGTGGAGAAGCAGATCCGTTCCCTGCGCAAGTCTGACGAGGTTGTCGGTTTCGCAGGTATCGCCCGAAATCGTCACCGAGCCGTGCTCGCTGTCGAACCTGAAGGCGAAGGCGGGTGCCACGGGCGGATGTTCGACGAGGATCGCAGTCACGGTGACAAGATCATCCTGGAAGATGACGAAAGGCTCCATATCCGGAGTCGGAGCCGTGTTCGGGTGATGTCCGATGCCCCCTGGGATCTCGATGTCGCGGGGGTCGAAGAGAGCTTCAGGTGACGGACGCAGCGAATCGAGCACGCGGTCGTTGAGGTCTGTGGCAAACGCTCCGACGATACTTGTGAACATGTCGGCGATGCCAGGGGTGGGGTTCGCAGGTGCCACAGGTCGAGGCGGGACGACTGCCCGCGGAGAGACGGGAGGGAGCGCGCCGCGATCCCCGGGGCCGAGGAGAGGAACCGGATTGTCGACTCTCTGCTGGAGCTCATGCATGCCGAACACCACAAGTGAGGGCAGGTCGATGGTGTGATCCGAATGCAGGTGAGTGATAAAGATTCCGCCGAGGTCGCCGAGCTCGAGGCCGGCCTGACGAATGCGACGCCCGACGCCGTGCCCGGCGTCCACGAGATAGAACCGATCCTCAACGACGATCGCGGTTGAGATACCCGCTCGATCCTTGGAATCGCCCTTCCACCATCGCGGGCCACCTGCGGTTCCCAGGGTGACTGCTTTCATCTTCGAATCGTTCATTACCCGGCACTTTCACGTTGTTGCGTCTTTGACCTCCTCAGTCTTTCCCGTTGACATCAAAAAGAAAAGCAAATTTTTACTGGCTTCAATATAGACTCTGACTATGACTGACTTCACCCTCCGCCAGCTCGAGTATTTTCTCGCCGTTCTCGACCGTGGTTCGGTGAGCGACGCGGCAAAAGATTGCCGAGTATCACAGGCGACGGTCTCTGCGGCTCTCGCCCAACTCGAAAAGCAGCTCAAAGTCACGCTTATTGCGCGTGGGCCGGCTCGGCGCGCCCGTCCGACGAGCGCTGGCAGGGAATTCGGAGTTCGGGCCAGAGAGATCCTCTCTCATGTCTCGGACGCTGTGGAATCTCTCAACGACGAGTCGGCTGCCTTACAGGGGCCTTTGCGCATCGGTTGCATACCGACGGCGGGGCCACGGATGCTTCCAGCTACGGCCGCCCAGTTCGTCAGACACCACCCACAGGTTGACGTCAGCTTTGTCGAAGCCCATCCGTTGACTGTTCAACAGATGGTTCTCAACGGTGAGGTCGATGTTGCTGTCATGTACCGCAAGCAGATCCAGATCGAGGGAATCACCAGGCACGACCTCGCCGAGGTGCAGCTGCACGCCATCGTCTCTGCGGATCATCCTGCAGCAGACCAGGACGGTGTCGATATCGCCGAGCTCATCGACGACCCGCTCATCCTGCTCGATTCTCCGCCGACCGCGGACCTCTTGATCAGTCAGATCCGCGGAATCGGTTTTGAGCCATCTGTACGCTGGTTGATCCCCAATGCTGAGACCATCAGGTCGATGGTGGGTCTAGGGCTCGGCTTCTCCCTGGCCAACGCTGTTCCTCACCCGAACACCCTGACCTTTCAGGGCATGCCAGTGCGATATCTGCCGGTGACCAACCCGGAATTCGCCAACACGATCGTGGGAGTGACGATGGCCGGAGCGCGGTTGTCGAAGAAGCTCACTGCAGCCCTCGACATCCTTCGGAAGACTGCGGCCGAGACAGATCCGCATCGGTGGAACCGCCAGAGCCGAACACCGACGTCGCCTCAGCATTAGGCCAGGAACGCCAGCTTCCGAAAACTTGCAGTCGGCCGACAGGATGCTTCGGTCGCAGGGACGTGAAGCTCACACACTCCGTGCCGACCCTGCGAACGCACGCAGGCGCGCCACTTCGGCCTTGGCGTTGGCGATCTGCGCCTCGACGGCCGAGCGAGCCGTGCCACCCTTGGCGTTGCGCGAATCGATCGATCCGAGCGTCGTGAGCACCTCGCGTACGGCAGGCGTCAGATGTTCGGAGATCCCGGCGAAGTCCTCATCGGAGAGATCCCACAGCTCGACGTCCCGCGACTCAGCCAGCTGCACGCACGCGCCCGAGAGCTCGTGAGCCACACGGAACGGCACACCCTCACGCACGAGCCATTCGGCGATGTCCGTGGCCAGCGCGAATCCGCGCGGAGCCAGGTACGCCATCCGCTCGGTATCGAACTTCAGCGTCGCCACCATCCCGGTGAACGCCGGCAGCAGCAGCTCGAGGGTATCCGTGGCGTCGAAGACCGGCTCCTTGTCCTCCTGCAGATCCCGGTTGTATGCCAACGGCAGCGCCTTGAGCGTCGACAGCAGACCGGTGAGATCACCGATGAGGCGACCCGACTTACCGCGGGTGAGCTCGGCGACGTCGGGGTTCTTCTTCTGCGGCATGATCGACGACCCCGTCGAATACGCATCATGCAGGGTGACGAACGAGAACTCCTTCGTCGCCCACGCGATGACCTCCTCGGACAGACGCGAGAGGTCGATGCCGATCATCGTCGTGATGAAGAGGTACTCGGCGAAGACATCGCGCGAGGCCGTGCCGTCGATGGAGTTCTCCACCGAATCGTTGAACCCGAGGTCCGCGGCCACAGCCTGCGGATCGAGCCCGAGCGACGACCCGGCCAGAGCACCTGAACCATAGGCAGACACTCCCGCCCGCGCATCGAAATCGACGAAACGGGCAACGTCGCGCAGCAGCGGCCACGCATGAGCAAGCAGATGGTGAGCCAACAGCACCGGCTGAGCGTGCTGCAGGTGAGTGCGTCCGGGCATCGGCGCCTCGGGATGCTCTTCTGCCTGAGCGATGAGCACCTCGACGGTGTCAAGCACGAGTCCGGCGATCTCACGAGTATGGTCACGCAGGTACATCCGACCCATCGTCGCGATCTGATCATTGCGGGACCGTCCGGCACGCAGCTTCCCTCCGAGCTCGGGCCCGGCGATCTCGATGAGCCCGCGCTCCAACGACGAATGCACATCCTCGTCGGACTCGGCGGCGACGTATTCGCCGGCGTCCACCCGACGCAGCAGCTCGTCGAGCGCCGAATGCATCCCCGACAGCTCGTCATCGGTGAGCAGTCCCGCGTGGTGGAGGACTTTCGCGTGGGCCTTGGATCCCGCGATGTCGTACTTCGCCAGTCGCCAATCGAAGTCCGTGGACTTGCTCAGCGCGGCCAGGGCATCGGCCGGACCGTCGGAGAATCGTCCGCCCCACAGGCTCAGTCGTTCGCTCACAGATCGTCCTTTCCCACCAGCACAGATGCGCCGGCCCGTTCATTGAAATGATGAAACTCAGTTGTCATTGTTCCAGTATTTTCCTCGCCGAGGCGGCCGCCCGTCCCGTGGAATCCCCACCGAGGAGGCGCGCCCATTTCCAGGTCGAACCGACAGAGGTTCAGCCCTCGGCCAGCCCGCCTGCCGCGTATTCGAGGAAGGTCTCCGCCACGGCCGCTCCCCCGACTGCGGCATCAGCGATGACGAGCACCGTATCATCGCCGGCCAGGGTTCCGAAGATCCCGACCATCGAGGACCGGTCGATCGCCGAAGCCAGGTACTGTGCGGCCCCCGGCGGGGTGCGCAGCACGACCGTGTTGTCCTGGGAGACCGCAGAGACGAGCAGCTCCTCGAGGATCCGCGGCAGCTTCGCATCGAGGCTCTCCCCCGTCGACTGCTGCAGTGACCGGTCCCCGCCCTCACCGGGAACGGCATACACGGACCCCGCTGTGGATCGGATCTTCACAGCCCCCACCTCGGCGAGGTCGCGCGACAGGGTCGCCTGGGTGACGGTGATGCCCTGCGTCGCGAGCGCCTCGGCGAGTTCGATCTGGGACCGCACAGATTGGCGGGTGATGAGATCGATGATCTTCTGCTGTCGGGCGGTCTTCGTCAGCGGTGCACTGTTCGACCCGGAATTCGTCTCGGCCATCATCGCTCCAGGAGGAAGGTCATGAGTGCCTTCTGCGCGTGGAGGCGGTTCTCGGCTTCGTCGAAGACCGCCGAGGCGGGGCCGTCGATGACCTCGGCCGTGACCTCTTTGCCGCGGTAGGCGGGCAGGCAGTGAAGGAAGATCGCGTCGTTGCTTAAGCTCATGAGTTCCTGGTTGACCTGGAACTTCGTGAACGGCGATGCCTCATCATCGCGTCCGGCGGAGTCCTGGCCCATGGATACCCACGTGTCGGTGACGAGGATGTCGGCGCCGTGGGCGGCGGCAACGGGGTCGTCGGTGACGGTCAGCGATCCGCCGGTCTGCGCGGCGAGGGCTTCTGCTTCGGCGATGATCGCGGCATCGGGCTGGTAGCCGGCGGGGGCGGCGATGCGCACGTGCATTCCGGCGTTGACCCCGCCCAGGGCGTAGGAGTTGGCCATATTGTTCGCCCCATCGCCGAAGTACGTCATCGTCTGCCCGGCAACGTCGCCGCGGTGTTCGCGGATGGTGAGCAGGTCGGCGAGGATCTGACAGGGGTGGAAGTCATCGGACAGGGAGTTGATGACGGGCACGGAGGAATGCTCGGCCATCTCTTCGAGACCAGCCTGGGCGTAGGTGCGCCAGATGATGGCCGAGACCATCCGCGATATCACTTTCGCGGTGTCGGCGATCGATTCCTTGTGTCCGAGCTGTGCCTCACCGGGGTTGATGATGAGCGGCTGCCCGCCGAGAGCGGCGATTCCCGCGGCGAACGAGACCCGGGTCCGCGTCGAGGTCTTGTCGAAGATGACCGCGGCGGTCTGCGGGCCGGCCAGCGGGGTCCGCGAGTAGGGGGCGGCCTTGAGTTCGACAGCGAGGTCGAGGACCTCCGCCTGTTCGGCCGGACTGAGGTCCGTGTCCTTGAGGAAATGGCGTGTCATGGTGAGTCCTTTGGAAAGCGTGAGTAGGGATCAGCCGGCGATGAGGCCGGGCAGGGCCGCGACGAACGGGGCCAGTTCCTCTTCCGTGATGGTCAGCGGCGGGGCCAGACGCAGGCGTCCCGGTGCGACGGGGTTGATGATGAACCCGGCCTCGAGTGCGCGAGCCGCGACGGCCTTCGAATCCGGGATCTCGCCTGCGGCATCGGGCAGGAGTTCGATGCCGATGAGCAGTCCCTGACCGGTGATCTCGCCGATGCCGTCAATGGCGGTGAGTTGCGGTGTCAGCCAATCGTTGATGTCGGCGGCATGATCGTGGAGACCCTCGGATTCGATCGTCTCGAGCACCGCCAATGCTGCCGCGCAGGCGATCGGGTTGCCGCCGAAGGTCGTGCCGTGCTGACCGGCTTCGAGCAACTTCGTGTTCGCATCCCCGACGGTGATGGTGGCACCGATGGGCATACCGCCGCCGAGTCCCTTCGCTGAGGTGATGATGTCGGGGGTGATGCCTTCGCCGATCGACCAGTCCTGGTGGGCGAACCAATATCCGGTGCGAGCGATGCCTGACTGCACTTCGTCGAGGACGAGCAGTGCGCCGGCTTTCGTCGTGAGTTCGCGGGCGGCTTTGAGGTAGCCCTGCGGATGGGTGCGCACACCGACCTCGCCCTGGATGGGTTCGATGAATACGGCGGCGGTGTTGTCGTTGATCGCTGCGGCCAGTGCCTCGACGTCACCGTAGGGGACGTGGACGACTCCGGGGACGCCCGGGGCGAAGGGTTCGCGGTAGGCTTCCTTTGCTGTCAGGGCCAGTGATCCCATGGTGCGGCCGTGGAAGGCACCCTCGACGGCGATGATGAAGGGGCGTCCCCCTCCCCCGGCGCGGCGGGCCATCTTGAAGGCCGCCTCGTTGGCTTCGGTGCCGGAGTTCGAGAAGAAAACGGCGGACCCGGACGGTAGGTCGAGGATCTCGTGGATCTTGTTCGCCAGGGCGATCTGGGGCGGCGAGGTGAAGAAGTTCGAGATGTGGCCGAGAGTCGACGCCTGCTCGGTGATGGCCTTGACCCAGGCCGGGTGGCAGTGGCCGAGTGCGTTGACGGCGATGCCGGCGAGCAGGTCGAGGTATTTCTTGCCCGAGGCGTCCCACACGTACGAGCCTTCGCCTTGGACGAGGTCGAGTTGGGGTGAGCCGAAGACCGGGGAGAGGACTCGGGAGAAGTCATCGCGCCAGGTCTGTGCCTGATCCGTTGGGGCTTGCTGGTGCGTGGCTTCACTCATTGTCGTCCTCCCGTGTTCCTTTGTGGCCGTCGCCCAGCGGTGCGGGTGCGACGACGGTGTCTTCGACCATGGTGCCGATGCCCTCGGAGGTGAAGACCTCGAGCAGCAGGGAGTGCGCCATCCGGCCGTCGATGATGTGGGCCTGCTGCACCCCGTGCTCGATGGCCTCGAGGGCGGCGGTCATCTTCGGGATCATCCCCGAGTCGAGGCTCGGCAGGAGTTCGCGCAGCTTGTCCGGGCCGATGCGGGAGATGAGCGAGGATGTGTCCGGCCAGTTCGCGTAGAGGCCGGGCACATCGGTGAGCATGATGAGTTTGTCCGCCTTCAGTGCTTTCGCCACCGCCGAGGCGGCCAGGTCCGCGTTGATGTTGAGCGGCTTTCCCGCTTCTCCCCCGATCTCCGAGGCGATCGAGCAGATGACGGGCACGCGGCCGGCGTCGAGGAGTTCGGTGAGCACGGTGGTGTTGACCTGGGCGATCTCGCCCACCCGGCCGAGGTCGATGACTTCGCCGTCCACCTCGGCGTGGGTCTTGTGCGCGAGCATGAGGTCCGCGTCTTCACCCGACAGACCGATCGCGGCATTGCCGTTCTGGTTAATCCGGGAGACGATGTCGCGGTTGACCTGTCCGGACAGGACCATGCGGATGACCTCGGCGGCTTCCTCGGTGGTCACGCGCTGCCCGGCCTTGAACTCGGATTCGATGCCCAAGCGCTTCAGCATGGCCGATATCTGGGGGCCGCCGCCGTGGACGACGACGGGGCGGATGCCGGCGAAGCGGAGAAACGCGATGTCATCGGCGAAGGACTGCTGCAGCTCCGGGGAGACCATGGCGTTGCCGCCGTATTTGATGACGATCGTGGCGCCGGCGAAGGTCTTGATCCAGGGCAGCGCCTCGGTGAGCGCTTCGGCCTTGACCTGGGCGGCGGCGAGCCGGGCGGCCGTGGATTTCGTGGACATGTCTACGGGGGTGTTCATGAGGAGTAGGCGCTGTTCTCTTCGACGTAGTCGTGGGTGAGGTCCGAGGTCCACACGGTGGCGGTGTCGTCTCCGGCGTGGAGGTCGATGATGACGTCGACGGTGCGGTCGAACGTGACGTTCGCTGGGTCTTCGTCGGGGCCCGAGGCCGTGCACACCTGGACGCCGTTGATGATCACGTCGATCTGTGTGGGATCGAAATCCGCCGAGGTGGTTCCCACCTGAGCGACGACGCGACCCCAGTTCGGGTCCTCCCGAAGATCGCGGCCTTGAACAGGGCCGACCGGGCGACGGAGCGGGAGACGTCGACGGCGTCTTTTTCGCTGGCGGCGCCGCGGGTGGTGATGGCGATGTCGTGGTGAGCACCTTCGGCATCGACGTGGAGTTGGTGCATGAGGTCGAGGCAGAGTTCACGCAGCAGAGTGGTGAACTCGTCGGCGTCGACGGCAGCGTCGTGGGCACCGGAGGACATGAGGATGACGGTGTCATTCGTCGACATACACCCGTCGGTATCGAGGCGGTCGAAGGACTGGTTCGTCGAGGCCCGCAGTGCCTGGTCGAGCACGGTCTGGTCGAGTTTTGCGTCGGTGGTGATGACGACGAGCATCGTCGCCAAACCGGGGGCGAGCATGCCCGCGCCCTTGGCCATCCCTCCGATGGTGAACCCGGTGGAACCGGTGCGGCTAGCGGTCTTCGCGACGGTGTCGGTGGTCATGATCGCTTCGGCAGCAGACTGTCCGGCTTCGACGCTGGTGTCGGCTGCCGCGACGAGCGGGGGGAGGTTGTTGACGATGGAGTCGCGGAAGTCCTGGCCGCCGACGCCGATGAGTCCGGTGGAGCAGACGAGCACGTCTTCGGCCGGGGTGTCGGTGCCGGCGTCGGTGAGGAGCTCGGCGGTGGTATGCGCGGTCAGCGTGGTGGTCTCGTATCCGAAGTCGCCGGTGTAGCAGTTCGCTCCCCCGGAGTTGAGGACGACGGCACGAGCTTGCCCGTTTGCCGAGACTTTCTGGGACCAGAGGACGGGGTTGGCCTTGCACCGGTTGGAGGTGTAGACGGCGGCGACGGCGGTGTCGGGGCCGTTGTTGACCACGAGTGAAAGGTCTTTGGTGCCAGACGGCTTGAGTCCGGCGGTGAGTCCGGCGGCGGTAAAGCCGAGTGGGGCGGTCACGCTCATGGGGCGACTCCTTCGAGGGGAAGTGCGGTGGTCTCGTCGAGGCCGAGGGCCAGGTGGATAGATTGGATGGCTTGTCCGGCCGTGCCGCGTACCAGGTTGTCGAGCGCCACGACGACGAGGACCTTCTCGGCGCGTTCGTCGACGGCGAACTGGATCTGCGCGACGTTCGATCCCGTGGTGGCAGCGGTCTGTGGCCACTGGCCGTCGGGCAGGACGCGGACGAAGGGTTCGTCGGCGTAGGCCTGAGCAAAGGAAGCGGCCAGCTGGTCCTTGAGTGCTGCGGTGTCGAGGAGTCCTTCAGCGGTCCGCGGTGCCGCTTCCCCGGCGTCGACGGTGATGGTCGCGAGGATTCCGCGGGCCATGGGCACGAGCGTGGGGGTGAAGGAGATGCGAGTGGGTCCGTCGGCGGCGTCGGCGCCGAGGACTCCGTTGAGGTTCTGTTCGATCTCGGGCACATGCCGGTGCGTGCCACCGGTGCCGTAGGGCGAAGCATTGCCGAGGATCTCTGAGGCGGTGAGATGCGGCTTGAGCGCCTTGCCAGCCCCGGAGACACCATTGGCGAGCACGGCGTTGAGCCCGGTCGGTGCGGCGAGCCCGGCCTGGATGAGTGGCGCGAGTCCGAGCGTCACCGCGGTGACGTTGCAGCCGGGCACGGCGATGCGTTTCGTGGTCTTCAGGGCCTCGCGTTGTTTCGTGCCGTCGGCGGTGAGGAGTTCGGGCAGACCGTAGGTCCAGGTGCCCTGGTGGTCGGAGCCGTAGAACTTCTTCCAGGCGGCGGCGCTGATGAGGCGGTGGTCGGCGGCGAGGTCGACGATGAGGGTGTCGGGGCTCGTGGATTCGAGTTCGGAGGCGATCTGTCCGGACTGACCGTGCGGGAGCGCAAGGACGACGACATCGTGGCCGGCGAGCACCTCGGCGGTGGACTCCTGGACCACGAGGTCAGAGAATCGGGGAAGATGGGGTTGATGTCGGCCGAGCTTCTCACCCGCGGTGGAATGTCCGCACACCGTCGTGACGTTCAAGTGGGGGTGAGTGCTCAGTAGCCGGAGGACCTCTCCCCCGGCGTATCCGGTGGCACCGGAGACGGCAACCGTAAGATCGTTCATATGTATAACCATACCAGGCAATTAATTTATATGCAGGAGGCGTCATGACCCAGGCAGTTCGTGCGATGCAGGCCGGTGGACCCGAGGTGCTTGAGTTCGGTGAGGTTCCGACCCCGAAGCCGGGTGCCGGAGAGGTGCTCGTCGATGTCGAGGCAGCGGGTGTGAACTTCATCGACACGTATCGTCGTTCGGGCGTGTATCCGATGGAGTACCCGCACATCGTCGGGTCGGAGGGCACGGGTCACATCGCCGAGGTGGGCGAGGGCGTCGAGAGCTGGCAGGTCGGCGACCGCGTCGCCTGGCACGAGGCGCCGGGATCGTATGCGACGCAGGTCGTCGTGAATACGGATAACCTCCTTCGCGTGCCGGAGGGTGTGTCCGCCGAGGTGGCTGCGGCGATGCCGCTGCAAGGCCTGACCGCTCAGTACCTGGCGACGAGCTCACATGAGATCAAGCCGGGCCAGACCGCACTCGTGCACGCCGGTGCCGGTGGTGTCGGGTTGCTGCTCACGCAGATCATCAAGCACTTGGGCGGCAATGTCATCTCGACGGTGAGCACCGACGAGAAGGCCGAGCTGTCTCGGAAGGCCGGCGCCGATGACGTGTTCCTCTACGGTGAGGGCGTCGACATCACGGCGAAGGTCAAGGAGCTCACCGACGGCGAAGGCGTCGATGTGGCGTATGACGGGGTCGGCAAGGACACGTTCGATGCGTCGCTGGCCTCGATCAAGCCGCTGGGTTCGATGGTGCTCTTCGGTGGAGCGTCGGGTCAGGTCCCTCCGTTCGACATCCAGCGTTTGAACTCGTCGGGAGGTATTTTCCTGTCGCGGCCGTCGCTGGCATGGTTCGTCCGGTCTTCGGAGGAGCTGGCGAAGCGTTCGGCGATGCTCTTCAACGGCATCGAGCACGGCTGGCTCAACTTCCGCGTCGGCGCCACGTTCGCACTGGCTGATGCCGCGGATGCGCATCGAGCACTGGAGGGACGCAAGACTACGGGCAAGGTTGTGCTGTTGACCGCCTGATTGACCGACAGTGATTTGAGCCCGGGGTTCCTATTTGAGTTCAGGTAGTCCGGGCTCAAATTGTCGGAACGCGGACCTCAGGCAGTACGGTGTCGGCGCTTCACTCGTTCAGGGCTTAAATCGTTGCGTTTTACACCGTTCTGCCCCATCTCGTTGCGTCGCTGATACCTTGAAGCCATGTACGAAGATTCTGTTCGCGACACAGTCCGTCAGTTCATGGCAGAACGAGATTGGCAGCAGTTCCACACACCCGAGAATCTCGCGAAGAGCGTCTCCATCGAAGCCGCAGAACTACTCGAGTGTTTCCAGTGGGGAGACGCTGACCTCGATTCCGCGAAGGACGAGCTGGCAGATGTGCTGACCTATTGCATGTTGCTCGCGGACAAGCTGGGTCTGGATCCCGACACCATCGTCTTGGACAAACTTGAGAAGACGCGCGAGAAGTATCCCGTAGACAAGGCGCGTGGGCGGAGTGTGAAATATGACCAGCTTTAGAATCGAGCGGTTCCCGTTCAAGTCGGAACAGGTCAAGGCATGGGGCGCAGTCGACCCACGGCACCGAAACTGGCCCGTCGTCTACGTAATGAATAACCAGAGCGAGGTGTACATCGGCGAGTCCCTCAATGTTGAGGGAAGGATGCGACAGCACCTTGAATCTGACTCAAAGCGACGGCTCCAGTCGGTCCGAGTAGTTCTCGACGACACGTTCAACAAGTCGGCGTGCTTGGATCTCGAGTCATTCCTCATTCGGATGGTTCACGGCGACGCGAGTCGACAGGTACTCAACCTCAATGCTGGCATCACCGACGCCGAGTACTACAACCGGGACAAGTACAACCAGACGTTCCATCAGATCTTCGAGGAGCTGAGGACTCAAGAAAACCTCTTCAAACGCACGATTCCGCAGATCATCAACAGCGATCTGTTCAAGCTCTCCCCTTTCAAGGCGCTTAACCATGATCAGGCCATCGCTGTCGACGATATTCTTGAGGGCTTCTTTGACGACTTGAGGAGCGGTGTTGATAACACCGTCGTTGTCGAAGGTAATCCAGGAACGGGCAAGACGGTAGTCGCGATCTATCTGCTCAAGCTGCTGGAAGACATCAGGCGTCACGATTCTGAAGAACCGCTCGATATCGATTCCATCTTCAGTGACTACTTCACTCCTGAGCATGCCGAGCTACTCAATTCCCTTAAGTTCGCAATAGTGGTCCCTCAGCAATCTTTGCGCGACTCAATTGCCAAAGTGTTCAAGCTGACTCCCGGACTAAACAAGGGTATGGTCTTGACGCCATTCCAAGTAGGCGAAAGCACCGACCAGTTCGACCTTCTCGTCGTCGATGAAGCTCACCGACTCAATCAGCGGGCAAATCAGGCGTCTGGCCCTCTCAACAAGAAGTTCATTGAGATCAACAAGAAGCTCTTCGGTTGGGACGACCCGCAGAAGACCCAGCTGGATTGGATTCAGAAGCAGAGTCGGCACTCGATCCTCATGCTTGATGTCGGTCAAACCGTTCGACCTGCGGATCTACCAGCGACCACGACTCGAGCGCTGGCCTCGCGAGCTAGAGCAGCTGGCCGACTTTATCCCCTTCAAACCCAGATGCGCATCTCGGCTGACAAAGACTATGTCGGCTACATTCGACAAGTCCTAAGCGACAATCCGCCGACAACACACGTGGACTTCGAAGACTACGAGCTCCGCTTGTTCACTGACCTCGGCGAGATGAGGCGGGAACTTCAGAGACGCGAAGAAGAGCACAGCCTATCTCGGTTGGTAGCTGGCTACGCATGGCCGTGGAAGAGCAAGAACGACAAGACTGCGTACGACATCGAACTCGACGGTCAGCAGATGCGATGGAATACGACCACGACGGACTGGATCAACTCACCCAAATCCGTCGAAGAAGTCGGCTCGATCCACACCGTTCAGGGCTACGATCTTAACTACGTCGGAGTCATCATCGGCAACGACCTCCGCTACGACCCGGTCGCAGGCAAACTCATCTTTGACCGCGACAACTATCACGATAAGAAGGGCCAGGAAAACAACCCGAAGCTCGGAATCACATATACAGACGAAGATCTACTTCAATACGTAAAGAACATTTATAGCGTACTCCTCACACGAGGAATTCGCGGTACCTACGTATATGTCTGTGATCGGAATTTGCAAGAATTTGTTCAAGACTATTTCTCACCGAACGAGATAGCGTGCAAACTCCCAGAACCTCGAAGACACAGTCAACGTGCCGCCGGAAAGAGTCCCGACTGATCTACGACATTTACTCGCCTACTCAGTGCTTTCCGAACCAGTTGACACTTCAATCTAACCTGGCATGAACAAGACCAAACAGCCGAACACACAAACCAACTCACGAGACCCGCAATAGGCATGACTTCACGACTAGCACGCGAACCTTTAACAGATCATCGACACGATCACTCCGAAAGGTGTGAAGCGACTCGCCCCGGATCGGGTGAAGACCAGACGCGAACCTGTCTGGTCGGTAGAAGAGCATCTGGATGCGTGGCGAGTGGTGTGGCAATACCGGCGCAAACGGGCGATGCGCGATGAGCAGACACTGAACCTGCATCGCAACCGGGCATTGGCAATCATCGACGGGCAGAAGCCGGCGAAGAAGGCCCGGTTTGCGAAGGTCACGGATGAGGAGAAGGCCTTCGATGAGAAGGCTTATGAGCGGGCGATGAAGCTGACAGGGTTCAAAGGCTATGTGACGAACATTCCCGCCCGGACCATGTCGGCTGTCGAGGTGATCGGCAGTTATCACGATTTGTGGCATGTCGAGCAGTCTTTCCGGATGTCGAAGACCGACTTGAGGGCCAGGCCGATCTTTCACCGGACCAGGGATGCGATCGAGGCGCACTTGACGCTCGTGTTCACCGCGTAGGCCGTGTCGAGGTTCATGCAGGACGCGACTGGGGTGTCGTTGAAGAAGATCATCACGAGTTTGCGGCCGTTGCGGGAGTTCACTGGGTGCGTGGGTGGTCAGGACATCACCTTCGCTCCCGAGGTCACTGGTCAGGCGAGGGAAATAGTGGCTGAGCTACTGCCGGGCCGATTTTCGGGGCACTAAAGTTGTGGAACTCAGGCCTAACAGGCATACCTACCGGTACTGGATCATAGCCTCAGGATGTCGCCGACCGCGAAGATCGATGATCAGATCATCCTCGATGGGATCGACTTCAACAATTAGTACATCGTCACCGCCCTCACCGGCTAACATGTTAAAGTCATGCAATGGTGCGGCTGGGAACTGCCCGACTCCATGACTGCACTTATCGAACGCATAACTGCACCCATCAATGGCAGCGGGCCCAGACAACGACAGGGGTCTAGACGGGCTCGACCCCCATACGATTCCGCATGATTCCAGCGTTCATAACAGGCAGATCACACCACGAAATCCTGGGTATACATGATCCCGCTCCTCTTCTGACCCCACTTACCAACCCTGCCTTAACGACTCAGCTTCTTCCAGACCGACTCGCGAGAACTCAGAGGACAAACGCTCGACCATACGCTGAGCATGATCAGCCTTTAAGTCACCTACCCAACGCCAGCTCTTACCCCGGCCTTTGACCTTCACTTCTGAGAAGCGTTCGACCTTCCGATACCGGCGAACTTTCACAGTCCCGGAAGCGCTACTCTCAAAGTCACGCATCAAAATCCGCGATGGCTTGGGCACCAGCCGCAATCGCACATATCCGCCTGAGCTGTTGCTGTCGCGGACAGTCAGGTCACTTGGACTCCGATCACCCTCGTTGACAATTTCAAGAGGCAACAACGGAAACATTCGAGAGCCATTTATCCGGACGCTGTCGCATAGCGGCTGAACACACACTGCGTACAGACCGTCCTGTTCGACGATGGTTCCAAGTTGAAGGACAGGAGAAGGTTTAGCGTACCGGCTTCGAAGAGACATACGCATGGAAAACAACTGGTCAGAGCTTTGCTTCTCCTCCAGCGACTCTACAAACAGGTGTGTGGCCTCCGCCATGAGTTTGCGCTGTCTGCTATTACTTATCCCAGCGTCTTGTAGCTTTGCTTTCATTTCCGAGCTGAAGCCGTCGGCAAGAAGCTGCAGACGAATCTTAGCGTTCATTGACTTGAAGGTAGATATGCCACGCTCTCCAAGCCCTGTTTTGTGATTAAGCCATTGTCTGATTCGCTTTAGACCAACGTGGGAACCAACTTCGTGGTCCTGCACGATAGCTTCAAGTTCCGAAGCGATCAAACCCTCGACTTGACGTTCGACGTCTTCTGGATGGGGTAAGGAAACGCGTTGGCCAAGAACAGCGCCGTCAATCTCCGGCCCCAGTGCTGCAAGCAGTCGATGGGCATCGTTTCGGATTCCAGACAGTGCGGAAAGAGAAGCAGCAGTCACCAAGCCCAGGCTGTGCCGACTGAACTCTTCAACGACGAGAGAAGGCAATTCATGGATCGCCCTTCGACGATCAGCAAGCTCCGTTGAAATACTTCGCACATGCTCCTTCGCGAAGACAGCGACGCGGAGCGGCCCGCGGCTAAAAGCTACGCGGCGACGGTCGTCGTCCCATTTCAGTTCGTCTTCGGGAAGGCTCTCTGTCGTCGCCTTCGAGACACGTTCCGCAATCTGCGTGAGATCGGGCTCGCCCGTATAAATTGTAAGTAGCCGTAACCGTCTTCTTGGCGACTTCGTGTCGTTGCGCAGTACTGCCTTAATCAGTTTCTCGGCGGTCGCACCGTTGTCACCATTGAGGTTCCAATCCAGAATCAACGCGTCCGCGCGTTTGGCGGTAGCAACAAAGGCTGGTCTGAAGTCCTCGTTCTCCTGTAGAGACTGTGGCGACAAGATCGCGCACGCGAGTGCCTCTTCCGCGAAGCTACGAGACACTGCCTGAACATCAAGCTCATCGCCTTCAACCGAAGCACTCGGCGCTACCAACTTGAGTGGCGAGCCAACCGATGCGCCTTCGGATTCGTCCCAATTTTCGTCAGGAGGCAATGTCGTCGCCCCAGTCTCTCTTCGGAACGCCTCATCGTCGATCATCAAGATCGTCTGTAGGAACTCATTTACCTGACGACGCACGTGCCGCTCGAAGCTCGTAGCCATCTCAACCTTCGCTCTCGTCTGGGAGGACTATTTCGAACCTGGCTCCGCGGTCCGCAGCCGGGGCGCTAAGAGAAATATCTGCACCATCTCTCCGCAGGACCTCACGCGCAACGAACAATCCGTACCCCGATCCTGCTGGCTTCTTCGAGAACCCTTGCTCGAAAATGGCTTCTTCGTCGCCCGCACGGATTCCGGGCCCGGAATCCGTGACAGTAATTAGTCCGGGAATTTTGTCGATATAGATCACTCGATCCCCCGCATATCGGCCGAGCCAGTAGATAGCATTGTCGATCATATTAACTATCACCGGGTAAAGGGTCGAAGGGTACATGCGAATACGCATATTTACGAACGAGTCTGAAATCTTTAATGCGACCTCTTGATCGTTCAGCCGCTTATCGAAAACATCGTGAAGATATCGCTGAACGTCTACGCCTCGAATTTCCACAGGCTCACGATAAAGTCGGCGATGGAGTGGCGTGAAGAGTTTTAGATACCCATCGAGATGGTCGAAGGAGGCTCTCAGGTCCGAGTACAAAGGTCGCAACCCGGCATTCTGCTGTGCCCAGGATCGAAGCCGTCGGAGATTATCTCGTACAGACTTGACACTGTTCTCAAACTCGTGAGTTACGATGTTGACAGCCATACCAATCTGCACAAGTTCGAAATCCTGCGCCGCGCGATCGGTAAGTGCTTCGACACGGGCCTCTAGTTGCTCGACTTGGTCGACCAAGGAAACTTCGTCGATCGACTCGTCTTGCGATGACCAGGCTACAGCTTTCAACTGGTCCGAAATCATGGTAAGTTCTTCCGCCTGGGCCGACGCGACGCTGCGGACGCGTCCTTCGAGGGAGTTCCGAAGTAGAGTAAAGGCCTCGTCAGAGATGCCAGAGACATCAGTCTTACTGGCCTCCTGTAGCACGCCAACAGCAACGTCCTCGAGCAGCCGGTGAGCAACTCTTATCGCGTTCTTCGCACGGTCACTAGTGTCGTTCGACTGTTTGCTCAGGTCCTGTCTTACCTCACCCACAAGTGACCGAGCATCTGAGACCGCTTCATCTATAGCCTGGTCAAAACGGAGCCTCCGGTGCAGAGTTGCATCCAAGGCGAGACCTGCCTCGCCTAGGGCCGATTCTATCTTGCGTTCCGCCGACTCAAGGACTGAGGACAATACTTCGGAACGAACAGATTCGTATGCCACCGAACGACGACTCAAGTCGGCGCTTAGTGCCACGCCGCGGGGTCGCTTCACTTGAAAGTCTGAGGCCAGTTCCCGGAGTTTCGACTTCGCGGCCAGCTCGGCCCGAACCAGCTGATCGGCGCCAGTTGAAGGGTCACGGTCGCGTTGCGCCTTGTCGATCGCAGAGTCGATGTCCGCTTGGATCTCGGCCACTCGTGTTTCAGGGACTCGTGCATCAACGGCGTCAAAAAACCGGTCCAACGCGGCGCTGTACTCCGAGCGGCGCGCACGAACCTGCTTGCTTCGTGCGCGTCGCGCCTTCTCCATACGCTCGTTAGCGATGCGTCCTTCTTCGTACATTTCGGCTTGAGCGCCGCCTTCACGGAAGAACTCTGAAGCAACCTGTAGCAAGAAGTTCTGGAGAATGGCGCGGAACTGACGGTACGCCTCGTTGGTAGCGAACCCCTCACGCCCGGCCTTTTCTCGTAAGCGACTATTGTCCTCACGCGATATCTCTACCGCACCAAACATCCGTCTATAGGAGAAGAAGTGGTCCGAAGCCGACTTTGTCCGACGTAGCTCTACGTCGAGCCAGTCGAATCGGCTGTCGCCGTATGGCAGAACTCTGATTCCATCTCGATAAATATAGAGCCCACCGTAGCGATCCAGCTTTTCAGTGATTAGAAAGTAGTCGTTAGGTTCGAGTCGGGATTGTTTGGCACGGCCCTGGATGTAGGCGAGATTCAATTTGAACGGACCACATTTAGTCTTGGTGCCACGAGCAGCGTTCCACGCAAGCGGAAACGCTATCGGTTCACTACCGAAAATTGAGACCGTTCCGGTGAACTGTCCGTACTCGTCAAAATGACCCTGAAAATGGTGGTCAGCGTTCAGGAATTCATCTACCGTGAAGAACTCCTGTTCCTCGATCAGGTCGCTAATGTTGTCTGGAGCCCGATGATCTCGAAAAACTGTGCGCAACTCGGGGGTGTTATGCGCAGGTGTCATGGTGTTTGCAAACCCGATTAGAGTACGCAATAGCGGAGCCGCCTCTTTGGGCGTCGGTGGCTCTAGATCTGCTTCCAGGTCCATCGATGTAGGTAAAATCACGAACGCGGTGCCGGAGTCGAATGATGATAGATCAACTCCAGCCATGCTAGCTAGCTCGACCAGCTCCGTTTCGTCCCAACGCGAGATATCTTGCTCGATTCGTTCGTAAAGGCCTACGTCGTCCTCAGTTATAAGCTCACGGAGGTTAGCGAGAATTCGTTCTCCCATCTTCCGCACTTCGGGGGTCTGACCCTCCGGTAGTTCCTCGACGGGTACAACTAGCTCTTCTAGGCCAGCGTGAGCAAGCTCAAAGACTCCCCAGTGGATCAAAGAAGCAACCCGAGGGTACCCCTCAGCTTTTGTCACAACCAGTGTCTGCGGTCCAATTGCAGCAATCGCTAGACGACCGATTCCCTTTTCACCCAAGATTGCTCTACGGGGGCCAGTGTGACTGCGGGAAGCTGAGCTCTGCGCTGACTTGGAAGAGGTTCCAAGCGTGAGCCACCGGCCTTCGAAATCCGCGCGGGACATTCCATCTCCGTCGTCCCTAATGACAAAGGCATCTTTGAACCGTATGAAATCTGCTTCAGCTCTCGAAGCATAGGCGTCATGAGCATTCTTGAATAGTTCACTGATTGCGCTTGGGATACCAGCAATCTGTTGCCTCCCGAGCATGTCGACAGCGCGCGCGCTCGTTCTGAACTCAGCCATCAATATCAAACCCGGCGTCGCGCAAGTGCTCGATGATATGAGCCCCCATTGCTTTCGCGACAAGCACGGGAACTGCGTTCCCGATCTGCTTTGTAACTGACTTCAAACTACCTAAAAATTTGTATTCCATCGGAAATGTCTGCAACAAAGCTGCTTCGCGAGCGCTAATAGCGCGATGCTGAGTAGGGTGCCCGTACCTACCGTTGGTTATGTCCGTGCATTTCGTCGTAAGGACCGGGGCTGTGTCGTCGTACCGCATTCGGCCGTAGGCATCCTGATGACCCTTGCTGTTCCGATGACACTCGAGCCACAAGTCGTCGGGCCACTCCAACCGGCTTCCTCCTTCTGGGAGCGCCATAATTCTACGCAAGTTCAGCTCTCCGAGTCCTCCAGAACGGTGTAGCGGGTCATCTGCGCATGTCTCGCCTGCTTGAATATCGGGTAGTGATCCAATCCAGTCCCGTACAGATGAGTAGGGCTGTCGATTGCCCCCGTGTGTTGGTGTGGGTAAGTCGATTTCTCCATGCCGCGACGCGAGCAGGACCAAGCGCTTGCGTCTCTGTGGCACACCGTAGTCGCGGCAGTCGACTACTTCCCACCGCGTTGAATATCCGGCACGAGCGAGGTATCGAAGGAACCGATTCCAAGTCGAGCCACCTGGAATCCTCTGTAGCCCTGGAACATTTTCAACGATGAGCACCTCGGGTCTGAGCCGATCCATAAACGGGATGAGCGTGAGAAGCAATGATCGCTCTTGCGGACGGGCTTGTGAATTGGTCGGACGCATCGAACTGTACGGCTGGCACGGAGCACAAGCGGAAAACACCAGCGGTGCATCGTTAAGTACCAAATGGTCGAAGGCATCATGAGCAAGTTTACGAATATCAACTTCGTGGAATTCGGCTCCCGGGAAATTGGCCCGATAGGTTGCGGCCGCAGCGGAATCAAAGTCGACTGCAGCGGCGATTTTCATTCCAGCGTCTCGAAGGCCTGCACTAGTTCCTCCGCAACCGGAAAAGAAATCAATGACGACAGGCATTGGCATGCTTTGCCCGGCGCTCATCGTCTGCTGCGTCTCTGCCAGTTCTGCGCTCACGCGCCCCTCCCTTCTGCCCGCGTTGAATACCAGTTTCGAGTATGCACGAAAGAACATCGGACCGGAAAAGCACCACGCTCTTCCGAGCTTTCCCCTGGCAACGCTTCCGAGTCGGCAAGAGCAAGGACGTTCTTAGTGCTGGCTCGTAGAAGCGTTGCCACCTTGTCGGTAGTCATGACTTCGTATTCTGCCATCTTCCCGCAATCTCTCGCTGACGCCAGCAACGCTAGTCTAGCAACGGAGACGGACACTGCTTCCGAACCCCCGCGCGGGTAGCCACGAGCCACGCCGCAGCATTTCGACCCGTCCCCTACCGCTCAGCGCTCGCCGACGCCTACTGTTGGATCCGCACACCTGGACTGTCGTTCGCCATCCCGTGGTGGATCCAAAACGTGCTGTCGGTATGGAGAAACCTCCGGTGCGGTACCGAGCAACGAATCGAGCAATTCCCTCAGTCGCCATGTCGCCCGGATGAGATTTGATACCAGACCAAACATATTCCCGGGCGGAACCGACTCTAGACGGACACCAGTTGGTCTACTGTCTCGATCATAAGATCTCGTTCACGCGGTCAAGCGCGGTCGACAAAAGCGACGGTGCTCATGTCGAGCAGAAGTAACGGGCTCAAGTCCGCGAACTCGTCGGTTGCCTCCGCTACGACACACCGGCCGACCTGAAGCTACTCAACCAGTTCTGAGAACTCCACCGAGTGATCACGAACTATCTCCTCCCTCAACAAAAGACGATCTTGAGGACCTGCCATAGAACCAAAGTCTCGAAGACCCCACACCAGCGAGCGATCGCACACGAGATCATGCGTCAATGCCAGATCACACGATGAATGCCGGGTTCAACCGGATTAAGCCAGCGGATCTGTGAACTCGGGAGTCTTCCGGAGGTTCTCCAATGAGTCAACGATGTTTCGCACCTGGTGGTATTGCAAGGCGGCTTCAGCCTCCGATTCTGACTCGAAGTTCACAGACATCAGACCTACTCAGGATGCTCGAGCGCAGGGCACGAGACGACGGAAGAATACCCTGCATCAACTGAATTGCCGGCCCGCCTCATAGATCTTGACGCTGCCGTCCGGGGTGCCTCTAAGGAGCAGGTACATGTAGTACTCATCGCCGCTGTCCGTGTCCGGAGTCGTGACGCCGCAGACCGTGTCTCCGGGCCGAATCTCGTCCTCGGCAGATAGGTACTGCATGGTCTTGCCGTTGCCGAAGTAGTACTCCCCACCTCCGTATTCACCATCCTCGTAGGGCTGGATGAGCTCGCAGGTGTCGATTTTCACGCCCTTGGGGAACTGCTCGGAGCGGACCGTCGGCGGGTTCGACGACTGACCGTCGCCAAGGATGTCATCGAGTGAGGACATCATCTCGGGCGTCGCCGATGGAATCGAGAACAATCGTGCCAGCATCGATGCAATGCTTCGCTTCGGTGCGGGCCAGGGACTGTTCAGCAAGAAGCATGCCAACGACCTGTTTGCTCAGGGCGATTACGAAGACCGCTGAGCGGTCAGACAAAAATAGGAGTCAACTATGCCCATCATCGACAGCCATTGCCACATTCTCTCCGACGACCACGACAACTACCCTCGTTCTCCTCTGGGTGGGAAGGAATCCGTCTGGGCGAAGGACCGTCCAGTAACGGCCGAGGGACTACTCGAGCGCATGGACCAGGTCGGAATCGACAAGGCCGTGCTTGTTCAGGCCACTACCGCGTATGGCTACGACAACAGCTACGTGCTCGACTCGGCAAAACGCCACCCTGACCGTTTCACTGCAGTCGGCACTTTCGACCCACTCGCAGAGCACGCCAGCGAGCGATTGATATCTGGCATCGAATCCGGTCTCTCGGGTGTTCGCCTTTTCACGACTGGAAGTACGGTGTCCGAACAGGGTATGTGGTTTGCCGACGAAAGCACCTACGAATTCTGGGAAGCAGCCAGCAGCGCCTCTGTCCCCGTCTGCCTGCAGCTCCGATTGGACGCGACGACGTCTCCTGTCCTCTCGCAGCTCCTCCAGAGATTTCCGAATGCCACTATCTTGCTCGACCACTGCGGCTATCCAGCGGTGCGGGATTCTCTCTCAGACGCCGCTGCGAGCCTGACGGCGCTGGCGGGCAATGCCGGATTGCACCTGAAGCTCACTCACCGCACCTTGGAAGGTCTTGACGAAGCAGGCGAAAAGGCCACCGAGTTTCTCCTCCCTGTCATTGATGCGTTCGGAGCCGACCGAATCGCGTGGGGATCTGTCCTGCAGCGGAGCAACCGCTTAATGAGCTGCTCGGTCTGGCGAACCGTGTTCTCGGTGCTTTGACCTCGGATACTCGTGCCGACATACTTGAGAACACCGCGGCCCGACTCTATCCGGCGTTGGGCTGAACACGATTGAGCCACGTCAGCGTAGTCCGAGGAATACTTACCCATGAGCGATGAAGTCATCACTCCGGCTGAGCCGCCGATTACACCATTCGTTCAGGCTTACCATCACCTCCGCGATCTCATCATTGCCGGCCACTTCGAGCCCAACTTTCGATTGACAGAGGCCGACCTCACGAAGCTGCTCGATGTCTCTCGCGGCACTGTGCGGTCGGTGACAGCCAAGCTGGCTCAAGAGGGGTACCTCACCAGCGAGCCACATCGCGGTGTTCGTACGCGGGATTTTTCGATAGAAGAAGCAATCAGCATCCTCGAGGCGCGCGAGGTCCTTGAATCAGCTCTCGCTGCCAAGGCAGCTGTGTCGGCAACGGATGCGGAACTTGAGGACCTCACCGATATCTGCGAGAAGATGGCCGTCGCCGACAGGGATAAGGCGGCCTCCGACTATTCCCAGTTGAATAGACAGTTTCATCGCCAGGTCCGAAAGTCAGCACAGCAACCCACCTTGGACTCGTTCGTCGATGCACTTCACTACCCTTTGGTGATGCGGCAGTATCGCGATCTGACTACCGTTCACCCGCGACAGAGCTCGCTGAGTGAGCACAGGACGATACTCTATTCCCTGAAGACTCGTAATGCTGATGCTGCATCGGCCGCCATGCGCCACCACGTGGCTGCGGCGCGTCGGGCTCTCTTAATCAACGTTGACGAGAAGAATTCGTCGAGTGGAACAGGGTCGAATACTGGCTGAAATAGGGCTGGCACTCTGCTACCCCATCCCTTCCCACATCATCCGCTGGCGCAGCGCCGACGCCAACACGAGTGCGGCGCCTGGATGCTGCCGGCCAGCAGCATCCAGGCGCCGAAATAGGTGAAGAGTTTGAGCTCAGGAGCCAGAGCTGGTCCGAAGTCGGCGGCCATGAGGATGACTCCGCCGAGGATGAGCGCCGTTGACACGATCACCTGGATGAACTGCTCGACTGTGGAGACCAGGAGGTTCTTGATCGTCGAGATGTTCAGTCCACTCGTGCCGACGTCGAGAGTGCCGTCCTGGAGATGACCGGCGATACGCGAGAGCTGTCCGGGCAGCTCGGCCATCTGTGGGGCGGTTGCGGCTGCGTAGAGGGCAAGCTCATGGCGGTCGATGCCCAGTCCCCGACCTCGCGCAGCAGCATCTTCCCGTTCTGGGTGACCAGTGACAGCAGATTGAGTCCGGGGACGAGACGCGTGATCGATCCTACGAAGGTACTGATCGCCCGGAAGGCTGTTGCCACCGAGGCCGGCATCGGGAACCCGAAGTCGACGACGAAATCAATGAGCAGCAGAGCGATGGCACGACGGTCGCGTTTGTCGATGCGGCCGACGGCTCCGAAGTCGACAAGACCGACTCGGCCCGCTTTCGAAATGACGACGGGGGGTCCGGTAGGGATAGGTAAGAGACTGATCAGGGAGAGCTGAATGCGATCTGGACGAGCGAGTCCCCGTCACGTTCCTTCGAAAGTCGCAAGCATCGCCTCGTGATCGGCAGCCCGGCCAGTAAAGAGTTCGAACGAGGCGGCGGCCTGACCGACGGCCATACGGGCACCGCCGAAAGCCGGGGCGCCTACTGCCTCGGCAGCTTCGACCAGCTGTGTCCGTCGCGGTCGGTAGATGACGTCGCCGACCCACAGCCCGGGGCGCAGCAGATCGAGGTCGATCGGGCTGGCACCGGAGACACCGACCATTCCGATCGGGGTCGCGTTGACCAACCCGACAGCCTCACGGATCACCCCGGGTGTTTTCTCCGGTGCCAGCACGCGCATGCGCGAGGCGTCGAATGCCGCCGACATGCGACCGACGAGTGACTGCGCACTCACGGGGTCAATATCGGTGATCGACAGTCTCGGCACTCCTGCGCTCAGCAGAGCATAGGCCGCTGCCGCTCCCGCACCTCCGGCACCAACCTGGACTACTTCGCCCTGCTTCGGGTCCACGGCGATCGCGGCCAGAGCCTCGGTGAACCCACGGTGGTCGGTGTTACGTCCGATCAGCCGACCGTGTGTCATCGTGATCGTATTGACCGCCCCGAGCAGTTCGGCGTCCTCATCGAGTTCGTCGAGCGCGGGGATCACTCCGCGTTTCGCCGGGTGAGTGACGTTGAACCCCGAATACCCGAAGTCGACAGCCCGTTCCACCACCGTCGGCCAGTCCGGCTCTCCGGCTTGATCGACTATCGGGCTGCCCATCATTGACGGATCGATGGGACGGTAGACAAGCGAGAGACCTTGACGGAGACTTTCGGCCTCGTGCATCGGCGGGGTGAGCGATCCGGCGACGTTGGTACCGATGAGGCCGAGCAGGAACGAACGCTGTGCCGTCGAACTCGTGGATTCAGCCATTGTCGACTCCAGCCAGAACCGCCTCGGCGGAGGCCCTGAGCCGTCGTGCATAGCCGAGGTCCCCGAGGCGGGAGACCAATCCGGCGTTGGGCACTTCGAGGCTGACAGGCGTGCCGCGAGTGACCGCGCACAGCAGATCATGCAACGGGAACTCGCCATCACCCGGAACAAGTCGAAGTGCCCGGGATTCGACCTTGCGGGATTCCCCATCGGCGGTCATTCCCCTCGGCAGGGGCTCGGTGATCTCGATCCGGTCTGGCAGTTCTGCCGGACCGTCGCATAGCTGAATGGCCGGAAGGAGGGACGGGTCGAGCGCGGCCACTTCGGCCAGGGTACTTCCGCCTCTCTGCAGGTGCAGAGGGTCGAGCATCACATGGCAGCCAGCGGCCAAGGCGAGTTCTCGCGCCTGCTCCACTGTGCTCACGGCGTTGTAGCTGATCGGTTCGAGAGCTGGCGTGATCCCGTAAGGTGCAGCCTCAGCAGCGAGTGCAGCCAGGGTGTCGCCGAGTCGATCGAGATCGGAATCCTGACCGGCGAGGGTGAGCGTTGTCGCACCGAGCGCCGCGCCGGCCTCGAGCATCGGCATCCACTCCTCGCGCCCAGTGGTTCCGTCGAGTGAGAGGAACTCGATGTCGCGGACCTGCACTCCCGTGTCCTGCAGGCGTGCGATCGTCGCTCGTGACATGACAGATCCGGGAGATTGGTCGGGAATATCCTCGGCCGGGGTCGCTCCCCTGACTCGCAGCCCGACGAAGTCGAAGCCCGCCTCGGCAGTGACATGAACGAGCTCATCGGGTTCGAGGTGGAGCAGGCTGAGGTGGGCGATGCCGATCTGGGTCATCGGGATGTCCTTTCGGTGTGGAGTGGCTGCAGGTCACCGGGGCGTTCGGGACGACCCGAGCTCATGGAGCGATACATCGCGCTCATCGTCCGCAGCGACCGCAGCGCATCGTCCCCCGTCACTGCGGGCGCTGTCCCTGCGCGTACTGCGGCGACGAAGTCGGTGATCTGCTCGGCGTGGAAGGGAGCCAGCGCCGAATTGATGCGGTCGAGGCTGCGGTCAGCGAGGATCTCGGAGGGGTAGGAGTACGCAGCTTGTCCGGGAACGGCCCACACGTCGTTGACCGCCTCGGTGCCTTCGGGGTACTCGAACAGACCGACGGTGCAACCGGCTGCCCCGGTGATCGCGATCCGCTGTCCCAGCCCTGGGGTGAGCGCGGTCGACGCGGTGAACTGAGCGATGGCGCCGCTGCTCATCCGCATCGTGGTCGCCAGGGTGTCCTCGACCTCGATGTGGTCACCGTGTGTGAACGTATCGGCCGCGGTCATCACCCACTCGACGTCGCCTAAGTACCACTGAAGAAGGTCAACATAGTGGATCGCCTGTGTCATGAGCACACCTCCCCCGTCGGTGGCCCAGGTTCCGCGCCAGGGTGTGGCCGTGTAGTAGCTGGAGTCACGATGCAGGAGGACCTCGATGCGGGCGAGGATCGGCTCACCGATCCGACCGTCTTCGATGGCTGCGCGTATCCGCTTCGCCGAAGGCCACAACCGCCGCTGGAAGACACAGCCGAAAGTGATTCCCGCCAGCTCACAGGCTTCGACCATCCGCTCGGCAGAGGCCACGTCGATGGTGATCGGCTTCTCACACAGGACGTGGACTCCCCGCTCGGCGGCAGCAATGACGACTGCTTCATGAGTGGGATGCGGCGTGCACACGCTGATCACGTCGACGCCGAGGTCGAAGAGCTCATCGAGGGAACTCACCGGCTGAGTGATTGCGTGTTCAGCCGCGAAGGTTCGCGCCCGGTCCTCGTCGATGTCGATGCAGGCGACGACCTCGACGCCGTCGACGCCTCGATAGGCGCTCACATGGTTGCCCGCGATGGCCCCGCAGCCGACGATCCCGGCTCTCAGCGGCCCGACGTCTCCTGCAGTGCGCATCGATCAGGCCTGCCCTGCGGTCCCGGACGACCCGGCCTTAAGACCGAGCTTCTCCGTCGCGGTGCGGAAAGTCTCTGGGCTCAGCAGTGCGCAGACCCCGGAGATCGCGACGCAGACGCCGGAGAACGCCGCCACGGCGATCCAGTTGTGTTCTGCGCCGGAGAGCGACTCAGCGATAGCGGGGGTGAAGCCGGCAAGCAGCAGCCCGATCATCAGGCAGATCGCCATACCGCTGTAGCGGACGTTGGCGGGGAACTGCTCGGGGAAATATGCCGGGTAGACGCTGTTCGACATCGAATATCCGCCGGCGACGAGCAGAATTCCGAGGATCCAGACCACTACCGTATTCTTCGGATCGCCATTGGCCAACGCACCGAGGAAGGCGAAGATGAGGACGATCTGGACGACGACGCCGGCAACGAAGAGGGGCTTGCGACCGATCTTGTCCGACAGATGCGCCCAGGCCGGCAGCGCAAACACGGCGATGAGGTTCGCGACGCTGATGAAGGTCAGCATTTCGCTGCGGGGAATGCCCGAGACCTCGGTGCCGTAGGAGAGGGTGAAGACGTTCACCATTGTGTTGACCATGGTGAACAAGCTCATCCCGGTCACCAGCACCAGTGTCTTCGGGTGGCTCTTGATGAGTTCGAACACCGGCACCTTGACGACCTCGTCCTTCTCCTTCGTCTCGGAGAAGACCTCGGGCTCGTCGAGAGTCCTGCGCAGGATCAGCGCTACCACCGTGACGACGGCGCTGAGCAGGAACGGAATCCGCCAACCCCAACTCACAATCGCCTCATCAGGCAGCAGCTGAATGGGAATGAACACCGCCGAGGAGATGACGATGCCGAAGGTGATTCCGGCCATTGTCCAACTGGTGAAGAATCCTCTTCGATGGTCGGGAGCATGCTCCATCGACAGTGCCGACGACCCCGGTGATTCTCCGCCGGCGGACAGTCCCTGCGCCAGACGAAGGACGACGATGATGATCGGGGCCCAGATGCCGATCTGTGCATAGGTGGGGACAAGCCCGATGACGAACGTCGCCGCGCCCATCAGGACGAGCACGGCGATGAGCACCTTCTTCCGACCGATGACATCACCGAGGTGGCCCCACAGAACAGCGCCCAAAGGTCGAGTGATGTAGGCGACGCCGATCGTGGCCAGCGAGAACAGCTGACCGCTGGCTCCCGCACCGGGGAAGAACAAGTCCTGGAGGTAAAGAGCGGCCGCAGTCGCGAAGATGAAGAAGTCATAGTATTCGAGAGCGCTTCCGGCGAATCCGGAGATCGCTGCGTTGCGAGCATTCCTACGGCGCCGCTCGGGAGTCAGTTGCGAGCTGCTCTCAGGGCCAGCGGCCGGTGGTTTGGTCATGGTCATTGGACTTCCTTTGCATGGACCGGATCAGCACCCCGTTGTGTGCTCCGCCGGCAATGGTGTTCTCAACTGTCGTCCAGTCGTGCTGGATATCCGACGAGTCCGGGACGGTTCGCGCCCTTGTGGTCCTCGCCACGAATTCGAGTCTGTGGCACCGATTGTTGAAAGTCCAGGATGTAATTCATCTGAGACTATGTGCGACGCACACTTAATCCCCTTGGTCGTCCTCAGCTGGCGCGGGGAACACATCGTCGAGGATGCTCAGCAGTGCGGTCAGCGCGACCGATTCGTTGTCCCTTGACCACACGAGCCCGTGCCGGAACGTGTGGGGCCGGCCCTTGATCTCGACCCACGTGGTGGCCTCGGGAAGCACCGGGATGACCTCGGATGACACCAACGACACCCCCACCCCGGCGGCGACCATACTGAGGATGAGGAATGGGTCGCTGACGGTCTGTGCGACCTCAGGGTTGAACCCTGCCTCTTGGCAGATCTGATGAGCCACGATCGTCAGCGACGAATTCCCATCGACGGGCCCCATAACGAACGGCTCCTGCCGCAGCTCGGTGATTTCGAGTGCAGTTCGCTCTACGAGCCGATGATCGGCGGGGAGGACCACTCCGATGCGCTGCCGGGAGATCTCCCGCGACTGCAACGGCGCGTCGAAATTGCCCACAAGACCCACAAATGCCGCGTCAAGTGACCCGTTGCGCACCCGGCGCATCCCGTCGAGGGTCCGCACTCCTCCGACGAGATTGAGCTCGACTCCGGGGAACCGGCGGCGCAGCGAGCGCGTGATGTGAGGAAGGGTGTGGTGATTGTGCATTCCCGAGAAGCCGAGAGTGAGCGTTCCCGTCGGCATACCTTCGGCGCTGCGAGTGGCTTCGACTGCACTGCCGAGCGTCTGGATGACGCGGTGGGCGTAGGGCAACAGCGCCTCTCCCGAGGAAGTAAGACTGACCGACCGCGTACTGCGCTCAAAGAGCGTGACTCCCAGCTCGCGTTCGAGCCGACGGATCACCTGGCTCAGAGGCGACTGCGCCATGTGCAGACGTGCAGCGGCGCGGCCGAAATGCATCTCTTCTGCCACAGCGACGAACGCCTCAAGCCAGCGGATCTCCACGATCCTCCCCCTCCATCCGAGCAGTGATTTTTATGTAGTTGATCATACATAGTCTCGGATGAATAGAGAATCAATCGCACAGAACGCTTGCTGTTCAGTTCGGCCGCGAGAAGTATCTGAGGCACACAGACATCGACTCAAAGGAGATTCACTCATGGCACTTTTCGCCGTCACCTATGCCTACGCCGAGAACTCGGAGACCGGCCGCGACGAGCATCGTCCGAAGCACCTCGAATTCCTGCAGGGCCTATTCGATTCGGGCCGCCTCGTCGTCAGCGGGCCCACCGACGCGGCCGGCGACGACCCGGGCGCCCTGCTCATCATCCGCGGCGAAACCGCCGAAGACGTGGAAGCAACGATGTCTGCCGATCCTTTCGCGCAGCGCGGCTACGTCGAACGAACGGTGAAGACCTGGGACCCGAAGTTCGGTGCCGACCGCCTCGGCGAAAAGAACTGAGGAGGTCAGACAGTGTTGACTGTGCGCACCGTTTCCGCCAGATCCCTCGAATACGTTGAGACCGACCGGCCCGAACCCGGGATCGACGAAGTCCTCGTGCAGGTCGAACATGTGACTTTGTGCGGGACCGACCTCCACATCTGGGAGGACGACTACACTTCGGAGCTCCCCCTGGTCCAAGGACATGAGATCGCCGGCACGGTCGTCGCCCTGGGACCTCAGGCAGCAGGTGTCGAAGTCGGCCAGCGCGTCGTCATCGACCCGCTCATCAGCTGTGGTGAGTGCCGGGCCTGTCGACGGGGGCGCAGCAACGTGTGCCCGAATCTCGTCGTCCTCGGCTGCTATTGCGATGGAGGGTTCACCGAGTACCTCAGCGTGGCCGCAAAGCGACTGCATCCGCTGCCGGCCGACCTGCCTACCGAACTCGGTCCTGTGGCCGAACCGGCCGCGATCTCACTAGAAGCCGTCACGAGGGGACAAGCAAGCGCCGATGACACGGTGCTCGTGCTCGGCGCCGGGCCTATCGGCCTGCTGGCAACGCTGGCGCTCAACGACCTCGGCGCGACGGTCATCACCGCCGACACCGTCCCCGACCGCCTGTCAATGGCCACGGACATGGGCAGCGACGGAACTCTCCTCATCGACCCGAACGCTGAATTCCCCACTGCGGAACTCGATCGGCTCATCGGGAAATCGGCACCCGACGGTCCCGACCTCGTCATCGAAGCTACCGGGGTGCCCGCCTCGCTCGAGAACGCCCTGCGGGCCGTCGCCCCGGCCGGACGCGTCGTCCAGGTCGGAATCTCGGCCCATCCCACCAGCTTCCCCCTCAACATCGTGCCCTTCAAGGAGATCGACCTTCTCGGCAGCCGCAACAGTCAGGGACTCATGCCTGAGGCGCTGACTCTCATCGACCGCCACACCGAACAGGTCCGCAGCCTGATTACGCACCGCTTCGACATCGCCGATCTCGATGCGGCCTTCGCGACGATGTCCGATCGCAGTCAGCGAGTGGGCAAGATCCTCATCGATCTGCCGAGGAGGACTGCATGATCACTACAGACCTCGACCACCTGCCGACCGACGTCGATGTCGCCGTCATCGGTTCGGGAGCGGCGGGGCTCACGGCCGCCACCCGTGCTGCCGACGCCCATGCTCGAGTAGTCGTCCTTGAGAAGGCGGCACAGCTGGGCGGGACGACTGCCGTCGGCGGAGGTGTGATCTGGGCACCCGCGAATCCGCTCGCCGCGGATGCCGGTTTCGCCGATTCTCGACAGGAAGCCCTCGACTACCTCAACGCCGCCACGGAGGGAGCGCTGACCGAGGCCGAAGCGCAGTGGTTCGTCGACAGTGCCTCCGCTGCAGTGGACTACCTCACCCGCGAAACCAGGGTCAGCCTGACCCCATTGGCACGACCGGACTACCGGCTCGAATTTCCGGGAGCTACCCAGGGCGGGCGCAGCCTCGACAATTCGGCCTTCGACGTCGGCTCCATACCGGGACTCGCCGAGGCGCTCCGACCGTCGAGCTACTTCCCATTGCTGACGATGGCCGAACGCGATGACCTCAACGGTGCCGCCGCCGATCCCGAATTGCTCAAGACGCGCACCGAGACCGGGGTGCGCACCATGGGAGGTGCGCTGGCGGCGAGCCTGCTCATGTCCGCTATCGACCGCGGCGTCAAGGTCGCGGTCAATGCCGCTGTTGGCTCTCTCGACCGCACCGACGACTGCCGGTGGCAACTGAGACTGCGCGAGGGGAGAACGCTCCTCGCCGATACCGTCGTCATCGCCTCAGGCGGGTTCGAATGGAATCCGCGTTTGCAGGCGTCGTTCCTGCCCCACCGGATCACTCCGATCTCCGCACCCTCGAACGAAGGTGACGGACTCGAACTCGGGCTGCGCCTCGGCGGGGCCGTATCCGATATGACGACGTTCTGGGGAGTTCCGGTCATCACCACCCCGGACCAGATCTACGACGGCAAGCAATCAGGACGAATGGGCAATGTCGAGATGACGCTCCCCGGCTCGATCACCGTCGGCGCCGATGGCAAGCGCTTCGTCAACGAAGCGCTGAACTACCACGACGTCTCCCGGGTCTTCGGTGCCACCGATGCCGCAAGGCTGGCCCCAAAGGGCGACCCCGCCTGGCTCGTCTTCGACCGGCAATACCTCAACTCGTACCCCGTCGCCGGTTCCACGCCCGGCAGCCCTGCAGATTGGATGATCGAGGCCGAGACGATCGAGGCCCTCGCCGAGGCGATCGGGGTCGACCCGGTGGGACTGATCGACCAGGTTGCCAAGTTCAACGCCGATGCCGAGTCCGGCGTCGACACCGAATTCGGTCGCGGCAATTCTCCGGAAGACCGGTTTCTCGGTGATTCCTCCGTGACCCCGAATCCCTGCCTGCGTCCATTGACCGTCGGCCCGTTCTACGCCGTGCCCGTCCACTGTGGTGCGTTGGGCACCAGCGGCGGGCTGAGTGCCGACGAACACGGACGAGTCGTCGACTTCTCCGGAGCCCCCATCGATGGCCTCTACACGGCCGGCAACGTCTCCGCTTCAGTCTTCCACGGAGCTTATCCGGGCGGAGGCGCTACTCTCGGTTCCGCCGTTGTGCGCGCCTTCGTCGCCGGCCGTCACATCGCCGGTCGCGGCATTGCCGATGATGAGCAAGCTCAAGAAGAAGATCATGCACGCTCTGGCGAGCACGTACACAGCATCCGTCGCTGACGGACCAATCAGCACAGAGCCGCAGCCGCAATGAATGGAGCAAAGATGCCCGAAACGAATCGGAAGCAGAACTATGACGTCGTCGTCATCGGTGCGGGCGCAGGAGGACTCTCGACAGCGGTCACCGCCGCCTATCACGGGTTGAGCGTCCTCGTCCTCGAACGCGACCGCCGATGCGGAGGTGCGACTTCCCGGTCGGGCGGATGGATGTGGACACCGCGCAGCGAATTCGCCCACGCCGACGGAGTAGATGAATCGATCGACGACATCAAAACCTACCTCAAGGCCGCGGTCGGCGACGACTACGACGAAGAGCGTACTGATGCCTTCCTCCGAAACGCCCCGGAAATGGTGTCGTTCTTCGAACACGAGACCGCATTACAATTCGTGCCAGGCACGAAGATCTGCGATATCTACGGCCAGCTCCCCCACGCCGGGACCGGACACCGCTCGGTCGGACCGAAACCCGTCGATGGACGGACTTTCTCACGCAGCCTGCGCAAGATCATGGCGCCGCAGTACTGGGAGACATCGTTCCTCGGGATGGGCATCATGGCTGGTCCCGACTTGCAGGGATTCCTCGCCGCCGCCAAGTTCAAACCACACGGCTGGTGGCACTCGGCCAAGCGCGTGCTCGGCTATGCCTTCGATCTCGCCACGACCGGTCAGGGCATGCATTTCGTCAACGGTGTCGCCCTCACCGGGCGACTCATGCAGTCGGCGGTCGACCTCGGCGTCGATATCCGCGTCGAACACCGCGTCGATGATCTCATCCAGGACAGCACGGGACGAGTCGCGGCTGTCGTCGCCGAGACTCCACAGGGCCGACGCACGTTCAAGGCCGCGCGCGGTGTCGTCCTCGCCGCCGGCGGGTTCTCTGCGAATCCGAGCATGCGAACCGAGCATTTTCCTCATAACCGAAGCGCCGATGACCACTGGACCCTGGCGCCGGAGACCGCGGATGGCATGGGCATCGATCTCGGCCGTTCGGTCGGAGGCGTCCTCGACATCAGCGGTGCCTCCCCGGCTGCGTGGTGCCCGGTGTCGCTGTTCCCTTATCGCAATGGCCGCACCGGCATCTTTCCCCACATCATGGACCGGGCCAAGCCCGGATCGATCAGCGTCACCCGCAGCGGACGACGCTTCGTCAACGAAGCGAACGGCTATTGGGACTACGTCACCGGCCTCAACGCCGCCACTGCCGAAGGAGAGGTCGCCGAAGCCTGGCAGATCGGCGACTCCCGAGCTGTGGCCCGCTATCCTTTCGGCTTCGCCATGCCCCGCCCGGTGCCGAAGTTCCCGTTCCTGCGCTCCGGGTACCTCGTAAAGGCGGCGACCCTGGATGAACTCGCCGACAAGTGCGGCATCGACGCCGAGGCGCTCAGGACCACGGTCGAGGAATTCAATCGGCATGCCCGCGAAGGCCGTGACCCCGCGTTCGACCGCGGACAGACCCCGTTCAATCGCTACGGCGGTGACCCGGATGTGACGCCGAATCCTTCATTGGCCCCCATCGATCGCGGACCGTTCTATGCGGTACGGGTGCGACAGGGTTCGTTCGGCACCTTCGGTGGTCTTCGCGCCGATGCGAAGGCGCGGCTGCTCGATTCCCACGGCAGCCCGGTTCACGGAGTCCACGTCGTCGGCGTCGATCAGAAGAACCTCTTCGGCGGTCACTACCCGGCAGGGGGAGTCAACCTCGGCCCAGCAATGACATTTGGCTACATCACCGGCCGGGAGCTCGCCGGGGTCGGCAATGCGCCCACCGCCGACTCCACTCGTGCGGCCACGACGTCGACCTCCCCCGTCTAGTCGCATGCCCCGACCGCAGAGCATCCTCAACTGAATTCCCGAAAGAAGAGACACCATGACCACACCTCCTGCGACAACGATCCCGACTGCAGATGGAGACGCCCCCGCAGCATTGAACACGGGAGACGAACTCGATGTCCTCGTCGTCGGGGCCGGCGGAGCGGGACTGTCAGCGGCAGTCTTCGCCGCGATCGCCGGTCTGCGGACCGCCGTCATCGAACGCACCGAACGCGTGGGAGGAACCACCGCGTTCACCGCAGGAACCACGTGGGTACCGGGAACCCACCACGCGGAGGAAGTCGGAGCCGAGGACTCGCGCGCCCAGGTTCGGGCCTTCCTCGATGCCGCCGTCGGTGCGCACTCGCCCGCCGGCCTGCGGGAGAGATTCCTCGAGCTCGGACCTGAGGCGGTGGCGGTCATGGAGGCTGGTTCGCATGTGAGTTACCGCGCCCGAGCGATGCATCCGGACTATCTCACCGAACTACCGGGCGCCCGGCTGTTCGGACGCGCCCTCGAACCGTACCCCTTCGATGGCACCCTCCTGGGCCGACGTCTGACGCTCGTGCGCAACCCGCTGCCAGAGTTCACGGTGTTCGACGGGATGTCACTCGAACGCGATGACATCGGGCACCTCCTCGGTGCGCACCCGCAGGACGAATCGCGGTCTCATCTGCTCGCGCTGCGCCGCGCGTATCGAGACGCAATCGACGAATACGGCGCTGATACGCGCCGGACGATGGGCAATGCGCTCATAGCCGGACTCCTCCACACCCTCGATGAGGCAAGGGTTCCGGTTCTCACTCACAGCGAAGTCACCTCGGTGACGTCTGAGGACGATGAAGCTGGGCATCAGGTCGTCATCAGCGAAAACGGTCATGAGTTCACTGTCAGAGCGCGTAATCTCGTCTTCGCCAGCGGCGGGTTCAACCGCAGTCCCGAGCGTCGGGCCAAGATGCTCCCCAACCACGACCTCGACTGGTGCCCGGGGGCGCCGGGGCATACGGGGCAGGCGCACGACCTCGTCGACAGCCTCGGAGGACGATACGGCACCAGCGCACTTGCACATACCTACTACGCGCCCGTCTCAAGACGCCGCCGGTCAGACGGGTCGTGGGCCGTCTTCCCACACTTCGTCATGGACCGGGCCAAGCCGCACATGGTCGTGGTCGACCAGAACGGATACCGCTACCTCAACGAGTCGACGAGCTACCATCTCTTCGGCTTGCGCATGGTCCAGCACGACCACGAGAATCCCGGCAGATCCATTCCGTCGTTTCTCATCACCGATGCCGAGGGAATGCGCCGCTACGGGTTGGGGATGATCCATCCGTTCCAGAGCGAACGCAAGCTCGCGGCGCATGTTGAATCCGGCTATCTGCTGAGGGGAGATTCGATCACCGAACTCGCCCAGGCGCTCGGGGTTCCGGCCGACGAGCTGAGCCGGACCATCGAACGCACCAACGGTCCGGCCGCACGTGGAGAAGATCCGGACTTCCACCGCGGAGCCAATGACTATGAGCGGTTCAACGGCGATTCCGGTTCCGAGACCGGCCACCCCAACGTCGCCCCTGTCGACGGAGCACCCTATTATGCGGTGCGGCTGTTCCCCGGAGACATCGGAGCCGCAACGGGATACCTCACCGACGAGTCTGCGACGGTCCTCGACCAGTCTGGTCTACGGATGCGGGGCGTCTACGCCGTAGGCAATGATATGCAGTCAGTGATGGGCGGGGTCTACCCTGCCCCCGGTATCACGATAGGTCCCGGACTTGTCTTCGCTTACGCCGCCGTACGGGACATCCTTGGTCGTCCCCTGCCCGGCGCTGAGGGCACACGCACCGTGGCCGGGTGGGAGTAACAGGAGTCTGTGCGCCGGTCGATCACATCAATTGGACGTCAACGAATTCTCGAAGCGCCGGAAGTTCGCGACGCGCCTGCGAAAGCCCTCTCCGATGAGCGGCAGCCAGACGCGAGAGATCGCGAGTGCTGTTGTCGACCGGCATGCGATCAGGGACGAAGACGTGCGCTTTCCCCTCCGCTTCGAGTTCGAAGATGCGTTCACGGGTCTCGTTGTATCGCCTCCACCGAGTCAACAACGCGTCGGCAAGTGCAGGATACTTCCGGAAGATGCCACGGAAGACTGCAGGGAATCGCTGTGGTTCTTTCTTGTATCCACGTTCCTGAGTGAGCACGATGACGAACTTTTCGAAGCCTTCGCGCTGGGCCTGGCTCAGGGCGATCCCGCCGTCCTCCCCCATCGCACCATCGACGTACACGTGCCCGTCGAGATGCACTGGCGGCATGACAATCGGCATCGTTGATGACGCCTGCACCCGGATCATCAAATCGTCGATGTTCGGGGTGTCCTTCTTCGACCACACCGCCTCTTCGCCGGTCTCGGCGTCGAACGCGATGATCCGCATGTCACCAGTGCTTGCCTCGTAGGTGTCCCAGTCGAACGGCAAAGCCTCATCTGGCGCGCCCGCTCGTTGGTAGATGTACTCGCCGTGGAACATTCCCTTGCCACGGGCGAAATACCGCCACCCGCCGAATTCTTCTTCTTTGGCGAACTCGACGAAGGACCGGCGGGCACGCCACTTGTCGCCTGACAAGTAGTTCACTGCGGTGGATGCTCCGGCACTGATTCCAGCGACCCAGTCAAACGACAGCCGTTCACTCAGCAAGACGACCGCCATCGCACTGGTGAGTGAGGCTCGCATTCCACCGCCTTCGAAGATGAGTGCGGTATCGCTGATTCGCGTCGCTGTCGAAGGTTCCGTCATGCCCGCCATCTTAACGACGTTCGTTCAATCGCATCCATCGGGCCTCGCAGCGAGGCACTGTGCCGCCATCGAGATACCCCTCCGTCTTCCCGTTCTCCACCTGTGAACATCTCTGCTGGTCAGAAAGCCACAGGAGCCGCTCGCTCTTTCTCGCCCTCATGACGTGAGCACATTTTTTCTGTGAAGTGCTTCACATTTGTACTCTCAGCTTTTAAGGTCGGAACACAATGTGGGGAACCTTCCCACATATGAATGCAAAGGAGCATCAGCATGGGCACATCTCTGCAGAACGAATCCGTATTCACCTGGGCCGCACCGCCATTGAAATTCGGAAACGGATCTCTCAGCGAGCTCTACTCAGACATCAAGGCATTCGGCGCGCAGTCTTGCCTCATCATCACGGACACTCACGTCCGCGCCACAGGCATACCCGATGACGTTCTCCACGAACTCCAGAACGAAGACATCTCGACCGACATCTTCGACGAAGTGGGAATCGAACCGACCAACGAAAGCATCGACTACGCCGTGCAGTGGGCGCGGCAGAAGGACTGGGACTGCTACGTTGCCATCGGCGGTGGCTCCGTGATTGACACAGCGAAAGCCGTCAATCTGCTCACAACCCACCCTGGCGAACTCCTCGACTACGTGACGCCGCCCATCGGCGAAGGCACTGCTCCCTGGCTGCCGCTGAAGCCCCTCATCGCCGTACCGACCACTGCAGGCACCGGCTCCGAATCGACGACGATCTGCGTCATCGATTTTCTGGACATGCACCTCAAAGCCGCGATCAGTCACGCCCGGCTTCGCCCGTCCATGGCCATCGTCGATCCGCTGACCACAGTTTCCCTCCCCTCCCAGGTCACTGCTGCGAGCGGAATGGACGTCCTGTCACATGCGCTCGAAAGCTACACCAGCGTTGCCTTCGATGCGAAGCCGGCCCCGGACGATCCGACGAAACGTCCAGCCTTCTGCGGGTCCAACCCCATCAGCGACATCTGGTGCGAACAGGCACTTAAGCTCGTGGGCCGCAACCTGCGCAAGGCCGTGATGAATGGCCGCGATATCGATGCGAGAAGTCAGATGGCCCTGGCTTCGGCATCTGCCGGAACCGGGTTCGGCAACGCCGGCACCCACCTCCCCCACGCAAACGCCTACCCGATCGCCGGCGCGGTTGAGAACTACCAGGCCGAAGGCTATCCGGAGATGGTCATGGTCCCGCACGGCCAAGCCGTCTCCTCAACCGCTCCCGCCGTCTTCCGCTGGACCTACCCGGCCGACCCTGACCGCCACCTCCGCGCCGCAGAGCTGCTGAGCGGTCAGACATTCACCCGCACCGACGGCGCCGAGGCGCTGGCCCATGTGCTCACGGAGCTGATGCACGACATCGATATGCCGACGGGACTGCGCAGCTTCGGCTACACCGAAGACAACATCGACGAACTCGTCGATGGGACCCTCAAACAGACCCGACAGATGGCCGTCGTGCCCCGCCCGGTCACACGCGAGGCACTGACAGGAATCTTCCGGGAGTCATTATGAACTCGAACCCTCAGCCAACCGACGTCAGCTCGTTTACGAAGAAGGACATCCGCGTCGTCATGATGTCCTGCATCGTCGGGACCACCGTCGAATGGTACGACTTCTTCCTCTACGGAATGGCCGCCGGGCTCGTGTTCAACAAGCTCTACTTCCCCAGTGACGACCCCCTCATCGGCACCATTCTCGCCTTCGCCAGTTTCGCCGTGGGATTCGTTGCGCGGCCCGTCGGCGGACTGGTCTTCGGTCATATCGGTGATCGAGTCGGACGGAAGAAGACTCTGGTCACCACCATGATGATCATGGGTATCGCCACCTTCCTCATCGGCGTCATCCCCACCCACGCGATGATCGGCTTCGCCGCTCCCCTCCTCCTCGTCATCTGCCGAATCGCTCAAGGCGTCGCCGTCGGCGGCGAATGGGGCGGAGCCGTGCTGATGGCGGTCGAGTACGCGTCCAAAGGCAAGCGCGGCCTCTACGGCAGCTTCCCTCAGATCGGCCTCGCGGTCGGTCTGGTCCTCGGCACAGGTGTCTTCGCGTTCCTCGGCGGGGTGATGTCCGATGCTTCATTCCTCAGCTGGGGTTGGCGAGTCGCCTTCATGTTCAGTGCTGTGCTCGTCGGCGTCGGCCTCTTCATCAGGCTGAAGGTGATGGAGACACCGGCCTTCGCCAAGCTCGAGAAGGCAGAAGCTCGCGCGGTCATCCCCGCCGTGGAACTGGCCAAGGACAGGCAGAGTCGACGCAACATCATTCTGGGAATGGGCGCGCGCTGGGCCGAAGGCGTCGCGTTCAACCTCTGGGCCGTATTCATCATCACCTATGCCGCGACGAGCCTGGACGTCAGCCAGGGAACGATCCTGACCGCGGTCATGGTCGGTGCGATCATCATGGTCGGAGTCATCCCGCTCATGGGTCGGCTGTCCGATCACTTCGACCGACGGCGCATGTACGCTCTCGGCGTCGTCGCTCTGGGCATCCTCACCTACCCGACGCTGCTGCTCATCGGCACCGGAAATCCGCTGTTGATCTTCATCAGCATCGGTATCGTACTCGGTGTCGTCTACCCGGTCGTCTATGCCCCGGAAGCCTCGCTCTTCGCCGAGCTGTTCCCCACGTGGACCCGATACAGCGGAATCTCGGTCGTCTACCAGATCTCTGGAATCGTCGCCTCCGGGATGACGCCGCTCATCCTCTCCTATCTTCTCCGAGAGGGTGACGGACATATCGGGTCGATCGTGGCCTATGTCCTCGCCGTTACGGTGATCAGCGGGGTGTCGGCTCTGCTGATCCGACGCACAGACATGTTCACCGAAGATACGGAAGACGACAAGCACCGTGAGCGGTCTCACAAGGCGCCTGTCGGCCCCTGATAAGCTCACCACCATGGCGAATGGGCATCCAGCAGGCACTCAGGCCGTCGGTCGTGCGCTGAACATCCTCAAGCTTCTGGCCGGCACCGAGGCGGATCTGCCCCTCTCCTCCATCGCTGAGGAGTTGGGGCTGTCCTCCGGAACCGTCTACCGCATTGCGAAGGCGCTTCTTGCTGAGGGCCTCATCGCCCAGAACCCGTGGAACGACGAGTACTACCTGGGCAGCGGGGCGGTGCTCCTCGGCCAGGCGGCGCAGCGGAGCTTCGGTATCGATAAGATGATCCCGTTCTTGGAACGGCTCAACGAGATGACCGAAGAATCAGTCAATCTCGCCATCCGCGATGGCGGCGAATCGGTCGTCATGACTCGTGTCCAGTCCACCCTCCCCCTGCGCTTCGTGCAAAGAGTCGGTGCACGATTCCCTCTGTACGCCACGGCCTCGGGCAAAGTGATCCTTGCGTTCTCGGACAATGCAGACGAGTACTTCGACTCGCTTCCCGATCGGCTCGAACCGGTCACAGCGAACACTCTGGGCACTCGCGACGATGCCCGGTCCGCCGTGCGTGCCACACGCGAACGAGGATTCAGCATCGACGATCAGGAGAACGTGGACGGAGTTCGCTGTGTCGGAGCGCCGGTCCTCGATGCGACTGGCCAAGCGCAGGCCGCCATCGTCATCCAGGGACCGACAGTGAGGATGGACGACGCCCGCCTCATCACATTGGGTGCCGATGCAGTCCGAGCGGCGCAGGAGGTCTCTCGGTTCTTGCCCGTCGACCATCCGCTCTCCATGTGAGGAAGACTCCTCAGTCGACTGACCTGCGCTTTGTCGACGGTCAGAGGCCTCACCTATAGTCGACTTGGGGCACCGCAGAGCGCCCGCCTTAGTTACAGAGCACCAGGTCAAAGGAGACTCAATGCGTTACGTCGTCGGAATCACTTTGGACAGACGCGACAGAGATGCCGTCTCTTTGGCCCTCACTCTGGCACGCTCCGTCGTTGCCCCGCACAGTGTCGCCATCGAACTCGTCCATGTTATTCGCGGGCCGCAGCCCGACCATGCTCAGTCAGCTCAGGAACGCGAGTTCCAACAGCTGCGCAAGGACTCAGCGCTGGAGGGTCTCGCCAAGGTCAGCGACCTCATTCCCAAGTCGATCAGGTCCACTGTCACCGTCCACTTCGCTGAATCAATGGCTGAAGGTCTGCTCGAAATCGCGTCCACCGGGCCTTGTGACCTCATCATCGTCGGCGCAGCCAGCCGCGGCCCGTTCCGCCGGTTCACGGTGGGGTCCGTCGCCAATGCCCTGCTCCATTCGGCCTCCGTGCCGGTGGCCCTCGCACCTTCGGGTTACCTCCCTCCGAGCAGACTGACACGACTCACCTGTGCGATGGGAACACGAGTCGGTGCCGACGCAGTCCTCGACGTATCCATCAGCTCATCGGTCCGACACGACGTCCCGCTGCGACTCATCTCACTCATCGGCTTGGACTCGTCCCCGAACACACCGGACGGACGGTCTCCCGCCGACCACGCGCGAGCGCTGCTGCTGAGCGCGTCCCAGCAGGTCGACGACGCGGTCGAAGTCATGGTCGATGTCGCCCACGGGCGGTCCGTCGACTCCGCGGTCGAAAGGCTGAGCTGGGACGACAGCGAGATCGTCATCATCGGTTCCAGCCGGCTGGCACAACCGAAGTCGCTGTTCCTCGGCGCCACGGCCAACAAAATGCTGCGCAGCCTCCCGGTCCCCATGGTCGTCGTCCCTCGCTACCCCGCTCCCGACATCGCTCCCGACAAAGACCTCTCCGTCTGAACCGACACAGATATGATCTCCCGCGACCACAGCGCCGAACCCGCCCTCGGCTACCCCGCCCGATCACCGATCGAGATCTCTCCGGCTTCGAAGGAACCGCTCTACCGGCAGCTGCGCAGAGCGCTCGAACACCAGATCCTCTCCGGTGCCTACAGCCCAGATGTGGCACTGCCCTCGTCACGAGACCTGGCACATGAACTCGGGCTCTCGCGCAACACCGTCAATGCCGCGATCCAGGAACTCGTCGCCACCGGACTCATCGAAGCCCGTCCACGCAGCGGTCACTTCGTCAACAGCCGGCTGCTCGCCGAGCGCCGCCATGAGGAGGAGGGATCCGAACCTGCCGCCGGTTCTATCGACTGGGAGCAGAAGATCAGGCCCGTCCGCGACATCCACCTGCCGGAGATCACGAAGACGAAGAACTGGCAGAACTACCCTTACCCATTCGTCGCCGGCCAAGTCGACCCCGACGAATTCCCCCGACTTGCGTGGGCCAAGGCCCTGCGCACCGCCATGGAACCCGAGCATCTGCCGTTCTCCGTCCGCGACGCCATAGACGAAGACGATCCGCTGCTGGTCAAACTGCTGTGCCAGCGAGTTCTGCCGAGCCGCGGCATCCATGTCGATACAGAGAATGTACTCGTCACAGCAGGATCCCAACAGGGACTCGACCTCCTGGCACAGCTGCTCGTCGGGCCGGACACCACCGTCGGCGTCGAAGATCCCGGATACGTCGACGCCAAACATGCCTTCGCCCGAGTCGGCGGCCAACTGTTTCCGTTGAAGGTCGACGATCGGGGCATGATCCCACCGCCGAGCCGGCTCGACCTCGTCTACGTCACCCCCAGCCACCACAGCCCCACAAACGTCACCCTCGATTCCTCGCGTCGAACGCAGCTGCTGACTCACATGCGTGATTCGGACTCGCTCATCATCGAAGACGACTACGATTCGGAGTTCCGATACCGAGGCAAACCCACCCCCGCGCTCAAGGCCCTGCCCAGTTCCGAGCACGTGATCTATCTGGGCTCATTCTCCAAATTCCTCGCCCCCGGCCTGCGACTGGGTTACATCGTTGCGGAACCCGAACTCATCAGGCGCATGCGCAGGCACAGACGCTATTCCATCCGCCACGTCCCGGGACACACCCAACGAGCCATGGCGCTGCTCATCGAATCCGGCCAATACCACCGAACGATTTCGCGCCGCCGCACCCAGCTGCGTAAGAAATGGGAGACCCTGACAGCCGCACTCGACCATCACCTGCCGTGGACCGTGCCCTTCCCCGCCGGAGGGGTCAGCGTGTGGATCGAAGCCCCTGCGCATCTCGATGCGAGACTCCTCGCCGAAGAATGCCTGCGCCGAGGCGTCGTGATCGAACGCGGCGATCCGTTCTTCCTCTCCCCCGACGCCCACCGCAACAACTTCCGACTCGGCTTCGCGGCCATCGACCTCGAATCCATCGAACCCGGTGTGCGGATCCTCGCCGAGGCGATCGACGCCGTCATCGGGGACCGCTGACCTTCCATCGACAACTGGCACCAAAGAACTCATATCGGACTGGGTCTTCATTGGGAACCAGATCTCCACGAGAGTGATGTCAAGCACACCAACGAAGGAGTGCCGGAGTCGGAACGCCTCGACGTACCGACCCAGACAGTTCGAATGGAGGGTTCGCGTGACGATCTCGGATTATGCAAATCGTGCCCAGCAGCATCTTTTTCCCCACTTCACCACCGGCAAAGTGTGGAATGACGACGATCTTCCGATCATCGTCGAAGGGCACGGAAGTTACCTCACCGACGAACGAGGAGACCAGTACCTCGACGGTCTGGCCGGCCTGTTCTGTGCAAACATCGGCCACGGACGCCAGGACATCCCTCAGGCGGCCTACGAGCAGATGAGCAAGCTCGCGTACTGGACGAACTGGGGTTCGGCCCATCCCGCAGCCGTGGATGCAGCCACTCGCATCGCCGGCCACGCCCCGGGTGACCTCGACACCGTCTTCTTCGTGAATTCCGGATCCGAGGCCGTTGAGTCCGCTGTGAAGTTCGCTCGCCAATACCACCGGTCGCAGGGACAGCCCGAACGCACGAAGATCATCGCCAGGGACATGGCCTACCACGGCACCACCCTCGGTGCCCTCGCCGTTACGGGCATCCCCGCCTACAAGGAGCCTTTCGGCGAACTCATGCCCGGAGTCTTCCACGTGCCGAACACTTTGGGAGAAGAGGTCCCGACCGGGGGCACCGCCGCCGACCTGCCCTCGATCCAGGCCATCAGAGAACTCATCGAACGGGAAGGCGGAGACACCTTCGCCGCACTGTTCGCGGAGCCCGTCCAGAACTCGCGAGGAGCACTCGTACCGCCGGAGGGCTACTGGCAGGAGCTGCGGAAGATCTGCGACGAACACGGAATCCTCCTCGTCGCCGACGAAGTGATCACCGGGTTCGGGCGACTGGGCGAATGGTTCGGTTCGATCAAATTCGACGTCGTGCCCGACCTCATCACCTTCGCCAAGGGTTCGACCTCGGGCTACATGCCCCTCGGCGGAGTCATCATCCGCAAGCCGCTCGCAGAGGCCCTGCTCGACTCGCCCGATGCCGGGACTTTCACCCACGGAGCCACCTGGGGTGGTCATCCGGTGGCCACCGCGGTCGCCACCGCCAACCTCATCGCGCTGGAAGAGGAGAATGTCCCCGGCAATGTCCGCAGCCTCGCACCCTACTTCCAGAACGGCCTCGACCGAATCACCGACTCCTACCGGTGCATCAAGGAGTACCGTGGCACCGGATTCTTCTACGCCATCGAGATGATGGCTGACCGAGACACCGGTGCCGAACTCACCCCAGATGCGTCGAAGCAGGTGCTCACCGAAGTCATCCCGAAGTCGATGAAGGAGGTCGGACTCATCACTCGACCCGACAACCGCGGTGCCACGATGCTCGTGCTCTCGCCGCCGCTGGTCGCGGACCAGGCCGTCCTCGACGATCTGCTCGACAAGGTCGACCACGTCATGGGATCCGTCGACAAGCACCTCGGCGTCTCCACGCTGTCGGCCGCGGTCTGAGGTTCGGACCATGTTGAAGACGCCGGCAGCGCGCGACCGCACCCCCACCGTCGAAGCCGAGCTCGAGTCCGTCTCGATCGACCCGATGCTCCTCGACCGGGTGCTCGACCTGTGTGGAGAGGGACCACGGCCGAGGATCGTCCTCGCCGAGTCTCACGACGAACGTGTCCTTCGCGCTGCCGGCGCCCTCGCCGAGGCGGGCGTCCACCCAGTCCTGATCGGCGATGCCCATGAGGTTCGCCACCGTGCGAAATGGCTGGGCATCGCCGCTGCCGACGGATGGTCCGTCGAAGACCCCAGGAACCTCGCGGCCGGTCCAGCCGGCGAAAGAATCCGATCCAGTGCGCAGAGGAAGCATCCTGAACTGGCCGCGCAATGGCTGACCGACCCCGTCTTCCTCGCCGCTGCAGCCGTCAGAGAAGGATTGGCCGAAGCCGCCGTCGCCGGCGCGGATCGGCCCACTGCCGATGTCATCCGGGCGGGATTGGCCGTCGTCGGTCTCGCTCCGGATGCGCCCCTGCTCAGCTCCTCGTTCCTCATGCGTCTGCGCGACGGAAGTTACCTGGGATTCGGCGATTGCGCGGTCATCCCGGTCCCCGATGACCAGCAGCTCTCAGCGATCGCTGTCGCCACAGCACACACGTTCACAGCGATCACCGGCCTGGCGCCCTCCGTGGCGATGCTGTCGTTCTCAACAGCGGGATCGGCTCAGCACTCCGACATCGATCGGGTCAGAGCAGCCACCGAGCACATCCGCCGCAGCCACCCCGGCCTCGATGTCGACGGCGAACTCCAGTTCGACGCGGCCATCGTCGAATCCGTGGCGAAGTCGAAATGCCCCGAATCCTCGGTCGCCGGCCACGCGAACGTGCTCGTCTTCCCGAACCTCGCCGCGGGCAACATCGGATACAAGATCGCCGAACGCCTCGGCGGAGCACACGCCTACGGCCCGCTGCTCCAAGGACTCGCGGCCCCGATCAACGACCTCTCCCGTGGGGCGAGCGTATCCGACATCATCAACGTCGGCCTCATCACGTGCCTGCAGGCGCTCACCCCCGCGGCGAGCGCCCAGCATCCGACGAAATCCACTGCCCATACCTTCACAGAGAAGTGACGAAAGTAAGGTGCCATGTCGAAATCGATAGAGAACCCACCTCAGAATGTCACCTCCGAGCCACCGGCGGCCGGAGACGGACAGCAGCCAGAGAGGATGGCCAAGACGCTCAAACCGCGCTGGGTCTTCGCCATCGCGCTCGGCTCGGCGGTCGGGTGGGGTGCGTTCATCCTTCCCACCGACTGGCTGGCTATGGGCGGCCCCTTGGGCACCCTCGTCGGCTTTGCCCTCGGCGCCGGTCTCATGCTCATCATCGCCGTCAGCTACGGGTTCCTCATCCGCACTTTCCCCGTCTCCGGAGGCGAGTTGGCCTACGCCCTCATCGGCTACGGACGCGTCCACGCCTTCTTCGCCGGCTGGTTCCTCACTCTCGGCTACGTCTGCATCGTCGCGCTCAACGCGTCGGCATTAGCTCTGCTGTTCCGCAAGATCATGCCTTCGGTCATGGAGCAGGGGTATCTGTACACCGTCGCCGGCTGGGATGTCTATCTGCCGGAGATCGGCGTCTCGATCACCGCGCTCGTCGTCTTCGCCGTCCTCAATATCCGCGGCACCGCACTGTCGGGTCGGGTCCAATACTGGGCCTGCGTACTCATGATCATCGCAGTCTGTGCGATCATCATCTCCGTTATCGCGAGCCCGACGACCCATCTCTCCAATATGTCGCCGGCACTGCCCGATGGTGTCAGTCCGGTGGCCGCGATCATCGCCATCGTCGCCATCGCCCCGTGGGCATTCATCGGCTTCGACAATGTTCCCCAGGCCGCTGAGGAGTTCGACTTCTCTCCGGCCAAGGCGCTGCGCCTCATCGTGCTCGCCATCGTCACAGCTGCCGCCCTCTACATGGCGATGATCGTCTCGGTCTCCATGGCCGAACCGTGGCAGGCACTGGCAACTTCCGGTTCCGCGTGGGGAACGGCTGAAGCGGTCACCGGCGTCATCGGCGGTTCGGGCCTCCTGCTGCTGGCAATCGCCATCACGATGGGTGTGAGCACCGGCCTCAACGGTTTCTACGTCTCGGCCAGCCGCGTGCTCATGGCCATGGGCCGCGCGCAGATGATTCCGCCGATCTTCGCCCGCTTGCATTCGAAGCACAAGACACCGCACATCGGGATCATCGCCGTCCTCATCGTCTGCCTCATCAGCCCCTGGTTCGGCAGGGCAGCTCTGACCTGGGTCGTCGACATGTCCTCGATCGGTGTCACCATCGCCTACCTCTACACCTGCCTGTGCGCCTTCCGGATCTTCCGCCCCACTCGTGAGGCTCAGGACCCAGAGGCTCTCCCGGGAATGTACTCGACGACGAAGAAGGTCCTGTCCGGTGTCGGAGCGGTCATTGCGATCATCTTCATGCTGCTCCTGCTCATCCCGGGCTCACCCGGAGCGCTGGGACCGCAGTCGCTCATCGCCCTGGCCGTCTGGATCGTCATCGGTGTCGTGTTCTTCCTCTCCCGCATCCGGCACAACAGGAAGCTCACGGACCTGCAGGTCGATCGTCTCGTCCTCGGCGACGAGCGTCCCGCCGTCACTCGGTTCAGCGAACGCGCTCAGCTGCGCCGCGAAGGACGACTGGCCACGGACCGCTGAGACGATTCCGGGGCCCGCAACAGCACAGCGGTCGGCCCGCTGCCAGGTTTCACCGGCAGCGGGCCGACCGCTTTCATCGGTTCGACCGCCGAGGTGGGTAAGAGTCCCGTTCGTCTCGTCCGGCTCGCGGTGGACTCAGCGAGCGAGGACGGTGCGGAGTCCGTCGACGATCGCTCTCACCGAGGCCCGATCCCCCAGAGATTCGGCATCGAGTTCGACGCTGGCGGGGTAGATGAGGCCGGGGTCGGTGCCGATGCCGACGCCGAGTATCCCGATGTCACAGGCCCGTCGCAGACCGGCCACCGTGGTCTCGAGGTCACGAGCAAGATAGTCCTCGTCATTGGCGACAGCGGTGGCGGAGTCGGCCGGCAGTCCATCGCTGATGACGACCACGGCCGCCTTCGCTGCCTGCTGGCGGTACAGCCTGCCGACCGCCCAGCGCAGGGCCTCGGCATCGATACCCTCACGGAACAGTGAGGTCTTGAGCAGACCGCCGAGGTGGGCGCGCGTCCGCCTCCACGAGGACGTCCCGGACTTGATCACGAGGTGGTGGAGTTCGTTGAGCCGTCCCGGCCGCTCGGGCGAACCGGCCCTCTTCCACTCGCTGCGCACCCGTCCGCCGTTCCACGCATTGGTGGTGAACCCGAGGATCTCCGTGGTCACATCCAACCGGTCGAGGGCGGTGACGAGCACGTCGAGGAGGGCTCCGAGTCCGAGCGCATATGGTTTCATCGACCCTGAAAGGTCGAGCAGGAAGGTCACCGCGCAATCCGTCTCGGCCCGCTGCGATCGTCCGCGGAAGACGCGCGGATCACCAGGAGAGGTGACCAACCGTGTCAGCCGAGAGGGATCGAGGATCCCGTCCTCGGAGTCGACGAGCTCGTGGGCGTCCTTCGCCGCCTCGACGACACCGTGCAGACGGGAGACGACGGGCGCCAACGGCACCGACCGACGTGCCGTTTCCGCGGCGATGGCGGTTCGGCCGTTTCGAAGACTTTCCGTCCGGACCACCTCGGCGATGGTCGATTCCCGGTCGAATCGCGTCGTCCACACTCGGTAGCCGCGGGCGAGGTGGAGCTGCCCACCGGCTTCCTCGGCGGCGGGAGCGAACAGGTCCTCGGCGATGTCGAAGACCAGCGGCAGAGTCGGGGCAGCGCGACGTTCGCGCGCTCCGGCCCGCGTGCCTTCTCGCTCTTCGACGGCGACGATCCGGCCGGCGAGCGTGTGCGCTAGTTCGCGAGCCACCTCGGCGAAGGTCTGTTGATCGTCTCGGGCATTGCGCAGCGGGATGAGGAAGGGGCCGAGTTCGGATGAGAGTTCGAACCGGGATTCCTCGAGCAGGTCGGAGTCCGATCGACCGATCGGCTCTCCGGTCAGGACCGACCGGGTGACGAGGATGACCGTATACAGCAACATGCCCAAGTGGGTCTCGTGCAGGCGGCTGCGCAGGTACTCGCTGCACCAGTGCGCGTACCGCCGGGACAGGTTGGAGCGGACTCCCGCCTGCCGGGCCAGCGACTCGCACCGGAACTGTTCGAGGATCTCAACGATGAGGCGCTCTTCGCGGGCCTGCGGCAGCGCCCGACGATGAAGATCGGGATCACTCCACTTCCGGCGCATGGCCATGGCGTCTATGGCTCCGCGCAGAGACGTCAGGTCGGATCGGGAGGGATCGGGGTAGAGATGGGGCGCGTTCATCGGCAGCAGACCGTTCGCATCGGCAGGCCGGTGCGCCCACAGGTCGACGTCCGCGTCCTGGCCCAGTGCCCGGAACACAGCGGCCAAGCGCCGTTCGAGGACGAGTTGCTCCCGGTCGGAACGCTGTATCGACTGCGGACCATGCGCGGTCATCAGCTTGCCGTCGCCGCTCGGTCGAGGTCGAGCTCACCACCGAAGCAGCGCTGGTAGTACTCCGCGACGAGCGGATGCTCGGTGGAGTCGCAGCGGTTGAGGAACGAGAACCTGAAAGCCAGTTCGACGTCGCCGAAGATCACTGAATTCTCGGCCCAGGAGATGACCGTGCGCGGGGACATGAGCGCGGAGACATCGCCCGCGGCGAATCCGCTGCGCGTCAGCTGTGCGACCTCGATCATCGTCGCTACCGTCTCCTCTCCCAGGCGGGTGGCCGCCTCGGGCACCTGCCCGGTGACGACGAGGAGCTCTTCGGCCGGGTCGAGGTAGTCGAGTGAGGCGATGATGTTCCACCGATCGAGCTGGGCCTGGTTGAGCCGGTTGACTCCGTGATAGAGGCCGTTGACGTTGCCCAGTCCGACCGTGTTCGCCGTGGCGAAGAGTCGGAAGTGCGGGTGGGGGCGGATCACCCGGTTCTGCTCGGTGAGGGTGAACAGGCCATCGCGTTCGAGCAGACGCTGGATGATGAACATGACCTCCGGGCGGCCGGCATCGTATTCGTCGAAGACCAAAGCCATCGGCCTCGTCAAGGCGTAGGGGATCACGCCTTCCTCGAAGGCCGTGCGGGGCTGGCCGTCCTCGATGACGACCTGGTCCTTGCCGACGAGATCGGACCGGGAGATCTGTCCGTCCAGATTGACGCGCATGAGCGGCCAGTTGAGGCGAGCGGCGATCTGCTCGATGTGCGTGGACTTCCCCGTCCCGTGGAGGCCCTGCACGAGCACACGGGATCCGTGGGAGAACCCGGCGAGCACCGCCCTGGTCACCTCAGGGTCGAAGCGGTAGTTCTCATCGATGCGCGGGACCAGATCACTGTCGCCCTCGAGCATCGGCACGGGCATGTCGGCATCGATGCCGAACAGTTCTCGCATTGTTGCAACGTCGGCCATGAGCGCCGTCCTTTCCTGGTCGTGGTTCAGTCTCGCCGTGGCGGCAGGTCCGCCGGGTCGCGGTTCAGGCGGAGTTGTCCTCGGCGCGGTCGATCTCGTCGAGAACGGCCATGCGCTGGGCGGCTTCCTGGACCACCGGCAGCAGTTCGACGAGGTCGTCGATCGATTTCCGGATCACCGGGGCCTGGATCGCGAGGGCCTGATTCGATCGACCGATATCGGTGGGGATGAGCACCGCGAGGCAGACGAGGCCATCGAGGTACTCCTGCCGGTCCAGGGCATAGCCGCAGCTTCGGGCCGAATCGAGTTCGGCCTCGAGTTCTGCGGGATCGGTGAGCGTGTGCGGTGTGAATTCTCTCAAGGTCGAACTGCTCAGCAGCCTGCGCCGCGGCGTCTCGCCGTACTGAGAGGCGATCATCTTCCCGCTGGCCGAAGCGTGGATCGGCACGCGGCTGCCGGCTTCGAGATGCACCCGCAGCGGGTGCGCGGTCTCCACGCGATCGAGGTAGATGACCTCATCGCCGGAGACGGCGGTGAGATTGCAGCTCTCACCGATCTTCTCGGACAGCTGAGACAGGATCATCCGCCTAGCCCCCTGTCTCGAGTCATTGAGCAGAACGTCCTCGGCCATCCGCCGCAGCCTGGCTCCGGTGCCGTAGTGGCGGCCGTCGCTGTGCCGAGTGAGCAGTCCTGCGCCCTCGAGCTGCTGGAGCATCCGGTGGAGGGTGGGTTTGGGCAGTCCCGTCTGGACGACGAGGGATTGGAGGGTGAAGATCTGGTCGCGGGTGGAGATGAACTCCAACAGCGACACCATCCTCAGCGCGGGTGTCTCACCTGCCAGGGAGGCCCGTTCGTCGAATTGCGGCTCCGTCAGGTCATCCATTCCCACTACCTCCTCGGCCCCCTTCGGCCTTGTTCTACAGTTGCTCCCGCTCCTCAGCCACGGCGCCTGCGTGATTGGATCGTCTCGAAATATCGTACCAAACGAATTCTTTTTCGGAACTCTATTGACACCAATGAAGCCCGGACCCTACATTCGAGGTGTTCCGCTTTTCGGAGTGAAATGAACACAAAACCGAGACCACATGGATGTGGTCCCCGACGAACAGGAGACGTTACGATGACGGAACTGGCCGATCGAACCGAAAAGGCGACACTGAGTGAAGCCGTGAAGACCCAGAAGATCACATCGTCCGAAGCCTTCGTCGAAACGATGGTTGCCAACGGCGTCACCGACATCTTCGGCATCATGGGTTCGGCGTTCATGGACGCCATGGACATCTTCGCCCCCGCGGGCATCGATTTCATCCCCGTGGTCCACGAGCAGGGCGCTGCACACATGGCCGACGGCTATGCCCGCGCCTCGGGTCGTCACGGTGTTGTCACAGGTCAGAACGGTCCAGGAATCTCGAACTGCGTCACCGCGATTGCGGCCGCCTATTGGGCCCATTCCCCCGTCGTCATCGTCACCCCGGAGGCCGGCACGAACTCGATCGGCCTCGGCGGATTCCAGGAAGCCAATCAGCTGCCGATGTTCCAGGAGTTCACGAAGTACCAGGGGCACGTCAGCAACCCGACCCGCATGGCCGAGTTCACCGCCCGCTGCTTCGATCGCGCGAAGTCGGAGATGGGACCGACGCAGCTGAATATTCCCCGTGACTACTTCTACGGTGAATGTGCACCGGAGATCCCCCAGCCGCAGAAGATCGATCGCGGACCCGGTGGAGCCGAAAGCCTCGAAGAGGCCGCCGCACTGCTCGCCTCCGCGAAGAACCCCGTCATCGTCTCCGGAGGCGGAGTCGTCATGGCCGATGGCGTCGATGAGTGCATCGCACTGGCCGAGCGCCTCGGTTCGCCGGTGGTCAACAGCTACCAGCACAACGACTCCTTCCCCGCCAGCCACCCGCTGTGGGCAGGCCCCCTCGGCTACCAGGGTTCGAAAGCTGGAATGACCCTGATCAACCAGGCCGATGTGGTGTTGGCACTCGGCACTCGCCTCGGCCCCTTCGGCACGCTGCCGCAGTACGAATTCGACTACTGGCCCACCAACGCAAAGATCATCCAGGTCGATGCCGACCAGAAGATGCTCGGCCTGGTCAAGAAGATCGACGTCGGCATCTGCGGCGATGCCAAGGCCGTCGCCGAGGATCTCCTCGCCCGCCTCAACGATCGCAAGGTCGCCTGTGATGCCACGAAGGACCAGCGTGCCGAACTCATCAAAGCAGAGAAGGACGCGTGGGAGGCCGAGCTCGATTCCTGGACCCATGAGAAGGACGAGTTCTCTCTCGACGCCATCGACGAGGCGGAGAAGGAGGACGGCAACTGGCTGCACCCGCGCCAGGTGCTGCGCGAACTCGAGAAGGCGATGCCGGCCGACGTCATGGTCTCCACCGACATCGGCAACATCAACTCCGTCGCCCACAGCTACCTGCGCTTCGAACGTCCCCGCAGCTTCTTCGCTCCGATGAGCTTCGGCAACTGCGGATATGCGCTGCCGACGATCATCGGCGCCAAGCGCGCAGCCCCTGAGCGTCCGGCCATCGCCTACGCCGGTGACGGCGCCTGGGCGATGAGCATGGTCGAGGTGCTCACCGCCGTCCGGCACGACATTCCGGTCACCGCAGTCGTCTTCCGCAACCGGCAGTGGGGTGCGGAGAAGAAGAACCAGGTGGAGTTCTACGGTCACCGCTTCATCGCCGGTGAGCTCGACAACGGTGAGAGCTTCGCAGCCATGGCCGAATCGATGGGAGCCGACGGCATCGTCGTCGACGACCTCGACGAGGTCGGCCCCGCGCTGCAGAAGGCCGTGAACGCGCAGATGAACGAGGGCAGGACCACGGTCATCGAGGTCATGTGCACGAAGGAGCTCGGCGATCCATTCCGCCGCGATGCGCTGCGCAAGCCGGTTCGGACACTGGACAAGTACAAGGACTACGTGTGAGTCCTCAATACTGGTGAGCGCCGGTCGCCGGAGGTGGTGGTCGGGTCGGACTCGACCACCACCTCCGGCGCTTCCGGTGCCGCCCATCACGCACGACACAATCGAACAGCGGCCCGTCGACGACGACACTGCCGCAGAAAGCTGGCGCTCAAGCGATGAATTCGCCCGAACAGATCATCTACCCAGCCCGTACCGTGCGGACCCTTCATCCCGCACGACCCACCGCCGAGGCGGTCATGGTCCGCGGAGCGCGGATCCGAGCCGTCGGTTCCCTCGACGAACTCAAGGCCTACGGTCCTTCCCGCATCGACGACCGCTACGCCGATGCCGTGATCTTCCCCGGGATGGTCGAAGCTCACGCACATGCCGGCAGCGGCGGGATGTGGGCGAACACCTATGTCGGCTTCTATCCGCGCAAGGATCCCGACGGCACGATCTGGCCGGGCTGCACGAACATCGACGAGGTGCTCGACCGTCTGCGGGAAGCCGACGCCCGCCTCGGCGACGGCGAGCTCCTCGTCGCCTGGGGACTCGACCCGATCTTCTTTCCCGGCGAGCGCCTCGACAAACGCCACCTCGACTCGGTGTCGACGACCCGGCCGATCTTCGTCAGCCACCAGAGCGGGCACCTGGCCACCGTGAATTCGGCGATGTTGGCGCTTGAGGGCATCGACCGCGACTGCCCGGTCGAAGGCGTCGTCCGCGGCCCTGACGGCGAACCCAACGGCGAACTGCGGGAGCCTCCGGCGATCGCGCTGATCTCCAGCGCCTCCTCCCTCCTCGGCGGTCCGTTCGATCCGGATGCTCTGCGCGGTTTCGCCGCCGACGCCCGCAACCATGGGGTGACCACCTCGGCGGATCTCGGCAATCCCTACATCATGACCGATGCTCTCAGCGAGCATCGCCGAATCATCGACGCCGAGGACTTCCCGCTCCGGCTCTCGCTGTTCCACCTCGGCGGAGGCATGGGCGCCGGCGGCGATCCGGACACGGCGTCGCGGACCCTGGCGGATCTGGCGGAGACCGGAAGCGAGAAGATGCACCTCGGCGGGGTCAAACTCTTCCTCGACGGGTCCATCCAGGGCTTCACCGCCCGGCTTCAGGCCCCCGGTTATCTGTCAGAGGACGGCAACGGCCTCTGGCTGTCATCACCGGAGGAGTTCTATCGGGCCTTCCGCGCCTACCATTCGGCCGGGTCGGTCATCCATGTCCACTGCAACGGCGACGAAGCCACGGAGCTCTTCCTCGACACCATCGAGCGGGTGCTGGCCGAGGTTCCGCGCTGGGACCACCGGCATACGGTCACGCACAGTCAGCTGACCACTCCGGCGCAGTACCGGAGGATGAAGGCTCTGGGCGTGTGTGCGAACATCTTCTCCAACCACATCTGGTATTGGGGCGACCAGCACCGGGACCTCATCCTCGGGCCCGATCGCGCCGAGCGCATGAACGCCGCCGCCACCGCCTTGCGAATCGGGGTGCCGATCTCGCTGCACTGCGATACTCCCGTCACTCCTCTCGATGCGCTGGCCACGGCCTCCTATGCGGCCGAACGAGCCACACCGAGCGGCCGCGTGCTCGGAGTCCACGAGAGGATCAGCGTGGCCCAGGCTCTCGACGCCGTCACTTTGGGAGCGGCCTATATGCTCAAGCTCGACCACCTCGTCGGGTCGTTGGAGGCGGGCAAGTTCGCCGACTTCGCGATCCTCGATCGGGATCCCTACGACTGCGAGCCGGCCGAACTGCGCGAGATCACCGTCCACGGGACCGTCGTCGCCGGTCGACATTTCCGGGCGGCTGGCTGAGCGATGATCGAGTTGACTGTGATCGGCGGCTACCTCGGGGCGGGCAAGACCACGCTGCTCAACGAGATCCTCGATCGGACCGACGGTGAGCGCGTCGCGGTCATCGTCAACGACTTCGGCACGATCAACATCGATGCGGACATCATCGCCAACGATGACGGTCGGACGTGGGAGATCGCAAATGGGTGCATCTGCTGCGACCTCTCGGATGGGATGGCCGCCGCGATCGAAAGCATCCGGATCGCCTCTCCCCCGGTCACCCGCATCTTCGTCGAAGTCAGCGGGGTCGGCCAGCCCGAAGTCGTCGCCCGCTGGGGCGATCATCCCGGGTTCGTCCGAGGTGGAGCCCTCGTCTGCGCCGATGCCACCTCGATCCGCCGGGACGTCAACCGGAAGTGGGTGGGAGAGACGGTGCTGTCGCAGCTGCGCGGCGCCGACCGCATTCTGCTGACGAAGACGGATCTGGTCGATGGCCAGCAGCAGAGTGAGGTCGTCGACTGGTTGAAGACGGATCCGGGCATCACCGCCGAGATCGTCGCCCGGGACGACGTCGTGGCCGGTGGTCAGTCGCAGCGATCGACGACGGCACCCGGTGCTGATGGCGCAGTCGGCGAGGCCCGGCCACCGGTCGACGACGGGGACGGGTCCCGCTCCGCCGCAAGAACTCACAGTTCATGGTCGATCACGGCCGCCTCGGCGATCGCCCCGGAGGTGCTGTGCGATCTCATCCTCGACCTGCCGGATACCGTCGTCCGCGCCAAGGGGATCCTGCCCGACGAGCGGAGGCCCGGCCACCGGTTCCTCGTCCAATATGTCGGCACGAGGTGCGAGACCAGCGACATCACACCGGAGTGCGCGGACTCGGACGGCGACACGGTCGCCGACGGCCTGAGCACACGTGAGTCCGCGGCCCCCGACGCCTCGGGCCGCCTCGTCATCATCGCGGCCGGCGATCATGTCGGCCCTCCCGAGGCCGTGACCGCTCTGGCTCAGGCACTTCACGGGTGGGTCGGCAACTAGCCGGCCCCGAACATCAGAGAGGGAACAATGAAGTTCACCCGCAGAAAGAACGACGCGGAACGTCCGCGGCCACTCAAGCGGAAGACCGCCTGCCTACTCACTCCGGCCATCGCGATCACGGCGGCACTGGGGCTGGTGCTCGGCGGATGCGCGGCACCGTCAGCGCTGGTCGGCAGCAGCGATGACACGCTCATCTTCGGCACTGGTTCGGTCCCTCGCGTCCTCAATCCCGCGGTCCAGTCGGGGCTCGCAACGGCGACACCCGGCGCACAGCTCTTCGCCAGCCCGGTGCGACTCAACAGCAATATGGAACCCGAACCCTACCTTGCACAGTCGTGGGAAGAGTCGAAAGACGGGAAGACAGTGACCCTCCATCTCGTCGATGATGCGACGTTCCACGACGGCCGACCCATCACCTCAGAGGACGTGGCCTTCTCACTCGGGGTCGTCAAGCGTGAGCATCCCTTCGGAGCCAATCTCTTCGGCCCTGTCACCAGCGTGGACACCCCCGATGATCAGACCGTGGTGATCAATATGTCCCGCAGGCATCCGGCACTGATGACCGCGATGAGTCCGCCGTTCCTGCCTGTTATGCCGAAGCATGTCTATGGCACCGACGACACCGTCGTCGACCATCCCCAGAATGCGCACGACGTCGTCGGTTCGGGACCGTACCGGCTGCGCAGCAATCTTGAAGGAAAGCGGATCGTGCTCGACAAGGTCGATGACTTCTTCGTGCCCAACGAGGAGGCACCGCAGCAGGTGCTCATCGAGATCATCTCGGATGAGAACACCTTGGCGCTGGCTACGGAGAAGGGCGAGATCGACATGATGCTCTCGAACACTCCCTCGATCCTCTCGCGCATGGAGGACGTCGACGGAGTCACGGTTGCCGATGAGGGCTACGAAGGACTGGGTGCCCTCACCTGGTTGGGGTTCAATGTCAAAAGCGAGAACGTCTCGCACAAGCGGGTGCGCCAGGCAATCGCCTATGCGATCGACCGGGACTACCTTGTCAACGAGCTCCATCGAGGCCAGATCGAAGCAGCCACGAGCCCGATCGCCAACGGCAGCCCCTACTTCGACGATTCGCTGCCGAGCTACGACCGTGACCTCGACAAGGCCGCTGATCTGCTCGACGATGCCGGTTACCCGGTCGACGAGAACGGCAATCGCTTCACCGTCCAACTCGACTATGATCCGCTCAGCGCCGAGATGTCCTCGAGCATCGCCGAGACCATCAAAGCCAATCTCAAAGACGTCGGCATCACCGTGAAGATCCGCAGCTCCGCCGACGAACCGACCTGGGGCAATAGGGTGGCGAACTACGACTACGACATGACTCTGGACAACGTCTGGAACTGGGGTGACCCGGCAGTCGGAGTCGAACGCACCTACCTGTGCGACAACATCAAGAAGGGCGTGCTCTGGGCGAATATGTCCCAATACTGCAATGAGGACGTCGACCGGCTCTTCAAGAAGGCCGCAGCCGCGCCGGATGAGGAAACGCGCAGGGCCGATTATGCGAAGGTCCAGAAGATCCTCACCGATGAGCTTCCCGTGCTGCCGCTGGAGAACCAGCAGTACCGCAACATCTATTCGGACTCCGTGCACAATGCTCCCAATGGCCCGTTCGGCATCATGTCGCCGCTGCTGGACATTTCGATGGAAGGTTGACCATGTCTCTGACAGCTCCTCCGAAGATCAGACTCAAAGGGCGCAGAAGTATGGCCCTGTCGAGAACCCGCTCGATCGCCTCACGCATCGGGCAGGCCGTGCTCCTCCTTCTCGCCGTCATCATCTTCAACTTCGTCCTCATCCACCTCGCCCCCGGAGATCCGGCCACCGTCATCGCCGGCGAATCCGGCGGCACTACTCCCGAGCAGCTCGAAACGATCAGAGAGGCCTATGGGCTCAATGACCCGATCCTCGTCCAGCTCTGGCACTATCTCGTCAGAATCGCCCATTTCGACCTCGGATATTCGTTCTACTTCGGTCAGGATGTCACGGCGCTCATCGGCGAACGCCTGTATCCGACCGTGCTTCTTGCTGGCACTGGAATGACTGCAGGTCTCATCATCGGCACACTGCTCGGAGTGGTCGCCGCGATCAAACCGCAGGGAATCCTCAGCTACTTCGTCACCGTCATCGCCCTCGTCGGTTTCGCCGCACCAGTGTTCTGGACTTCCGTGCTGCTGCTGCTGGCTTTGTCGATCGCTCTGCCGATCTTCCCGGTGCAGGGGATGAACTCGATCATCGTCTCCCCTCATGTGCTTCCGCAGATGTGGGACACGGCGATGCACTTGGTCCTGCCCGCCACGGCGCTGGCGCTCATCTATGTGGCGCTCTACAGCCGCACGGCACGCACGAGCATGCTCGAAGTCCTCGACTCCGACTACATCCGCACGGCGTGGGCGAAGGGGCTGGGCGGCAAGGTCGTCATCTTCAAACATGCCCTGCGCAATGCCGTGCTTCCGGTCGTCACACTCCTCGGGCTCCACGTCGGTGCCCTGCTGTCGAGCGTGGTGCTCATCGAAGTCGTGTTCAACTGGCCGGGGCTCGGCTCACTGCTGCTCGAGTCGATCCTCCGCCGCGACACTCCCGTGATCCTGGGGATCCTGTTGGCCAGTTCCGTTCTCGTCATCATCGCCAATCTGGTCACCGATGTGGCCTATCGCATCATCGATCCGCGGATCGCCGTTTCAGGAGGGCCACAATGACCGACATCATGTCACTGCCGGGCACCGGTCAGGAACAGCCGGAGCCGCCGACGGAGGCTGCGAAGCGAAAGCGGCCGACGACGGCGTGGACCCTGTTCCGACGCAACCGTGTCGCCCTCATCGGACTGTCGCTGCTGGCCCTGATTCTGCTCGCCATCACCTTCGGCCCGATGATCTATCCGAACAATCCCTTCGAGATCGTCGGCATTCCGATGGAGGCCCCGGGCGAGTCCGATGTGCTGCTCGGCACCGATGCCCTCGGACGCGATCTGTTCGCCGAGCTGCTCTATGGCGGTCGCGCGACCATGCTCGTCGGCGTGGTAGCGGCCATCCTGTCGACGGCGATCGGGATCATCCTCGGCGGGTTCGCCGGCTATCACCGAGGATGGGCCGACTCTGTAGCAGTGCGCATCACCGAGTTCTTCCAAGTGCTGCCTCCGCTGCTGCTGGCCATGGTGCTCGTGACCCTGTTCACACCGAGCCTGCTGACGATCACGATCGCCATCGGCGTCGTCAGCTGGCCGGCGACCATGCGCATCACACGCGCCGAGTTCCTGCGCATCCGCGAACTCGACTACGTCAGGAACGACCGCGCTGCCGGAGCCGGAGACTTCTGGATCATCATGAAGACGATCCTGCCCAATGCACTGCCACCGATCGTCGTCATGTCGACCTTGGTCATCGGTCAGGCGATGCTCTTCGAAGCGGGACTGAGCTTCCTCGGTCTCGGTGACCCGAACACGATGAGCTGGGGGCTCATCCTCGGCAACAACCGTGAGCAGATGCTCACTGCATGGTGGCCGGTGGCCTTCCCGGGTCTGGCCATCTTCCTCGCTGTCCTCAGCGTCAGCCTCTCCGGCGACGGACTCAATGACGCACTCAATCCCAAAGGTCGTGAACGATGAACGCCACAGCGCTCACCGCTGATTCCACCAGTGGTCCCACGGCAGCCGGTGGAGACGAGTCACCGATTCTGTCGGTGAAGAATCTGTCCGTGAAGTTCCAAGACAACGTTGCTGTCAATGACGTGTCCTTCGATGTCAGTCCCGGAGAGGTCTTGGCAATCGTCGGGGAATCAGGTTCGGGAAAGTCTGTGACTTCCCTTGCCATCATGCGGCTCGTTGAACTCTCCTCCTCAGGGAAAGTCACCGACGGCCAGATGACGTTCTCTCGGGCAAGCGGTGACGTCGTGGACTTGCGCACCGCCTCGGAAGCGACGATGCGCACGATTCGCGGCAATGACATTTCGATGATCTTCCAAGAACCGCTGACATCACTCAACCCAGTCTATTCGGTGGGCAACCAGCTCGCCGAGGTGCTGCGTGTGCATAAGGGGATGTCTCGCCGAGAAGCGAAGAAGGGCGTCATCGAACTCATGGAACGGGTACGCATTCCCGAACCGAAGCGCCGTGCCCGCCAGTACCCCCACCAGATGTCGGGCGGCATGCGCCAGCGTGTCGTCATCGCCATGGCTCTGGCCTGCCAGCCGAAGATCCTCATCGCCGACGAACCGACCACGGCACTGGATGTGACGATCCAGGCTCAGATTCTCGCTCTGCTTCGTGAGCTGAAGAACGACCTCGACGCCGGGATCATCTTCATCACCCACGATATGGGTGTGGTCGCCGAGATCGCCGATCGGGTCCTCGTCATGCGGAAGTCCCACGCCATCGAAACCGGCGATGTCGCCGAGATCTTCCATCGACCACAGCATCCGTATACGAAGAAGCTCCTCAGCGCTGTGCCGAAGCTCGGTTCGATGAACGGCACCGACTCCCCTGCACTGTTCCGGCTCGACAAAGAAGAGGTCCGACGATGACGAGAATCCTCGAGGTCGAAAATCTGGTCAAGGGCTTCTCGCTCTCCGGCGGTATGCGGGTCCACGCCGTCGAAGACGTCAGCTTCCACGTAGATCAGGCCGAGACCTTCGCGCTCGTCGGTGAGAGCGGATGCGGCAAAACCACATTGGCGAATCTGGCCATGCGTCTGCAGAAGCCCGACAGCGGGATGATCAGGTTGCTCGACACCGATATCACTGATCTTGGCACCCGTGAGTTGCGACCTCACCGCCGCCATCTGCAGATGATCTTTCAGGATCCGTTCGCCAGCCTCAATCCGCGCAAGACCGTGGGCAAGATCGTCGGCGATCCGATGCGGTTGAACCGGACCGCGTCAAACAGCGATGCCGAAGACCGTGTGGCCGAGCTGTTCGAGCTCGTAGGTCTGAGCCCCGACGATATGCGGAAGTATCCGCATCAGTTCTCCGGGGGCCAGCGTCAGCGCATCTGCATCGCTCGAGCGCTCACGCTCAACCCCAGTCTCATCGTGGCCGACGAGGCCGTGTCCGCGCTCGATGTCTCAGTGCGTGCCACGGTGCTCAATCTCATGATCGAGCTGCAGCAGGAGTTCGAATTGTCGTATCTCTTCGTCAGCCACGACCTGGCCGTTGTCGAAAGGATCGCCCACCGCGTCGCCGTCATGTACCTGGGACAGATCGTCGAACTGGGGCCGCGGCGTCAGGTGTTCGAGAATCCGCAGCATTCCTATACTCAGCGCCTCATGGACGCCGCTCCGATCGCGGATCCCGCTCAGCGGCGCGAAAGGGCCCTCATCGCCGGTGAGATCCCCAGCCCTGTCTGGCCCGAGGACCAAGGACCCGAGCGGGTGAGCCTGCGCGATCTGGGAGGCGGTCACTTCGTGGCGGCCGAATGACGCCTCACTGCTTGCCGAGGATGCCGTCCCCGCCGTCGACGTTGAGCAGTGTGCCGGTGATGAAACCGGCCTCGTCCGAACACAGCCACACTGCGGCGGCGGCCTGCTCCTCAGGGCTGGAGACCCGCTTCATCGGGATCGCCTCCGTGACGGCACGGTATTCCTCGGGCGAGGCCTCGGCCCAGGAGGCGAGCGCCGGCGTCATCGTCGCCGATGGGCAGAAGGCGTTGACGCGGATCCCCTTGGCTGCGTATTCGAGCGCAGCCGTCTGAGTCATGCCGTTGACGGCCCATTTCGAAGCGTTGTAGGGCGACAGGCCCGGACTGCCGTTCTTCCCCGACATCGAGGACGTGTTGACGATGGCACCAGCCCCCTGCTTCTCCATCTGCGCCAGCTCGTACTTCATGAAGCTCATGAGGCCGAAGACATTGACGTCGAAGAGACGCTGCCAGGCCTCACGCTTCTGTTCGGCGAACGGCAGAGCCGCAGCGCCGAGTCCCGCATGGTTGTGGGCGAAGTCCAGGCTGCCCCACCGATCGACGACATCTGCGACGACCGCACGCGCATCCTCATCCGATGAGGCGTCGACGATTCGTCCTTCTGCAATGCCGCCTGCGGCTCGGATGAGTGAGCAGGTCTCCTCCACAGTGTCCTCGACGATGTCTGTGACCAGCACCTTTGCGCCGGCTCGGGCGAAGGCCAGAGCACTGGCTCGACCTATTCCGCTTCCAGCCGCCGTGACGAAGCCGTTCTTTCCGCTGAGATCTGGCATAGCTTTCCTCTCTTCGGTGCTCGAGCACCTGGTGCTGGTTGGGGTGCTGCCGATGCCTCGGCGGTTCAGGATTCGGCGCGGTTGGACCGCACTTTGATCAGCTGTGTGATCGACAGGCGCAGAACCTCCTCGAATTCGCTGCGTCGCAGACGATCATTGAGCACGGCGGACAGGGCCGCCGTCCACGAGAGCATGATCGCGTAGATCATCCTGTGGTCTTCGGCCACGGGTTCGACGATGCCGAGTACCTTGAGCACGGCCGTCTCCAGCAGCTTGTCCGACTGTGCCACGGCGATGCCGCTGCTGGCCTGAGAGGCCATCGTCGCGTTCATCATGGCTTTGGCCAAATTCGGTCGCGAGAGCAGAGAGTTGCTCGCGCCGGTGATCAGGTCGAGGACACGTTCGGCAGCATCGTCGTCGTTGAGCGAGAAGACTTCCTGGGGGCTCTGCGCACGGACATCGAGAGTCATGAGTTCATCTTCGAGGATCGCCGTGTACAGATGCGATTTCGAGGGGAAATAGCGATAGAGCGTGTTGAGCGCGACACCGGCCTGTTTCGCGACCTCCTGCATCTGCACCGCATCTTCACCATGATCGATCGTCAACGTCCGTGCGACCCTGACGATGTTCTGATAGCGCTGCCGCCCGCTGGCATTCGTCGGACGTGCCGCCGCTCGTTCGACATTCAGTCGTGGCACCAGTGTTCCTCCGCCCTCTTCGTCATCTCACGCCCTGCCCCGGCCTTCACCGGCCCGGACACCTCCAGGATAGCCTCTCGCCCGCTTCGGAGGCCGCGACGGGCCGAGGCCCCCGGCGTCCCGGTCGCCCGGCTGAAGGATCCAGCCGGCCGACCGGGACGCCGGGGTGTTCCCGACCACGGGTTTCAGTGTTCGCGGCCGAGCACCAGCGCACTTGTCGGCACACCGGTGCCCGCGCTGACGAGGACGTGGTCGACGTAGGCGGCCTGGTTGGCGGCACTTCCCCGGATCTGGCGCACACCCTCGGCGATGCCGTTCATTCCATGGATATAGGCCTCGCCCAGCTGTCCGCCGTGTGTGTTCAGCGGAGTCGCAGAGTCCATCTCGCCGAAACCGTCGGCCAGAAGATCGGGTGCCTCGCCGGGACCGCAGAAGCCGAACTCCTCGAGCTGAGCCAGCACGAACGGGGTGAAATGGTCGTAGAGGATGGCCGCATCCATGTCTTTCGGGCTCAGTCCTGTAGCCGTCCACAGCTGGTCGGCGACCAGGCCCATCTCCGGCAGGGGTCGATCCCTGTCCTGCCGATAGAAGCTGGTCATGTTGTGCTGGTCGTAGCTGACGCCCTGCGCCGAGGCGCGGATGACTGCCGATGGCTGCGCGAGGTCCTTCGCCCGTTCCCGGGACGTGATGACGAAGGCCTGCCCGCCGTCGGATTCCTGACAGCAGTCGAGGAGGTGAAGCGGCTTGGCGATCCACCGCGAGGCCTGATGATCAGCCATGGTGATCGGCTGCTCGTAGAACCATGCCTTCGGATTCGTCGCCGCGTGTTTGCGATCGAGGACCGAGACCCTGCCGAAGTCCTCGCTCGTGGCCCCATAGTTGTGCATATACCGCTGAGCGAACATCGCGATCCACGAGGCAGGGGTCATCAGACCGTGCGGCAGATACCAGGCATAGTTCGCCGCGCGGGCGTCGACGCCCCACGAACTGACGTCCAGAGCGGCTCCGAAACGGGCACCGGAGCGTTCGTTGAAGGCCCGGTAGCAGACGACGGTCTCGGCCGCTCCCGTGGCCACTGCCATGGCCGCGTGCATGATCGTGGCGCAGGCGGCTCCGCCGCCGTAGTCGACGAGACCGAAATAGCTGACGTTCTCGCAGCCGAGTCCTCGAGCGACCTCGATCGAGGGAGAGGTGTCCATCGAGTAGGAGACGAACCCGTCGACTTCGTGAGGAGCGATTCCCGCATCATCGAGAGCCGCCTTCGAGGCCTCGAGTGCCAGCTGCAGCTCTGTGCGACCGGATGCCTTCGAGAACTCGGTGGCTCCGATTCCGGCGATCGCGGCAGCATCGTGGTGACTTCTCATCAGCGTTTCCTTCCCTGCAGCGCAACTCGAACGTGGCCACTGGCATGTGTTCCGATCCCATTCGTGCCCGTGACCTCGATCAGGGCGCTGGCACTCTCCTCGTCGAATTCGCTGACGGTGCCCGTGACCGTGAAGGTGTCGCCGGGAAAGTTCGGGGCGCCGAGGCGGATGCTCACATCGGTGAGCTCGGCCTGGGGCCCGGCCCAGTCGGTGACGAAACGACCGATGAGGCCGTTCGTCGTCAGGATATTCATGAAGATGTCCTGAGTGCCCGCGGCTTCGGCAGCAGCGGTGTCGTGGTGGACCAGTGACCAGTCACGGGTGGCGATCGCTCCTCCGGCGACGAGTGTCGCGGTCACCGGAATGGTCATCTCGGGCAGTGTCTGACCCGGTTCGCATTCTGTGGGCATCACGCCTCCTTCTCATCATTGTCGGTGCTGTGTGTCGTCTCAGTCGAAGAGCGGACACAGGTCTCGGCTCCCGGCCCGAATCCGGCGGGGAGCGCCAGGTCCGGGTCGTAGAAGTGCGGCCGGACTTCGACGTTCATACCGATGGAGACGTCAGCCTCGTCGATCTCAAGATTCATCACGATGCGCACGCCTTCGGCGAATTCGACGAGTCCGACGATGTAGCCTGCCTCGAATGGGGGCACCACCGGATGATGCAGGACCGTGTAGGTCACGAGCTCGCCGGTGTCCGACAGGTCCGAGACATCCCAGTCGAAGGACTGGCAGCGCGGACAGCAGGGCACGGGCGGGTGCCGGAATTCGGCACAGTCGCCGCATTGCTGGGCGACGAGGCGCCCTTCCTTGAGCGCGTCGAAATAGAACGCATTGTCCAGGTTGAGCGCGGGACGAGGGCGCAGTGCCTCGGTCATCTCAATCCTCCTTCTTCTGTCCGGCGGCGTACCACAGTGTCCGGAATCGCATGGTTCCGACTTGGTCGCCCTCCTCGTCGCGGAAGACGAAGAGCGTGGTGATGAACATCCCCGGCCCCAGACCGGTCTGCTTGAGTTCCGAGAGCTCTTCGACGGTTTCCGTGCTGCTGATGAGGTCTCCGGGGACGATCGGGCGGTCATAGTGCTGTTCGCTGTTGACGGCGACGACGCTGGGGAAACCGCAGTCGCGAAGGATGTCATAGGCGGCGTCGACGGGACTGGCGGTGGCTTCCTCGCCGAGACAGTTCATCGTCCACACCTGCAGCGCCGTCGCCGGCGCGATGACGCTGTCATGCCCGTGCTGCTTGGCCTCTGCTTCATCGATATAGATGGGGTTGCGATCGCCCAGCACGTCGAGCAGTGTGTTGATCGTCGCCGTCGACACCCGGTCGCGAGCGCGATAGTGCCGGGCACGACCTGCGGCGATGAGCTCCGCAATCCTGCGTGCTGCCCTTTCGGGATCGATCTTCGGTTCGGTGGTGACAGTCATCGGTTGAGCAGTTCCTTTCGTCCGGAGTCCTCGAACCGTCTCAGGAGTTCCTCCACATGTGCGGGTTCGAGTCGGTGGTATTCGTTGCCCTTTCCTGGGCGGTAGTAGACCGGGTCGTCGGTGTGCCAGGCGTCCTTGCGCAGCTCCTTCTTGTTGATCTTCGCTGTGGCGGTCACCGGCAGTCTGTTGACGATGCGGATGTAGCGCGGAGCCCATTTGGTTCCCAGGTCGGCCTGAGCGTCGAGGAACTCACCGAAGCCCACCGGGTCGAAGGTCCGACCGTCGACCATCTGCAGCGCAAGCATCACCTGATCCCCGCTGATTTCGTCGGGAACGGGGTAGATCGCCGCCAGCTGGGCGTCGGGATATCGGCCGACGATCCTCTCGATCGGGGCACCGGAGAAGTTCTCCCCGTCGACGCGCAGGCGGTCACCGCCTCGACCGGCGAAGTAGAAGTAGCCCGCCTCATCCCGGTAGCCGAGGTCGCCGGAGAGGAAGTTGTTCCCGCGCAGCCGCTCGGATTCGGCCTCCGGGTCCTTGTAGTAGCCTTCGAAAGTCCCGCGTGCGCCGAGGGCGGCAAGCTCGCCGATGGCCTCATCGGCATTGAGCAGCTCGCCGTGCGTGCCGAAGCGGGCCCGAGGGCGTTCGCTCATGTCGATCGGGTCGATGACCGCAGCGGTGTATGCCGCCCCTGCGGGAGGCAGTCCCAGTGCATCCTCAGGTGTGTCGGCCGAGCGCACGAAGTTCAGTCCGCCTTCGGAGGAGCCATAGGATTCGAAGGGTTCGATTCCGAACCGGCGAGCGAATTCCTTCCTGTCGCGCACAGGCGCCTCGGTGCCGAAAGCCGACTTGAGCTTCACCAGCTTCTCTTCTTCGCGTTCCGGCTGGGCGAGGATGTAGGACAGGACGCGGCCGACATAGTTGAAGTACGTGACCTCGTACTTCAGGAGGTCGTCGAGGAAGCGACTGGCCGAGAAGCGGCGGGCCAGTACGAACGTCCCGCCCTGGTACAGCGGCGTGGCCCAGCAGCCGAGGATGGAGTTCGAGTGGAACAACGGCATCGAGTTGTAGGACACGTCTTCGGGGCCGAGACCTCCCGAACCGTATGTCGCGGCGGCGGCGAATCGGCCCGTCGAGCACATCGCGGCCTTGGGACGACCCGTGGATCCGGAGGTGAACTGCATGGTCAGTATCGTCTTCGGGTCGGCTGCGGGCGCCGATTCCGGCGGCCGGCCGTCGTCGAATCCGTTCAGCGCCTCCGTGTGCTGGTGCGCATCGATATTGATGACCTCGACCCCGGGCAGCGCCGCGGAGTCGATGAGTCCCCGAGTCATGGAATCGACGATGAGGATCTGGCAGTCCGTGGCCAGCACATCGTCGACGAGTTCCCGACCACGTCGGGTTGGATTCATACACACCATTGCCGCCCCGGACAGCGCGCATCCGCCCCACCAGAACAGGAACTCGGGCCGATTCTCCAGGAGGATCCCCAGATGCGGCGGCTGGGCGGGGTCGAGGTGCTGGGCCAGGAAATGGCTGCGACGAATCGCTGCCCGGGCGAAGTCGTCCCATGTGTAGTCGTCGTCCTCGAAGCGGATGCCGATGTGGTCATCGCCGAGGCGGGCGACCACCAGAGCCGCCGCCGTCGTCGGCAGGGCGTTTCCTGCTTCGAGGTCCTGGTTCTGACTCGTCGTGGTCATGATCATTCCTCTCGTGCGTGGGCGACGATGTCGCTGCCGAGTTCTTCGAGGAGGGCGTCCGCAGCTCCGAGGACGATCCCGATCTCGCGGACGAGGACGAAGAACCGATGGATGTGGTTGTCGAGGTCGGCACCCATTCCGCCATGCAGGTGCTGAGTGGCGTGGACTACGCGACTGCCGCCGGTCGCTGTCCACCACGCGGCCTCGAGGCCGGCTCGGGCGGCGCCGGAATCGCCCGCGTCATAGAGACTGGCGGCGTTCAACGTCGTCAGCCGCATGCATTCGGTATCGATATGGGCGTCGGCAGCACGGTGGAGCACACCTTGCTTCGATGACAGCGGTTTGCCGAATTGCACACGCTCCGATGTGTACTTCGCAGTTCGTGCCACGGCTTCCCGGCAGGCTCCGACGGCGACCGCCGACAGCGCGGTTCGCCAGCGTCCTTCGAGTTCAGCGCGGCCGACGCCGTCGAGCCTCTGACAGTCTTCGATCGAGATGTCGATCGTCACTGCGACACCGTTGTCATAGGAGAAGCCCGTCGGCGCGGTGCTGATGCCGGGGGTCTCCTTGGCCACGAACCAGAGGCAGTCGTCATCGTCGGCGATGAGCAGGTGGCTGGCGGCGGCGCCGGTGGGCACGATGCCCACGCGACCATGGAGCCGGCCACCGGTGCGGGCCACCGAGTGCAGTCGGCTGGGCAGAGCGGGGGCGGCCGTCATCGTTCCGGCGGCCATCGCCTCGACCGATTCGCTGAGTCCCGCCTCGGAGAGGATGAGGGCGGTGACGACAGAGCCGGCCAGAGGGATGCGGGCCAGCCGCGCCCCGGCCTCGATCAGGCACAGGCTCAGCCCGATCATACCGAGACCGTCGTCGCCGTCGATGAGGGCACCGATGACACCGGCTTCGGCCAGGGAAGCGTATAGGGCTTCATCCCAGCTGCATGCCTCAGCATCCAATGCGGCTACCCGCTCGTCGCCGGACTGCTTATCGATGATGGCAGTGACCAGTTCGACCAGTTCGGCCTGCAGATCGGTGGGGTGGAACGTCATCTCGCCCGTGCCTTCGGCTGCTGTCTGCGTTTCCCTCATCGTTCACCTCGTTTCATTCCCAGTGTCGTCCAGGCGACGATTTCGCGCTGGATCTCGGCCACACCGCCGCCGAAGGTATTGATCTGTGCGCCGAGGTTCATCACCGCCGGGCGGCCGTCCTCTATGCCGGTGGGGACCTCGTCGATGTGCAGCGCGTCCTCACCGAGGACCTCGAGCATGATTCGATAGATCTCTATTGCCGCCTCGGTCGCATAGATCTTCGCTGCCGAGGCTTGGCCCGGATCGACGGCCTCAGTGGCGGTGGCTTCGACGAGTTTCCAGTTCATCAGGTTCATCGCCGAGTTCAGCGCAGTCGCTCTGGCGAACGCCGAGGCCACCCAGGGAAGGTCCGCATAGGGCTGACCTGCCGGCGTCGTCTTCTGAGTGGCCCAGGTGATGACATCTTCGAGCATGCCGTCGCAGATGCCGGAGTAGGCGGCCAATCCCACGCGTTCGTGATTGAGCTGAGTGGTGATCATCCGCCAGCCGGCATCGATCTCGCCGACGACATTGCTCACCGGCACGCGGACGTCGTCGTAGTACGTAGCCGAGGTCTCGACCTGGCCGAGTGCCTCGATCGGAGTCACAGAGAAGCCTTCTGCCGTGGTCGGTACCAGGATGAGGGAGATGCCCTTGTGCTTGGGCGCTTCCTGATTCGTCCGCGCCGCCAGCCAGATCCAGTCGGCTCCGGGTCCCCCGGAGGTGAAGACCTTGCTGCCGTTGATGACGAATTCGTCGCCGTCGCGCACTGCCGCCGTGCGCAGGGAAGCCAGGTCCGTGCCGGCTTCGGGCTCGGTGTAGCCGATCGAGAAGACGAGCTCGCCAGCGGCGATCTTCGGTAAGAAATAGTCCTTCTGTTCCTGACTGCCATGGCTCATGATGGTCGGAGCCACTGTCGTGAGGGTGACCATCGGCAACGGAGCCTGGGCCCTGTATGCCTCGGAGTAGAGGATGAATTGGGCCCGGTGACCTCGGTCCTGCCCGCCGAATTCCTCCGGCCAGCCGATGCCGAACCAGCCGTCGGCTCCGATCCGCCTCATCACCTCATCGCGCACCGGTCCCCCGGCTTCCCCCTCTGCGTGGAGTCCGGCTCGCACCTCATCGGTGAGGAGCTTGTCGAAGTAGTCACGCAGCTCCCGTCTGAGCTGGAGATCCTCGTCACTGAGCTTCACGTGCATATCCGCACCCGTTCTTCCCTGTCGCTGTATCTGTCATCGCGGCCGAATGGGCGTTGCGGTCACGAAATCGTGCGCCGCTGCCGCTCTGGCACCGCAGAATAGGAGAATCGATTCTCCTCTGAATGGTCAGGCGATGTTCTCGATCCCGGTTTCGTCGAGCTCGGCCAGGTGGTACGCAGCGAAGCCGCTGCCCGGCGCTTTCGCTCGGAAATGCGCACCGATCTGCTCGGCCAACTCGGATTCGTCGAACACGCCGGTGCGAGCGACGAACTTCTCTTCGACCTCTGCGGGCTTGAGCAGGGCGACGAAGTCTCCGTAGACGATGAACACCTCACTGCTCACAGTTTCCGCCGCCGGGCCCGAGAGGTAGCCGACGAGCCGCGCCACCCTCTCGGGCGCGAGGATGTCGAGTCGCTGGGAGTCGGAATCGGCCGCGAAGACCGCTTCGGTCATCCCGGTCCTGGCCCGCGGCATGATCGCATTGGCTGTGACCCCATAGCGGCCGAGGCCCTGCGCAGTCGACAGCGTGAGACCGATGATCCCGGCTTTGGCGGCCGAGTAGTTCGGCTGGCCGGCAGCTCCCATGAGTGCGGCTTCGGAAGCAGTGTTGACGATGCGCCCGAACACCGGCCCACCGGCTGCCTTGCTGGCGGCTCTGAAGTGCACACCGGCGGCGTGACAGAGCCCGGCGTGGCCCTTGAGGTGGACGTCGATGACCTTGTCCCACTTGTCCTCGGTGAGGTTGAAGATCATCGTGTCGCGCACGATTCCCGCGTTGTTGACAACGATATCGAGCCCTCCGAACGTGTCGACGGCGGCTTCGACGAGTTCGCCGCCGGTCTTCCACTCGCTGATATCGGATTCGACCGCCAGCGCTCCGGACCCCAATGCGCGAACCTCGTCGGCGACGGCGGTCGCCCCTTCGCCGAGGTCGTTGACGACGATATCGGCTCCGAGCTCGGCCAGGCGCAGGGCCTCTGCCCGACCGAGGCCGGACCCGGCGCCTGTGACGATCGCGGTCCGCCCGCTCAGATCTGTGACTGGATTCATCAGTGACTCTCCTTCGATTCGTGATCGGCTGATTCGCGATAAGCTCTCGTATGCCTTGCCAAAGACTATAATTGCTTCTAGTTTTGGATTGCAAGCATTTCGGCTACCCGATCGGAGCACCATGAAGGAATCGATCGCCATCGGCGACGAACTGACCGAACTGGCAGAGGTTCTCGACGACTTCTGCACAGACCGCGTCTCCCCCGACCAAATCCACGCGTACATCGACGCCGAAGATCCGGGACTCCCCGAATTCTTCTCCGATCTCGTAGGCATCGGTGTGCTCGATCTGCACCTCGACGAGCAGCAGGGCGGCGCGGGCGTCGGCTTCATGGGCCTGGCCACCGCGGCTGAGGCGATGGGCCGCGGGCTGGTGCCCGGCCCGGCACTGCCGGCGATGATCACCTCGGCCGTGCTGAGACATGGGGGCTCCGTCTCGCCTGCCGAAGATGCCGCCGAAGGGCACGGCACCGCACTGGGAGCAATCGGGCTCGACCCCGGTGAGCTGCTCTTCGACCCCAGGACTGCCACGCTCAGCGGAACGAGCGCACCGATCCCTTCGGCCGCCACGGCCGAGCACGTCGTCCTGCCTGTCAGCGACGGGGAGGTTCGCAGGTGGGTGCTGCTGCGCACCTCGGCAACCGAGGTCCTCCCCTGCCCGTCTCACGACGTCACCCGGCCGTTGGCACGGGTGCGCATTGAGCAGGCTGCACCTGTGGAGATCCTCGACATCGATCCAGAGCTGCCCAGCCTCATCGCTGCGGCGGCCTTCGCCGCGGAGGGTTCGGGCATCGCCCAATGGTGCACCGACACCGCTGTCGAGTACGCCCGAGTCCGCGAACAGTTCGGGGCCGTGATCGGCAGCTTCCAAGCTGTCAAGCACCGGATTGCGGGCATGCACGTCGCGGCAGCACAGGTGCGCGCTCTGGCCTGGGACGCCGCACGCTGCCTCGATTCGGACGTCAGCACAGAGGAACGGCGTCTGGTCATCTCAGCGGCTGCCGGAACGGGGGTCGACCTCGCTCTCGACACAGTCAAGGACCTCGTCAACACGTTGGGTGGAATCGGTTTCACTTGGGAGCACATGGCCGGTTTTGCTCTGCGTCGAGCTCAGTCCAGTCGAGTCCTGCTCGGCCCTGGGGACCGCTGGCGAATGGAGGTCGCGCGGGCCGCGCAGAATGGTGCGCGTCGCGGCCCCGCGCTGACTTATCCGGAGGGGGCCGAAACGGTCCGTCAGGAGATCGGAGACGAACTCGACGCGATCCCCGGCGGCTCCGAAGCCGCAGCGTGTCTGGCGGACTTGGGATACACCTCACCGGCGCTGCCCCGCCCCTGGGGTCGAGGCGCCGATGCTCTCACCCAGCTCATCATCGACGAAGAGCTCTCCGCCCGGGGCCTCACTCCCCATGACATGGTCATCGGCAACTGGGTCGTGCCCAGCCTCATCGCACACGGCACTGCGGAGCAGAAAGAAAGGTTCATCGCACCCTCACTACGTGGCGACATCCGCTGGTGCCAGCTCTTCAGCGAACCCGGTGCAGGGTCCGATCTGGCCGGGCTGACCACCTCGGCCAGGAAGGTCGACGGCGGCTGGGTGATCAACGGACAGAAAGTGTGGACCTCAGGTGCGCGTGAGTCAGACTGGGGAATTCTTCTGGCGCGCACGGACCCCACCGCACGCAAGCACCGCGGAATCGGATACTTCCTGCTCGATATGACCACGCCCGGAATCACCGTGCGCCCCCTGCGCGAGCTGACCGGGGAGGCGCTGTTCAACGAAGTGTTCCTCGATGAGGTGTTCATCCCTGAGGAGCTCATGGTCGGGACACCGACCGATGGTTGGAAGGTGGCCGTGGGCACTCTGGCCAACGAGCGTGTGGCGATGACCGGGCATTCGATGTTCGGCGGTGGAGACGAGGCGCTCGTATCGCTGTTGCGCGGACAGGCGGCGGACGACCCGCTGAGGCTGCGGATGGTCGGCGATCTGATCTCCGTGTCGCTGTCGGGCTCGCTCATGGGGGTCAGGTCGATGCTCAAAGCGATGGAGAACGAGACGGATTCTGCGGAGTCTTCCCTGTCCAAGCTCGTATCCACCCGCAATATCCAGGACACGTGGGAAGCCGTGGTCGAATGGTCGGGCCCGGACGGCATCGACGGCATCGACATGGCCCGAGCCGAGGATGTCGCCACCCGCAGCACAGTGCCCACTTACATGTTCCTCAATACGAGGTCGCTGACGATCGCGGGCGGCACCACCGACATTCAGCTCAACATCGTGGCCGAACGCATCCTCGGGCTCCCCCGCAGCTGAGACCACGCTCGCCCCATCTTGATCGCCCGAAAGGGACCTATCCCTCTCCTGCCGCCACTCCAGTCGGCATGCACGATGAAAGGACCATCTGTGCCCATTGACATCGACACCGCGCTTGCCGCGGATCCCCAGATCAGTGAGATCTCCTGGACGACGACCGATGTCCTGCTCTACCACCTCAGCCTCGGTGCTGGTTCGCAGGCCAACGTTCCGGAGCTGACGCTGACCTTCGAGCGCGATCTGGAGGTGCTGCCGACGTTCAGCCTGGTTGCGGGCAAAGGGCCCTCGACTGCGGCGCCGGGCACCTCGGCAGAGATCACGGACTCACCGTCCGATGCGGAAGGTTACGACGACGCGGAAGCAGACGCCGCAGCTGCCGACCCGACCCGGATGCGGCTGCCCGGCATCGACGTCGATCTGCGCGCCGTCCTCCACGCAGGACAGTCACTCACCGCCCACCGGCCCCTGCCGGCCTCCGGCACGGCCGTTCTCCGACGCTCCGTCGCTCGGGTGCACGACCTCGGCAAGGCTGCGCTCATCGTCCTCGAGACGACTGCCACCGACGCCGACGGGCCGCTGTGGACCGAGCACTCGCAGATCTATGTGCGCGGCGAAGGGGGATTCGGCGGAGAACCGGCACCCGCGTCACAGCCGGTACCAGAACGCGCTCCCGATTCCAGCGTGCGAATCGCCACACGCCCGGATCAGGCTCTCCTCTACCGTCTCAACGGTGATCTGAACCCCTTGCACATCGACCCGGAGTTCGCACGCTCCGCCGGCCTTCCCAGTCCGATTCTCCACGGTCTTGCGACTTATGGAATCGTCGCCAAGGCGCTGACGGACCTCGCTGCCGACGGCCGCCCCGAACTCGTCGCCGAGGTCAGTGCGCGCTTCAGTGGGATGGTCACGCCCGGTGACGTGCTGATCCTCGACGTCTGGGAGACGGGCTCTCGGCAGCGCGCATATCGGGCATGCTTGGATGGCAGCGGACAGACGGTGCTCGACGAGGGAGTTCTCTCCCTGCGCTGAAGCGCACAGACGAAGGCGGGGCGGGCAGTCATCCACTGCCCGCCCCACGTCGCTTCCTCGCCACGGCTGCTTCGCTTCACCGCCTCACTGCCGCGCTCACTGCTGCAGTGATGTCTGCCTGCGGTGTTGCGCGTGTCTGGGGCGTTGACCGTCCGCAGCGCATTCTGCGCTCCCCGGACGCGCCCGGTCGATATCTCAGATCCGCTCGATGATCGTCGCTGGGGCCAAGGCCCCTCCTGCGCACATGGTCACCATTGCAGTCGAGCCGTCGAGCCGTTCGAGATCGTCGATGGCCTGGACGAGCAGGCGGATGCCCGACGATCCCACCGGGTGGCCGAGCGCGATGGCCCCGCCGTGCGGATTGACACGTTCCATGTCGAAGCCGGTAACCGAAGCCCACGAGAGCACGACGGAAGCGAAGGCCTCGTTGATCTCGACCACATCGATGTCGCTGAGGCTCATCCCTGATTTCTGCAGCACCGCAGTCGTGGCATCGGCCGGTCCGTCGAGATGAAAGTAGGGTTCGGCACCGACCATGACGGAGGTGTGGATGCGGGCCCGCGGCTTCAGCCCCTGACGCTGGGCTTCGTCTTCGCTCATGATGAGAGCGCCCGAGGCACCGTCGCTGATCTGTGAGCTCGTTCCCGCGGTGTGGATTCCTCCTTCGATGACGGGGTTGAGCCCGGCCAGGGTCTCAGGAGTGGTCGGGCGCAGTCCCTGATCGCGTGTGACCGTGCGCATCTGTCCGGTCGGCTTGCCGGCAGAGTCCAGCACGGGCGCCTCGACAGGGATGACCTGGTCGTCGAAGACACCGCTGTCCCAGGCCCGGATCGCCTTCTTCTGCGAGTCCGCGGCGAAGGCGTCGATATCGGCTCGTGAGATGCCGCGCCTCTGCGCGATCCGCTCGGCGGCGAGGAACTGGTCGGGCAGATCGACGTCGAAGCCATCCGGATACGGGTTGCCCGCATCGCCACCGGCCGCACCGAGGAAGACTCGGCTCATGCTCTCGACGCCGCAGGCGATTCCGGCCGAGACCGCGCCCGAGGCGATGAGGGCGTTGATCATATGCACAGCCTGCAGCGAGGACCCGCAGGCGCAGTCGACCGTTGTCGCCGCTGTCTGATACGGCAGACCTCGGTCGAGCCACGAAGTGCGTGTGATGTTGTTCGACTGCTCTCCGGCCTGGGTCACACAACCGCCGATGACCTGCTCGATGACGGTCGGATCGATTCCCGTGCGCTCGAGGAGTCCCGCCTGCACCTGTCCGAGGAGTCTCGCGGGATGGGTGCCGGCGAGATCGCCGAACCGCTTTCCATAGGGCGATCTGATTCCATCGACGATGACGGCTGCGGCCATGAGGTTCTCCGATTCTGTTCTGTACGTAGTCCACCTCCTAAACTAGAATTAATTCTATGCAAGGTCAAGACCGACTTCTGCCGGCCGCGACGCTTTGAGAAACGACACTTTGACAGGCGACACATTGACAGCTGGAGGTTAGGTGCTCTTGCACCGGCGCCTGATAGACCAGAGGAACAGAGCCGGCCGGAACCGGCTCGAACAGAGAGGAAGAACAATGAAGCTGGACAATCAATCATTCATCGTCACCGGCGGTGCCTCGGGCATCGGACTGGGCATCACCCGACGCTTGATCTCCGAAGGCGGACGGGTCATCGCCGTCGACATCAATGCCGAGACCGGGCAGCGGGTCGTCGAGGAATGCGGCGACAACGTCAGGTTCGTCAAGGGCGATGTCTCCGATCCACAGGTCGCCGCAGCCGCCATCGCCGAGGCGGTTTCGTCCTTCGGCGGCCTCAACGGCCTCGTCAACAACGCTCATGCCTCCCGGCAGAAGCCCTTCCTCGAGCTCGAAGAGGCCGATTGGGCCCTGTCGTTCTCCACCGGGTTCCAGGCCACGCTGAACTTCATGCGGGCGGCCCATGACGAGCTTGCCAAGACCAAGGGTTCAGTGGTGAATTTCGGTTCCGGGGCCGCGATGAGCGGGCAGTTGGGCCAGGCCTCGTATGCTGCGGCCAAGGAGGCGATCCGCGGGGTCAGTCGTGTCCTCGCCAATGAGTGGGCTCCGGAAGGGATCCGCGTCAACATCGTCTCCCCGTTGGCGCTGACTCCTGGAGTTCAGGCATGGAGCGAGGAGCAGCCGGAACAGTACGAGCAGACCGTGGCAACGATCCCGCTGGCGCGCTTCGGCGACCCGGAGACCGACGTCGCCCCCGTCGTCGCATTCCTCCTGTCTTCGGACGCGCAGTACATGACCGGCCAGACGCTCATGGCCGACGGCGGGATCCGCAAGCTGTACTGAGGCGAACGTACTGATGCGCGCACGCAGGTGCGCCGCAAGGCAGTCACGCTGCGGGCCCGAAGCGATTCGCTTCGGGCCCGCAGCGTGACTGCCTCACTCAGCGGTCGAGGCTCTGCTTCTGCGTCGCATACTTCTCCAGTGCCGGCCGCGGACGACGGCGGCTGCCCACGGCCAGCGACAATGCCGCCGAGAGCACCGAGGCGCCAGCGATGACCAGCGCCGCTGCCCAGAGGCCCGGGTTCGACACGAAGCCCTGCCCGGCGATCGCGATGGTGCCGATGGACATGACGACGCCGAGGACCGAGGTGCCCACGGACTGGAAGGTGTTTCGGATAACCTGCGCCATGGCTGCGGCGATGCTGACCACCGAGACGTCGACGGTCTCGACGATCATCGCGGGAATGCCCGAGAACAGGCACGAGCTGCCGACGGTGAACACGAGGATCGCAGTGAGGACGACGAGCGTGTTCGACGGGAAGACCGCAATGAGCAGGACGCCGATGATTGCTAGCCCGGAGCCCGTGACCAGTGTCGTCCTCGCCCCGTAGTTCGTGGTCATCCTGCCGATGGCCCCGGCGAGGAGGAATGCCACCCCCGAGAACGCCGCGGTCCAGAGCCCGAAGGACATGGGGCTCAGCCCGATGCCCACGCCGATGCTGGTCCCGTCGACAGCACTCGGCTGCCGCGAGATCGTCGCCGAGAGTACGGTGAACATCCCCAGCGGTCCGAACCCGAGGACGACGGAGAGGATCATCGCAGCACGCACCTTCGAATCGCGCAGGAGGCGGATCTCGAACAGCGGGTGGGCGATCGTGGACTCGTGACGAACGAAGATCGCCAGCACGATGAGACCGGCCAGGCCGAAGCCGAGCACCTGCCAGTCGGCCCACCCGCGGTCGGCGGAAGCCGTGACGGCATACAGGGCAGAGCCGATCCCGAGACCGAAGAGCACAGCGCCGAGGACGTCGATGCGACGCGTCGCTGCCAGATCCGACACTCGGTCGCGCGGCACGACTGCCGCGACGAATGCCGCCACGGCCAGAGCCGACACTGTCGTCACGACGTAGATCGAATGCCATGAGAAGACCGAGATCAGCGCACCGGCGATGAGGATCCCGAACGCTCCGGCGATGATCGCCGAAGATGACACCAGGGTCACCGCGGTCCCGGTGCGATCTTTCGGATAGCGGGCGGAGATGATGCCCATTGCCAGCGGCAGTACGCATCCGGTGACGCCCTGGAAGACGCGCCCGACGACGAGCACCCAGAACACGGGAGCGACTGCCGACAGCAGCGATCCGACGGCACCCAGAGCCAGAGCGCCGATGAGGATCTTGCGGCGACCGTACTGGTCACCGAGGCGCGCTCCGATGCCTGCGAAGATCGCGGCGGCCAGCGTATAGGCGGTCACGATCCAGGTGAGCGTGGACAACGGGACGTCGAAGAATCCCTCCGGAGCGTAGACGAGCTGAATGGACATGGTGGTCTCGAGAATCGCGACCACTTCGGCAGCGATGAGAGCACAGGTGATGAGCCAGAACTTCGTGACTCTGCCATTGTGGGACGGAACTGACATGCGGAACCCTTTCGTCCAGATTCCCCCGCAGCAGGCACTGCGCCCACTTCGCCCACTTCTTCGTGGGGAAATCTTGTCTGCAGATTGGCGTTGCGTGCTGTGAACTATAATCAATTATAGAATTGATTACAATAGATTTGTGCCAGAATGCCGCGGAAGAAATCAACGGGGATCGCTTTCGGCAGCGACGAACGTGCGCATGCCACGTCCAGAAACACAGTCCTACTCAATTAACACAGCACGGTGACCGGCGCTCACGCCGATTGGAGTATCCTTCGATGCAATTCGCATAAGGGTCAGGCGATTGCTGGTCGACCAGTTCGCAGAGTTCGACAGAAGGCTGCCGTGTGTAAGTTGAGCGCGGAAAACCTCATCGTCTGCAATCTGCGCAATGAAGCTAGCCGAGTCCTTCCCACATCATCCGCTGCCGCAATGCGGGCGCGAGCACGAGCGCAGCGAGCACACTCCCCGCGAGCAGCACCCAGGCTCCGAAATACGTGAACAACTTGAGTTCGGGTGCCAATGGCGGCCCAAAGTCCGCGGCCATGAGGATCACTCCGCCGAGGATGAGTGCAGTCGAGACGATCACCTGGATGAATTGTTCGACTGTGGAGACAAGCAGATTCTTGATAGTCGCAATATTCAGCCCGCTCGTTCCGACGTCGAGAGTCCCGTCCTGCAGGTGACCGGCGATACGCGAGATCTGTCCAGGCAGTTCGGCGATCTGTGGTGCAGTCGCCGCCGCGTAGAGCGTCATCTCGTGTCGGTCGACTCCCAGTCCCCCGACCTCACGCAGAAGTTGCTTCCCGTTCTGCGTGACCAATGCCAGCAGATTGAGTTCCGGCACGAGGCGAGTGATCGATCCCTCGAGGGTGCTGATAGCGCGGAAGGCAGTCGCCACTGAGGCCGGCATGGGGAACCCGAAGTCGACGACGAAGTCGATGAGTTCGCCGAACAATGCCGCCGACGTCGAGCCCGGAGCGCCGTCTCCATACTTGAGCATGATCTGCCCGATCTCACGCTGCAGCTCCCGCAGATTCACCTCGCTCGGCGTACCGAGCAGCTCGAGTATCGCGGCCGTTGCCGCCTGAGAGTTCTGCGAGTCGAAGGCCATGAGCAGCAATGCGATAGCCCTGCGGTCGCGTTTGTCGATGCGCCCGACGGCGCCGAAGTCGACGAGGCCAGCCCGGCCCGCGTTAGAGACGACGATGTTTCCGGGGTGAAGGTCGGCGTGGAAGATGCCCTTCCCGAGCACCTGGCGGACGACCATGAGGAAGAGATCCTGGGCGATCTCTCTGCGTGCGATCTCGGAGAGGTGGTCGACCACCTCGGCGGCGTGGGACAGAGGGGAGCCTTCAACGAAGTCCATAACGATGACGAACTCGCCGGAGAGCTCCTTGTACACGTGAGGGATATGGACGACGGAGTCGGTCTGCGTCGTCGACCGGCCGGACTCATCGGCGAGGCGGAGTGCTTCGATATGCGTGAGCTCCCCACGGTAGTCGAGCTCGCCCTGCAGGGAATCGACGAAGCTGCGGGCGAGCTTCGCGATGCCGATCCTCTTCGCCCAGTCGGTGGTGCGGTCGAGGCGGTCGGCCAGGGTGAGGACGATATCGCAGTCGGCGCGTACCTGTTTGCGGATCTTCGGCCGCTGCACTTTCACTGCGACCACGCGGCCTTCCCAGGTCACGGCGCGGTGGACCTGGGCGACGGAGGCGCCGGCGAACGGTCTCTCATCGAACTCGGCGAACACCTCGGCGACAGGGCGGCCCCATTCGGTCTCGAGCTGGTCTTTCACCTCGGTGAAGGGGACGGGCTTGACCCCGGCCTGGAGGGTGGAGAACTCCTCGACGAATTCGTGCGGGATCATGTCGCCGCGGGTGGCGATGAACTGGCCGAGCTTGATGAACGTGACTCCCGAGGCGGCCAGCGCGTCACGGGTGGTGGCTGCGATCTCTCGGAGGGAGACGCGCAGGGTCGGGATTCGGGGTCGGAGGTAGCGGGAGAGGCCGAATTTGATGAGGATCTTCTGAATCTGGGCCAGGCGGTTGACGCGGCGGTACCAGGTGGGGATTTTCGGTGCGTTGCGGATGAGTGAGCTCAGCGTGCCCGAGGGCATGATGAGCTCGATTGCGAGGAGGACGAACATCTGGATGACGATGAACCAGGCGAAGAGCAGCAGGAAGACCATGATGGCGGGGAAGCTCATCGACAGGTTCGGGTACTGGTCGGATTCGGAGATGCCGAGGAGCTTGTACGCCTGGAGGGTGATGGGCCAGATCGAGAGGCCCATGATAAGGGAGACGATGGTGTTGCGGGCGGCTCCGGTGCCGGTGAGCATCATCCGCCGGACGAGGAATCCGACGATGAGCGCGCTGAGGACGCCCAGTCCGATGGTGTAGAGGATCGTCACCCGTCAGCCCTTCCGTCGTGTGGGGCCCGCGCCCTCATCGGACACGGTTGGCCAAGTTCGGTGCGCTTCAATCCCGCGCCGCCACCAGCCTAATAGATCTAGCTTCACACTGCGGACGCTCCGTTCCTGAAAGTCGTCTTCGACATCAGCGTTCGGCATGGCGCCCTAGCCCAGCTGTGGATCTCCAAGCAGAAAATCTCGAAACTTCATACTTTTGGGGTAGGCGCCTTGCCCAATGGCCCAGATAGTGTTGGGAAGTCTTCGCCCGGCCAGGTGCGGTTAAGTTGTCCCTGGTCAGACGTAGGACACCGCAAATGGTTTCCGACTTAGAAAGCCAACCAATTGAGAACCAGATTCTGGGCCACCTCCGCCGCTGTCGTCGCTTCAAGCCTCATGCTTGCCGCTCCCCCTGCGCTCGCGGATGCCGAACCTGCTTCTGTTGCAACCAGCTCAAACACAGATGCTGAGTTCGACCAGCAGCTGGTCAATCCAGCCGATGAACAGAACTATTCGCTCGATTTCGACAACGCTTCCGAATCTGAAGGTGCGATACCTCAGCTTGAAGCTTATTCAGGGAAGGGCACTGTCTTTAGTGGTTCGAAGAAGAAACGAGTCGGGAAAGGTTCTGCTCGGGTCGGATTTTCGACTGGAGTGGTACTCAACAAATCCAAATTGCCGACGAAGGTGCAATTTGACGGCGAGTCGCAACTCTGCCTTTCGCTGCCAGCAAAGGCCAGCTCCGTCAGCTTGACGGACAAATTCACTGTGACTGGCGCCAAGATTTCTGGCACGATTGGTAGCGGCAGCTCGATCAGTGGCGGCGCCACCAATAAGACTGTGACAGTCAAACACACTAAAAAGAAGCCAGGTAAGAAGACCTGTATCAATAATGTCAACAGTGGGATTTCATTCAAAGGAGCGATCGTCCACGTGAAGCAGCAAGTCACTGGAGTTGTGAACTACAAGAACACCAAGTACACGATTCAGGTAGGAGACCAGTAAGAGTGAATGAGACTGCTCGTCGATCAGTTCTGCTCACCGGGATCAGTTATCCGCTCTTAATTGTGGGCGTGCTCCTCTTCGTTACCGAAATAACGGTAGCTGGAGCAGTGTCGTTCGCATCTGGAATTTTTCTGATTGGGGTTAACGAACTCTGCTTGTACATAGCAAGGAATAGCTTCGTAAAGCAGGATGTACTTTCGTAACATCTATTCGCGCCCCTCGACCAAATTGCGTAGTTATGGTCGAGGGGCGCTGCTGTACCCAGCTCAATCTTGAGGCCCGGTCAGTCGAACTCTAACCTCTCGCGATCACTCCGGCCGATGCTCGGACATGACCTTCTCGAACAGCTCGTCGCCGAGCTTGTCGTACTTTGCGTCCTCCGGGTACCACTCATCGAGTGAGGCGAAGTCGCCCTTGTCGTCGTAGCCCAGCTCGGACACGGACTTCGCCCATTCGGTTCCAGCGGTGCCCAGCGTCTTCGGCGCATCGGGGACGCCAGCCTTTTCGGCAGTCTTGTCCGACAGAGTCTTCGCATACTTCGCCATCTGCTTCTGCACGTCATCGTCGAAAGGCTTGACCGAACCGTCGTTGTCCTTCGCCTGCTCGACGGCCTGCGCCTTCGCACCGATGACGACCTCCATCATCGTGGAGAACGTCGTCGACATCGAGTCGAAGATGACCTGCTGATAGGCCACCGGCAGCTCCGAATACTTCTTGCCCGCCGTGATCGCACCCGCCGATCGCGCAATGCCCGCGTCCGAAGCCACACCGATGTTCGGGGCGACATCGAAGGTGCCGGCCTCCACGTTCGGAGCCAACTGACCGAGATCGCAGTCGACAGTTCCGCGCTGCAACGCCGCATAGGTCTCCGGGAACGACAGCGACACCGGAGTCGCACCCAGATCGGTCACCTGCTTGCCCGCGGCGGCCGAACCGACACGCACCTGCTTGCCCTTCCAGTCATCGAGCGAGGTCATCGGCTTCGAGCACATCGTCGAATACCCACCGGCGGCGAGCATCGGAATGAGCGGGACGAGGTTCTTCTTCTCGAACTCCTCAAGCACCTCGGGTGTCTCCCACGCTGCCTGCACACCGGCCGCGTTCGCCGCCAAGTCACTGGCCACGGGCGAGGACGGCAACGTCGACATGGCCGTGCCGATCGCGTCGAAGGCCGGGTACTCGGCCGGGGTGTACGACGGCAGAGTGAACGCGAGGTCGACGCGTCCATCGGCCAGAGCGTCATCGACATCGGCGTAGCTGGCGATCGCCTGACCCCACACGATGTCGACCTTGATTTTGCCGCCCGAACGCTCCTCGATGGCCTTCTTCACGTCGAGTCCGTTGGGCGCGAGGATCGACTTCTCTGACATCGCCGACGGCTGGAACTTCAACGTCACCGGGTCAAGATCAGCCAGAGCCTCATCGATCTCGTCCTGGGAAGCGTCATAGGCGAAGCCCTCCCCCGCTGAGTCACCGGAACCCGAGCCGTCGCCGCCGACGGATCCGGCGCATCCGGCCAACAGTGCCAGCGATGCGACCGCCGCGATGGCCTGGGCGGGGCGAGCTGCCGAGCGGAAGCGCTTCATGGGACTCCTTTGAGCGAAGGCTGAAAATTCCCTCCAATCATATGCCTGAATGAGGTGACCCTAACCATGAGTCCGCTCACACCCTTCGGGAGCCACCCGAACGTCACGGTGCACGGATGGGCAGGGCCACCTCGGCGAGGGTTATCCGGACATTCCCCCGCTGGTGCGGCTGATGAGGTCGGGCAGCCATTCGGTCATTCCGGGCACGGCGACCATGAGGATGAGGAAGATGACACCGACGGGCAGGAACCACAGCAGGGAGATGAAGATGTCGCGCAGCGTGACCGTGGCACCGAGGTTGACCTCGGGGTTCTTCGCGATCGAGTGGACGATGTAAGGGATGATGCCGACCGGCGGGGTGACCATGGCGAACTCGCCGAGGAGGACGACGAAGACTCCGAACCACAGCGGGCTCACACCCATCGTCTCGAGGGTGGGCAGGAGGATCGGGATGGTCAGCAGCATCATCGACAGGGTGTCGAAGAACATGCCCATGACGGTGTAGAGGACGATGAGGACGAGCAGGAATCCGATCCGCGACAGCCCGAGGTCCGTGATGAGGCCGGTGAGGATGGGGGCGAGTCCGGTGATGGCGAGCAGGCTGGTGAGCATGGTCGCGCCGATCATGATGAAGAAGATCGCCGAGGTGGCCGCCACCGTATCCATGGCCGATCCCGCGACCTTCCGCCACGGTTGTTCCCCTCGTTTCTCCCACAGACACAGCAGGAGTGAGCAGAGCGCGGCGGCGGCTCCGGCCTCGGTGGGAGTGAAGATGCCTGAGAACATGCCGCCGAAGAGTACGACGAGGATGACGGCGAAACCCCAGATGCCGGTCAGCGAGGTGAAGCGGTCGCGCCAGGTCGTCGTGGGGCGAGTGGTGTCTGTAGTGTTCGTTGAGTTCTGGGCGCTCTGGCCGCGACCGACGAGTTTCGGGACGATGACGCCGATGGCAAAGATGAAGGCGGCGAAGCACACGGCGAGCAGGATGCCGGGGACGGCTCCGGCCATGAGTGCGGGACCAACCGGGACGGAGGCGATGCCGGCGTAGACGACCATGAGGATCGAGGGCGGGATGAGGTTGCCCGTCATGCCGGAGACCATGATGGTGCCGACGGCCATGCGGCGGTCGTAGCCGGCCTTGAGCATCTCGGGGATGCCGGCACGGCCTAGGGCGTAGGTCATCCCGATGGTCGACCCGGTCACTGCCGACAGGCCGGCTCCGGCGAAGGTGGTGCCGATGCCGATGCCGCCGGGCAGCCAGGAGAACCAGTGGTCGGCGACGCGGTAGATCTTGCCGGAGAGTCCGGATTGGGTGAGCAGCATGCCCATGAAGATGAACATGGGCAGCACGCTCATCGACCAGTCCGAGACGGCACTGAATGGGGCGGTGGAGAGGATGTTCATCGTCGCCGGGATGCCGGATACGGCGTAGACGCCGATGATCGAGGGCACGGTCAGGGCGATGGCCACCGGGACGGACAGGAAGAGGAGGACGAGCATCATGCCGATGCACCAGGCTCCACCGATGGCAGCAGTTGGGCTGGTGAAGAGGCCGATGAGGCAGACAGCGACGAGTCCGAACCCGATACTCAGTGCCAGGGCGCCGGGGCGTTCGCGACGGGAACCTGTCGGGAAGAGCGCGGTGGAGTTCGGGCGTTGGGTACTGGTGACGTTCGCGCTGTTCGCGTCGTCTGGCGGCAGGGGTGCACCGGTGAGGTCGGTGTTCGCGTTCACTTCTCCTCCCCTGCCTCGGTGCGGCGGAGAATCGCGACGACGTCGAGGATGTACAGCACAGCGAGGAGGATGAACACGACCGGCACGAGGTAGTACACCGGCCACGTGATGACATCGGAGACATCGGCGGTCGATCCGATGCTCGTGTTTTCCAGTGCCTTGCTCAGCCCCAACCAGGCGAAGGCGATTGACACGAGTGCGCCGAGGAGGCACGCGAGGAGCGTGAATACCGCAGCGGTGGCGGGTTTTACCCGCTCGATGGCCATGGTGACGGTGATGTGTTCCTTCTGCAGCTGGGCGGCGGGAATGCCGAGGAGAGCCACGATGGGCAGGTACCAGTATTCGACGATCTCATTGGTGCCGTAGATCGGGGCGTGGAAGATCGACCGGGCCAAGGCATGGGTGACGATGTGGAGCATCATCACGATGATCGCCGCGGCCGTGGTGACCGTCAGCCACCGGTCGAGGACTCTGGTGAACGTGCTCATCAGGAGTCACTGTAACCGTCGGCCGAGGTGCCGGCGGCGGTTGCACCGCTAGCGACTTCTGCTGCATCGGCGCCGGTTGGCGCGCCTGTCCCACCGACGGCGATATCGGCGGCTCGCAGCGCATCGATGAGATCGACCACCTCGGAGGCGTCTGCCAGACCGTCGGGGATCAGCGCGGAGACTCGACGGGCGCCGGCCTCTTCCAGGGCGATGGGGTCGATGCCCGCGATTTGGGAGTAGCGGCGGGCGCTGCGGGGCAGCAGTGCGACGCCGAGTCCGTTGGCCACGAGTGATTGGATGGCTCCGGGGTTGTCCGTGATGTGGCGGGTCCGAGGTTCAAAGCCGGCGGTGCGGCAGAGGCGTTCGGCGGTGGACCGGCAGCGCACGCATCCCATGATCCACGGCAGTTCGGCGACGTCGTTGAGGTGTTGGATCTGCCCGGCACGGTTCCAGCGTTCGGGGACGAGCAGGTCGAGGTGGTCGGCGCCGAGGTCGACGGTCGTGTGTCCGGGGAGCTCGGGCGGGGCTTCGTCTTCGTGATGGAAGAGGAACGCGATGTCGATGGCACCGTCGTCGAGCAGGCGAAGCGCTTCGGGCGGTTCGGCCTCGGAGACTTCGTAGGAGTGGTGAAGCGGTGAGTCCGTACTTGTGCCGGCGTTTGCCTCGAGCCGGCCGAGTGCTGCGGCCAGTGGGCCGATGACGAAGCTGGGGAAACCGGCAAGGCGAACATTGCGTCCGCCGAGGCCGAATGCTTTCGCGAGGTCGCTGCGCAATCCCGTCACCGAGGCGGCCACCTCGTTGGCTCGGATGCGGGCGAGTTGGCCGGCGGTGGTGAGCCGGATGCCGCGTGGAGTGCGGTCGAAGAGGGTGACGCCGAGGTCCTTCTCGAGCGCAGTCATGTGTTGGGACAGTGCCGGCTGGGACCAGCCGAGGACGCGCGCGGCGGCGCCGATGCTGCCGGATTCAGCGATGGCGCCGAAGATGAGGAGGCGTTTGGGCTCGCCGAGGTCGAGAGCCTGTTCGAAGACAGTAGCCATAAGTCCAGCTTATGTGACAGCAGAGCGAACTGGGTCTACCGGAGGTGGATGATACGCACCACACTAGAAGTAATCGTCGTGAAGTGACTGGTGAGTTAAGGAGTGGAAGTATGCGCAGGATCGGTCTGCTGGGTGGAATGAGCTGGCATTCGAGCATCGAGTACTACACGAAGATCAATGATGCCGTGGCGAAACAGCTCGGTGGTCACCATTCGGCGCAGATCCTCCTCGACTCATGCGACTTCGCAGATATCCGGGAGCTACAGGAAGCCAACGATTGGGCGGGCAATGACGCGTCGCTCGTGGCGACGGCACAGCGTTTGGTCGACGGCGGCGCCGAGGCCGTTGCAATTGCCACGAACCTCATGCATAAATGCGCTCCGGCGATCGAGGTCTCAGTCGATGCGCCTCTCATTCACATGGTCGATTCGATCGCGACTATGGCGAAGCGCCAGGGCTATTCGACGCTGGCGGTTCTGGGCACCCGATGGACGATGCTCGAAGACTTCTATACCGGCCGGCTCGAAGCCCAGGGCATCAAGACTCTGGTACCGGATGAGGCAACGTGCCTCGAGGTCGATCAGATCATCTGGGACGAACTCACCCAAGGAGTCTTCACTGACAATTCGCGGGCCCGGTACGTCGAAATCATGAACGACCTCAAAGATCGCGGAGCTGACGCAGTTGCACTGTCGTGCACAGAGATCGGCCTCCTCGTCCCCCGGAGACCGCTCCCCTACCCGCGATCGACTCCGTCGACGCGCACGTCGCTGCGATCGTGGAGTGGATGATGGCGGAGGAACCCGCACTCGCTCAAGCGTAATTGCTGCCTAGGTCTGGGCTGTCGTCCAAGTCGACCTTCCTGAAAGTCCCCAACTGCTGATTCTCTAGGGGTTACCGCAGGGAGCCTGTCCGAACTACAGTCAGCACATGACAACTCAGATCTCGCCGAAAGCGGGAATCGATCGGTGGGGCCCACTACTGATTATCTTCGGCGTGTGGTTCGTTACTTTCGTCATCTTCTTCATCACGTGGCTGCTGGCGTCCGACACTGCGGTCGGCAATCCCTTTCAAGGTGCGGGCTTCGGCTGCTTTGAAACCGAACGACAAGGAAAGGAATTGAGTTCCTCGGGTTCCGCATCGGCCTGCCGGTGACTTTCGAGTGCATCGTCCTCGGTCTGGTCGTGACGTCGCTGGTCGGCCTGATCAAAAACTTGCGCTGGTGGTGGAAGGGCTTACTCTCACTTGGCATCTGCCTCGCCCTTGCCACCGCCATCGTCGCCATCATTATTCAGGTTCGCTAGATCCCGCTGATTCCGGCATCCGAGCCTCTTCAATCTTCTTCTGACGGCGTTTGAGATTACTGCGACTTGCGAAATAGGCCAGCAGGACAAGCAACCCAATACGTAAGGTGGTCGTCACCCAGTCCGGGACTCCCAGGGATATGTCCGGGATCCACCCGAACAGCAGATTGAATAGCCACTCGAAAAACTCACCGACCGGAGCCAGCACCGACTGCAACCAGTGAGCGATCGGCTCAAACCACGGCCACAAATGGTTCTTCATCCATCGTGCAATCGGATCTAACAACCAAGCAAGCAAGGCGCCCAGCCCAAGCAACGGGAGAAGCAACCGCACCAGGGTCGTCAACCCAGAGACAAGCGCATATCGCTCCGGATACGCCGCACGTCGACGCTCACGCGCCTCGGAACGACTGCCGGCCTCGGGCAGCAATGGCACAACATCGAGATCTTTCCGGACCTCGACCTCACCGGCACCGCCCATCGCCGCACTCGTCACGTGAATTTCTTCCCGCGGAGGCATCGATCCGATCTCGGTCCGCCGATGAACTTTGAGCCGAGTCTTCAGCCATCCACTCGACCGGACGGCTACCTCAGGCTCATCCTCGGTGCCTGCCGAAGATCGACGACTGATCGGGTATTCGACGCCGTCGATGTCAATGTTGGTGACTGTCGTCTTCCAGGGAGTATGTTTGGCCGTCACCGAGTACTCGTGGCCGAACGCGCTGCCGGTGTAACTGGTGGTCGCGACAAACCTCGAATCTTCGGTCACAGAAGTCCCTCCAACAATGCAAACGAGCTTGCCATCCGTTAAGACAGACATACTTGTCAGTTTTCACATGCCCGGAGAGACCTTAATCGTTTCCAACCATTCACGCCAACGGCCGAGCCGGACCGCATCCGCACGGGGCCCGCTTCTACGCTTAGTCCAAGCCTGATTCGACTCACCGCCGCGCTGCACACTGTCGTGAAAGTCACGCCCGTCAACGAATTCACTCCCTCGCCGAATCCCGTGGAGCGCGTTGACGAGCCGCACCTCGTGCCCGAAAAGTCCCTCGGGCCGCACTCGCCGCGACTCGACCGGAACAGATCGATTGAGGGCTTCCTCGACGATCACCGCCGAGGTGACACTCGGCAAAGCACCCAACTCCAGATCGGTCACACACAATGTGTCCCCGTCCCACCACAGCAGGCTCGTCGTTGCTCCCTCGATGACGTACCCGTCCCCATCGATGAGCAATACCTCGTCACAGCCATACAGCTCACGGGCATCCGTCCGCAGCCCCTCAAGCAATGCGATATCCGGACCCTTGCGTCTCGGAGTACTGCGTGGGTCGGAATAAGGCGGGACGAGAACCTTCAACTCCTGCGTCCGAGTCGGTGCCGGCCGCAATCGGAATGCCAACTCACAATCGACGTCAGGCGAAACCTCAAGGACATCCACGCGAGGGAACCACTCCCCCGTCGCCGGGATCTTCTCGATCGCTGCCGCCCAGAAATCGTCGGTGATCGCATGACCCATCCCCACCTGTGTAGCTGCATCACCGAACCGTGCCCGGTGACGGTCTAACGCTCGTACCCGCCCGTCTTCAACAAGCCACGAATCCGCTGCAACCAACGTCCAGGAGCTGATGTCCGACGTCGGCTCCTCGAAACGGAGATCCTGTTGATTCCACAGCCACACGTTCATCGCTCAACTCCACCCAAATATTCGGCCACAGCGGTATCGGCCGGTCCGACCTCCTCGGCAGGAATCACGGCGTGGAAGTCAACATCGCCTGTCTGATCAATCGAATGGATACGTGTCCTCAGTTCGGACGGATCGTCCGCATAAATGACCACTTCGCCAGGGAACTCCGCTCCACCGAGCAACCTCAGCATCGGTGCCGCTTTCACCACCGCCTCCGCATACTCCTCGTCGGAGTCCGAGAGCGCGACGATCGCTCCGCCGACCCCGTACCTCAGCGTCTCGCCCTGGACGACGAGCGCGCGGATGACGACGCTGAGATCGACGGCACCGCCGAGCGAGAAATACCCGACCGCGCCGCTGTACACCCCACGCGGGCCGGCCTCGAGCTCATCGATGATCGCCATCGTCCGCAGCTTCGGCGCCCCGGTCATCGACCCCGGTGGGAACGCCGCCCGCACACACGCCACCGGACTGGCGTCCTCGGCCAAGCGTGAACTCACCGTCGAGACCATCTGATGCACCGTCGCATAGGACTCGATCCCGAACAGCGTGTCCACCTGCACCGATCCCAGCTCGGCCGTGCGCCCGAGGTCGTGCCGGACGAGATCGACGATCATGAGATTCTCCGACCGATCCTTCACCGAGGCTGCCAGCTCAGCCTTGATCGCCTCGTCCTCGGCCAGGTTCGCACCCCTAGGCCGAGTACCCTTGATCGGCTTCGACTCCACCCGGCTGTCAGCGCCAATCCGCAGAAATCGCTCAGGTGAGGTACTGAGAATTGACGCCTCACGCGTGCGAATAAATGCTCCGAACGGAGTCGGGTTGTCCGCGCGCAGCCGCAGGTACATCGTCAGTGGCGACTCATACGGGTCGACGGTGCCCTCGAGCATGTTCGTCAGACAGACTTCGTAAGTCTCGCCATCGGTGATCTTCTCTTGCACTTCGTCGATGAGGTCGAGGTACTCGTCCCGACTGTGCCGTGCCGAGAGAGTTGGATTGCGGCGATTCGCCGGGTCTGTGGTGTCCATCTTCGCCGAGGCGATGTTCGGTTGGTGAGCGCCAGTGACCTTATCGATGGAGATCGACGCGATCCGTGCGCGTGTGTGGTCGAGCCAGACCTGGTTAGCTGCTTGGCCGTCTGAGTCATCGGCGCGACGCAGTGACAGAAGGTGGATGCGATCAGTGTCGTGGTCGATGACCAGGGCGCGATCGAGGAATATCATGACGGCATCAGGCAGGTCGGATTCGTGCCGGTTCGGTGAGCCGACCTCGGCCTTGTGCTCGTAGCCGAGGTAACCGACCCACCCGAGTCGGAAATCGAACGGCAGGTCTTGGCTGTCCGCGCGCATGACGGGGTTTTCGGATCCGGCGCTGGGCGGTTCAACCCATGTGCCTGACACTGAGATAGTCATGCCAGCGAGCTCAGCATCGAGCCAGTCGAAAAATCCGGATGACTGAATGATGTTCTCTGTTTCGCAACTGGCCGAGCGAACTTCGACAGTCCCTTTCGGCACCGAGGCGGTCGCAACTTTGCTCAGTGGACCGGACGGCGCGCCCATGATTGAGAACCGGGAGGAGTCATTGCCAGGTATGTTTCCGTCGAGCCAAACGGCCTCAGGTGCATCACCGAATAGCTCGGCGAAGAGACGTTCGTCGGAGACCTTTTGAGGTACCACATCGGTGTCGAGAATGTAATGGTGTCGAGGGTTAGAAAGACTGGTGGTCCTTTGGGACGGATCGAGTGCTCCGCACTTCCCCGCGGGGACGTCGGAACCGGAGGCCACATCCTTGCCAACCCAATCCTCCGTACCCGGCAGGTCATTCTCGTACTGACCGCGGCGGTTCCACGCCTCTGTCAGCTCCGCAAAGTTCTGCAGCAACGTCCGTGCGTGCTCGGACGCGATCGATTCCGGATGGAACTGGACTCCCCACTGTGGCCTGGTCCGATGCCGCAGCGCCTGGATGACTCCATCTTCCGACCACGCGGTCGCTTCCAAACAAGAAGGCAAGCTAGTCACCGCCAGGGAGTGATACCGCACGGCTGAGAACGGCGAGGGGATACCGGCGAATAACTCGGCCTCCGAATGCCGAATCATCGAGACTCGACCGTGTCGAGGCTCGGGAGCGTGCGCAACCATTCCCCCGTGCACATGAGCGATACCTTGATGACCGAGGCACACGCCGAGCACCGGGATCAGGGAATGTTCGATCACCTCGGCGCAGATGCCGAAGTCGGACGGCCGCTCGGGAGTTCCCGGTCCCGGGGAGATGACAACATTGTCGAACTCGTCGAGCACGCTCAGCTCGAATTCTTCCCAGTCGTTGGGCACGAGCGTCGGCGCGCACTCATTCACCTCGGCAAGGAGGTGGACGAGATTGAGGGTGAATGAATCGGCATTGTCGATGAGCAACGTCCGGATCACGCCTGCCTCCTCATACACAGTGGCCTGGCACCTCAACGAATCCAACCGTCCGTGCGTCGTGGAAGTGAGGCAGGAATAATCGTATTCGAAAGGCGAGAGCAGCTGGTAGCGTCGCTCACGATCAGAACAAATGAGACAGGAGGACGTCGCTGTTCACAAGCTTGAAACTGACTGCGTGGATTCTTGTCGGCCTCGGGCTGATTGTGAACGTGGCATTCCTCGTGGGCCCGAACAGCGGTCCGTACCCGGTGTGGGCACTGCTGCCGATCATCGGCGCACTCGTTCTGATGATTCCGATTGTCCGAAGCAGCCGGAAGCAGGACCGACGATGAACAGGCTTTGATCATCACGCAGCTCAATCGAGAACCTCGCTTAAGCCGCATAATCGTCAACTCCTCGCGGCGCGGTCAGCCAAGCACCATCCGTCGTGTCCTATCCGACAAACCACCGGCCGCCTCGGCGAGCAACGACTCCTCCGAATTCGCACCTGCACGCACGAAACGCCCAATGAACGCGTCCAGTGTCCCCGACGCCAGTGCCAACGCAGATGACTCTGTCGCCTAAATGAAGACTTTGATAGCGCTTACCGAAGCTTAATTATACTAGTTGAATCGCTGCGCCAATTAGAGTCCCAGTTGCGCCCATTGCCGAGACTCCAATTACCAATTTATGCCCGGTTGCCTCAGACATCTTATTGATCAATTTTGATCCCAACAACAGTCCGAGCATACATCCAGCAACAGCCACCAACGCGATGTCGCCACCCACCACGAATCCACTTTGAGTGTCTTGAAACATAAATTTTGCTCCAAGAACTGCCAAGCCTGAAACTATAAAGAATGGTTGCGCGGTATCTACGAAGATTCGGTGCGACCAACTTACAGAGGCCGAAAACACCCCTAGCAAGGGCCCCGCAACACCCGCAGTCGCATTCAAGAAACCGGATACTAGTCCTGCTGCAGCCGGGCCGTAGCCACCGCGCAGTTGCCGCACCTTGACGTTGAGCACTAAACCAATTGTGCAGCTCAATAATAACCCACCAACAACCAAGCTTATGACGGCCTCCGGTACGTGGTTCAAGAGTAAAATTACCGGAAACGCCACAACTACGCTCGGCACAGACAGTGCGACGAGGTGCTTCCACTCAATTCCTCGAAATGATCGAATCGTCACTATCAAACTTGTCACAGCACTGTTGATGACTATGAGTGTCACACCGTCCAACGGCCCAACCAGCGGAATCAACAAAGCAAGTACCACCAGCGAGAATCCGATACCTGTCATTCCTTGCACTGCTGCTGAAATAATAAAAATCGCAGCAACTGACGACAATACAAGCAATCAAACCACCTCAATGGGAAAGCAAATGATGATATAGCAATCACGAAATGAGGCTAAGGTATATAGTTCGATCCTTTTTTCAGCTGCAATACGCAGTGGACAAAGACTCCAGGGTAGGCGGCAATCGATTAAAGCGAAACACCATCCGGTGACAATCGTCAAAATCGCCCGCCCGGAATTGTGCTCAACTGACGTTGGAGCCAGATGATCAGCCTGTAAAAATTCCAGTCAGCTCGTCAAGGCTTTCAATCAGGTGAAATTCGAGTCGATCCAGTGCTAGAGGAGCATCAAAATCACGAATCGCCTCTGCGATTTTTGCGTGCTGATGGATAGCCTTACACGGTCGTCCTTTGACTGCGTTAAACATGGCTACTCCAATGCGAACCTGGCGGTCGTGCAACGTATTGTACAGCTGCGAGAATTCGGTATTCCCGATAGCTTTAACTAACGACCAATGAAACTCTTTGTCGATTAATACCATCTCAAGTACTTGCGTGGGATCGCGACGGTACACAGCCTCTTGCTCTTCAATGATCTTGAACAAATCGTTTGCGACTGGGATCTTTCTGTTGCAGATTGACTCGACGCCATAGCCTTCAAGTACAAGTCTGGTCTGGGCCTGTTCGGTAATCCCTCGAAGAGTAATTTCGGGAACAGCTGCCCCCCGCCTCGGAATAATTTCAAGCAGCCGCTCACCCTGTAGCCGGAAGAACGCTTCGCGGACAGGAGTTCTGGATATGTCTGTCGCACTAGCCACTTCCTTCTCTGTGATGATTGCGCGTGGCGGCAGCTCCAGGGTGACTATAAGGTCCTTCAGATACCTATATGCATATTCCGCCGCCTTTATTGACGGATCCCTCTTACCCGGCGGCAGATCTACCGAAGCGGTCCATCCACCAAACCGGGCAAGAGAGGTATCGTGTAAACTGTTCATCTAGCCATTATGGGTTACTGCGCTGGTACAACGTCGAACCGACGATTGTTCAGGCTTGGGTTGGCCTTGCGAACAGCAGCAACTCGCTCACTCGTAACAGTTACGGTCGCTACTGCGCCTCCAGCCTCACCCGCGTTGGCCAGAACAACTCCCATAGGGTCCACGATCTGGCTGAGTCCTGTACACGACGGTCCAGTTTGCCCGGCGCCTGCGAAATAAACTGTGTTTTCAATAGCCCGAGCACGGATTAGTGCCTCCCAATGGAACTCTTTGAGAGGGCCAGCCGCCCAAGCCGCGGGGAGCGCGATCATGTCGACGTTTCGAAGAGCGACCCACCGCACTACTTCGGGGAATCGCAGATCGTAACAGGTCAGAGCTCCGACCTTGACTCCGTTGATCGAGAAGACCAAAGGATTCGCGATTGGGGCAGGTGTAACTTTGTCCGACTCCCGGTGGCCAAACGCATCATACAGGTGGATTTTTCGGTAAACGCCAGCCAGCTCACCTTCAGGAGTCACTTGAACCAAGGTATTGAACGGCCGATTCGCATCGTCCCCGTTGGTTTCGGTGATACCCGCGAGTATGTTTGTTTCGTACTTGGCTGCCAGCTCTCTAAGCGCAGATGTGAACTCTCCGTCCAGCGACTCCGAGTAGCGAACGTCTGGCGCCTCCTTACTCGGATCGGAATACATACAATTCTCCGGAAGAATCACAAGGTCGGATTTCTCAGCCGAGCCTGAAACGATCGTTTCGACTTCGGAAAAGTTGGAATCCACATCGCGTTGAGCTTCAAACTGGCCCACGGAAACCCTCAGCTGTGTCATTTCATCGCTCCGCTCATGGTGAAGTACTTAGCTGCTCCGGAATTCTCTGACAACTTGGCACCTGCGCTGATCTGCTCCTTCAATGCAGGCTCGGCTGCTTCCTTTTCTTGGAGTATTCCGACAACTTCAGCAATCTCATCTGGCTTGAGGACCGCGATGCCGTCCGAGTCCGCAAGGATGGCGTCACCGGGTTCGACGACGGCGCCTCCAACCGTCACTGGTACATTGATGCTTCCTTCAATCCCCAGAATTCGTGTGGTCCGGGCTGAAACGCCGCGCGAATAGACAGGAAGTCCAAGCTCGAGCACTTCGTCAAAATCATTCGTTGCACCGGAGAGAATTGCTCCTACAGCTCCGCGTGCCTTTGCAGTGAATGCGCACATTCCCCGAAGCTTGAGCGATCATCACCGGATTGCTCTACAACGAGAACGTCGTTTGGCCGAAGTCTGTCGACTGCAACGTGCAACGCCGACGAATCGAGGTGCGGTAGACGCACAGTGACCGCTGTTCCGGCAAAAGCCAAGGGCCGGCGGTTTGGAGTCAATCCGCGAATGAAGCCATAGTCGCGGAGATGACCCAAAGTCGAAGTTTGGACAGTCAATAGAGCTTCGCGCTGCGCTTCGGTGATCTGATGAGGCATTACATTTTCCGTGAACATCAGTGTCCTTTCGGATTGGAGTCGTTGAGTGATCCTTGAGACGAAACTTCTTCGGAGGTATTGCAATCTCGAAGCGTTCGTAGTTCTATGTATACACGACGTATGTACACGTTATACACACCTTGAGACAGACTGCAAGCATCGATCGTGATTGAGCTCAGGTCGTTAGGATGTTCAACTCTTAGGCGGTTCGAGCAAGTAATTGCCTATGCGCTCGGTGGTTGCAGATCGTAGGTTTGATCGCGAAGTAACCACTCAAGCCAAGAAATTCTTGGACATGACGCCAAAGCATTTTGGCTGTCTAGTTGATCGAAGGAGATCAAAATGGCCCATACGAAGATGTCACGGCTACCCAAACTGGCAATCGCAGTTGCCGGGTGTATTTCCCTGTTTGCTCTCACTGCATGTGGTGGTCCTGCGCAGCAGGAAGACTCCAAGACTTCAGGAACCGTCACCTTACTCGGCTATTCAGCCGTCGTGCAGGACAACTATCAGAAGGCCGTCATCGAACCCTTCGAGAAAAAGTATCCGGACATCACTGTCGAGTATGTTCCCGGTGACAACGCTGCCAAAATGCTCGGAACTCTACGCAGCGAGAAGGATAGTCCACGAACTGATGTCGTCATCATGGATACCTCGGTGGCCGAGACTGGTGTAAAGGAAGGGCTGTTCGACGAACTCACGCCAGAAAAGGTTCCCAACGTGGATAACGTAGTCGATCAAGGCGTAACCAAGGGTGGTTATGCTGCTACGTTCGACAGCTACGTAATGCTTTATAACAAGGAGAAGGTAGACAAGGATCCGACCAGCTGGAAGGCCCTCTGGGAAGCACCCGACCAATCGGTCGCGCTCGATGCGGCTCCGGACATTCAAGGCATCTCGCTCCAAAGAATCGTCTCCGAAATGCAGAATAAGGATTACAAAACTGATTCAAAAGATGCCGTCAAGGAACTGAGCAAACTCGCTCCAAAGGTGAGCTCCTGGGCGCCCTCACCAAGCTCGTACCAAGCAATCACTGATGGCGGAGTGTCCTACGCCACTGGGTGGAACGCGCGAGCCCAGTTGTTCTCAGATGAGTCTCCGGACGCTCTCGGAGTCGCGACTCCCGATGAAGGAACCGTATTCCAAATCAACACCGTCAATATGACCAAGAACTCTAAGCATAAAGAAGCTACTCAAACGTTTATCGACTACGCGTTGTCCACCGATGCTCAGAAGGCATTCTCGGAGCAGATGTATTATGCCCCGACGGTGAAGGACGTAAAGCTCAACGACGACGCCTCGAAGCGGGTTGTGCAACCCGGCTCCGACGCTTTGCTCGAAATGGACTGGAGCTGGATAGCAGAGCATCGCGATGCTTGGACTGAAGACTGGAAGCGGGAGGTCATCCAGTGACGGCAGCTACACTCACAGATAAGGTAGTCATGACTGACACTCCGGCGCCAAAATCCGGCGCATTGCAAGTAGAAAATCTTCGTAAGACCTACGGAGCAGAGAGTTCACCGGCAGTAGCAGATCTGAGCCTTCGGGTAGATCCAGGCGATTTCGTTGCATTTCTTGGACCGTCCGGTTGCGGCAAGACGACTACGCTGCGAATGATTGCCGGCTTGTTGGAACCTACTAGTGGGCGCATACGAGTCAACGACAATGACATCACCCACGTGCCTGTTCACAAGCGCCAGATGGGGATGGTGTTCCAATCATATGCGTTGTTCCCCCACATGACAGTTGCGCAAAATGTCGGCTTCGGCCTTGAAATGCGCAATGTTGAAAAGAGCGAACGGTACCGGCGAATTCAAACAGCCTTAGACATGGTCGAACTCGGGCACTTAGGCCGGAGAAAGGTTCAAGCGCTCTCAGGCGGTCAGCAACAACGCATCGCCCTTGCACGAGCGTTGGTCGTCGAACCGACTCTGCTCCTACTTGACGAGCCGCTTTCGAATCTGGATGCCAAGCTTCGCGACACAATGCGTACGGAAATCAAACGCATCCAGGAAGAACTTCGAATCACGACCCTGTTTGTCACACATGACCAAGATGAGGCGCTCTACATGGCTGACCGCATCGCGATCATGTATAACGGCGTAGTTGAGCAATTCGGAACTCCATATGAGGTGTACGAACGACCAGAATCAGAATTCGTTGCTTCGTTCGTAGGCCGCGCCAACCTGCTAGAGGTCGAAGTAACAGCCGGGTCTTCTACGATCAACAACGAATCGACATACGAGTACTCTTCACCGTTGATAGGAACAGGAAAGTCAGTCGGCCCTGCTGCGCTAAGCCCAGGGAGAAACAAACTGCTGATTCGGCCCCATCGACTGACTATCGGACCGGAGGACGCTCGCACTGGATCGCCCGGCCACCATTCAGTTCGTGGCAGCGTTAAGCTCCGCGGATACACCGGCGATATGCTCATGCTCGAACTGGACGTTGCCGGCGAAACCCTGACTGCTGAGGTTCCAACGACCGAGACCTGGCTACCACGTGTTGGCGACGCGGTGTCCATTTCGTGGCGGCCAGAACAGACCTATCTGATACCGCGAGGTGACGAGTCAAGTGTCTAACTCAGTCGCGGTACAAGAACGACCGCCTCAACAGCTGAAGAATGCAAATCGAACATTCCGGAGACGGTTTATACCTCTGTGGTTGCTGATACCTGCTCTTGTTGCAATCCTGATCAGCTTCATTATTCCTCTGATCGTTCTGGTCAGAATGTCATTCAATGAAACGGGCCCAGGCACCACGCTTATCTCCGCGTGGAGTCTGGAAACCTATATCCAAGCAGTGGGTGACCCCTATTATTGGGAAATCATTCTCAACACCCTCAAACTCGGTATTGTAGTCAGCGTCATCACGATAATTCTGAGCTACCCCATCGCGCTATTCCTCACTAAAACGACAAGCAAATGGAAAGGTTTCCTATTCGCGCTAGCGATCGGCCCTCTCCTTACTTCACAAATTGCGCGAACATTCGGATGGATTGCCCTCCTCGGAAACGAAGGGGCAGTGAATTCAGCTCTGCTGAAAATTGGGCTCATTGATACACCGCTGCAGATGTCCAACAATTTCACAGGCACCGTGGTGGCGCTGGTCGAAGTTCTGATGCCTTACGCCTTGCTTGGAATGGTTTCTGGTTTCAGTCGAGTTAGCACTGAACTTGAGCTTGCCGCTGGCGTCCTGGGGGCAAGCCCGTTGGTTAGGTTCTGGAGAATAACGTTGCCCCTCAGCCTGCCTGGGGTGTTCACGGGCTTCCTGTTGGTTTTCGTCCTGACCATTAGCTCTTTTGTGACACCACACCTGCTTGGCGGAGGACGAGTTCACGTCTTAGCTACAGAGATCTACGATGAGGCAACTCAAACACTGAACTGGCCTCTGGCCGCTTCTCTGGCTGTCATCTTGCTGATACTCTTCGGAGTTCTTGTGAGTGTATACCAAAGCCTCACCAAGAAGTTGGGTTCATAAATGTCTAACACTATTCAAATGGCTTCACCGCAAAAGCGGCCATTAAACAGCCGCACGGTTTTCAATATTTTCCATAAATTACTGCTTATTATTCTGTATCTCTTTTTGCTGTCACCGCTATTCATAATCGCAATCCTCTCATTCAATTCAGGATCGTCTTTGAACCTTCCGCTTGAGGGATTTTCGCTTCGGTGGTATGGCGAGCTGTTCAGCAACGGTCCACTGATGGACGGGTTCAAAGTCAGTTTGATCGTTGGTGTGATCATTGCAATAGTTGATCTCTTCATCGGCGTTTCAGTCGCATTTGTCATTGACCGATTCGAGTTTCCAGGCCGTGCTGCACTTTCAGGTTTGTTCCTGGCGCCGCTCATGGTTCCGACAGTTGTTCTCGGACTCGCACTGCTATTGGTCCTATCTCCGTTGTTCCTGACCGGGACCTATCTTGGTATCGCCATTGCACATTTTGCAGTGACAGTCCCATATGTGGTGCGCACTACGTTGATCAATCTGCAGACTGCGGACACTTCCTGCGAAGAAGCTGCCCGAGTACTTGGAGCTGGTCCCATAACAGTGTTTCGACGGGTAACACTCCCCATCATCATGCCTGGTGTACTCGCGGGAGCCGTGATGGCATTCATCATCTCTTTCGACGAGGCAGTCATTTCGCTGTTCGTCGCTTCTTCTGGAAGAGTCACGCTACCAGTCGAAATGTTCCGTTACGTTGAATTCCGAGCTGATCCCTTGGTTGCCGCTCTTTCGTTCCTGCTTATCCTGCTGGCTCTTGGAGCTGTGCTTATCGTGGAACGTGTTGTGGGTTTGAGGGGTGCGCTCAAATAGAACAATCTACTTTCGCGGCCCCCGGATACTCTCCGGGGGCCTCAACTAGTCGATTTTCGGAGTGTGCAGTTTAATTCACTTTGTTCGTCCCACCGCAAGTGGACTTGGCATTCAAGCTAGCCAAGCACCATCCGGCGGGTCGAATCCGACAGCCCACCGGCCGCCTCGGCGAGGAGCGACTCTTCCGAGTCCGCGCCGGCACGGACATACCGGCCAGTGAATGCATCAAGGCTTCCCGATGCCAGAGCCAAGGCCAGGTCCGTGACCTGCTCGGGTGAGGTCCAGTCATCTCCCTGGCGGAAATCGTGGACGGGCATCGACTTCGTCATGGAAGTCTCGACGACACCGGGTGCCATCTCGAAGATCCGCAGCCCCTTGTCGTGACCGAAGTGCACGACCGAATCGGCGAGACGGAACAGTGACGCCTTCGACGCCGAATACACAGCATACGCCGGTGTTCCCTTCGCTCCCGACCCCGAGTTGAGGTCGATGATGCGGCTGGGACGGCTGGTCGCCTCGGCGCCGGCCATGAGCACCGGTGCAAAGGCATTGATCATGAGCGCAACCCCGGTGACGTTCGCGTCGACGACGGCCTTGAGGCTCTCCGGATCGGCGTCCCACAACGGACCCTCGGACGACTCGATGCGCCCGGCATTGTTGATGAGCACCTGCAGACGCTTGCCCGTCTCGGCCTCGAGCGCGACCACCGACTCACGCAGCGCCTTCACCGCAGCAATGTCATCGGTGCACAGCCCAACACCGGTCACCTCTCCCCCGGTCGCTTCAGCGATCTCGTCGGCCGCAGCCTCCGCATTGCTCGCCGAGGTGGCTGTCACGATCACGTGATATCCGGCACCAGCGAATGTCTCCGACAGGTGGCGTCCGATTCCGCGGACACCGCCGGTGATGAGCGCGATCGTCTCGGACGGGACCGCGGTCGCCTCAGGGGTTCCATCGGTGGTCGGCATGTTTGTTCCGTAGGGCAGCTTCTCGGACATGGTCGGGACTCCTCAGCGGTGATCTGATACGAGTGGTCAGGTGGCGTGCTGCTCAGCACAGGGCCTTCACGCCCACGTGTTCGGATGTTCTTGTGCGCTCTACCGTGATGCTTCGAGCGGCAACGGCAGAGCCCGGTCGAACCACTGTAGCGGTCGACCAGGCTCTGTGACGCACTCTTCTCAGCTGCGGACTTCAGCGCCGTGACGCTCGGCAGCCAACTTCGTCGCCGCCTCACGCATCGCAGAGGCCTCATCGGCCTTGAGCGTACGATCCGAGGCGCGGAAGGTCAGGCGGAATGCCAGAGATTTCTTGCCCTCGGGCAGCTGGTCGCCGGTGTAGAGGTCGAAGGTCTCGAGCAGTTCGAGCTCCTCCCCTGCACCTTCACGCAGCGTCGCGGCGAGAGTCTGCGTCGGCAGGTCCGCATCGACGATGAGCGCGACGTCCTGACGGGAGACTGGGTAGGTCGACAGCGCACCGTCCCAGGCCCGCAGATCGTCCTGAGCCAGCAGGGCGTCGAGATCGATCTCGAATCCGACCGTCCGTGCCGGCAGGCCGAGGTTCTCGCACACCTTCGGGTGCAGTTCACCGGCATGACCGAGGGTCTGCTCGTCGGCAAGGACGAACTTCGCAGCCCGTCCCGGGTGCCACGGAGCGATCTGATCGGCCTCGACAGTGACCTCGAGGCCGTTCGTCTCAGCGATCCGGCGGACGGTGTCGATGACGTCGGTGGCCTCGGCCTTGCGCCCCTTGCCCCAAACACCTGGCATCTCCGCATTGCCGGAGATGATGCCGGCGTAGTGGTAGGGCTGGTGCGGCACCGAAGTATAGATCGCCTCGAGCTCGTCATCGCTCGGGTGGTATCCGGGCAGGTGACGCGGTCCGGGACCCTCAGGCAGGCCCGCCGAGGTGGATACGAGTCCGGCCTCGAACAGTGCCACGTCTTTCGCCCCGCGGCCCTGGTTGCGAACCACGAGGTCCACCAGCGTCGAAAGCAAGTTGGTGCGCATGAGCGGCAGGTCTTCGGACATCGGGTTAGCCAGGCGCACGTGTTTGCGACGCACATCATCGACCTCGAGCCGCAGCTGGTCATCCCGCTTATCGTTCGTGAATGGGTAGGACAGCACCTCGGTGAAACCGTCGGCAGCCAGCAGGTTCGAGATCCGACGTCGTGTCTTCTGGGCCACCGTCAGACCGTTGCCGGCCCGAGCAGCAGGCTGGACCGAAGGAATTCGGTCGTAGCCGCCGGTGCGGGCGACTTCCTCGATGAGGTCGACAGTGTCGGTGATGTCTGTACGCCAACTGGGCACGGTCACGGCTAGACGGTCCTTGCCGATGACCTCGACGGTCGCGCCGATGCCTTCGAGCAGTCCGGTCACCTCGGCGGTCGTGTACTCGACGCCGACGAGTGAGGCGACGCGTTCGACCGGGAGTTCGATGACGGTCGGCTCCGGAGCCTGCCCGACCTGCGTGGTGGCAGGGCTGAGCGTGCCGCCGGCGAGTTCGACGAGCAGGTCGGCGCACCGACGGGCCGCCACGGGTGCGAGCTTGGGGTCGACTCCGCGTTCGAAGCGCCGCGAGGCCTCCGAAGACAACTTGTGACGACGTGAGGTGCGGGCGATGGAGATCGGGTCGAAGTGAGCGGCCTCGATGACGACATCGGTCGTTCCCGAGTGAACCTCGACGTCGGCACCGCCCATGACACCGGCAAGGCCGATGATCTTCCCGCCCGTGCCGCTGGGTCCATCCCCGCGGTCTGTGATGAGCAGGTCCTCGGCATCGAGCGTCCGCTCGACATCGTCGAGAGTCGTGAACTTCTCCCCCGCACTCGCACGGCGAACGACGATCTCCGATCCGAGCAGCGAAGTGTCATAGGCATGCAGCGGCTGGCCGAGTTCGAGCATGACGTAGTTCGTCACGTCCACGGTCAGGCTGATCGGGCGCATACCCGCCTGCTGCAGGCGACGCTGCATCCAGAACGGGGTCTTGGCGGCAGGGTTCAGGCCGGTGACCTGATGGGCGGTGAACTGGTCACAGCCGGCCACCTCGTTGATGGGGTTGTTGTCCTCGACCGATACCGGGAATCCGTCGTCGGTGGCCGCATTGGTGGGAGCCACCTCGGCGGAACCGATATCGGTGAACTCCTGTCCCTTCATCTGCGCGTATTCGCGTCCGATGCCGCGCATCGACAGCTGGTACCCACGGTCGGGGGTGACGTTGACGTCGAGGGTGACCTGGTCGAGGCCGAGCAGCGAGATCGCGTCATCGCCAGGCTCACCGGACAATCCCAGATCCGACAGCACGATGATGCCGGAGTGATCTTCGCCGAGGCCGAGCTCCTTGGCCGAGCAGATCATGCCATCGGACTTGTGACCGTAGGTCTTGCGTGCCGCGATGGCGAAATCACCAGGCAGGACCGCTCCGGGCAGGCAGGCGACGATGAGGTCACCGGGCACGAAGTTGTGGGCACCGCAGATGATGCCGCGACTGGGCACCTCGGGACCGGGCTGCGGGTCCTTCGGATCATCCTGAGCTTCGTTGTGTTCGGGTCCGACGTCGACGCGGCACCAGTTGACAGTCTTGCCGTTCGAGTGCTCTTCCTTGACGAGTTCGAGCACGCGACCGACGACGAGTGGGCCGGTGATCTCGGGTCCGAAGAAGTCCTCTTCCTCGAGACCGATCGAAGCGAACTCGGCGGCAAGAGCATGGGGATCGGTCTCGGCTGGGAGATCGACATAGTCGGCCAGCCAGTTCAGTGGGACGCGCATATCAAGCCTTCATTCCGAAACGGGCCGAGAAGCGCACATCGCCTTCGACCATGTCATGCATATCGTTGATTCCCTCGCGCAGCATCAGTGTGCGTTCGATGCCCATGCCGAAGGCGAAGCCCTGGTAGACATCGGGGTCGATGCCGGCGGCGCGCAGCACATTGGGGTGGACCATTCCGCAGCCACCCCATTCGATCCAGCCGGGGCCGCCGACCTTATTGGGGAACCAGAAGTCCATCTCCGCGCTCGGTTCGGTGAACGGGAAGAAGCTCGGGCGCAGACGAGTCTTCGACTCGGGGCCGAACATCTCGCGGGCGAATCCGTCGAGGGTGCCCTGCAGGTTGGCCATGGTCAGGCCCTTGTCGATGGCGATGCCTTCGATCTGGTGGAAGACCGGGGTGTGGGTGGCGTCGAGCTCATCGGTGCGGAAGGTCTTGCCCGGGCACACGACGTAGAGCGGCACGCCGCGCTGCAGCAGAGAGCGCGACTGCACCGGTGAGGTGTGGGTGCGCAGAACGAGGCCGGCATCTGCTGGGTCGACGAAGAACGTGTCCTGCATCTGGCGGGCCGGATGGTCGGGTCCGAAGTTGAGCGCGTCGAAGTTCAGCCACTCGGATTCGATCTCCGGTCCTTCGGCGACCTCCCAGCCGAGGCCGACGAAGTAGTCCGCAGCCTGTTCCTGGATGAGGCTCAGCGGGTGGCGAGCGCCGAGGCGGCGACGATCGGTGGGCAGGGTGACGTCGATGGCCTCTTCGATGAGCACGGCGGCATCGCGTTCGGCTTCGAGTTCGGCCAGACGTGCGTCGTGGGCCTGCTTGACCGCTCCCCTGGACTTGCCGACGATCTTGCCGGCGGCGGCCTTATCGGCCTTGTCGAGTGAGCCGATGGCTCGGTTGGCGAGCGCCAACGGGGCTTTGTCGCCGGTGTGGTCGATCTTCGCCTGCTTGAGCTCGTCGAGAGTCTTCGAATCCGCGAAAGCCTTGAGTGCCGCGTCGACGGCCTGCTTCACGGCCGACTCGTCCAAGGGGTCGAGTTGGTCTGTCATCAATGTCCTTTTGTCCGTGTCGATGGGACGTCATTTCTCTTCGTCAGCAAGTCTATCGTCTCCCCAGGCAGGGCCCTGGTCGGGTCCGCTGGGTGAGTGGGCCGCCTCGGTGCCGGTGATGTGGGGCCGGTCATAGGGAACGAGGCGACAAAAGCGTAGGGTCGGAACCATGACGATTCAACGTGCATCAGATGTCATGGTCAGCGCCCTGGAGAACGAAGGCGTCGAACGTATCTTCGGCATTCCCGGCGAGGAGAACCTCGACTTCGTGGACTCCCTGCGGAACTCATCGATCGAGCTCATCCTCACCCGCCACGAGCAGGCGGCCGCGTTCATGGCAGCGACCTACGGTCGGCTCACCGGCAAACCCGGGGTCGTGCTGACGACCTTGGGGCCGGGCGCACTCAACCTGGCGACCGGTGCCGCGTACGCCCACCTCGGCGGAATGCCGGTCATCATGATCACCGGGCAGAAGGGCATCCGCACGGCCGAGCAGGCGGCGTTCCAGATGGTCAATACGGTGGCGACGATGGACCCGCTGACGAGGGTGAGCAAGCAGATCACCTCGGCCGCGATGATTCCCACGATGGTCCGTGAGGCGTTCCGCGCCGCTCAGGCCGAGCGTCCGGGACCGGTGCACCTCGAGCTGCCCGAGGACATCGCGGGGATGCCGGTCGAGGGATTCGAGCTCATCGAACCGCATACGAACGGTCGGCCCGTCGCCGGGGATACGGCGATCGCGAACGCCGCGAACGTCATCAAAGAGGCGAAGAACCCGCTGCTCATGCTCGGTGCGGATGCCTCCCGGGCTTCGTGCAGTGAGGCTCTGTCGCGTTTCGTCGCCGAGATGCGCATCCCCTACGTCACCACGCAGATGGGCAAGGGATCGGTGACGGGCGCGTCGGATCTGTACATGGGCACGGCGGCGCTGACGTCCGGTGACTACGTCCACGACGCGATCGATGCCGCCGATGTCATCGTCACCATCGGTCACGATACGACGGAGAAGCCGCCGTTCACGATGGACGAGACCGGGCCGACCGTCGTGCACATCGGGTACCGTCCCGCCATCGTCGAGCAGGTGTATTTCCCGCAGTTCGAAGTCATCGGCGACCTTGGTCCGTCCCTGGATAAACTCGCCGAGGCGCTCGGCGGTCCCGTGCCCACCGCCGAGGCGCTCCTGCCGATGCGCGATGAGATCCTCATCAAGATCCACGAGGGTGCCGATGAGGATCGGTTCATCCCGCAGCGGATCGTCCAGGAGGTCCGCGACGTCGTACCGACCGATGGGATCGTGGCCCTGGACAATGGGATGTACAAGATCTGGTTCGCCCGCAACTACCGTACGACCAGGGCCAACACCCTGCTGCTCGACAATGCTCTGGCGACGATGGGAGCCGGGCTGCCCTCGGCGATCGGGGCGAAGCTGACCTACCCGGAGCGACGTGTCATGGCCGTGGTCGGCGACGGTGGGTTCATGATGAACAGCCAGGAGCTGGAGACCGCTGTCAGGCTCGGGCTGGACCTCGTCGTGGTCATCCTCGAGGACAACGCCTACGGCATGATCCGCTGGAAGCAGGAATGTGACGGTATGCCGGACTTCGGTCTGACTTTCGGCAACCCCGACTTCGTCAAGTACGCGGAGTCGTATGGGGCCACCGGCACCCGCGTCGAGGATGTCGACAGCATCAGCGATGCCCTGGAGAATGCGTTCTCAGCCGGCGGAGTGCACGTCGTGGTCGTACCGATCGACTACTCGGAGAACAAGCGTGTGCTCATCGATGAGTTAGGGAAGCGGTAAGTCGCTGCCAGACCATGCTTCTCCGCAAGGTCGCCGTCCGCTCATTCCACAGTGATGCCGAGTTCGGAGGCGAAGAGGTCGGCGAAGAGCATGAGCTGGGTATCGTCGATGGTCGCTCCGCGCAATGAGTGCACACCAGAGATTCTGTGCGGTTCCAGTCCCCGGATATCGACATTGCCGAGAGTGGCACCTTCGCATTGGAAGACTCCTACGCTGCTTCCCGGAAATGCGACCCGGCTGACCTTCGCACGGTCGAGGTCGATCTCGTCGATCTTGCAGTCGCGGAACTCGACGTCGATGAGCTTCGACTCACGCAGGTTGAGGTAGGAGATGCGGCAGTTGATGAATCGCACCTTCTCCCACACGCTGTCATAGACGACGCCGGCCCCGATCCGGGTTCCAGAGATATCGGTGTGCAACATGCTTCCCCGGGGCATGCTCCAGGTGTCGGCGCGGCAGTCCGTGATCTCCGTGCCCGAGATCCTGGCTCCGTTGAGGTCAGTCGGAGCCTCGACGTCACCGAAATTGACGTTTGACCATCGGCAGTCGAGGAATGTCGCTTGGGTGGCGTCCGTCTCGGCGAGGTTGAGGTCGGTGAACTCCATGCCCTCGAGGAATTCCTCTGGACCGATATCGCCGAGGTAACCCCCAACCAGATCGCCGACGTTGAGTTTCGGTGGGCGCGGGGCTGAAGTCACCATGCGTCCACCTTAACTGCTGCTGGTGACACGGCTGCCCTGCCCAACCGTGTTCGTCCCCACTAGACTGCAGGCATGAAACCACTGACAACGATCCTGTCATTGCCCGTCGCCGACCCGCAGGCCACCGCGAACTTCTACGCCGATGGACTCGGACTCGAAACCGACGGAGTGGAAGATGGCATCGTCGCCTTCGAACTGCCCAATCTGTCGATCTTCTTCATCACCGCAGACGAATACGGCCAGTACCTCGAGCTCTCAGGCCGACCCGGTTCGAAGAACCCTGTCCCGGGCGCCAGCATCATCTCCTGTGCGTTCGCCACCCGAGCCGAGATCGACGAGGTGCTCGACCGTGCTGCCTCCGCCGGCGGATCAGCAGATGGAGGCCAGGACGTCGATGGATCGTACATGGGCTACTTCGCTGACCTCGACGGCTACATCTGGGAACTCGTCGCCAATGAGCAGACCGCCAAGGCCGCAGCAGCGGCCGAATAAGTTCGTAACTGACGGTCGGTCTCCGAGGTCGTTCGCGTGCTATGAACCCAAAGTCGTCCGCGATTCAGTGTCGGTAGGAAGCTGAGGTGTCCGCCATAGCCGCCTTCGGAACATCGATGAATCCCAGTCTCTTCACTGCTGAGGCGTAGACGACATATTCCTTGAGAAGTGCAGCAGGCACCGTCACCGTGACCAACAGCTGCGGTACCGACGGTGAAGCACCCGTGGCGAAATCGAGGAGCCAGAAGATCCCCGCAACAGTTGAGAAGACGACGACCGATTCGACCGCCTCTTTGAGGTGATGGCTTCGCAGCGTTGACAAAGATTTCGGCGCCTCGGATAACTCAACCACGCTCGTCTCACCGCCCTGACTGCTGCTGTTAATCGACTAGCTCACTTGTCGTCACAGTAGCGCAGAACGGCGCAGAATTGAATCACTTCCGCAGTTCAGCGAGCCAGTCAGGAGCACCTTCCCCAAACTACCGAGGCCGCCCTGTCCCTCACATCCGCTGGTTGCGAGCACTTTCGTAGATGCAGACTCCGGCGGCGGTGCCGAGGTTGAGGCTCTCGGCCGAGCCGTAGATCGGGACGGCCACGGACGAATCGCACAGCTCCAGATCCTCGGCGCTCATCCCCCACGCCTCATTGCCGAAGACCCACGCAGTTCGTGCAGTGAGGTCGAGACCGGTGTCCCACGGGTGGTGCAGATCGTGGGCTTCATCGTTCGCGTCGGCGGCAAGCACCTGCAGGCCGCGGGCACGGGCCAGTTCGGTCACCTCGGAGAGCCCGACTCCGGTGACGACGGGAATGTGGAAGAGCGAGCCGGCGGTCGAACGCACGACCTTGTCGTTGTAGACATCCACCGACGATGAGGTCAGCACCACGGCATCGGCCCCTGCGGCATCGGCCAGGCGAATGATCGTGCCGGCGTTGCCCGGATCGCGCACTTGCGATAGGACGACCACGAGCTGCGCTTCCTTGTCGAGCACGGAGGTCAGCTGCACATCGAGGGTCGTGCACACGGCCACGACGCCTTGTGAGTTCACGGTCGATGCGAGCTCGGTGAGCACCTCGGGGGTGACGATGCTGCACTGCATGCGACCGTGCTTTGCCGCGGAGACGAACGAGGGATGCTCCTCGGCGGCCTCCTCTGTAATGAAGAGCTCGACGACGGAGCCATTGCGCGCCAGGGCCTCACGGACGGCCTGCGGACCCTCGACGAGGAACTGCCCCGTGGCCTTGCGATCACGGCGCTTGAGCAGCTTCACGGCGTTCTTGATCCGCTTCGACTGAGGTGAGGAGATGACGTCAGGGAGTTTCATGAAACCGTATTCTCGATCCGTTGAATGCTGAAGTGGAAGAGGTGCGAAGTGAAGACGCGGAAGCTGAGCTGAGAGCAAGGCGAGTCCTGGTCAAAAGACCGACGGCCCCGAACCTGCAGTTCGGGGCCGTCGTCGATCACCGTGGCGATCGGTCAGTCACCGTGGTGACCGAATATTCAGAGTGACGCTGCTCAGGCGGCGTCGGTCTTCGCTGCGTTGACGTCAGCAGGAAGAGCTTCCTTGGCGACCTTGACCAGGTGCGCGAAGGTGGCCGAGTCGTTCACGGCGAGCTCGGCGAGCATGCGACGGTCGACCTCGACTCCAGCGGCCTTGAGGCCCTGGATGAAACGGTTGTAGGTCATACCGTTGGCGCGGGCACCGGCGTTGATGCGCTGGATCCAGAGACGACGGAAGTCGCCCTTGCGCTTGCGACGGTCACGGTAGCTGTAGACCAGCGAGTGGATGACCTGTTCCTTGGCCTTGCGGTACAGGCGCGAGCGCTGTCCGCGGTAGCCGCTTGCCCGGTCGAGGATGACCCGGCGCTTCTTGTGAGCGTTGACCGCTCTCTTCACACGTGCCACGTGTTACTCCTTTAGAAAGTTCGTATCTGCCGGCAGTGCCGGACTCTGGTTCAAGCTGTGGGAGCCGCTTTCGACTGCCCGTGGGAGATCCCGGAGACTGTCCGGGAAAGAAAGACCCGAAAGGGGTCTCACCTGCCCTTGAGCTTGCCCAGAAGCTTGCGGGCCATGGCGCGGTCGCCGCCGGTGATCTCCTGGTCGGTGGACACGCGGCGCTTACGAGCCGAGGACTTGCCCTCGAACTTGTGCTGGTTGTTCACGCCTTCACGCATGATCTTGCCACTGCCAGTCACGCGCATGCGCTTCTTGGCGCTGCTGTTCGTCTTCTGCTTCGGCATAGTGCCGTTCTCCTTTGCAATTCGTTGCCTGCGTCAACCGCTGGCAACTACTTCACACGCACAGACCAGGACAGACCTGGAACGCGACGTACTTAATTTCTCACGCGTCCGGGCGAGCTGAGTTCTTCTCTGCAGCAACCCGATCGCGACGGGACTTCACCTCAGCAGACTTGCCCTTGGCACCAGCCGATGCCTTCCGGGCCTCCGCCTTGGCGTCAGACTTTGACTTGTGCGGGGCGATGACCATCACCATATTGCGTCCGTCGACTCGCGGTGAGGATTCGACGGAGCCGAGGTCGGACA